>NZ_JBIATW010000003.1:0-681279 GCF_042892135.1 Streptomyces sp. NPDC001822
AGCATCGCCGCGAAGATCTCATCCCCGTTGCGGAGCGGGACGACCTCGTTCCCTTCCGTCGCCGCGATCCCGATCAGGCGTTCCAGCCGGCGCCGCAGGCGCACGGTGCGCTCGGAGTGGAGCGCGTCGCCGTATCTGGAGGGGGTGGACGTCTCTTCTGTGTGGCTGGTCATCTCTCACCTCGTCGACGGGGGGCGGGCAGGGCGGTCGTGCTCCCGGGCCTTCCGTGCCCGGGAGCCGATCGCAGGGCCCGTTTCCGGTATCCGCTGGTCCGAGGACCGCCTGTCCGAGACCCTGCCGACGTCGGCACGGCTCGGTGACGGTCCACTCCAGCCACTGTCCCGAGCGCGGCCGGCCATGCGCGGTTCCGGGCGTGTACCGCGTCACTCCGGGCGGTGGTCGTGGGGCGGCACGCCCCGCGTGCGGCTGTCGCGGCCCCCGGTGCGTCGGGGCCGGCGGCCCGTGCTCCGGGCGCACCGGACGGTTCCTGAGCGCAGCCCGCGCTCCCGGACCGCTTCCGCAGCGGTCATCCGTGACTCAGCACATTGACCACACGGCCGTTGGGATCCCGTACGAAGAACCGGCGCACCCCCCAGGCCTCGTCCCGCAGCGGGTGGACGATCTCCGCACCCGCGGTCAGCACGGCCGCGTGGACAGCGTCGACGTCGTCCACCTCGACACTCATGTCGGGGACGACCGACGCGGTGGCGTCGCGTTCCATGAAGGTGACCTGTGCGGTGGGGTCGGTGGGCGAGGCGAGCGTCATTACCCAGCCGAGGTTCATGACCTCCTCGAACCCGAGGCGGCCGTAGAACTCCCGGTTCTCCTCCATCGTGGCCTCCGACGTGATGTCGGGTACGACCCTGCGGACGGACAAGGTGTCTCCTGCCGGTGGGGCGGGTCGGTCAGGCCGTCCAGTCCGCCCTGCGGCCCAGGTGGTCGAGCAGTGAGCTCGCCGCGTCGGCGCCGGGAGCCGGCTCGATCGCCGGGCCGAAGGCGAAACCCCGCAACGGCTCCGCCAGGGCGTCGGCCACCGGCCGCAGTGCCCGCGCGAGAGAGGGGGTCTTCAGGTGCCGGCCGTCCGCGGGAACTCCCGCGACGACGGCTCGGATCGCGTCGTCGGCCTCTTTGAGGATGTGCCCCTCGGTTCTGGTCATATCGGGACGTTATCCAAGGACGGGACGCCGGCCGCGTACTCCAGGGGCGTGGCGGCCGGAAAGGGCCCTTCGCGCCGTCGGCGGGGTCGGGGCGGCCCGGTGCGACCGAAGGCCTCGGCTCGCGCCGAAGGCCCCCGTCGCCGGGGGCCTTCGGCCGGTTCGCGGGGTCAGACCGCCGGAGCCGGGTAGGTCGGGTACTCCACACCGGAGACGTGCTGGACGACCCGGATGACCTGGGAGGAATAGCCGAACTCGTTGTCGTACCAGAGGTAGAGGATCGCGTTGTCGCCCTCCACCTTCGTCGCGCCCGCGTCGACGATCGAGGCGTGGCGCGAGCCGATGAAGTCGCTGGAGACCGCGTCGGGAGCGGTGATGAAGTCGATCTGCCGCCGGAGCGGCGAGGTCAGCGACACGTTGCGGAGGTAGTCGAGGACCTCCTGGCGGTCGGTGGCGCGGGCGAGCTGCAGGTTGAGGATCGCGATGGAGACGTCGGGCACCGGCACGCGGATCGAACTGCCCGTGATCCTGGCGTCGAGGTCGGGCAGCGCCTTGGTGACGGCCGATGCGGCACCCGTCTCGGTGATGACCATGTTCAGGGGCGCCGAGCGGCCACGGCGGTCGGAGTCGTGGTAATTGTCCAGCAGGTTCTGGTCGTTGGTGAACGAGTGGACGGTCTCCACGTGACCGCGCAGTACGCCGTACTTGTCCGCCATCGCCTTCAGCGGCGGGACGATCGCGTTGGTGGTGCACGAGGCGCAGGAGATGATCTGCTCGTCCGGCTTGATCGTCTCGTGGTTGACGCCGTGGACGATGTTGGGGACGTCCCCCTTGCCCGGCGCGGTCAGCACGACCTTCGCGATGCCGGGGACCAGGTGCTTGGACAGTCCCTCGCGGTCGCGCCAGCGGCCCGTGTTGTCGATGAGGATGGCGTCCTTGATCCCGTGCGCCGTGTAGTCCACGGTCGTCGGGTCGTCGGAGTAGATCACCTGGATCTCGTTGCCGTTGGCGATGATCCGGTCGTTCGCCTCGTCGACGGTGATGGTGCCCTGGAACTGCCCGTGGATCGAGTCGCGGCGCAGCAGGGAGGCGCGCTTGACGATGTCCTGCCCGGCCCCCCGGCGTACGACGATGGCGCGCAGTCGCAGGCCGTTGCCCGAGCCGGTCTTCTCGATGAGCAGGCGGGCCAGCAGGCGGCCGATGCGGCCGAAGCCGTACAGGACGACGTCACGCGACTCGCGGCGCTCGGTCTTGTTGGCGCCGGTGGCACCGGCCACGGCTTCTGCGGTGAAGTCCTCGACCGACAGACCGTGGTCGTCGCTCCGGTAGGTCGCGGCGAGCATTCCGAGGTCGATCTGGGACGGGCCGAGGTCGAGGGCGCTCAGTGCGCGCAGGAAGGGCAGCGTCTCGGTGACCGAGAGCTCCTCGCCGGCTATCTGCCGGGCGAAGCGGTGGGTCTTGAGAATGCTGACCACCGACTTGTTCACCAGGGAGCGGCTGTGGAGCAGGACTGTGACGTCCCGCTCCCGGTGCAGCTTCCCGATGATCGGGATCATCGACTCCGCGATCTCCTCACGGGTCTTCCAATTGGTGAACGAGTCCTCGGTGGCAGTCACAAGTCCATCTTTCGAGCTAGGCGGTGCTCATATGTTAACCACACACGAGAACGCTCGTTCACTCGGTTCCGTTCGCCGGGGCGCACCCCCTGGGGGCCTCTCATTCGCGGCCGGGAAGTGATCCCGACCCGCCGGGGGTGACGTCGGGGGCGGTGCCCGCCCTGTCCCGTTCGATGTGCGCGTGCACGCGGCGGAGCAGCAGGGAGAAGCGCTCGCGTTCGTCCGGGGTCAGCGGGGCCAGCAGCTCCGACTCGGCCGCCGAGATGTCGGCGTTGAGTGCGGTCAGGGCGCACCTGCCCGCCGGTGTCAGGGTGACCTCGATCCGGCGGCGGTCGGAGGGGTCGCGGGCGCACTCGACGTAACCGGCCCTGTCGAGGTCGGTGACCGTTCTGGTGAGGTCGCTCTGGTTCATGTCCAGCCGGGAGGCGAGGTCCCCCTTGGACACCCGGCCGGTCTCCTCCAGCATGGCCAGGATGGTGAGATGCCACAGGCGCAGCCCGTGGGCCGACAGCCGTTCGGCGAGTCTGCGGCGCGCGGCCTTGCCCGCGGCGTACATGAGGTAGGCGTTCAGGCCGAGCACGCTCGGGGGTGCCGTCGGGCCGGGCCTCCCCGGGCCCTGGGGGCTCGGTGTCTCGCGTTCCGTCCCGGGGGAGGCCGGCAGGTGCATGGTTCTTCCTCCTCGGATACCGCGATGCGGTTCGAATGCTTAGTTAAGCAAGCCTAACCTTAGTGTGTAATGCGGTTGCTGCCGAACGGAGTTGATGCCGCGTCATGGAGGAGAGCAGAACGCCCCCGGCCCCGCCGACAGGGTCGGCGGGGCCGGGGGCGGGGTGCGCGCGGGCGAGGAGGGTTCAGCCCGCCGCCCGCCGGCGGCCCTTCGCCGCCGCGACGAGTTCTGGAGTCGTCGCCAGTTTCAGCCTGGGGCGTCCGTCCCGGTCTCCCCGTGCCCGTTCGGCTCGCTCGATCCGCGCCAGGCCGCGGGCGTCCACGATCTCGCGGTTACGGCGCCGGGCGAGCCGCTGGAATGCCCTGGCCCCGTGATCCGGTGACGGCAGTGCGCCCCTGACGGCGTCCTCCAGCAGGGCGCCGACCGTCTCGGCGGCGCACGTCCTGTTGGCGCCGATGCCGCCCGACGGGCCCCGCTTGATCCACCCCACGACGTACGTCCCCGGCCGGCCCGCCACCCTTCCCGCCGCATGCGGAACGGTGCCGGTCGCCTCGTCGAACGGCAGTCCCTCGACCGCGACACCGCGCTGGCCGACGGCGCTCAGCAGCATGCCGGCCGGGATCTCGCGGGCTTCCGCGCCGCTCCCCGCCTCCGTGACCCGCACACCGGTGACGGCGCCGTCGCCGAGTGCCTCAAGCGGCGAGGAGTGGAAGCGGAACACGATGCGGCGCCCTGCGGACGGCGGGAGCGACCAGTCCACCCGCTCGCGCACGGTACCCGCCAGCAGCGCGGCCCGTTCGCCGGGGAGCGCGGCGTCGATCGCCGCGCCCACCCTCGGGTCGTGGTCGTCCACGACCAGGTCCACGCCCGGCAGATGCTTCAGCGCGAGCAGCTCCGACCTCGTGTACGCCGCGTCTCCGGGACCGCGGCGCCCGAGCACCACCACCTCGCGCACGGCGCGGGCCCGAAGGGCGTGGAGCGCGTGGCCCGCGATGTCACCGGCCGCCAGGTCGCCGGGTTCCGAGAGCAGGATCCTCGCCACGTCCAGGGCGACGTTTCCGTTGCCGGCCACCACGACCCGCTCCGCGGACAGGTCGACCGCGTCCGCGGCGACGTCCGGGTGGGCGTTGTACCAGGAGACGAAGGTCGATGCGCGGATGCTGCCGGGCAGGTCCTCACCCGGTATCCCGAGGCGGCGGCCCGCCGGGGCGCCGACCGCGTAGATCACCGCGTCGTGGTGCGACGCCAGTTCCCCGGGGGTGACGTGCCGGCCGACCTCCAGACCGAGGTGCATGCGCACCCTGGGGTGCGTGTGGAACCTCGCGAAGGTGTCGCCGGCCTTCCGGGTCGACATGTGGTCGGGCGCCACGCCGTAGCGGATCAGGCCGCCCGCGACGGGCAGCCGGTCGATCAGGGTCACCTCGGCGCCGGTGTGCAGCAGCAGGTCCTCGGCGGCGTACATGCCCGCAGGTCCCGTGCCGACCACGGCGACCCGGAGCGGACCGAAGTCCGACGGCAGGGTCCGCTCGAAGGACGGCCCGCCCCACACGTGGAAGTTCGGCCCGTCGGGCTCCGACGCCGGCTCCCGGTCCGCGAAGTAGGCCGCGTTGAGAGGGCCGTACTCACGCTGTGCGGCGGGCAGGCCGTCCAGCGGGAAGACCGCGTCCACCGGGCAGGCGTCGGCGCACGCGCCGCAGTCGATACAGGACTTCGGGTCGATGTACAGCATCTCCGTCCGGCCGAAGTCGGCCTCCTCGGGCGTCGGATGGATGCAGTTCACGGGGCACACCGAGACACAGGTGGCGTCGCTGCAGCACGTCTGGGTGATGGCGTAGGTCATGTCGTCCGCTCAGATCAGGTGGGCGCGCTTGTAGAACACCAGGGCGGGCTTGGTGAGCAGGCGGGCGGAGGCCAGGAAGTCCATGAGGCCCGAACAGCTGGAGCGCATCATCGACTTGTGGTGCTCGTTGGCCTTCGCCTCGCCGATGGCGCGCTCCGGGTCGAGCCCCGCGTTGGCGTAGACGCCCTTGTTGACCATGCTCGTGACGATGACGTACGAGGCTATGGCGATGACCAGCGCGTTGACGCGACGCCGGACCGGCCCGGCCCCGCCGAGGTGCCTGCGGGTCTCCGCGCGGGCGAACTTCATGTGCCGGGACTCCTCGACGACATGGATGTTGTTGATCGTGCGGACGAAGGGCACGACCCGCTCGTCCCGCATCCAGTCGCGCTGCATGACGTCGAGGACCTCCTCGGCGACGAGGATCGCCGCGTACGCCGCCTCGCCGAACGCGAGTGTCTTGAAGGCCCTGCCCAGCTCCACCGCGAGGCGGTGCGGGCGGTAGGCGGGGGCGCCCAGCTTCTGCGCCCCGCGGGCGAACATGATCGAGTGCCGGCACTCCTCGGCTATCTCGGTCAGGGCCCACTGGACGTCCGCGCTCGTCGGGTCCTTCGCGTAGACGTCACGGAGGATCATCTGCTGCAGGATCATCTCGAACCAGATGCCGGTGCTGGCGACCGACGCCGCCTCCTGGCGCGTGAGCTCCGTGCGCTGCTCCTCCGTCAGCTCCGCCCAGTAGGCGGTGCCGTACAGGGTGCTCCACTCCGGACTCGCTCCGTGGTACGCCTTGTCCAGCGGGGTGTCCCAGTCGACCTCGGTGGCGGGGTCGTAGGCGAGTGTCGCCGCGGATTCCAGCAGGCGGCGGGTGAGGTCGTCCTCGGGGGGCCGGTCCTGCGCGTCCGGCCGGACGGTGCTGCTTGCCATGGTGCGGCTCCTCGGTTCGTCGTGAAGTTCCTCGGCGCTGTCACAGCTGCTCAGGGGACGGGCCGTCATATGCCGTACCCGGCTGAAGGCATGGCGGCGGTATCGCGCGAGCGGCTGGGCGCGTGCCTCGCGCGGCCGCCTTCCGTCCCGCTTGTTAGACGCAAGGTATAGCAAGGACTCCTGGCGGGCCTACCCCCCAGTAGGAAATGTGAGCGCATCCTCGAAAGGTGCGCGCATCACCGCCGCATCCGGCGGCGCGGCGCACGCGGGCCGCTCACGCGAGCCCCGCACCCCGCGTCACGAGCAGCGCGACGTCCGCCGAGGCCACGGCGACGGTCCCGGCCAGCGCGGCCTTGCGCCAGGTCCCGTCGCGGCGGGGTCGGGCCCCCGTGGCGGTCACCACCGCCCCGCAGAGGGCGACGCTGGCCAGTGCGACCACGCCGGGCCCGCCGGGCCCGCCAGGAGGGCCGAACACCAGCACCGCGGTGGCCGCGACGAGCGGCAGGGGCAGCAGGAGCCTCGTGCGGGCCGGCCCCCAGCGCTGGGGCAGGCCGCGGACACCCGCCCTCAGGTCGTCCTCGATGTCGGGCAGCACGTCGCCCAGATGGGCCGCCACCCCCAGCAGGGCGCCCGCCGACACCACCCACCAGGCGGGCCCGGCGCCGCCGGGCAGGCTCAGGGCGACCAAGCACGGCAGGGCCGCGAAACCGATCGCGTAGGGGAGCCAGGACAGCGCCGTCGCCTTCAGTCTCAGGTTGTAGGCCCACGCCGCGCCAACCCCCGTCAGGTGCGCCGCACCCGCCGCCGCGCCGCACGCCAGCGACAGCGCCACGCACAGCAGGAGAGCGGCGGACGCCGCGCACCACACCGTTCCCCGGCTCACCGTGCCCCGGGCGACGGGCTTCCCCGGGCGGTGTGCGTCGGCGTCGCGCCGGGCGTCGAACGCGTCGTTGCTCCAGCCCACGGAGAGCTGCCCGGCGAGCACCGCCGAGGCGACGAGCGCGCAACGGGGGCCCTGCATACCGGAACTGACGGCCAGTACGGCGATCAGCGCGGTCACCGCACAGGACGGCCCCGGGTGGCAGGACAGTACGAGCCCCCGCAGCGCGTCCGGCAGTCGCACGGCGGACGCGGACGCCGATGACCCGCCTGTGGTGTCCACGCGGCGATCCTAGGCAGTCCGGAGCGCCGCGAACACGGCTGCCACGAACAGCATGTGCGCTGTTTTGCCCCGGTATGCAGTCAGGATATGGGCATGACCTTTCCGAAGAAGTGGCCAGGATGACCCGGATCGCGGCCGTTCACGGGGTCCTGCCGCCGTACCGCCACACCCAGCGGGCGGTCACCGACATGACGGCGCGCGCCTGTCTTCCCCCCGGGGCGGACAGGCGCCTGCTCGACCGTGTCCACGCGAACGCGGGAGTGCGCACCCGGCACACCGTGCTGCCCCTGGAGCGCTACGCCGCGCTGGACGGCTTCGGGGCGGCGAACGACGTGTTCATCGGCGCCGCCGTGGAACTGGGGGCAGAGGCCGTGCGGGGCGCGCTGCGCAAGGCGGGGCTGCGGCCCGCCGACGTGGACCTGCTCATGTTCACCTCGGTCACGGGAATCGCGGCACCCTCCGTCGACGCACGCCTCGTCGGGCGCCTCGGCCTGCGGCCCGACGTGAAGCGGCTCCCCGTCTTCGGGCTCGGCTGTGTCGCGGGGGCCGCGGGGATCGCCCGGCTGCACGACTACCTGCTCGGCCGGCCGGGGCAGGTGGCCGTGCTCCTCTCGGTCGAGCTCTGCTCCCTCACCTTCCAGCGGAACGACCCCACACCCGCCAACCTGGTCGCCACGGGACTGTTCGGGGACGGAGCGGCGGCCACTGTCCTCGTCGGCGGCGACCACCCGGCTCCCGCCGACGGCCCCGAGGTGCTCGACACCCGCAGCCGTCTCTACCCGGACACCGGGCACGTCATGGGATGGGACATCCGCGGCTCCGGCTTCACCGTGGTGCTCGACCCCGCGGTGCCCGACGTCGTACGCCGCTATCTCGCCGACGACGTCGGGGGCTTCCTGGAGCCGCACGGGCTGAAGCCGAAGGACATCGCCCGCTGGGTCTGCCACCCCGGCGGCCCCAAGGTCCTGGAAGCGGTCACCGAGGCGCTGACCCTGCCCGAGGATGCCCTGGACGTCACCCGGCGCGCGCTGGCGGAGACCGGCAACCTCTCGTCGTCATCGGTCCTGCACGTCCTGCGCGACACCATGGAACAGCGCAGGCCCGAACCCGGGTCGCCCGGGCTGCTGATGGCCATGGGCCCCGGCTTCTGCTGCGAACTGGTGCTGCTGCGCTGGTAGTCCGGAGGGACGCATGATCTGGTACACGGTCCTGGTGGCGGCCGTCGCGGCCGAACGCCTCGCCGAGCTGGGGCTCGCGCTGCGCAACGCCCGCTGGAGCCTCGCACGGGGCGGCACGGAGGCCGGCCGCGGCCACTACCCGGCGATGGTCGCCCTGCACACCGGGCTGCTCGCCGCCTGCCTCGCCGAGACCTGGCGGGCGGAGCGCGTCTTCGTCCCGTGGCTCGGCTGGACCATGGTGGCGGTGGTGGCCGCCGCGCAGGGACTGCGCTGGTGGTGCGTCCGCACGCTGGGCCGGCGCTGGAACACACGAGTCATCGTCGTCCCCGGCCTCCCCCTGGTGACCGGCGGGCCCTACCGCCTGCTCCGCCACCCCAACTACGCGGCGGTCGCGGCCGAAGGGGCGGCACTGCCGCTGGTGCACGGCGCCTGGGTGACCGCCGTCCTGTTCACCGTGCTCAACGCGGCCCTCATGGCCGTACGCATCCGGTGCGAGGACGGCGCCCTCGCCCGCCTCGGGGAAGCCGGGGGGCACGCGTGATCGACATCCTGGTCGCGGGCGGCGGGCCGGCCGGTCTCGCGGCCGCCGTCTGGGCGGCCTCGGCAGGCCTGGAAGCCGTCGTGGTGGAGCCCCGCGCCGCACCCGTGGACAAGGCGTGCGGCGAGGGCATCATGCCCAGCGGGGTGGCGGCCCTGAAAGCGCTGGGAGTCGCCCCGGCCGGCCGGGAGCTCCAGGGCATCCGGTACGTACAGGGTGCCCGCCGTGCCGAGGCGCGCTTCCGCGGCAGCCCCGGGCTCGGCGTACGGCGGACCGAGCTGTCCGCCGCGCTGCACCGGCGCGCGGCGGATCTCGGGGTGCGCTTCGTCGCCGGCCGGGTGGACGGGGTGCGCCAGGAGGAGGACCGGGTCACGGCGGCGGGGCTGACGGCCCGCTGGCTGATCGCCGCCGACGGTCTGCACTCGCCCACACGCCGCGCGCTCGGACTCGAACGCGCCGCCGCCCCGCCACGCCGGTACGGACTGCGCCGCCACTACCGGGTCCCACCCTGGACCGACTTCGTCGAGGTGCACTGGTCCCCGTACGGCGAGGCGTACGTGACCCCGGTCGGGGACGGACTGGTCGGGGTCGCCGTGCTCAGCGGTCACCGGCGCTCCCACGGGGAGCACCTGGACGCCTTCCCCGCCCTGGCCCGTGCGCTGCGCGGACGGGAGGACGGTGCCGTGCGCGGCGCCGGCCCCCTGCGGCGGACCGTCAGCACCCCGGGAGCGGGCCGCGTCCTGCTCGTCGGTGACGCGGCCGGTTACGTCGACGCGCTCACCGGTGAGGGCGTCGCCCTCGCGGCGGCGACCGCCACGGCGGCGGTCGACTGCCTCGTCGCGGGCAGGCCCGGCGCGTATCCCGCGCGCTGGGCGCGGCTGACCCGCCGTCATCGCCTGCTCACCCGGGCGCTGGTGGGGCTGGCGGGCCGCCCGGTCACCGCCCGGATGATCGTGCCGGCCGCCCAGTGCCTGCCCCCGCTCTTCGGCGCCGCCGTGCGCGTGCTGCAGTGAGGTGATCGCGGGGCGCGCCCTCCGGGACGTCGCCGCGGCGGCCGCGCGCACCGCGACGGCGCGTCCGCCCGTTCTGCCATGGTGGACGTGTGCCGCCCACCTTCCGTACCCCGCAGGCCGTCACCCCCGATCCGCCCGACCCGGCGATGAGACCTCTCATGACGCAGTCCTGGCTGGACCTCGCGTTCCTCCACTGGGCCGCGGACCCGGCCGACGTGGCGCCGCTGCTCCCCGCCGGGACCGAACCCGACACCCTGGACGGAGCCACCTACGTCGGACTGGTCGCCTTCCGCATGTACCGAGTCGGATGGCTGCGCCTGCCCGGTATCCCCTACCTCGGCACCTTCCCCGAGACCAACGTCCGGCTCTACTCGCGGGACGCGCACGGACGGCGCGGGGTGGTCTTCCGCTCGCTCGACGCCTCACGCCTGATCCCCGTGGGTGTCGCCCGCGCCGCGTTCCGGCTCCCGTACGTCTGGTCCCGCATGGCGATCCGGCGCGAGGGCGGCACACTCACCTACACCAGCAGGCGCCTGGCCCCCGGTCCCCGGGGCGCCCACAGCCGGATCGTCCTGCGCCCCGGCGAGCGCATCCGCACCCCCAGCGCGCTCGAACACTTCGTGACGGCCCGCTGGGGCATGCACAGCACCTTCCGCGGACGCACGATGTACCTCCCGAACGCCCATCCCCGCTGGCCCCTGCACCGTGCGCACCTCGTCGAGTGCGACGAGGACCTCGTCACGGCCGCCGGACTCCCCGCTCCCGCCGGGCCGCCCCAGAGCGTGCTGTACTCGCCCGGCGTCCCAGTGCGCTTCGGGCGGCCGGCCCGTCCCTGAGGGCTGTCCCCAGCGGCCGCCGATGGTCCGACCGTGGCCCGCGGGCTCCGTCCACGGCATGTCGCCGCTCCGCCCGCCCGGGCCCCTCCTACTCTCGCCGCCACGGCACCGGACGAAGGGGCGGGAACGGCATGCGGGAAGTGGCCCGGCTGTTGTGCGGACGCCGCACCAAGTGGCTCGTCGTGCTGTTCTGGATCATCGTCCTCGTCCTGGCGGCGCCGCTCGCCGGGAAGCTCACGGGAGCCCAGAACAACGACGCCGCGTCCTGGCTGCCCAGCAGCGCCGAGTCCACCCGGGTCTGGGAGGAGTCCAAGGAGTTCCAGCCCGAGGTCATCACGGCCGTCGTCGTGTACGCGCGTGAAGACGGCCTGACCGGCGCCGACCGGGCGAGGATCGCCGAGGACGCGCGGCAGCTCACGACCCTGCGCGCCCACGGTGTGCGGGGCGGTGAGGTCCGCGGGCCGCTCTACGACCGGAGGACCGCGCCCGCCGCCGCGCAGATCTTCGTACCGATCACGATGGACGAGAAGGGCTGGGAACGGATCGGCCCCGCCGTCGACTCCGTGCGGGATGTCGTGGGGAGCGGCGGGGAAGGGCTCGCCGTGCACATCTCCGGGCCCGGGGGAGTCGCCGCCGACTCGGCCGACGCGTTCTCCGGCATCGACTCGACCCTGCTCCTCGCCGCGCTCGGCGTCGTGATCGTCATGCTGCTGATCACCTACCGGAGCCCGTCGCTGCTCGTGCTGCCCGTGGTCTCGGTGGTCGCGGCCCTCCTCACCGCGCAGGCCCTGATCTACCTCCTCGCGGCGCACGCGGGTCTCACCGTCAACGGGCAGAGCGCCGGCATCCTGACCGTCCTCGTCTTCGGCGCGGGCACCGACTACGCCCTGCTCCTCGTCGCCCGTTACCGCGAGGAGCTGCGGCGCCACGAGGACCGGCACGAGGCCATGGCCCGCGCGCTGCACCGCGCGGGGCCCGCCGTGCTGGCGAGCAGCGGCACCGTGGTGCTGAGCATGCTCGTCCTGCTGGCCGCCGAGATGAACTCGACCCGCGGCCTCGGACCCGTGGCCGCCATCGGCGTGGCCGTCGCCCTCGTCGCCATGCTCTCGCTGCTGCCGGCCCTGCTGGTGATCTTCGGCCGGTGGGTCTTCTGGCCGGCCGTCCCGCACCAGGGCACGCCCGAACCCACCGAGCGCGGGTTCTGGGCGCGGACCGGCCGGCGGCTCGCCGCGCACCCGCGCAGGTTCTGGGCGGCCACGGCCGTGGTGCTCGCGGCGCTCTCCCTCGGTCTCCTGCAGTTGCGCGCGGCGGGGCTCAGCAACGCCGACTCCTTTCCCGGCAAGCCGGACTCGGTGTCCGGGCAGGAGGTCCAGAACCGGTACTTCCCGGCCGGGAGCGGCAGCCCGCTCGTCGTGATCGCGGCGGCGGACCGGAGCCGCGAGGTGCGGGCAGCCGTCCAGGGCTCCCGGGGCGTCGTGCCCGGGTCGCTCGTCGTCCCGCCCGGCGCCCGCCCGGTGCAGGACGGCCGCGCCATCTTCGAGGCCACCCTCACCGACGCCGCGGACAGCGACCGGGCCGAGCGGACCGTCGAACGGGTCAGGGCCGCCGTACACGGGATTCCGGGCGCGGACGCGCTGGTGGGCGGTGACACGGCGGCCGCGCTCGACATGGACGCCGCCACCCGCCACGACAACCTGCTGATCATCCCGCTGGTGCTGCTGGTCGTCCTGCTCATCCTGGCGCTGGTGCTCCGCGCCCTGCTGGCGCCCCTCCTCCTGGTCGCGACGGTGGTCCTCTCCTTCGCCGCCGCGCTCGGCATCAGCGCGCTCGCCTTCCGGTACGTCTTCGACTACGCGGGGGAGACGACGGACTTCCCGCTCTTCGTGTTCGTCTTCCTGGTGGCGCTCGGCATCGACTACAACATCTTCCTGACCACGCGGATCCGCGAGGAGGCACTGCACCGGGGCACCCGGGCCGGCGTCGTGACCGGGCTCGCCGCGACCGGTGCGGTGATCACCTCCGCCGGCCTCGTCCTGGCCGGCACGTTCGCCGCGCTCGGCACCCTTCCCGTGGTCGCCTTCGCGGAGATCGGCTTCACGGTGGCCCTGGGCGTACTCCTGGACACGTTCGTCGTACGGTCGGTCCTGGTCACCGCTCTCTTCCTGGACATCGGCCCACGCGTCTGGTGGCCGCACCGGATGGCCCGGGAGGAAGACGGGGCGGGGCGGGAGACGGCTCGCACGCCATGACGGCTTCCGGCCGCCGGGCCCGCCCGGCCCGTCGTGCACCGCTCGCCCGGCTTATGGCCAGGGTGTAGAAAGGGGGGCATGGCCGGACGCGACGGCCGCCCGCGTTCGTTTCTCGGCATGAGAAGCCTCGCCGGTCAGGTCTTTCTCCTCCAAGTGGCGATCGTGGTGTTGCTCGTCGCAGCCGCCGTGGCCGCACTCGTGCTGCAGTCCCGCGCGGACAGCGAGCGGGAGGCTCGCAACCGCTCGGTCGCCGTGGCCGAGACCTTCGCGAACTCCCCGGGCATGGAAGCCGCCCTGAAGAGCCCCGACCCCACCGCCGTGCTCCAGCCGAAGGCCGAAGCCGCGCGCAAGGCCTCCGGGGTCGACTTCATCGTCGTCCTGAACCGGGACGCCATCCGCTTCACCCACCCGCTGCCCGACCGGATCGGCAAGAAGTTCGTCGGCGAGGTGGGACCCGCACTCGACGGACGCGTCGTCACCGAGAGGCTCACGGGGACCATCGGACCGCTGATCCAGGCCGTCGTCCCCGTGACCGGAGCCGACGGCAGGGTGATCGGCCTGGTGTCCGCGGGGATCACCATCAAGAGCGTCAGCGGGGTGGCCGACAACCAGTTCCCCCTCCTGTTCGGTTCGGCCGCCGGGATCCTGCTGCTCACCATGGGGGGTACGGCGCTCGTCACCCGGCGCCTCCGCCGTCAGACCCACGGCCTCGGCCCGACCGAGATGACCCGGATGTACGAGCACCACGACGCCGTTCTGCACTCCGTGCGCGAGGGCGTGGTCATCGTCAGCGGCGACGGGCGCCTGCTGCTGGCGAACGACGAGGCACGGAGGCTTCTGGCGCTGCCCCCGGACGTCGACGGCACGCCCGTCACCGACCTCGGTCTCGACCAGGTCACCACCGGGCTGCTGGCCTCCGGGCGCAGCGCGACCGACGAGGTGCACTCCGTCGGCGACAGGCTCCTCGCCGTCAGCCAGCGTCCCACCGACAGGGACGGAGGCCCGCCGGGCAGCGTGACGACCCTGCGCGACACCACGGAACTGCAGGCGCTGACCGGCAAGGCCGCCATGGCCCGCGGCCGGCTCAAGCTGCTCTACGACGCGGGCACGGAGATCGGCACCGCGCTGGACGTCATCCGGACGTGCGAGGAACTGGCCGACTTCGCCACCGCCAGATTCGCCGACTACGCCACCGTCGACCTCGCCGAGGCCGTGCTGCGCGGCGAGGAGCCCACGTCGGCCGGCGCCACCTCCAGCGGGCTGAGGCGGTCCGCCTTCAGCGGACTGCGCGACGACACCGGACTCCACCCGCTGGGCTCGGTGGTCCACTTCCTGCCGGAGACGGAACTCGGCGCGGGTCTCCTCAGGGGCGAGGCGGTCCTCGTACCCGATCTGGCGCAGCACTCCGGCTGGCAGGAACCGGACCCGGAGCGCGGCGCGCGGATCGTCGAATGCGGCCTCCACTCACTGATCGCCGTCCCCATGCGGGCCAGGGGCGTGATCCTCGGAGTGGCGCTGTTCTGGCGGGCCGAGCGGCCCGAACCGTTCGAGGACGAGGACCTGTCGGTCGCGGAGGAACTGGTGGCCCGCGCCGCGGTGAGCATCGACAACGCGCGCCGCTACTCGCGCGAGCACAACGTCGCCGTCACCCTGCAGCGCAGCCTGCTGCCGCGCGGACTTCCCGACCAGACCGCCATCGAGGCGGCCTACCGCTACCTGCCCGCGCAGGCCGGGCTGGGCGGGCTCGGCGGTGTCGGCGGCGACTGGTTCGACATCATCCCGCTGCCCGGCGCCCGGGTCGCGCTCGTGGTCGGCGACGTCGTGGGGCACGGCCTGCACGCGGCCGCCACGATGGGGCGCCTGCGTACGGCGGTCCACAACTTCTCCACCCTGGACCTGCCGCCGGACGAGCTGCTGTGGCACCTGGACGAACTGGTCGCCCGGATCGACCAGGACGAGTCGGCCGACGGCTCCGAGGGCGGCGGTGTCACCGGCGCCACCTGCCTCTACGCGATCTACGACCCGGTGTCCGGGCGCTGCAGCATGGCGCGGGCGGGCCACCTCCAGCCCGTGGTCGTCAGCCCCGAGGGCGACGCGCGGTTCGCCGACGTGCCCGGCGGGCCCCCGCTGGGGCTGGGCGGCCTGCCCTTCGAGACCCTGGACGTGCAGCTCGCCGAGAACAGCCGGCTGGTGCTCTACACGGACGGGCTCGTCGAGGACCGGCACCGTGACATCGACGAGGGGCTGGAGATCCTGCGCTCCACGCTGGCCGGGCACCCCGAGCGGACCCCCGAGGAGACCTGCGAGGTCGTCCTGCGCACGCTCGTGCCGGCCCGCGCCCGCGACGACGTCGCGCTGCTCGTCGGCAGCACCCGCCGGATGGACCCCGAGAACGTTGCGGAGTGGGACGTACCCTCCGACCCCGCGGCGGTCGCCCAGGTACGCGCCGAGGTGTCCCGCAAGCTCGCCGAGTGGAATCTGGCCGAGGAGGCCTTCACGACCGAGCTGATCCTCAGCGAACTGGTCACGAACTCCATCCGCTACGCCACCGGCCCCATCGGCGTACGGCTCCTCCGCGACCGCACGCTGATCTGTGAGGTGTCCGACCGCAGCAGTACCTCCCCCCATCTGCGCCAGGCGGCCAGCACGGACGAAGGGGGCCGGGGGCTCTTCCTCGTCGCGCAGCTGGCGGAGCGCTGGGGCACCCGCTACACGGACGACGGGGGCAAGGTCATCTGGACGGAGCAGCTCCTGCAGCCGTAGGGGGCTCGTACCGGCCGTGCGATGGCTTGTACCGGCAGCGCGATGCCCGGCAGGTCGTCACACCGGCTCCCGCACGCAGTGGAGATGTCGTCACACCGGCTCCCGCACGCAGTCGAGATAGAGGTGCGGCTCGGGCACGGCTCCGGGATGGGCGGGCGTGAACACCGCGTCGTGCTCCTGCGTGACGGTGAGCCCGGCACCGGTCACCAGCGCCCGGCATCCGTCCGGGCCGAAGCTGGTCACGCGGACCTCCTGGCCCATGAAGACGGCGTCCACCCCCTCGACGTCCAGCGGGACCGTGGCCAGCACCAGCCGGCCGCCGGGCCGGAGCGCCCCGGCGAGCCGCCGGACCAGGGAACGCTGGTCGTCCCGTGACATCTGCAGGAGCGAGAAGTAGACGCACACCGCGTCGAATCCGGCCTCTTCCAGCGGTACCTCGCGGATGTCGGCGTGGCGGAACGTGGCGTCCGGGACCCGGCGCGACGCCAGGTCCACCATGACCGCGGACACGTCGACGCCCAGCACCTCGTGCCCGGCCGCGGCCAGTGTCCGGGCGGTCGGCCGGCCCGTGCCGCTGCCGACGTCCAGGATCCGGCTGTGCGGAGCCAGCTGCCCCAGCAGCCGCTCCAGGGAGGCGTGGTGGGCCCGCGAGCCGGCGAAGGCCGTCTCGTAGTCGGCGCCGATGGCGTCGAACGCCTCTGCTGCGGGATGGTGCCGGCCTTCGGTCATGGGACGTTCCTTCCGGACGGTTACGGGATACGGGCCACCGCGACGTACACGCCGCTCATCTCGGGGTCGGGGGCCGGCGTTCCGCGGAACCACTCGGGGGCCGTCACCAGCCCCGGCTCGACGACGTCCAGCCCCTCGAAGAACCGCTCGAACTCCTCGCGGGTGCGCAGGGCGAGCCGGATGCCGCCCTTGCCGTACTCCGCCCTGCCCTGCTCGCCCCGCTCGGGGTTCACGTCCGACGCACCCTGGGACAGGACCACGAAGCTGCCCGGGCTCAGCGACGCCGTCAGGGTGCGCACGATCCCCACGGGGTCGAGGTCGTCGGGCAGGAAGTGGAGAAGTCCCAGCAGCGAGAGGGCGATGGGCCGGTCGAAGTCGAGGACCTTCCGGGCCGCCTCGATGATGGTCGCTGGTTCGAGCACGTCCGCGTGGACGTAGTCCGTCGCACCCTCCGGGCTGCTGACCAGGAGGGCCTCCGCGTGCCGCAGCACGATCGGGTCGTTGTCGCAGTAGACGACCCGGGCGTCGGGCCTGATCTCCTGGGCGATCTGGTGCAGGTTCGGCGCGGTCGGGATGCCCGTGCCGATGTCGAGGAACTGGTCGACGCCCTCAGCGGCCAGCCAGGCCGTCGCGCGGTTCATGAAGGCACGGTTCTGGAACGCTCCGGCCTTCGCCTCGGGCGGCAGCTGTTCGGCCACCGCCTGGTCCACCGGGTAGTTGTCTTTGCCGCCCAGCAGTGAGTCGTAGACACGCGCCGAGTGGGGCCTGCTGGTGTCGATGGGGGGCTGAGGTATCCCGGTCGTCATGACGCGCTCCGTTGCAGATGGGTGAACCGCTCCACCTGCGAAGTCTGCCACAGCAACTCCGCTGCCAGCGGCACACATTGGCGCGGGACGGCAGGCCCCGGGGAGCGTTCCCGGAGCCTGCCGTCGGACGGTCAGTTGCCCCCGACCAGGCCGTGCGCGGGCACGGTCACCGTGCGCGCCCCGGGCCTGCCGCCCAGGACCACCTTGCGCAGTGCGCTGTTGTTGGCCAGGTTCGTCTCCTTGAGCCGCTTCTCGGGATTCGCCAGTACCTGGATGTAGTACGTGCCGTTCGCCAGGCCGGTGATGTCGAAGGACTGGCCGGGCAGGTCCTGGGTGTAGGTGTCACCGGACCCGATGTCGAGCACCTCCCGGACGGAGATGGAGTTCTCCTGGCCGCACGCGGTGGAGAGATCGGTGTTGCCCGGATGCCAGTTGGCGTTCTTCACCGTGTAGTCGACGGCGTCCGTGTTGGCCAGGCAGAAGGCCTCCTTGCCGCTGCGCACGGTCTCCTTCCTGTCCGCCTTCAGGAGCCGGTAGCTCGCGAAGTCGGTGAAGTGCCAGTGCATGTGGCCGGGCCGGGGGTCCCACTCCATGGTGCCGGTCGGCGCGTACCCGACCTGCTTGCCCTTGGCGTCGTAGAAGTACTGGTAGGCGTCCATCAGCTCCTTGCCCGGCTTGCGGAAGCCGTCGACCACGAGCTGGGCCGGGCCGGCGTTCCAGACGTTCGCGCTGAACGCCAGGTAGTCCCGGCCCGGGGCCGCGGGGTCACCTCCGCCGATGGTGATGCCGTAGGCGGGCAGCGAGCGGAGGTCGGGCTTGGGCACGTTCGGGACCGTCGCCCTGCCGGTCGGACGCGCGGCCTCGGGCCGTGCCGCGGGTGCCCGGCGGGAGCCGTCCGTGTGGCCCGGGCCGTCGCCGGCGGCGGCCCTGAGGCCCTGGCGCTTCACGGCCCAGGGCACGGCGGGGGGAGCGGGCGGGAAGGGGCCGTGGCCCACGTTGTACGAGGGGCCCGCCCCGGTGGTCGGGGCCACCGGGGCGGGTGTGCGTGCCGGGGCCGGGCCGGAGTGGCCGGTGTGGTCCATGTGCGCGGCGCCGTGTGCTCCGGCGGCGGGGGCGGTCGGGTTCTCCTCCTCGAAGCTGCGCTCACGGACGGTGAGACGTACCTTCTGCGGCTTGTCGGCGATCTTGAACAGATCGCGGTAGCGCTTGGTCACGGCCACCTCGGCGGTGTACGTCCCGGCCGGGATCAGGACGGGCTTCCCGTAGTAGCCGGCGTAGGTGTTGGCGGCCCAGCCGTCCTCGACGCCCCACACCGAGCCGAGCGTGAACGGGTTCGTGGGACAGCTCTCGGGGTACTTCGACCGCGCGGGCGCGTCCGGACGGATGCGGCCCGACGCGTTGTTCGGGCAGAACGACTCCGTGCGGGTCACGACGGTCTTGCCGGTGGCGTCCCGGACCGTGATCCGGATGAAGTCCGTGAGCCCGGTGAAGTCCTTCACCACACCCTTGGGCAGGACCTTCGTCCGGGTCTTGTTCCCCTCGTGGACGACTTGTGCGGCGACGACCGGATCGTTGTAGCCCTTGCGGGTGACCCGCAGTTCGAACGGGCCGCCCGCCGCGGTGAGATAGGTGCCGAGGTCCAGGTAGACGCCTGGCTCCTCCTTCCACGAGTCGAGCGTCACCGACGTCGAGGCGGCGACCAGGCCGAGCCGCGGCGCCGGACCGGCCTTCCTGCCGTCGGGGGCCGCGGCGACGACGCCGGCGGTCACCGTGATCGCGGCGGCGGCGGCGACCGCCGGACGCCACAGGCGGGTGCGGGGGGTTCTGATGCTCATCGTTCTCCGATGTCCGGGTGCCCCGTGGGGCCGATGGAATCGCTTTGCCGGTGAGAGACGGCATCCGCCGCCCCGGTTGTCCGAAGCCCCACAAAACGCGCATCATTGGCCGGAATCACACACTGAAGCCTGTAATGAGACATTTTCACGTCGTTCTGCCTGTGATCTCGTGATGCTGTGCTAACGACCGCGTCCCTCCCATGACCGTCGCCGGGCGCGAAACGGGCGGCGTTCCCGCCGAAGCGGACGTCCCCCGCCGACCCGGCGAGGGCCGTATACCGGGCCACCAGGGCCTGTCGGCCGCGCGGAACGGGCACGAACGGGCACAGCTCTCTTCGCGAAGAAGCTGGTCGAACAGCCGTTCCTGCTTGTACAAACAATGCGTGGGCCCGAACGGACTCCGGGCACACGCAGTTTCCGCACCGAGCGCAAGGATGGTGGCGTGGGCACCGAGGAACGCCGACGAGCAATTCTCGAGACGGCCCGGGAGGAGGGTGCGGTCGAGGTGAACCTGCTCGCCGAGCGGTTCCAGGTGGCCAGGGAGACCGTCAGGCGCGACCTGCACACCCTCGAGGAGCACGGCCTCGTACGCCGCACGCACGGCGGTGCCTACCCGGTGGAGAGCGCCGGTTTCGAGACCACGCTGGCCATGCGCACCACGCATCACGTGCCGCAGAAGTCCAGGATCGCGACGGCCGCCGCCGAACTGCTGGGCGACGCGGAGACGGTCTTCGTGGACGAGGGCTTCACTCCTCAGCTGATCGCCGAAGCCCTGCCGAAGGACCGGCAGTTGACCGTCATCACCGCCTCACTCGCCGTCGCGACGGTCCTCGCTGACACCGAGAAGACCGCCGTACTCCTCCTCGGCGGACGCGTGCGGGGCGGCACCATGGCGACCGTCGACCACTGGGCCACACGCATGCTCGCCGACTTCGTCATCGACCTCGCCTACGTCGGTGCGAACGGCATCTCCCGCCAGTACGGACTGACCACCCCGGACCCGGCCGTCAGCGAGGTCAAGGCGCAGGCCATGCGCAGTGCCCGCCGTCGCGTCTTCGCCGGGGTCCACACGAAGTTCGGGGCGGTCAGCTTCTGCCGCTTCGCGGGCGTCGGCGACTTCGAGGCCGTCATCACCGACACCGGCCTGCCGTCCGCCGAGGCCCAGCGCTACTCCCTCCTCGGCCCGAACGTCATCCGCGTCTGACAGCCGGCGGGGCGCGGCCCCGCCACCCGCACCGCACGATCGTCCCCGCCTTCGCCGGAAGGCCGGAGGGCTGTCCCGCCGTGCCCGGAACCGCCCGGGGCGACCGGGCGGCCACAGCCATCGATGTACGAGCCGCTACGACCGATCAGGAGAACTCATGCCCCATCAGCAACGGCGCCGTGGGGCCCGCGCGCGTGCGTTCGCGGGCACGGCAGCCATGGCACTCCTCGCCGCGGGGTGCGCCGGAGCGGGCGGCACCGCCTTCGGAGGGGGTGACGCACTGAACGTACTCATGGTGAACAACCCGCAGATGGTCCAGCTGCAGAAACTCACCGCGGAGCACTTCACCGAGGAGACCGGCATCAAGGTCCACTTCACCGTGCTCCCCGAGAACGACGTCCGCGACAAGATCAGCCAGGACTTCTCCAACCAGGCCGGCCAGTACGACGTGGGAACCATCAGCAACTTCGAGGTGCCCTTCTTCGCGAAGAACGACTGGCTGCACCCGCTCGACACCTACGCCGAGCGGGACACCGCCTTCGACCAGGACGACATCCTCGAACCGCTGCGGGACTCGCTCACCGCCGAGGGCAGGCTCTACGCCCAGCCCTTCTACGGAGAGTCGTCCTTCCTCATGTACCGCAAGGACGTCTTCGAGGCGAAGGGCCTGACGATGCCCCCCGACCCCACCTGGGAGCAGGTGGCCGGACTCGCCGCGCGGGCGGACGGCGCCGAGCGCGGGATGAAGGGCATCTGCCTGCGCGGGCTGCCCGGCTGGGGCGAGCTCGTCGCGCCGCTGACCACCGTCGTCAACACCATGGGCGGGACCTGGTTCACCGAGGACTGGGAACCACGGCTCACCTCACCGGAGTTCAAGAAGGCGACCCGCTTCTACGTGGACCTCGTGCGCAAGCACGGCGAGCGCGGCGCCTCCCAGTCCGGGTACGCCGAGTGCCTCAACAACATGACCCAGGGCAAGACCGCCATGTGGTACGACGCCACCGCGGGCGCCGGCTCGCTGGAGGCGGCGGACTCCCCGGTCAAGGGGAAGATCGGCTACGTGCCGGCGCCGGTCGAGCGCACCAGGAGCTCGGGATGGCTCTACACGTGGGCCTGGGGCATCCAGAAGGCGTCCAAGAAGTCGGACGACGCCTGGAAGTTCGTCTCCTGGGCCTCCGGCAAGGAGTACGAGGAGCTCGTCGGCGAGACCAGCGGATGGGCCGACGTACCCGCCGGCAAGCGGGCCTCCACCTACGAGAACCCCGCCTACCGCGAGGCCGCGGGCGCCTTCGCGGACGTCACGGAGCAGGCCATCTCCCGCGCCGATCCGAAGAACCCCGGCACTCAGCCACGGCCCGTTCCCGGCATCCAGTTCGTCGGCATCCCCGAGTTCACCGACCTCGGCACCCGGGTGGCACAGGAGATCAGCGCCGCCATCGCAGGCCGCCAGTCCGTCGACACGGCTCTGGCCACCTCCCAGAAGCTGGCCGAACAGGTCGCCAAGGAGTACCGATGACCACAGCAGTCGGCACCACACCGCAGTCACCACCCCGGCCACCCGTCCCCGCCCGCACCGGGCGGACCGGCGCGCGGGCCTGGGCCACCAGGGCCCCGCTGCTGCCCGCCCTGGTGTTCCTGATCGCCGTCACGCAACTGCCCTTCGTGGCGACCCTCGTGATCTCCCTCTTCGACTGGAACTCCCTCAGCCCCGACAAACGCGCCTTCAACGGGCTCGACAACTACGCGTCCGTCTTCACCGACGCCGCACTCCGCGAGTCCGTCCTCAACACCGTCCTGCTCACCGCGGGCGTCGTCATCGCCACCGTGGCGCTCGGGCTGGCGCTCGCCCTCCTGCTGGACCGCGCGTTCCTCGGCCGCGGCATCGTCAGGACCCTGCTCATCACACCGTTCCTGATCGTCCCGGTCTCCGCGGCGCTGCTGTGGAAGCACGCGCTGTACAACCCGGAGTACGGCCTCCTCAACGGCACCCTGAGCGGGATCGGCGAGCTCTTCGGCGACACCGACCCGGCCCGGCCGGACTGGATCGCCGACATGCCGATGCTCGCGGTCGTCGCCGCGCTCGTCTGGCAGTGGACGCCGTTCATGATGCTGATCCTCCTCGCCGGGCTGCAGAGCCGGCCCGCCGAGGTCGTCGAGGCCGCGCGCCTCGACGGGGCGGGCGCCTGGCAGACGTTCCGCTACCTGACGCTGCCCCACCTGCGCAGGTACCTCGAACTCGGCGTCCTGCTCGGCGCCGTGTACATCGTGCAGAACTTCGACGCGGTGTTCACGATCACCGCGGGCGGGCTCGGCACGGCCAACCTCCCGTACACGATCTACCAGACCTTCTACCAGGCCCACGAATACGGACTGGCGTCCGCGGCCGGAGTCGTCGTGGTGATCGGCACGATCATCATCGCCACCTTCGCGCTGCGGACCGTCTCGTCCCTCTTCAGTGAGGAGGCGAACCGCGCATGACCACTGCCACCCCTCCCGCCGTCCCGCCCGCACCACGCGCCGCGCGCCGGGCACGACGCCGCTCCACCGCGCTCGGTGTGCTCGCCTGGGCGGCGGGGCTCGCCTTCTGCCTGCCGGCGCTGTGGATGCTGCTCACCTCACTGCACGCCGAGCCCGATGCGGCGACCAACCCGCCGTCCCTCTTCGCACCGCTCACCCTCGACGGCTACCGGACCTTCTTCGGCGCCGACACCGGCGTCACCCCCTGGCCGCCCCTGCTCAACTCGCTCGGAGCCTCCTTCTTCTCCACGGTCCTGGTGCTCCTGCTGGCGCTCCCGGCGGCGTACGCGCTCTCCATCCGGCGCGTACGCAAGTGGACGGACGTGATGTTCTTCTTCCTCTCCACGAAGATGCTGCCCGTCGTCGCGGGGCTGCTCCCCGTCTACCTGTTCGCCAAGAACGCCGGGATGCTGGACAACATCTGGCTCCTCGTCCTGCTGTACACCTCGATGAACCTGCCGATCGCGGTCTGGATGATGCAGTCCTTCCTGGCGGACGTCCCCGTGTCGGTCATCGAGGCGGCGCAGGTGGACGGCGCGCGGCTGCCGACCGTGCTGGCCCGGGTGGTCGCCCCCATGGCCGCGCCCGGCATCGCGGCGACCGCTCTGATCTGTTTCATCTTCAGCTGGAACGAACTGCTCTTCGCGCGGGTGCTGACCGGTGTCGTCGCCCAGACCGCGCCCGTCTTCCTCACCGGATTCGTCACCAGCCAGGGCCTCTTCCTCGCCCAGCTGTGTGCCGCCTCCGTCGTCGTGTCCCTGCCGGTACTCGCCGCCGGCTACGCCGCCCAGGACAAACTCGTCCAGGGCCTGTCCCTCGGAGCAGTGAAATAATGCGGGCAGCGATCGTCGAAGCCCCCGGCAAGGTCACCGTCACCACCGTCCCGGACCCGGCGCCCGGACCGCGCGACGTCGTCGTGTCCGTCGCCTCGTGCGGTCTGTGCGGCACCGATCTCCACATCCTGCAGGGCGAGTTCGCGCCCACCCTGCCCATCGTCCCGGGCCACGAGTTCGCCGGGGAGGTCGTCGGTGTCGGACGCGACGTCACGGAACTCACCGTCGGGGACCGGGTCGCCGTCGACCCCTCCCTGCACTGCCACGAGTGCCGGTACTGCCGCAACGGACGCGGCAACCTCTGCGAACGCTGGGCGGCCATCGGCGTCACCGTGCCGGGGGGCGCCGCCGAGTACGCCGTGGCCCCCGTCGCCAACTGCGTCAGGCTGCCCGAGCACATCGACGTCAAGGACGCGGCCCTGATCGAACCGCTGTCCTGCGCCGTGCGCGGGTACGACGTGCTGAGCAGCACGCTCGGGGCCGAGGTGCTGATCTACGGCTCCGGGACCATGGGCCTGATGATGCTGGAGCTCGCCAAGCGCACCGGAGCGGCCGGGGTGGACGTCCTCGACGTCAACCCCGAGCGCCTCGCCACGGCCGGGCTCCTCGGCTGCAGCCGGTCGGCGGCCCGGGCCGACGAGCTGGACCGGCCCGCCGGCTGGGACGTCGTCATCGACGCCACCGGCAACGCCGCGGCCATCCAGGACGGCCTGGGCCGGGTGGCGAAGGGCGGGACCTTCCTCCAGTTCGGAGTCGCCGACTACGCGACCACGGCGGTCATCGAGCCGTACCGGATCTACAACCAGGAGATCACCATCACCGGGTCGATGGCAGTCCTGCACAGTTACGAACGCGCCGCCGCGCTCTTCGCCTCCGGTGTCCTGGACCCGTCGGTCTTCATCAGCGACCGCCTGCCGCTCGACCGCTACCCGCAGGCCCTCGACCGCTTCAAGGCGGGCATCGGCCGCAAGATCGTGGTCGAGCCGTGACGGGCGGACCCGACGCCGTCCTGGTGCTGGGGGAGGCGCTCATCGACCTCGTGCCCGTGGACGGCGACGGCGCGACGCGGGCCGCCCGCTTCGGCGGCGCCCCGGCGAACGTCGCCGTCGGGCTCGCCCGGCTGGGGACCCCGGCCGTCTTCGCGGGCGGCCTGGGCGGCGACGGCTTCGCCCGCACGATCGAGGCACGGCTGCGGGAAGCGGGAGCCGACGTCACGCTGTGCGCGCGCTCCGGGCTGCCCACGGCCCTGGCCGTGGCCGAGCCGGGGGCCGACGGCACGGGTTACCACTTCCACCTCCAGGACACGGCGACGTTCCGGCTGCCGGACCTGTCCGCGCGGGCCGGCTGCTTCGGCGCCGTCTACGCGGGCGGGCTCGCCGCGGTAGTGGAGCCCGCGGCGACAGCCGTACGCGCGACAGCGGCCGCCGCCGCCCTGCACTCCCTCCTGGTCGTGGACCCCAACGTCCGCCGGGACCGCACCCTGGGCACGGACGACGGCGCCGAGTCCCTGCGCGAGCTGTGCGCCCTCGCGCACGTGGTGAAGGCCAGCGACGAGGACCTGGAGCGGCTCTGGCCCGGCGTCGACCCGGCCGAGACCTGCCGCGGGCTGGCGGCCGGCGGCCGGCTGGTGGTCCTGACCAGGGGCGCCCGAGGAAGCACGGCCTACACCGCGACGGGGCCGCCCGTCTCGGTGGCGGCGACGCCCGTGGACGTCGTCGACACCATCGGGGCGGGCGACGCCTTCACGGCGGGCCTCCTCAGCAGGATGGGCGCCCACGGCCCCTTCACGGCGGACCCGGGACCGGAGCGGCTGCGGGACATGCTGTCCTACGCCTCGCTGGCAGCCGCGTCGGTGTGCGGGTCGGCGGGTACCGCGCCCACCGTGCCCGCGGCGGGCTGACCGGTACGCGCGGGCGTTGACATGCGCGCCCGCGCACGGATGCGCATGCTGGCTGTGTGACCTGGAGTCCCGATGACGGCGGAACGCCCGACGGCCTGCCGCTGGTGCTCGCCCGGGCCGTGGTGAGCGCCGTCGACGCGGTCGGGGGGTACGCGGGCGGCGTCTACCTGCGCTCCAGGACTCCCGGCCTCCTCCTGATGGCCGTCCTCGGAGGGCTGCCGGGCCCGCTGCTGCGGCCCTGGTGGCGCATGCACATCAACCGGCCCTTCCCGGTGGCGGAGGCCTACCGGACGGGCCGGCCCGTGTACATCGGTGACGCCGACGAGGCCATGCGCCGGTTCCCGCAGCTGATGGCGGGACTGCCCTTCCCCTTCGGATCGCTCTACGCTCCGTTCTCGATCGGCAGCACACCGGTGGGCGTTCTCGTCGTCCTGCGCTATGCCACCAGGGGCGTTCCCGTCGGCGGGGACGACCGCCGGCGTATGGAAAGCCTCGCGGCCGGGCTCGGCGCCGACCTCGCCGCGCTCGACGAGCCCGCCCGGTGGGACAGGCCGCCCCTGCTCGTACGACTTCCCGCGGGCAAGGCCCGGCCGCTGCGGGTCGGGCACTTCGACTGGGACTTCGGCAGCGGAGAGGTCACCGCGGACGCCGCAGCGCGAGAGCTGCTCGGCCACGCCCCGGCCGATCCGCCCGCCCGCACCATGGAGGCGCTGACGGCCCGGCTGCTGCCGGAGGACGTGCACGGGCTGTGGACGCTCGGCGCCGGGGCGGCGGAGCCGGCGGGGCCGCACGTGCGCCGGATGCGGCTCTGGTGCCCGGACGGACGGCCGCTGCTCGTCGAACTGTCCGGGCACGGGGCGGGCGACGGCCCGTCCGGCCGCCTCACCGGAGTCGTGCTCGACCCCGGTGCCTGCCATGTCGTCCCCGACGCGGCGGACCGCATCCCGCGCGGCATGCTCTGCCACGACCGGCTGGGGCGGATCACCTACGTCAACGCCCCCGCGGAGAGGATCCTCGGTCACGACCGGGCCGAGCTGGTCGGCCGGGATCTGCTCGCCGTGCTTCCCTGGCTGGCGGACCCCGCGTACGAGGACCACCACCGGGCCGCCCTCTTCTCCGACGACCCCGTCCACTTCCTCGCCCGGCGGACCCCGAGGCAGTGGCTGTCCGTGGCGATGTTCCCCGACCACGACGGGGTCACCGTCACCTTCGGTCCCTCGGGGAGCCCCGACCGAGTGCCCGAGCCGGCGGCCGGCCCGGCCCGGGACACGGAGCTCGGGTCGGCGGTGGACCACTCCGCCGTGCTCTACCGGCCGGTCGCGCTGGCCATCGCCCTCACCGAGGCCGTGACCGCCCGGCAGGTCTCGGCCGTGGTCACCGAGGAACTGCTGCCCGCCTTCGGCGGCAGGCAGCTCGCGATCTACCTCCAGCACGAAGGACGCCTCCACCTCGCCTCGGAGACGGGATTTCCCCAGGGCTTCCTCGACGAGTTCGACGGAGTCGGTCTCGACGCCCACCTCCCGGGCGTGGAGACACTCACCGGCGGCCGGCCCATGTTCTTCGAGTCCATGGAGCAGCTGGCCGAGGCCTATCCGGGCATACCCATGGACGCCGGCGTCGGGGCACGCGTCTTCCTGCCGCTCATCGCCTCCGGCCGCCCCGTCGGCTCGTGCATCCTCGGCTTCGACCAGCCCCGCGGTTTCAATCCGGAGGAGCGCACCGTCCTGACGGCGCTGGCCGGGCTCATCGCCCAGGCACTCCAGCGTGCGCAGCGCTACGACACGGAGGCCGCCCTCGCTCGCGGGCTCCAGGACGCGCTGCTGCCGCACCGCCTCCCGGTCGTCGACGGCGTGGACACGGTCGGGCGGTACCTCTCGGGCACCCAGGACATCGAGGTCGGCGGTGACTGGTACGACGTCATCGAGACCCGCGACGGGCTCGCCCTGGTCATCGGTGACGTCCAGGGCCACGGTGTCGCGGCGGCCGCGACCATGGGACAACTGCGCAGCGCCGTCAGGGCCTTCGCCCTCACCGGGCACGACCCGCAGGAGACGATGAGCGCCACCAACCACCTCCTCATCGGCCTCGACCCGGGCCAGTTCGCCAGCTGCTGCTACGTGCTGCTCGACCCCGCGAACGGTCTGGTGCGCGCCGTACGCGCCGGGCACCCCCAGCCGGTGGTGCGGCACGCCGACGGCAGGACCGAGGTCCTCGACCTCGCCGGCGGCGTGGTCCTCGGGGTCGACCCGGAGGCGTCGTACCCGGTCACGGAACTGACGCTCGGCGACGGTGCCGTCGTCGCGCTGTTCACGGACGGTCTCGTGGAGAGGGCGGGGGCGGACATCGACGAGGGCATCGGGCGGCTGCGCGGCACCCTGGCCGAAGCGGGTCACCTGCCGCTCACCGAAGCCGCGGACCTCGTCATCGCGCAGGCCCGGCAGGACGACGACCGCCCCGACGACATCGCGCTGCTCATGGCGGCGCGGCGCGCTTCTTCCCGCTGACGCCGGGCGGCGGACCGTCCGCCGTGACGCCCGTCATGCGGAACCCGCCCGGTGCCGAGTGCGCCCGCGGGGTACGGGTGAGGCATCCTCTGCTGGTCGGGCAGAACGGGTCCGCGGCGGAGCGTGTGCGCGCGTCGCGGTCTGTGACGGAGAAGGATGCGGAAGCAAGATGGCAGAGAACTCGGACCTGTTGGTCTTCGTGCGGGCGCGCCTCGCGGATGAGGAACGCATCGCGCGGGAAGCGGGCGGCGACGGCTGGCGTACACCGGCCGAGGCACCGGGCGAGGTGCACGACCGCACCAGCGGTATCGCGTTCGTCGTGCGGTCGCGCGGGTACGACCGTCACATCGCCTATCAGGACCCCGCGCACACCCTGCGCCGCATCGAGACGACCAGGGTCCTCCTGGACGAGTACGAGGAGATCGCGGCGATGGACACCGACCGTCCGGCCCAGGACTTCACCTCGGGCCGGGCCGTCGGTCTCGGTTTCGTCGTCCGGCAGATGGCCGCGGAGCACGCGGGGCACCCCGACTACCGGGTGAAGTGGCTGCCCCGGTTCTCCCACTGGGGTCCGTCCGCCGACCCGGAGTAGCCGGAGCGTCCGCGGGGAGTCGGAGCATCCGCGGGTAGCCGGAGCGCCCGCGGGTAGCCGGCCGGACCGCGCACCGCATCCGGCCGGCCGGCTGAGTAGCGGGGACGGGTGCGTCTGAGTACGTCACCCGATCCCGGCCGTTGCTCCCGCTGGTCGAATGGGGGCATGGCCCCCGCAGCGCCGACGCGCCCCCGCATCCGGACCCTCACCACAGCCGGCACGGCACTGGCCGTGACCCTGCTCCCGCTGGCCGCCGGCGTGCTCCTGGCCAGGTCCATGGCCCTGGATCCCCTGGCGCCCGTGAGCGCGCTGGTCGTCAACGGCGGACAGCGCGCCCGCCTCGCCCCGTCCCGCTGGGTTCTGAGGGCTCGAACGCGCGAACTCCTTTCCAGGCGGTAATGGAACCTTTGTCCAGGAAAGCGCTGTCGCTTTTGTTACACGCGACGGCCCTGAGCAGGCAAGGGCGCCCGGGGGAGCGGGCCGGGTGCGAACGGGGCGCCATGACCAGGTGATCGGCGTCCGGAACGGGTCGGTGCAGCGATCAACGGTTGACAGGTCTACGACCGGTGGAATCCGTGCCGAGTGCAGTCGTGTGTGACAGAAATGTCCGCACTTTGTCACACGAACCAGGGCACCTTTCGGCCACCGCGAAAGCCGGACAAAGTTTGCGTTCCCGGCACCGACGCCGGGGTCGGAAAACGCCCGGCACCTTCGTACCGGGCCTGCATGATGAGGGGTTTCCATGTCCCGTTCCGCACGACGGATCACCGCCACCGTTCTCGCCTCCGGTGCCCTGCTCGCCGCAGCGGCCCTGCCGGCCTCGGCCGATGGCCGGGACCACGGCCACCACCGGCCGGGGCAGCGCTCGGCGGTCGTCCTCGGAGCGATCCAGTACGACAGCCCCGGCCGCGACAACGGCTCCAACCGCAGCCTGAACGCCGAGTGGGTCACCGTCACGAACACCGGACGCCACTCCGTCAACCTCCGCGGCTGGACGCTGAGCGACGAGAGCAACCGCACGTACCGGTTCGACCTGCGGCTCCCGGGCCGTTCCTCCGTCCGGGTCCACACCGGAGTGGGGCGCGACACCGCTCGAGACGTCTACCAGGACCGTCGCAACTACGTGTGGGACAGCCGGGACACCGCGACGCTCCGCGACAACCGCGGCCGCAAGATCGACTCCGAGTCCTGGGGTCGTCACCACGGCGGCCACAACAACGGCCACGGCGGCAGCAACGGTCACCACGGCGGTAACAACAACGGCCACCAGGGCGGCCACAACAACGGCCACAACGGGGGCAACAACCACGGCGGCGGCCCCCGCGGCAACCGCTGACCGACACCCGTAGGGGGATGCGGCGTCTCCCCTGAATGACACCGATGCGGCGCACCACGGATCGAGCCCGTGGTGCGCCGCACTCGTGCGGGCCGCCCGCGCGCCCCGAGCCGCGTCGGGCGGGGTCTGTGCAACGGAGGGCCGCCGGTGATGTCAGGATGGACTCATGACCATCAAGGCGTATTTCGACATCACCATCAACGACGAGCCCGCCGGGCGGATCGTGTTCAACCTGTTCGACGACGTTGCACCCAAGACCGCGGAGAACTTCCGCGCGCTGGCCACCGGTGAGCACGGCTACGGCTACGCCGGTTCGCCCTTCCACCGTGTCATCCCGGACTTCATGCTCCAGGGCGGCGACTTCACCCGCGGCAACGGCACGGGTGGCAAGAGCATCTACGGCGAGAAGTTCGCCGACGAGAACTTCACCCTGAAGCACAACAAGCCGGGTCTGCTCTCGATGGCCAACGCCGGCCCGAACACCAACGGCTCGCAGTTCTTCATCACGACCGTCCTCACCCCGTGGCTGGACGGCAAGCACGTGGTGTTCGGCGAGGTCGCCGACGAGACCAGCATGGAGCTCGTCCGCAAGATCGAGTCCTACGGCACCCCGAACGGCACCACGAAGGCCGCGATCGCCGTCTCCGCGTCCGGCGTTCTCTGACGTACGCGACGGGGCCCCGGCCGGTTTCCCTCCGGCCGGGGCCCCGCGCGTCGGGCCCTCCCGGTGCGCCGTTCCGGCCTGCCGGGCGGGGCCGCCGGGACGCGGCGCGGCGCGGCGCCCACGCCGTGTCCTGCCGAACGTCCCCGTCCCGGAGTGCCAGGGTGGACACGACGTGGCCACCGCGGACACGGGACGAAGGGATCGCACCATGCGTATCGCTCTTGACGGCAGGACGGCGGTCGTGACCGGCTCCTCCCAGGGCATCGGGCTCGCCATCGCCACCGGGCTCGCCGCCGCCGGAGCGCGGGTCGTCCTGACCGGCCGCAGCGGGGAGCGGCTGGAGGCGGCAGCCGGGGTCCTGCGGAGCGGTGAGCCGGACGCCGATGTCCTCACGGTCGCCTGCGACCTCGCCTCCGAGCGCGGAGCGGCGGAACTCCTCGACGCGGTGCCCGCCACGGACGTCCTCGTCAACAACCTCGGCATCTTCGGCTCCCGGCCGCCGCTGGAGATCACCGACGAGGAATGGCGCACCTACTTCGACACGAACGTCCTGAGCGCCGTACGCCTGATCCGCCACTACCTGCCGGGCATGACCGGACGGGGGTGGGGCCGGGTGCAGAACATCGCGAGCGACTCCGCGATCGTCATTCCCGCCGAGATGATCCACTACGGGGTGTCGAAGACCGCGCTGCTCGCCGTCTCCCGCGGCTTCGCCAAGGAGGCCGCGGGCACGGGAGTGACCGTGAACTCGGTGATCGCCGGGCCCACGCACACCGGCGGGGTCGAGGACTTCGTCCACGAACTCGTGGGCGGGGATCTCCCGTGGGACGAGGCCCAGCGCGAGTTCATGCGCCTGTACCGCCCCCAGTCCCTGCTGCGGCGCCTCATCGAACCCGAGGAGATCGCGAACCTCGTCGTCTACCTCAGCTCGCCCCAGGCCTCGGCCACCACGGGCGCGGCGGTGCGGGTGGACGGCGGATACGTCGACTCGATCGTGCCCTGAGCCGCCGGGCTGGCATGATCAAGGGCATGGACGAGCGCATCATCGCCGCGTGTGACGGGGCATCGAAGGGCAATCCGGGACCTGCCGCCTGGGCATGGGTCGTGGCCGATGCCCAGGGCACCCCTCAGCGGTGGGAAGCGGGGCCGCTGGGCACCGCCACCAACAACGTCGCCGAGCTCACCGCCCTGCTGGAGCTGCTGAGATCGACCGATCCGGCGGTGCCCGTCGAGGTGCGCATGGACTCGCAGTACGCGATGAACGCGGTGACCAAGTGGTTGCCGGGGTGGAAGCGCAACGGCTGGAAGACGTCCGCCGGCAAGCCCGTGGCGAACCGCGAGCTGGTCGTCGGCATCGACGAACTGCTCGGCGGGCGCAGTGTGAGTTTCCGCTACGTCCCGGCGCACCAGGTGGACGGCGACCCGCTCAACGCGGTCGCCGACCAGGCCGCGAGCGAGGCCGCGGTGTCGCAGCAGGCAGCGGGAACGGCGTACGGCGCGGCCGGCCCTCCGGTGCCCGCTCCGGCCCGTTCGACGAAGGTCAGGGGTGGCGGGACGGCGTCCGCAGGCGGGGCCGCGGGCCGGTCACGCTCCGGCGGGTCGACGATCAGGGCCAGGTTCGCGGGCCGGTGCCACTGCGGAAAGCCGTACGCGGCCAAGGACATGATCGCGAAGAACCCCGGTGGCTGGGGTCACCCGGAGTGCCGGGTCGCGCCCGCCTGAACCGCCCGCGTGACAGGACGGCCGTGCGGCTGGGGTCCGGCGTCGTCCGGGGGCCGGCTCCACGTGGAGGTGTGCGTCAGAGGTCGGCCCAGACCAGCCGGCCGGAGAGACTGCTGCGGGTTCCCCAGCGTGTGGCCAGTGCGTCCACGAGCATGAGCCCCCGGCCGTCCTCCGCCACCGACGCGAGCTCGAAACCCCCGTCGGGCCCGCCGGTGCCGTCCGGGCCGGTGAAGGCCACCGGGCCCGGCCCCTCGACGGGGCCGACCACCGGACGGGGCCGGTCGCCCGCCACGCGGTGGGGCTCCGGGCGGCGCGGGACCGGGGCACGGGTCGCGTGGGAGATCCTGGCGGGGTTCCTGGGGTGCGGCAGGGCCGCGATGTGCCGCCGCCTCCGGTTCCACACGCAGATGCGGACTCCGCCGGGCGAGCGCAGCAGGCGGCATCGGACACGCCGCCCCGCGGTGTGCTGCACCGCGTTCGTGACCAGCTCGGTCACCACCAAGGCCGCCGTCTCGATGCGATCATCGGGTTCTCCCCAGTTCCGCATGGTCTTCTGCACGCGGTGCCTGGCCTCCGGGACGCCCCGGGGGAGACGGGGAATCCACCAGGTGTGTGCGCCACGTCTGCTCGTGTCCTCCGGAGTCAGCCGTGCGCACGTGACTATTTCCGACATGTTTGTACTCTCCGTGCAAAGTGCATGCTTTGCAAGCGACGGAATGTCTAAATAGTACGTAATCGGCGAAGAGTCTGTAGGGGGTCGGCCACGTCGCCGCGGCGGCGGTACCTGCCGCTGCGGCGCGAGCGCTGACCCCCGGTCGAGACCGCGTCGTGCCCGCGCGGCTCCGGGCCCGGGGCGTACGTCCTCGACGGCCCGGCCGGTGTCCCGGAGTGCCGCATCCGTCCGGACGGTGCCTGTGCTGCGGCCCCGTACCCAGGGGTTCCCCCGCCCGACGCACCCGGGGACGGCCTCGAACGCCTGAACCCCGCGGTTTTCCGGGTTTCGATCGCCTGAAGCCGGTCACGCGCACAGTACGGAACCACAGGAGCGACTCGGAAGTCGCCTCGAAGAGGAGTGGGAGAGATGGACAACTGGCGCATGCACGCGGCGTGCCGCGACGAGGACCCCGACCTTTTCTTCCCGATCGGCAGCAGTGGTCCCGCGCTCGTCCAGGCCGAGGAGGCCAAGGCGGTCTGCGGTACCTGCCCGGTGCGCGAACAGTGCCTGGACTGGGCCCTGGAATTCGCGCAGGACGCGGGCGTATGGGGAGGCATGGACGAGAACGAGCGGCGTGCGCTGAAGCGCCGTCGTGCCCGTCGCCACGCCAGGAGTGCCGGATGAGGCCTGCGGGCTCCGGCCCGCTCCGTGGGAGACGATGAGCCATGGACACCTCGGTCTGGTTCGTCGTCGGCGCGCTCGTCCTGCTCCTCGTGGCAGGGGTCGCCGCTGTGCTCCTGGTGCGTGTGATCAGGGCCAGGAGGCTGCTCATCGACGCGGGAATCCCCTTGCGCAACAAGGCTCTCGTCTGGGCCGCGGTGATCTACACCGTGTCGCCCGTCGATCTCCTGCCGGACCCCGTCTACCTCGACGACATCGGTTTCCTCCTGCTCGCCCTGCGCTCCCTCCACGCCGCGGCGCACGCGGTGGGTGCGGGGCGCGGGCGGACGGCGACGGAACCCGCGAAGCAGGGCGGCAGCCTCTGGGCCCCAGGCGGTAACTGAGGGAGAGTCAGTCATGGGCCGGAATTCCCCTCTTGTGGAACCTCCGGCCTGCTGAGGCGAGTTCAGCGTCCGCCGCGCCCGCCGCGTCCATGTGACCGCCCGGCGCCCGCGGCGAAGAAGTGCGGCCCGGGGTGCGATGGCCCCGGCGCCCCGGCGGCGGATACGACACATCCGTACATCGACGCGGTGAGAGGGTGCGGTCGTCCGGGCGGGAGGTCCTGGGCGGAGGCCCGGCCGGTCACCCGGAGAGGGCTGCGCGCCCTGCGGCCCGCGGTCCTTTCGAGCGCCGAGGGGGCGCCATGACCTGAGGATCCGCCCCGGTGGCACGGTGACGGACCTTGACCCGGACCCCGGTGAGCAGTCGTACGCCGCTCGGCTCGTGCCGCCACCCTGTGGTGGCCCGTGAGGGGGGAGTGATTTTTATATCGTTGAAAATTGTGTGTGCACGACCGTTGTCAGGTGTTTGAGGCTGTGGCTCAATGTTCGACTATGTGCAGTGCTTCGCGGTTCGGAGCACTCGGCTTCTTCGACGAGGACGACGCCTTGATACGACAACTAGCCCGCCCCCGCACGCTGTTCAGAACGCTCGCCTGTACGGCCGCCCTGCTCCTTCCCGCCGGGGCCGTCCTGGTACCCGCCGCAGCGACCGCCGCCCCCGCCGCCGGTCCGGCCGAAGGGGCGGCCACGGCCTCGGCGTTCGTGAAGGACGACCCGTCCACGGAGCCGCACGGACTCAAGGGCGAGTACTTCGCCATGTCCGCGCCCGGTGCCCGTGACTTCGCCGTACTCGGCGCGACCTCGCTCGACCCGGAGATCAACTTCCCCGGCCTGACCGGGGCGTTCGAGTCGGCCACCGGGAAGACCGAGCACACCACCGCCCGCTGGACGGGGCAGATCGCGGCTCCCGAGACCGGCGACTACACCTTCTCCGCCATCGGCGACAACGGCTTCCGGCTCTTCATCGACGACAAGCCCGTCATCGACCACTGGGTCGGGGACTGGGACAAGGAGCAGACGAGCGCGCCGGTCGCTCTCAAGGCCGGTGAGCAGCACACCTTCCGGCTGGAGATGTTCCAGGACGTCGGCGGGGCCAACATGTTCCTGCGCTGGTCGAGCGCGACGCTCGCCAAGCAGATCGTGCCCGAGTCCGCGTTCACCCCGCCGGCCGACTTCGAGGTGTACCCGGTCGCCCTGAGCGTCGCGGAGAACGGCCTCAAGGTGCAGGCGACCTTCGACCACGAGGTCAGCGGCATCAAGGACGTGAAGGACCACCTGACCGTCGAGGCGGACACGACGCCGATGCCCGTGAAGTCGGTCGCCAGGGCCTCCGGCAACCGCAACGCGCTGGTCGTCACGCTGGGCGCGGCCGTCCAGAAGGGCCAGCAGACCCGTATCGCGTACGACGGCGAGGGCGGCCTGAAGAACGGCGACGAGACCGTCCCGGAGATCAGCCGCAGGGCCAAGAACCTCTCCACGCACCGCCTCACCACCCCGTGGGGTGACAAGGTCGACCGCAAGAACCCGCTGCCCGAGTACCCCCGGCCCCAGCAGGTGCGCGACGACTGGAAGAACCTCAACGGCCAGTGGGAGTTCGCCGGAGCCACCGCCGGTGAGATGCCGGCCTTCGGCAAGTCGCTCGACGAGCGCATCACGGTGCCCTACCCCGTCGAGTCCCAGCTCTCCGGCCTCGAGCGTCACGAAGACCACATGTTCTACCGCAAGCTCGTCACCGTGCCCAAGAACTGGGCCGTCGGCAAGCACGGCGGCGACGAGCGACTGAAGCTCAACTTCGGTGCCGTCGACTACCAGGCGCGGGTCTGGGTCAACGGCAAGCAGGTGGCCGAGCACACCGGCGGCTACACCGCCTTCAGCGCGGACATCACCGACGCCCTCAAGGGCAGCGGCCCGCAGGAGATCGTGGTCGCGGTCACCGACACCACCGGGGCCGACCAGCCCACCGGCAAGCAGTCCGCGAACCCGAGCGGCATCTTCTACACCGCCTCCTCCGGCATCTGGCAGACCGTCTGGATGGAGCCCGTGGCCTCCGCGGCCGTCGACTCCCTGAAGACCACCCCCGACATCGACAAGGGCCGGCTCGCCCTCACGGTCAACTCCGCGAAGGCGTCGAAGTCCGCCCAGGTCACGGCCGTCGCCCGGGACAGGAAGGGCAAGGTCGTCGGCACCGTCACCGGCCCGGCCAACGGCGAGCTGAGCCTCCCGGTGGCCAAGCAGCACCTGTGGACGCCGGACGACCCGTACCTGTACGACCTGGAGGTCACCCTCAAGGACGGCCGATCCAAGGACACCGTCGACAGCTACTTCGGTATGCGCTCCTTCGGTGTCGCCGAGGTCGGCGGCTACCAGAAGCTGGTCCTGAACGGGAAGCCGTTCTTCTCCCTGGCCCAGCTCGACCAGGGCTTCTACCCCGACGGTCTGAACACCGCACCCAGCGACAAGGCCCTGGTCTTCGACCTGAAGGCGCAGAAGGACCTGGGCTTCAACTCCGTGCGCAAGCACATCAAGGTCGAGCCCGCCCGCTGGTACTACCACGCCGACCAGCTCGGTCTCCTGGTGTGGCAGGACTTCGTCTCCGGCAACATCACCGGCGAGAAGGGCCAGAAGGCCTTCCTCGACCAGGGTGCCGAGATGATGGAGCAGCTGCACAACTACCCCTCGATCGGCGCCTGGATCGTCTTCAACGAGGGCTGGGGCGAGTGGGACCGCACCGAGACCGGCAAGATCACCGAGAAGGTGCAGGCCGCCGACCCGTCGCGCGTCGTCAACGCCCACAGCGGAGTCAACTGCTGCAACTCCAAGGGTGACTCCGGCAAGGGCGACATCATCGACCACCACGACTACAACAACACCGATCCCGCGTTCCCGGACGAGAAGCGCGCCGCGATGGACGGCGAGCACGGCGGGTTCACCCTGAGGATGCCGGGCAACATGTGGCCGGGCGCCCCCACCGCGATCTACAGCGGCGTGGCCGACAAGGACGCCCTGACCGCCAAGTACGTCGACAACACCCGCACGTACTACCTGGACGCGGCCCGCGCGGAGCTCTCCGGTTCGATCTACACCCAGGTGACCGACCTGGAGAACGAGCTGAACGGGCTCTGGACGTACGACCGCCGCGAGATCAAGGTCGATGCCGCCAAGGTGCGGAAGATCAACGAGGAGGTCATCGCGGCCGGCGCCGCCGCGGGTGAGCGCGACGAGATCAAGGGCGGCGGCTCCTGGTCCCTCGACGAGAACACGGGCACGAAGGCCGCCGACAGCGGTCCGAACCACAAGGACCTCACCCTCTCCGAGGGCGCGTCCTGGACGCCGGGAGTGCACGGCTCGGCGCTGAAGTTCGACGGCAAGGGCCAGTACGCGCAGACGGCCGGCCCGGTCGTCGACACCACCGGCGACTACACGGTCTCCGCGTGGGCGTCGCTCGACGCGCTCCCCGGCAACTACGCCACCGTCGTCAGCCAGGACGGCCGGCGTCAGGAGAACCCGTTCTACCTGCAGTACGGACAGGGCGCGTTCGCCTTCTCCACGCCCGGCGCCCACCGCGCCCGGCTGGAGATCACGCCCGAACTCGGCCACTGGTACCACCTCGTCGGCGTCCGCAGCGGTGACGAGATCAAGCTCTACGTCGACGGCAGGCTCGCCTCCACGGCGGCAGCCGGAACCGCCGACGTGAGCACCGGGTCCCTGTCCGTGGGCCGCGCCAAGTGGTCGGGCGGCAACGTCGACTTCTGGAACGGTTCGGTCGACCAGGTGAAGGTGTACGACAAGGCGCTCACCGACCAGGAGGTGACCGCACTCCACGACGGCGAGCAGCCGTAGGGCCCACCGCCCCGCAGAGCCGCTCCCGGCAGTGTGCAGCGCACGCCGCACTGCCGGGAGCTCCGCGTGTGCGCGCCCTTCCGCCGGGAAGGGCGCGCACACGTCACACGGGGGTGGCGGCGCCGCCGGTGCTCTCCCTGACCAGCAGGCGGTGCGGGACCACGATCCGGCGGGCGGGCAGCGCGTCCAGCCGGCCGAGGACGCGCTCGCTCAGACACTGCACGGCGCGCTCGGCGATCTGCTCCGTGTCCGGGGAGACCGTGGTGAGGGAGGGAGCGGCGAACCTGCCGTCCTCGATGTCGTCGAACCCCATAAGGGCCAGGTCGTCGGGCACCCGTACCCCTTCCTCCGCCGCCACGCGCAGGGCGCCGAGGGCGAGTTCGTCACTGAAGCAGAAGACGGCGTCGGGGCGTTCGGGCAGCCGCAGCAGTTCACGCAGGGCCCGGGCCCCCTCCGCGCGGTGCAGGTCGGCGACCTCCACCTCGGCCACCGGCCGGAGACCGCCCGCCTCGCGCAGTCCCCGGCGGAAGCCCTCGGCGCGCAGTTCGGCCGTCCCGTGCCCCAGCCGCGACTGGAGGCCGATCGCGGCGACACGCCGGCGCCCGGTGGCGACCAGATGATGGGCGGCTTCGCGTGCGGCGGCCACGTTGTCCAGCGCCACGTGGTCGATGGACCCCTCCGGCTCCAGTTCTCCCAGGACCACCAGCGGCAGGCCGCCGGAGAGCGCGGCCAGCTCGGCCGGAGGCGTCGACCACGGGCTGATGATCATCCCGTCGACCTGGTGGCCCTCCGACCCGTCCAGCAGCCGCCGCTCCAGCGCCGCCTGTCCACCCGTCCGCTCCAGGAGCACGGTCCAGCCGCGCCGCTGGGCCGCGTCGATGAGCAGGCCGGTCAGCCTGCCGAAATACGGCGAGTGGATCTCCGGCACGGCGACTCCGACGAGGCCCGTGCGCCCCTGACGGAGATTGCGCGCGGCGAGGTTGGGGCGGTACCCCAGCTCCTCCACCGCGGCCATGACGCGGCTGCGGGTCGCCGGGGCGACGGCCGCGGCGTTGCTCACGACATTGGAGACGGTCCGCACGGACACGCCGGCCAGTGCCGCGACGTCCTTGAGTCTCGCTGCCACAGCCGGTGCGCTCCCGTCCTCGCGCGCGGGGTGGTCGGCCGACCGCTCCCTCCGCGCTGTGCACCGTAACAGCCGCGTGGCAGCCCGGTGCGCCGATACCCTTGCCACGTTGATTGCAACGTTGCAAAATGGGCTCAGGCAGGCAGGCCGGCGGGCGAGGGACTCCCCTCGTCGCGTGGCCTGTCGTCACCCCAGCCGACACGACGAAGGGACCGTCGCCATGCCCGGAAGCGCACCCACCGGAGCCCTCGCCCCGTATCTGGAGGCCGCCGTCCATGACCTGTACGGGGACGGCATCACGGCCCGCAGGGAGGCCTTCACCCCGCAGTGGGCCGACCTGATGCGTGAGGACGTGGAGGCCGCGTTCGCGGAAGCGCGCGGCCGTGAGGGCGGTGCGGTCGGCCGGGGCCCCCACAGGTACTACGTCGAGATCCACCCGGAGCAGCTGCGGGGCTTCGTCGAGCTGGTCGACCACCCGTGGGTCCGAGGAGTGTGCGAGGCCGTGCTCGGCCCCGACTACCGCATCGTGGAGCTGGGCTTCGACATACCGTTCGCGGGGGCCGTGAACCAGCCCTGGCACCGGGACTTCCCCATGCCGGACGCCACCCGCGGCGAACGCCGTCTGACCTCGCTCGCCTTCAACCTCACCGCCGTCGACACGCGTGAGGACATGGGCCCGTTCGAGATCGCACCGGGCACCCAGTGGGACGACGACCCCCGCTTCGGCCACGGGATGTTCCCGCCCCGCGACACCTACCCGCGCTACGAGGGGCTCGCCGAGCGCAAGTACCCGCAGCGGGGGGACATCTCGGCCCGGTCGGCCCTGACGATCCACCGGGGGACCGCCAACCGCTCGGCCGACGCCCGGCCGGTGCTGGTGCTGGGGGTCGACGCCCCGGGCGCCGGCAACGACGCACACCACGACATGGCGGTGACCGCCGCGTTCAGGGCCTCCCTGCCAGAACGCGTCCGGGCGCATCTGCACTGCCCGGTCGTGGACGAGCTGACCCCCATCGTCCAGAAGCACACCATCGAGGGCCTGGTGATGGGGGAGGCCTGACACTCCGGAGCCCGGCCCCGGCCCGAGAGGGGACCGGGGCCGGGCTCCGGACTCACCTCACGGCGCCCAGGGGGCGTCCACCGACCAGGTCGTGTCCTCGGTGAACGTGGCCGCGTTGTCCCAGGCGTGACCGCCGCCAGGGGTGGCCAGCCAGACCTCGGAGCCGATGTGGCGCAGATAGCTGCCCGGGAGGTTGACGCTGGAGAACCTCACGCCGCCCGTGCCCGAGAGCGCGCACCACGTGGCGTCGGCCTTGAAGAGGGCCGAGCCGTCGCTCGCGTCACGCCGCACCCGGAAGTCCCGGTGGCGCAGGTACTCGCCCGGGTAGTTGCGTGACTCGAAGGAGTAGCAGTTGCTGTTCGCCAGACCCGTGACGATCTTCCAGGTGGCGTCGCTCTTGAGCACGGCCGCGCTGCCGCCGTCCACCACCTCGGTGAAGGCCAGCGCGTCGTAGTGACGCAGGTACTTGTTCGTGTGCCCCGGAGTGGTGACCCGGAGCGACTTGTACTGCCCGGTGGGCAGGGTGACCGGCGGGGCGGGCGTCCTCGACGCCTGGATGAGGGCCTGGTTGGCGGCCTTCACCCGGGCGGTGTCGACCTTGACCACCTGGCGGTCGTAGGTGAGCAGCCCGTTCGCCTCGTTCTCGACGTCGGTGATCTCCGTGTAGACGGAGGCCGAGAGCCCGGCCGGGAGCTGCCCCACACGGATGCTGTCGAGAAGTCCCACGAAGCGGTTGTTCAGGGCGGCGACGCTCGCCTGGTCCTCGTAGCTGAAGCCGCCGCCCGGGTACCACTCGTGGCCCGGGACCTTCCAGCCCAGCCCGCCGAACTCGCCGAGGACGGCGGCCCGGGTCGCGGTGGGCGCCGTGTTGCCGGGGCCGACGTAGATGTGGTTGTCGACGACGTCGCCGTTGCCGCCGTCCACGGAGCCGCAGCAGTTGACCCCGCTCATGTTGTTGACCAGGCGGGACGGGTCGTACGCCTTGACCTCGTTCGCGATCCGCGCCTGGTCGTACTGGCCCCAGCCCTCGTTCTGGTTGACCCACATGACCAGGGACGGCGAGCTGCGGTGCTGGTCGATGACCGCGTGGTACTCCGCCTCCCACTGGGTGCGGGCCGCGCCGTCGGGGGTCTTGCCGGTGTCCATCGCGGGCATGTCCTGCCAGACGAGCAGGCCCAGCTTGTCCGCCCAGTAGAACCAGCGCTGCGGTTCGACCTTGATGTGCTTGCGGACCATGTTGAAGCCGAGGTCCTTGTGCGCCTGCAGATCGGACTTCAGCGCGGCGTCCGTGGGAGCGGTGTAGATCCCGTCCGGCCAGTAACCCTGGTCGAGCGTGCCGGTCTGGAAGACGAACTTCCCGTTGAGGACGGGGCGCAGGATGTTGTCGACCTTCGCGACGGCAATGGACCGCATGCCCGCGTAGCTGCCCACCGTGTCCACCACGGACGCGCCGTCGAGGAGTTCGGCGCGCACGTCGTAGAGGAACGGGTCGTCCGGGCTCCACAGCCGCGGGTTCGGCACGGAGACGGAGATCTCGGCGCCGGGTGCGCCGGTCGCCGTCCCCACGACGCTGCCACCGCTCGACACGGTGACGCGTGCGGTCCGGCCGCTCGCCGAGGCCGCCTGGACCTTGACCCTGAGGGTGCTGTTGGCGAGGTTCGGCGTCATGTCGAGGCGAGTGACGTGCGACGCGGCGACGGGCTCCAGCCACACGGTCTGCCAGATCCCGGAGGCGGCGGTGTAGAAGATGCCGCCGCCCGCGTGCGGGTTCACGTCGTTGATGCGCTGTTTGCCGACGGCCTGGCCGCCGGTCTGCGTCGGGTCGTAGACGGAGACGACGATCGTGTTCGAGCCGCCGTTCAGTTGGGGCGTGATGTCGTACGAGAACGAGTCGAACCCGCCCTTGTGCGCTCCGACCTGGGTGCCGTTGACCCATACCGTGCTCTGCCAGTCGGACGCGCCGAAGTTGAGCACGACACGGCGGCCGTTCCAGCTGGACGGAACGGTGAACGCGCGCTTGTACCAGAGTTTGTCGTTCTCGGTGATCTTGCGCTTGATGCCCGAGAGCGAGGACTCCGCGACGAACGGCACCCTGATCTGCTCGGAGAACGACGCCGGCTGTCCGGCGTCGCGGCCGGTCACCGCGAAGTCCCAGATGCCGTTGAGATTGGCCCAGTCGGGGCGCGTGAGCTGGGGGCGCGGGTATTCCGGGAGGGGATTGTCGACGGAGACCTGGTTGGTCCAGGGCGTCGTCATGGGCGCCGGCTTCGGCGTCCAGGCCGCCGGTGCGGCGGTGGCCGGGGAGGTTCCGGCTCCCACGAGCGCGGTGGCGAGCAGTGCCAGCAGGCCGGAGCCGGCGGTCAGCCGTCTCCATAAGGTGCGACGGCGTGGTGCGGGTGCGGACTTCATCCCAGGGGCTCCTCGGTAGGTGGGGACGATGGGCCGGGAACTCCCCGCGCCGGTCCGGCGCGGGGAGCGGTGCGGGTGCCCCGGACGGCTGCCCGTGGGGACGGCGGAGCGGGGCGGTCAGGGGGTTGTCAGATGAGCCGCCAGAGGTGGTCCGCGGTGCCGTTGTCGTCGAACTGGACGACGTGGGCGCTGTTGGCCGTGGACATGCCGTCCACGCCGAGCACCTTGTCCGAGTTGCGGTTGCGGATGCGGTACCAGCCGTCGCCGTCGGCCACGAGCTGCCAGAGGTGGTCGGCGGTGTCGTTGTCGTCGAACTGCACGACGTGGGCGCTGTTGGCCGTGGACATGAGGTCGACGCCCAGCACCTTGCCCGAGTGCTGGTTGCGGATGCGGTACCAGCCGTCGCCGTTGGCCACGAGCCGCCAGAGGTGGTCGGCCGTGCCGTTGTCGTCGAACTGCACGACGTGGGCGCTGTTGGCCGTGGACATGAGGTCGACGCCCAGCACCTTGCCGGAGTTCCGGTTGCCGATCCTGTACCAGCGGTCGGCGAGCCAGGGGGCCGCGTCCGGGCTCACGGTCGGGAACGACGTGATCCGCAGCCGTGCCGCGCCCATCGGGACGAGGGTGACGTCCTCGACCGGCTGGGTGCTGCCCGCGGGGCTCTCCTGGAGCGGCGCCACCACGTGCTCGCCGTCGGCGCCCCACTCCGGGATGCGGCGGGCGCGCGCCGTCATCGTGAGCGGCGTCCCGCCGAGGGTGAAGGGGTTCCCGTCGGCGGCGCGGCCGGTGGAGCGACGGCGCAGCGAGTAGGCGGGCAGCGTCCCGTCCAGGACGAGGCCGTAGTTCCACGGGGTCGTGGCGTGGACCGCGTACTCCGGGAACTGGTCGCTGCCGCCGATGCGCTCGTACGACTCCCCGATGCGCAGCGAGTAGGTCAGCGGCCCGTGGTCGACGCTGACGGAGCCGCGGTTGTCCGCCCAGGTGCGCACGGTGGTCCGCTGCGGGAACCGCAGGGTGACCTTGTCGCCGCCGGACCAGGTGCGCTCGATGCGGGTGAAGGCGGGGCCCGCCGGGGCGGTGACCCGGGTGCCGTTCACGCGGATGTCCGGCTCGGTGCACCAGGCGGGCACGCGCAGCACCAGGGGGAAGCGCAGGGGTTTCGGGGACCTGAGGGAGAGCGTGACGGTGTCCGTGAAGGGGTAGTCCGTCTCCTCGGTGAAGGTGACCTCCGTGCCGTCCGCGACCTTGGCGGTGACCTCGCTGGCCGCGTACATCGCGGCTGCCAGCCCGCCGTCCGGGGTGGTGAGCCAGAGCTCCTCGACGAAGTAGGGCCAGCCCATACCGTAGTTGTGCGGGCAGCAGCGGTACTGGTCGACGCCCGGCAGGTACGCCTGCATGGCGAAGCCGTTCTGGAACTGCCGGTCCCGCTTGGGCGCGTTGTCCAGGTCGACACTGTTGGCGCTGGTGACGTAGTGGACCGCCCTGCCCGACGGGTCGAGCGAGGCGGGCAGCGAGTTGAAGGCCAGCTCCTCGCAGCGGTCGGCCCAGAGCGGGTCGCCGGTGATCCGGGTCAGGAGCTGGTGGCTCGCCATGAACTCGACGATCCCGCAGGTCTCGAAGCCCTGGCGGGGGTCCCCGTGCCCCGGCCGGGCGTTCTCGTCCCCGGCGAAGCCGCCACCGGGGAACTGGCCGTACTCGTCCATGGCCTTGGCGTACGTCCCGTAGGTGTCCAGGGTGTCCTGCCGGGATCCGCTGCGCAGGGCGTACTGGGCGGGCTCGCGGAAGCCCTGGGCGATGTTGACGTTGTGCGGGTTGACCAGGTTGTCGCCCCAGTCGGCACCGTAGCGGTGGATCTTGTCGGCGAGGTCGAGCAGGAAGGTGTCACCTGTACGGTTGAACAGCCAGTAGACGCTGTCCAGCCCGTCGCCCCAGCGCAGCGCGATCCAGCTGGTGTTGAAGGCCCCGGGGCCCTGGGCGTTCATGTACCGGAAGAACCTGCTGAGGAAGGGGATGACCCGGTTGTCGCCGTTGTACTCCTGCCAGGAGCGCAGCGCCTGGACCAGGGGGAGGAAGGGCCAGAAGTCCGGGCCGCCGTTGAGTGAGGTCCGCAGGGCCTTCGGCCCGAAGAAGCCGTCGGACTGCTGGGTGGCGAGGATCGCGTCGATCCAGCGGCGGGCGCCGGCGAGCGCCGTCGCGTCCCCGGTGACGATGGCCAGGTCCGTGTACCCGCGCAGCCAGTAGGGGACCTCCTCCCAGCCGCCCCGGTCGGGCTTGACCCAGCCGGAGGTGCCGAAGTTGAGGAAGTGCGAGAACTTCTCGTACTGACCGCAGAGGCCGTCCAGTTGCATACGGAGCTGGCCGGCCAGCCAGCCCCGTGCGGTGACCCGGCCGGGGGGCAGCTTGAGGAACGCCGTCGGCCGCAGGGGAGCCGCGTTCGGAGAGTAGTGGCCCCCGCGCGCGGCCGCCGCCAGGCCCTCGGCGGCCGTCGCGGTCGTCGCCCAGCGGCCGGCCGAAGTGACGGCGGCAGCGGTGACCAGTGCGCCGGTCATGAGTTGTCTGCGGTTCAGGGGCATCGTGGGGACTCCACTTCCGCTGCGAAGAGGGCGGGTGACCGGCCCGGTCGGGGCCGGTGCATGGCTGGGGGAGCCGTCGCGTCCTGACCTGGCGGTGCGACAACTCGCTTGCAACGTTGGAAAATTGATGTCGGCGATATGACAGCACGCGGTCAAGTCGGTGTCCAGAGGGGGCGCAGTGCCCGTGCCGAACGGGCCCTCGCGTGAGCGGGGTGGCGGCCGTGCGCCGGGGCGACACATTTTGGAAACGCATCGACAACTCTCTTGCCGCCCGCGCCGCCTCGCCTATATAACGTTGTAAACCCGAGCCGCCGAGAGGCCGCACAGGCCCTCACGACCATCGTTCCCGCAGCTCGCAGCGGGGGTCGTGGGGAATGCAGCGCCATGTGCCACCGAGCGGCCGAAGCACCGTCCAGCCATGCCCGACCGCACGCCGAACGGTGTGCCGTCACCTCGCCAAGGAGCGTCCCGCGCATGATGATCCAGCGTCGATCCCGTACCCTCGCCGCGGCCTGCCTGCTCGCCGCCACCGCCACGCTGGCCGTGTCCGGCTGCTCGAAGTCGGAGACCTCGGACAACGCGGGCGGTGACAGCAGCCAGGGAGCCCAGGCGGCCAAGTCCCCCGAGGCCGCGTCCGGCCCCGGCTGCTCGCTGCAGACCTACGGCGCACCCAAGCTCGACCTCAAGGACGCGGTGGTCGGCTTCTCCCAGTCGGAGAAGGAGGCCAACCCCTTCCGCATCGCGGAGACCCAGTCCATCAAGGACGAGGCGGCCAAGGTCGGCGTCAAGAAGCTCCTCACCACGAACGCGCAGTCGCAGCTGTCCAAGCAGATCAGCGACATCCAGGACATGCTGTCGCAGGGCGCCCAGTTCCTCATCATCGCACCGCTGAACTCCGACGGTCTGGAGCCGGCGCTCAAGGCGGCGGCGGCGAAGAAGGTGCCCGTCCTCACCATCGACCGCAAGGTCAACTCCACGGCCTGCAAGGACTACGTGGCCTTCCTCGGCTCCGACTTCGTCGAGCAGGGCAAGCGCGCCGCGGACGCGATGATCAAGGCCACCGGCGGCAAGGGCAAGGTCGCCATCCTCCTCGGCGCCTCCGGCAACAACGTGACCACCGACCGGACCAAGGGATTCGTCGACCAGATCAAGGCCGAGGCCCCGGGTATCGAGATCGTCGCGCAGCAGACCGGTGAGTTCGCCCGGGACAAGGGCCAGCAGGTCATGGAGCAGCTCATCCAGTCCAAGCCCGACATCACCGCGGTCTACGCCGAGAACGACGAGATGGGCCTCGGTGCCGTCACCGCGCTGAAGGCCGCCGGCAAGAAGCCCGGCAAGGACGTCAAGGTCGTCTCGATCGACGGCACGCGCAACGCGGTGCAGGCCCTCGCCAACGGCGAGTACAACGCCGTCATCGAGTCCAACCCGCGCTTCGGACCGCTCGCCTTCGCGACCGCGAGCAAGTTCTACGGCGGCGAGGAGATCCCCGAGAACGTCATCATCACCGACCGCGCCTACGACGAGACCAACGCCAAGGAATCCCTCGGCGGGGCGTACTGATCCGCTCCTGAACCCAACGGCCCCGGCCGCCGTGGAACCCGCACCGGGCCACGGCGGCCGCCGGGCCCTCATCCTTGGACAGCGGAAGGCCAAGAAGACCCATGGCACCACCCGAAGCAGTACCTCAGGCACCGGAGGCGGACGTGTCCACGGCCTCCGTGGTGCTCGAAGCCCGCTCGGTGAGCAAGCGGTTCCCCGGCGTCGTCGCCCTCGACGACGTCACCTTCTCCCTGCGCGCGGGGGAGACGCACGCGCTCGTCGGGGAGAACGGCGCCGGCAAGTCCACCCTCATCAAGGTGCTGACCGGCGTCTACCGGCCCGACGGCGGCGACCTGCGCATGGCCGGCGAACCCGTCAGGTTCGCCCGGCCCTTCGACGCCCAGCAGGCCGGCATCTCCACGATCTACCAGGAGGTCAACCTCGTCCCGCTGATGAGCGTGGCGCGCAACATCTTCCTGGGCCGTGAGCCCAGGAACCGCTTCGGCCTCATCGACTTCGCCCGCATGCACCGCGAGACGGGCGAACTGCTCGACGGCTTCGGCGTCCGCGTCGACCCCCGGCGCCCGCTGCACACGCTCGGCATCGGTACGCAGCAGATGGTCGCCCTGGCCCGGGCCGTGTCCGTCAACGCCCAGGTCGTCATCATGGACGAGCCCACCTCCTCGCTCGAACCGCGCGAGGTGGAGACCCTCTTCCGGGTCATCGAACGCCTGCGCTCCCAGGGCATCGCCGTCCTCTACGTCAGCCACCGGATGGACGAGCTCTACCGGATCTGCGACCGCGTCACCGTCCTCCGCGACGGCCGGCACATCCACACCGGCGACCTCGCGGCGCTCGACCGGATGCAGCTCGTGTCCATGATGCTCGGCCGCGACCTCTCGGAGGTACGCCGCTCCGGCGTCACCAGCTTCGCCGCCGAGGGGCACGACGTGGCCCGCACCCCCGTGCTCACCGCGACCGGCCTCTCCAGCCGCCTCCAGCTCCACGACATATCCGTGTCCCTGTACGCGGGCGAGGTGCTCGGCCTCGGCGGCCTCCTCGGCTCCGGCCGCAGCGAGACCGCGAAGGCCCTGTCCGGCGCCCTGCCCCTGGACGCCGGTGAGATCACCGTCGACGGCACCTCCCTGAAACGACTCACCCCGGCCGCCGCGATCCGGGCCGGCATCAGCCTGCTGCCCGAGGACCGCAAGGCCGAGGGCATCGTCCCCGGCCTCTCGGTCCGGGAGAACATCGTGCTCGCCGCCATGCCGCGGCTCTCCCGGGCAGGCGTCGTCTCACGGGCCAAGCAGGACCGGATCGTCGACATCTTCATGAAGCGCCTGCGCATCAAGGCGTCGAGCCCCGAGCAGAAGGTCGGCGAACTCTCCGGAGGGAACCAGCAGAAGGTCCTGCTCGCCCGCTGGCTCTGCCTGGAACCCAAGGTGCTGCTCCTCGACGAACCCACCCGCGGCATCGACGTCGGTGCCAAGGCCGAGGTCCAGAGCCTCATCGACGACCTCGCCGGCGAAGGCCTGGCCGTCCTGCTCGTCTCCTCCGACATCGAGGAGCTCATCGAGGGCGCCGACCGCATCGTCGTGCTCCGCGGCGGCGCGGTCGCCGGTGAACTGCGGGGCGACGACGTGGCCGAGAGCCGGCTGCTCGAAGTGCTCGCCGACCACGCACCGCAGCCGGCGGACACGGCCCCGGCCGCTCAGGAGGACCCCCGATGACCCAGACCGCCGTCGTCCCGCCCGTGCAGGGCGACACGCCGCAGAAGTCCGTGAGCCCCCTGGCCCGGCTCCGGGATCCCGCCTGGTACCAGCGCTACGGCGTCTACGTGGCCGTCGGGGTGGTGCTGCTCTTCAACGCCCTGTTCACCGACCACTTCATGACCGCGGACAACTTCCGCACCCAGTTCGTCCAGGTCGCCCCCATCGTCATCGTCGCCCTGGGCATGGCCCTGGTCATCGGGACCGAGGGCGTCGACCTCTCCGTCGGCTCGACCATGGCACTCGCGGCCGCCTTCCTGCCCCTCTACCTCGGCTACGGGCTCGTGCCCGCGCTCGTCGTCGCCCTCCTGGCCGGCGCCGTCGTCGGGGCGGTCAACGGCACCCTGGTCTCCCTCATCGGGCTGCAGCCCATCGTGGCGACCCTGGCCCTGTTCGTCGGAGGCCGCGGACTCGCCCTCGTCATGGCCGACGGTCAGCTCAAGCAGATCGTCAACCCCGACCTGCTGTCCCTGGGCACCGGCTCCTTCCTCGGAATCCCGCTGGTCGTCCTGATCGCCGGAGTGCTGGCCGTCGCCGTCGCCTTCCTGGTGCAGCGCACCACCTTCGGCCGGCAGATCGTGGCCATCGGAGGCAACCGCTCCGCCGCCGCGCTCGCGGGACTGCCCGTCAAGCGGGTCCTCATCGGTGTGTACGTCCTCTGCGGCGTGCTCGCCGCCCTCGCCGGCGTCCTCGCGACGGCCAGGCTCACCGCGAGCGACCCCTCCTCGCTCGGCACCCTCATGGAACTCTCCGCCATCACGGCGGTCGTGGTCGGCGGCACCCCGCTGAACGGCGGCTCCGTCCGTGTGCTCGGCACCGTGGCCGGGGCGCTGCTGATGCAGCTCCTGCGCGCCACGCTCGTCAAACACGACCTGCCCGACTCCACCGCACAGATCGCCCAGGCGGCCATCATCGTCGCCGCCGTCTACGTCGCCCGGGAGCGTCGGTCCCGATGAACGAAACCACATCCGCCCCCGCCGCCCCGGCCCCGATGCCGCAGAAGAAGACGAAGCCCGCGCGCCCCGCCGCCGGGCCCGAGCGGTCGGGCAGAGCCCGCGCCGCCGAACTCCTCCAGCGTCAGGGCGTGCTCGCGGTCCTGCTCATGGTCGTGCTGGTCTCCTCCTTCATCTATCCGACGTTCGCCTCCCTGGACAACGCCCGCGGGGTGACCATCCAGGCGTCCTTCCTCGCCGTGGTCGCCCTCGGCATGACCATGGTCATCATCACCGGCGGCATCGACCTGTCCGTCGGATCCGTCTTCGCCCTCGGCGGGGTCCTCGCCGCCTGGGCCTCGCAGTACGGCTTCCTCGCCGCACTCCTCGTACCCCTCGTGGTCTGCGGCGGGATCGGGCTGCTCAACGGGCTCCTGATCGCCCGCGGCAACATGGCGCCGTTCATCATCACCCTCGCCACCCTGCTCGGAGCGCGCGGACTGCTGCTCGCCATCACCGACGAGGGCGCCACCACCTACCTGGTCCCCAAGGACTCGGCCTTCGGCGAGCTCGGCCAGGGCAGTGTCTGGGGCTTCGGCTACCCGATCCTGATCGCCGCGGTGCTCTTCGGCGCCGGCGGAATCGTCCTGCAGCGGACCTCGTTCGGGCAGACCCTCTTCGCCGTGGGCGGCAGCAGCGACGCGGCGACCCTGATGGGCCTCCCCGTAGCCCGTACGAAGATCCTCGTCTACACCCTCAGCGGCCTGCTGGCCGGACTCGCCGGGGCGCTCAACGCGGCCAGGCTGTCCTCCGGCGTCACCATCGTCGGCGTCGGCATGGAACTCGACGCGATCTCCGCCGTCGTCATCGGCGGCACCCTCCTCGTCGGCGGTGCCGGCTCGATCAGCGGAACCCTCTGGGGGGTCCTGCTCCTGGCGGTCATCCAGAACCTGATCAACCAGATCGGCTCGCTCAACTCCTCGTACCAGTCGGTGGTCAGCGGCGGTTTCCTTATCGTTGTCGTGGTGGCGCAGCGTTATCTCGCGCGCAGCCGCAGAAGCACCTGACGACAGTCCGCTTGCAGACAAGATCCATCGAGTCCAGCCGAACCAAGGAGTGCCGTGGGCGTCAGCCTCAAGGACGTTGCACAACGGGCGGGCGTGTCCATCAAGACCGTGTCGAACGTGGTGAACAACTATCAGCACGTCACACCCGCCATGCGCGCCAAGGTGCAACAGGCGATCGACGAGCTCGGCTACCGGCCGAACCTCACCGCCCGTCACCTGCGCAAGGGCCGCACCGGCATCATCGCGCTCGCCGTCCCCGAATTCGGCAACCCGTACTTCGCGGAACTCGCAGGTGCGGTGATCGACGCGGCCGCCCGGCACGACTACACCGTCCTGGTCGACCACACCGCCGGTCTGCGTGAGAAGGAACTTCTGGTCAGCCAGGGGTTCCGGTCCCACGTGATCGACGGTCTCATCCTCAGCCCCATCCATCTGGAGACCGAGGACCTGATGGCGCGCACGGAGACGGCGCCGCTGGTCCTGCTCGGCGAACGCGAGTACGAAGCCCCGTACGACCACATCGCCATCGACAACGTGGCGGCCGCCCGCGCCGCCGTCCGCCACCTCGTCGACCGGGGCCACCGGCGCATCGCCTTCCTCGGGTCACGCACCGGCCGGGAACGCCAGCCGGCGCACCTGCGGCTGCGGGGCTGGCGCGAGGAACTCGTCGCCTCCGGCATCACCCCGGACGAATCCCTCGTCGTCGTCACCGACGGCTACGGGCGCGAGGACGGCGCCGCGGGCATGACGGCCCTCCTGGACCGGGGCGACCGTCCCGACGCCGTGTTCGCCTACAACGACCTCATCGCCATCGGCGCGATGCGGGCCGTCACCGAACGCGGACTGCGGATCCCCGAGGACGTCGCCGTCGTCGGCTTCGACGACATCGAGGAGAGCCGCTACACCACCACCACTCTCACCACCATCGCGCCCGACAAGGAAGCCATCGCCCGCCTCGCCGTCGACAGCCTCGTCGAACGGCTCGCGGGGGAGCCGTTCACCGAACCCCGGCGACCGCGCCCCGGCTACCGCCTCGTCGTCCGCGAATCCACCACGCCCGGGTCCGACTCCGGCCACACCGAGGATCTCTGATGCCGCGCCCCACCGTGCACAGCACCCCGTTCGGCTCCGTCCACGGGACGCCGACCCATCTGTGGACCCTCGACAGCGGTACGGGAGTCCGGGCCGAGGTACTCACCTACGGAGCCTCCCTGCACCGCCTCATGGTGCCCGACACCGCGGGGACTCCCGCCTCCGTCGTCCGGTCGCTCCCGGCCCTCGACGACTACGCGGCGAAGCACCCGTACTTCGGCGCCGTCGTCGGCCGCTACGCCAACCGCATCGCCCACGGCCGCTTCACCCTCGACGGGGCCGAGCACCACGTCCCCGCCAACGACCGCGGCCACGCCCTGCACGGCGGACCCGACGGCTTCCACACCAAGGTGTGGGACGCGGCCCCGGACCACGGCGACGGCATCGCGTCCGTCCGGCTCTCCCTGCACAGCCCGGACGGCGACATGGGCTTTCCGGGGGCCCTGGACAGCACCGTCACCTACACCATCGACACGGAGGGAACCCTCGCCGTCGACTACACGTCGGTCACCGACCGGCCCACCGTCGTCAACCTGACCAACCACGCCTACTTCGACCTCGCCGGCGGCCCGGACGTCCTCGGCCACCTCCTGGAGGTCGACGCCGACACCTATCTCCCGGTGGACGACGACGGCATCCCGCTGGGGCGGCAGGCTCCGGTCGGCGGCACTCCGTTCGACCTCACCGAACCGCGCCTGATCGGGGAGCGCCTCGGCGCCGACGACGCTCAACTGCGGGCTGCGGGCGGCTTCGACCACTGCTGGGTGCTGAGAGAGGCCGGAGCGGGTCTGCGCCGCGCCGCCCGCCTCACCGCCCCCGGCTCCGTCCGCGTCCTGGAGGTCTGGACGACCGAGCCCGGCATCCAGGTGTACACCGCCAACCAGCTCGACGGCTCCTACACCGACGGCGCCGGCCGCCGCCACGAACGGCACGGCTCGGTGTGCCTGGAGACCCAGCACCTGCCCGATTCACCCAACAGGCCCGAATGGCCCAGCACCGTGCTCCGGCCGGGCGGCACCGGCCACAGCCGTACCGAGCTGCGGTTCCCGCACCTGCGCGGCTGAGCCCCGCCGGGCGGCCCCCATAATCCGTTGCCCCCGCCCCGGCGGGCTGCTTCAATTCCCGGCACCAGCCCACCGACCGGGGAGAAGATTCCATGCGCCGAGCTTCTGTGTCCACCCAGACAGGAATTCACACCTATCTCGAGGACCTGAAGCTCAGTGCACACATTGAACCTGGGAATCCTGGCGCACGTCGACGCCGGTAAGACGAGCCTGACCGAGCGGCTGCTCCACAACGCCGGGGTCATCGACACGGTCGGCAGCGTCGACGAGGGCAGTACCCTCACCGACTCGCTGGCACTGGAACGCCGCCGCGGCATCACCATCAAGTCCGCCGTGGTCTCCTTCCCCGTGGACGGGGTCACGGTCAACCTCATCGACACCCCGGGCCACCCCGACTTCATCGCCGAGGTGGAACGGGTGCTCGGCGTACTCGACGGCGCCGTGCTCGTCGTGTCCGCCGTGGAGGGCGTACAGGCGCAGACCCGGATCCTGATGCGGGCGCTGCGCCGCCTCGGGATCCCCACCCTGATGTTCGTGAACAAGACCGACCGCCGCGGCGCCCGCTGCGAGGGCGTCCTGAGCGAGATCTCCGGACGGCTGTCCCCCTCCGTCGTCGCGATGGGCCACGTCGACGGCGCGGGGACCCGCGAGGCCCGCACCCGGCAGTTCGCCGGTACGGACCGGGGCCACGCCACCGCGCTCACCGATCTCCTCACCCTGCACGACGACGACCTGCTCGCGGCATGTCTGGACGAGGCCGGAGGCGCTCCGTACGAACGGCTGCGCTCCGCGCTGGTGGCCGGTACCCGGCGGGCACAGGTGCACCCGGTGTTCTTCGGGTCGGCGGCCACCGGCGCGGGAGTCGCCGAACTGACCGCGGGCATCACCGAGTTCCTTCCGGCCCATGCCCAGGACACCGACGGCCAGGACACCGACGGACCTGCGACGGGCACGGTGTTCAAGGTCGAACGCGGTCCCGCCGGGGAGAAGATCGCGTACGCGCGCATGTTCTCCGGCAGGCTGCGCACCCGGGAGCGGATCCGGCTGCACGGTGACGGCGGGACGGACGTGAGGGCCGGCACGATCTCGGCCATCACCGTCTTCGAGAGTGGCACGGACGTCCGCCGCCCCACGCTCGCCGCCGGACGGATCGGCAGGCTGCGCGGACTCCACGCCGTCCGGATCGGGGACACGATCGGCGATCCCGCGCCGGCACCCGCGGTGACCCACTTCGCCCCGCCCACCCTGGAGACCGTCGTCACCCCGTGCCGCCGGGAGGACGGGGGAGCGCTGCACGTGGCCCTCGGTCACCTGTCCGAGCAGGACCCGCTCATCGGCCTGCGCCGTGACGACGTGCGCGGCGAGATCTCGCTCTCCCTCTACGGCGAGGTGCAGAAGGAGGTCATCCAGGCGACCCTCGCCGACGAGTACGGCATCGAGGTGGGCTTCCGGGAGACGACGACCATCTGCCTGGAGCGGCCCACGGGCACGGGCGCCGCGTTCGAGCTCATCGACACCGGACCCAACCCCTTCCTCGCCACGGTCGGACTGCGTGTGGAGCCCGCCGCGTTCGGGACCGGGGTGGAATTCCGCCGCGAGGTCGAGCTGGGTTCGATGCCGTACTCCCTGATGCGCGCGGTGGAGGACACGGTGCGGGAGACGCTCGCCCAGGGAATCCACGGATGGCGGGTCACCGACATCACGGTGACCATGACCCACTCCGGCTACTGGCCGCGGCAGAGTCACGCACACGCGGTCTTCGACAAGAGCATGTCGAGCACGGCGGGCGACTTCCGGGGCCTCACCCCGCTGGTGCTGATGGACGCGCTGAGGCAGGCCGGCACCGCGGTCTACGAGCCCATGCACCGCTTCCGCGCGGAGCTGCCGGCGGACGCCTACGGTCCGTTCGTCTCCGCACTCGCACGCCTGGGCGCGGTGCCGGGGCCACCCGTCACGCACGCAGGCGTCTGCACGGTGGAGGGCGTCGTGCCGGCCGCCCGTGTCCACGGACTGCAGACGCTGCTGCCGGAGATGACACGGGGCGAGGGAGTGCTGGAGTCCTTCTTCGAGGACTACAGACCGGTCACGGGGGCGGTTCCGAGCAGGCCGCGGACGGACCACGATCCGCTCCACCGCAAGGAGTACCTGCTGCGCACGCTGCGCAGGACCGGCGGGGGAGCGCACGAGCGGACGTGACGGACGCGCGGCGCACGCGTCCGTCACGCCGCGGGGTCACTTCAGGTAGGGTCCCGCCGCCCCGATCTTCCCCGGGGCGGCGTTCGCGCCCCCGAGGTCGAGGACGTACACCCGCAGGTTGCCCTTGCCCGGCGCCGGTACGGCGAGGGTGCCGCCCGTGACGACCTTGGTGTCACCGGTGACGGCGTAAGGGGGTGCGTGCCAGGGGAGTTGAGCCGCTGGGAGCACGACGTGCGTGCGGTGGCCGTCCGAGTCGCGATGATCGCCGGAATGGCGGGCCGGACGAGGGCGTTCGAGTGTTCATGACCTATTTCGTCGACGTCACGGTGCGCGGCTACGAGCTCGACACGCAGGGCCACCTCAACCAGGCCGTCTATCTCCAGTACGCGGAGCACGCCCGCTGGGAGCTGCTGAGAGCGGCGGGGCTGCCCCAGGAGAAGCTGCTCGCGAGCGGAGTCGGGCCGGTGCAGCTCGAAGTGACGGTCAAGTACCTCCGTGAACTGCGGGGCGGGGACCGCGTGCGGGTGAGCTGCGAGTTCACCTACGGGGCGCGGAAGACCTTCGAGGTGCGGCAGCAGATCCTCACGGAGGACGGCACGGTCGCGGCGGAGATCAGCGGCGTGGCCGGCCTGCTCGACCTTTCCGCCCGACGGCTGGTCGAGGACCCGGCCGGGCGCCTCGCCTCGCTGGCGGAGCAGCCCGGACTCCTGGGGATCAAGAGCTCCTGACGCCTTCGGGCGGGGTCACGCGCGGGGCGGCGGGGCCGTGCTGGCCCGGACGACCAGGCGCGTCGGGACCAGGGTGGTCCCGCGTTCCGTCGTCTCGCTGCGGATCTGCCGCAGGACGCCGTCCACGCAGAGCCGGCCGATTTCCGCGAAGTCCTGGTGCACGGTGGTCAGCGGCGGGAGGAACGACGCGGAGTCGGCGATGTCGTCGAACCCCACCACGCTCACGTCCTCGGGTACCCGCCTGCCCTGCTCCTGCAGGGCCCGGAGAACGCCGAGGGCCATCTGGTCGTTGGCCGCGAAGACCGCGGTGCAGGAGGGGTCGGCCGCCAGGGCGAGCCCGGCCTCGTACCCCGAGGCCGCGGACCAGTCGCCGTCCACCGGAACCGGGACCGGACGGCCGGACTCCTCCAGGGTCTGCCGCCAGGCGAGTGCGCGCCGCTGGGCCGCGAAGGACTCGGGCGGCCCGGCCACGTGCACCACGGTGCGGTGCCCCAGGTCGAGGAGGTGCCGTACGGCCGCCCTCGCGCCGCCGGACTGGTCGGTGTCCACCACGCTGTAGCGGTCTCCCGCGTCGGAGTCGGCCACCACCACGTGGGTGTGCGGCGGCAGCGAGATGGCGGCGTCCAGGAGCCGCACCTCCATGATCACGATGATGCCGTCCACGACCTGCTCGCCGAGCACGCTGACGGCGCCCCTGAGTCCCTGGCTCGTGGGCGTCGCCACGGGCAGCAGGGTGATGGCGTAGCCCTCGTCCGCGGCGGAGGCCGAAATGGCCTCCAGCGTGCGGACGTTGCCCGTGGTCGCCAGGGTGAACAGGATGACCCCGAGGGTGCGGAACCTTCCGCTCTTCAGGGCGCGGGCGGCGCTGTTGGGGCGGTAGTTCAGCTGCTTCATGGCGCTCATGACGCGCTCGCGGGTCTCCTCCGACACCACGGAGTGGCCGTTGGACACACGCGAGACGGTCTGCGAGGACACACCGGCGAGCCGTGCGACGTCCGCCATGGACGCCTCCTTGTGTGGAGGACGGTCCGTGGCTCGTTCCTGTCCCTGCACTGCGTCTGCCTCCGTCGTGTTCCTCCGTGAGCCTTTCGCCGTCGGGAGGCGTCGTCCGGTTACCGGCCGTCTTTCACCGTATGCCGTGCCGAGGGGGTGCCGATCAGTACGTGTCGCCGCCGCCGCGCGTCCGGCCCGTGCCGTGTGCGGGCGCAGGGATCCGGCCACCGGCATTTTTACCACTTCCGCACCGGTGCTGCCGACATGCGTTCCCCCGGGCACCAGCGCGCCGCCGCGCCGGACCGGGCGGAGCCGGACCGGGTTTCCGGAACGTGACGCTCCTCCACGGGAGTTCAGGTCTTGACCGTGGGTCGGAGGACGTGTAGACATCACCTCACCGAGAAATGTTTACGTAAACATCTCAGCTTGGTGTTTACGTGAACACCGACCCCCTCAAGCACAGCGCCTCCACGATGTCCGGTGTCTCCATCCGGCCGGGGCCATGCAACAACGCCGGACCAGTAGGAGTACCCATGACGGCCGTCACGCCGCTCACGACCGGACGCCGCCCACCAGCCCGGGGATCGCGCGGCCGGCGTGGTCAGACCGGCTGGATGTTCGTAGGGCCCTTCATGGCCGTCTTCGCGCTGGTGTTCCTCGCGCCCATCGCCTACTCGCTGTATCTGAGCTTCTTCCGGGACCAGTTGATCGGCGGGACGTCGTTCGTCGGCCTGGACAACTTCCGGCAGGCCTTCGGGGACGACCGGTTCTGGGCCGCCGTGGGCCGGGTCACCCTGTTCCTCGTCGTGCAGGTCCCCGTCATGCTCGGCCTCGCCCTGCTGGTTGCCCTCGCGCTGGACAGCGGCAGGCTCTACGGCAAGAGCTTCTTCCGGATAGTCGTCTTCCTGCCGTACGCGGTACCCGCCGTCGTCGCCGCCCTGATGTGGGGCTTCATCTACGGCAACCGGTTCGGCCTGGTCGCGAACATCAACGACGCGTTCGGCGTCACGCTCCCCGACCCGCTCTCCCCGTCCCTGGTGCTGGCGAGCATCGGCAACATCGTCACGTGGGAGTTCATCGGCTACAACATGCTGATCTTCTACTCGGCCCTGCGCGTCGTCCCCAAGTCCCTCTACGAGGCGGCCGAGATCGACGGTGCGGGCCCGTGGCGGATCGTCACCTCCGTCAAGATCCCGGCGATCCGGGGCGCCCTGGTGATCGCGACGATCTTCTCGGTGATCGGCAGCTTCCAGCTCTTCAACGAGCCCAGCATCCTGCAGAAGCTGGCGCCCAACGCGATCACGACCTACTTCACGCCCAACCTCTACACCTTCACGCTGTCCTTCTCCGGCCGGCAGCAGAACTACGCCGCCACGGTCTCGCTCGTCATGGGCGTCGTCACGATGATCATCGCCTACGCGGTCCAGCTGCGCGGCATGCGAAAGGAGGCGTGAGCATGAGCGCACCGTCCCACACCGCCCCGCGGACGCCCGGGCGAACCACCCACCGCGCCCAGGCACCCCGGCGTGCCGCGCGCCCGCACCGTCCCGCCGGCCGGCCCCGCCGCAGCGTCCTCCTCACGGCGCTCATGGGCCTCACGGCCCTCTACGCGCTCATGCCCCTGGCCTGGCTCGTCATCAACGCGACCAAGACGCAGAGGAGCCTCCTCGACTCCTTCGGCCTCTGGTTCAGCGGCGACTTCGTCCTCTGGGACAACATCACCCGGACACTCACCTACGACGACGGCATCTTCGTCCGCTGGCTCCTCAACACCCTGCTGTACGTGGTGGTGGGCGCCGGGGGCGCCACCTTCCTCGCGGTGCTCGGCGGCTACGGTCTGGCCAAGTTCGACTTCACCGGCAAGCGTGCCGTCTTCGCCACGGTCATCGGGGCGGTGGCCGTGCCGGCCACGGCACTGGCCGTCCCCACCTTCCTGATGTTCAGCAAGCTGGGTCTCACGGACACCCCCTGGGCGGTGATCATCCCGTCCCTGATCTCTCCGTTCGGGCTCTACCTCATGTGGGTCTTCGCGGCAGAGGCGATCCCCACCGAACTGCTCGAAGCGGCCAGGATGGACGGCGCCGGCGAACTGCGCACCTTCTTCCGCGTCGCGCTCCCGCTGCTGGGTCCGGGCATCGTGACCGTCCTGCTCTTCACCATGGTGCAGACCTGGAACAACTACTTCCTGCCCCTGGTCATGATCAAGAACCCGGACTGGTACCCGCTGACACTGGGCCTCGACGCCTGGAACGCCCAGGCGTCGACCGCCGGCGGCACCCCGGTCTTCGACCTGGTCATCACGGGGTCGCTGATGACCATCGTGCCCCTGATCATCGCCTTCCTGCTCCTGCAGCGGTACTGGCAGTCCGGACTGGCCGCAGGAAGCGTCAAGGGCTGAGCCGCCTCCGCACCGGCCACCCGCCCACACCCGCGCCCCGGGGCCGGCTCCCCCAGGCCCCCGTCCGCGCGGCGCACCACCCTCCCCGACTCCCGCACCACGGCGTGCGGGTCGCTCGACGGCTCGTGATCCACCCTCACCACAACGGAGTGAAGCGATATGAGAACCATGACCAGACGCGCCATGCGCGGTGTCGGCCTGCTGTGTGCGGCGGCGCTGAGCCTCACGGCGTGCGGGTCCTCCGACGACGCCGGTTCGGACACGACCGTCACGGGTGGTGATCTCAGGGCGGCCCTCAAGAAGGGAGGCTCGATCACGGTGTGGGCCTGGGAGCCGACACTGAAGCAGGTCGTCGCCGACTTCGAGAAGAAGTACCCCAAGGTCAAGGTGAAGCTGGTCAACGCCGGCACCGGCAACGACCAGTACACCGCCCTGCAGAACGCGGTACAGGCGGGCAAGGGCGTACCGGACGTCGCGCAGGTCGAGTACTACGCGCTCGGCCAGTTCGCCCTCGGCAAGTCCCTGGAGGACCTCAGCCGCTACGGCGCGGACGCCTACGAGAACGACTACTCGCCCGGACCGTGGAGCTCGGTCGCGGTCGACAAGGCCGTGTACGCCCTGCCCATGGACTCCGGCCCGATGGCGCTCTTCATCAACAAGAAGGTGCTCGACAAGCACCAGATAGCCACCCCCAAGACCTGGGACGAGTACCTCGACGCCGCGCGGAAGCTGCACTCCGCGGACCCCAAGGCCTACATCACCAACGACACCGGTGACGCCGGCTTCACGACCAGCATGATCTGGCAGGCCGGCGGCACCCCGTTCAAGTCCCGTGGCACCGACGTGACCGTCGACCTCACCGCGGACAAGGGCGTCACCGCCTTCACCAAGGTCTGGCAGAAGCTCATCGACGAGAAGCTCCTCGCCCCGATCAGCTCCTGGAGCGACGAGTGGTACAAGGGTCTGGCGGACGGCACCATCGCCACCCTCGCCACCGGTGCCTGGATGCCCGCCAACTTCGCCTCGGGCGTCGAGTCCGCCGCGGGTGACTGGCGCGCGGCGGCGCTCCCGCAGTGGGAGAAGGGGGCCGAGTCCAGCTCGGAGAACGGCGGCAGCTCCCTCGCCGTCATGAAGGCGGGCAAGAGCAAGGACCTGGCGTACGCCTTCAACGAGTACGCCAACCACTCGGACGGCGTCCAGGCCCGGATCAAGGCCGGCGCCTTCCCGGCGACCACCGCCGACCTGGCCTCCCCGTCGTTCCTGGACACCCCCTTCCCGTACTTCGGCGGCCAGAAGGCGAACGAGATCTTCGCCCGCTCCGCCAACGCGGTGCCCGAGAACTGGTCCTACCTCCCCTACCAGGTTTACGCGAACTCCATCTTCAACGACTCCGTCGGCAAGGCGTACGTCTCCGGCACCACGCTGGCCGAAGGCCTGAAGCAGTGGCAGAAGTCCGCCGTCGACTACGGCAAGGACCAGGGCTTCAGCGTCAACAAGTGACGTTCTCCGCCTGACTCCGGAACAGGGGCGGCCGCCCCGCGCACGGGCGGCCGCCCCGCGCCGTACCCGCACCTCCGCATCGAGAAGGATCATCATGACCCCCACCTCCGGGCGCCGTTGGCTGCGCCCGACCGCCGACGGCAGCCCCGCGCGACTCGCCTACGGGGCCGACTACAACCCGGAGCAGTGGCCGCGCGAGGTGTGGAAGGAGGACGTCCGGCTGATGCGCGAGGCCGGGGTGACCGTCGTCTCCGTCGCCATCTTCTCCTGGGCCCGGCTGCAGCCGGCCGAGGACCGCTGGGACTTCGACTGGCTGGACGAGGTGCTCGACCTGCTCCACGCGGGCGGGATCGCCGTCGACCTCGCCACGGCCACCGCCTCGCCGCCGCCCTGGCTCACCACGCTGCACCCGGAGATCCTGCCGGTGACCCGCACCGGTGAGATCCTGTCCCAGGGCGCGCGGCAGCACTGGCGGCCCACATCGCCGGTGTTCCGTGCGTACGCCCTCCGACTGGTGGAGGCCATGGCCGCCCGCTACGCCGACCACCCGGCACTGGTCGCCTGGCACATCTCCAACGAGCTCGGCTGCCACAACATCTACGACTACTCCGAGGACGCCGCCCGCGCCTTCCGCGACTGGCTGCGCACCCGCTACGGCACGCTCGACGGGCTCAACCACGCCTGGGCCACCTCCTTCTGGTCGCAGCAGTACGGCGACTGGGAGCAGATCCAGCCTCCGCGACTGGCCGCGAGCCACGCCAACCCCACCCAGCAGCTCGACTTCAAGCGCTTCTCGTCGGACGCGCTGAAGGACTACCTCCGCGCCGAGCGGGACGTCCTGCGCCGGATCACCCCCGACATCCCGGTCACCACCAACTTCATGGTGATGGGCGGGACCAAGGGCATGAACTACCCCGACTGGGCCGGCGAGATCGACTTCGTCTCCAACGACCACTACGCCCACCCGGGGCCGCAGCGGCTGGACGAGCTCTCCTTCTCCGCGGCGCTCACCCACTCCATCGCCGGGGGCAAGCCGTGGTTCCTGATGGAGCACTCGACCAGCGCCGTCAACTGGCAGCACGTGAACGTCGCCAAGAAGGACGGCGAGCTCGCGCGTGACTCCCTGGTCCACGTCGCCCACGGAGCCGACGCGGTCTGCTTCTTCCAGTGGCGCCAGTCCGCCGCCGGGGCCGAGAAGTACCACTCCGCGATGGTGCCCCACGCGGGCCCGGACAGCGAGGTGTTCCGCGGGGTGACCGCGCTCGGCCGCACGCTGGAGGAGCTCACCCCGATTCTCGGCTCGGAACGCGAGCCCGCCCGCGCGGCGATCGTGTTCGACTGGGAGTCCTGGTGGGCCGTCGAGCGCGACTCCCTGCCGACCTCCCTGCTGGACTACCGGCAGGAAGCGCTCGACTGGTACTCGGCGTTCCTCTCCCTGGGTGTCCGCGCCGATGTCGTCACCACCGCGGCCGACCTCACCGGCTACGAGTTCGTCGTCGCACCCGTCCTGCACATCGTGCCGGAGGACCTCGTGGGCCGGCTCGAGGCCTATGTGAACGGCGGAGGCCATCTGGCCACCACCTACTTCTCGGGCGTCGTGGACGAGAACGACCATGTCCACCTCGGCGGGTATCCGGGCGCGCTCCGTGAACTGCTGGGCATCCGCGTCGAGGAGTTCGGCCCGCTGGAGGAGGGTGCGGAGGTGCGGCTCGACAACGGTCTCACCGGCACCGTCTGGACAGACCGTATCGACGTGACCGACCCCGATGTCACGGTCCTCGCGCACTACGGGAGCGGCGACCAGGCCGGACGCCCCGCCATCACGAGGCGCACCCCGGCCGACGGGGGGTCCGCGGCCTACGTCTCCACCCGGCTGGGCGTCGACGGGCTGGCCGAGGTGCTGCGGCCGTTGCTGTCCGGCGCCGGCGTCGTCAGCGAACTGCCCGCCGGTGCGCGCGGGGCGGTGGAGCTCACCGTACGGACCGACGGCACCGACGCGTTCTGGTTCCTCGTCAACCGCACGGACGGTCCCGTCGAGTTCGACGAGGCGGCCGGGGAGATCCTGGCGGGCGAGGAGCGGGACGCCCGCGGTGTACTGGTCCTCGCCCCGCGCGGGGTCGCGGTGCTGCGGGTGGCGGCCGGGACGTCGCCGTTCGGCAGCTCCTCCTGAGCACCGGCGCGGTCCGGCGGTAGCGGGCGAGCCCGCACCACCGGCGCGGTGAGGGCCCCGGGGACGTACACGCGTCCCCGGGGCCCCGGCCCCGTATCCGTCAGGCGGATGCCGTGAACTGGTGCGTCCCCGAACCGACGGAGAAGACCGCGCACCCGTCGTCCAGCCGCAGGAAGGCCGCGGGCCCGCTGCCCGCGCTGCGCCGGTCACCACCCGGCACCCAGACCTCCGCGGTCGTGTTGGGCGGCAGCACCACCCTCAGGGCGAAGCCCTTGGCGTCCTTCTTCCAGCGGGTCGTCACGGGGCCGTACCGCGAGTCGAACCGGCCCTCGGCCTGATTCACCCCGCCGCCCGGACGCGGCCGTACGAGGATCTTCCGGAAGCCGGGTGCGCCGGGGGCGATGCCCGCGATGTTCGCGTACATCCACTCCCCGACCGAGCCGTAGGCATAGTGGTTGAAGGAGTTCATGCCCGCGTCCTGGAAGCTCCCGTCCGGCCGGATGGAGTCCCAGCGCTCCCACATCGTGGTGGCGCCCCGGTCGATCTGGTAGCCCCAGCTCGGGAAGGTCCGCTGCAGCAGCAGCCTGTACGCGACGTCCGTGTGGCCGGTGTCCGTGAGCACCGGCAGCAGCCTCGGGGTGCCGAGGAAGCCGGTCGACAGGTGCCAGTCCTTCGCCTCGATGAGGGCGACCAGGCGGTCGGCCGCCGGTGCGCGGTCTCCGGCCGCCAGCAGGTCCATGGACAGGGCCAGGACGTACGCCGTCTGGGTGTCGCCCTTCACCCGCCCGCCGGCGGACACGTACGCCGCGCGGAACGCGTCGCGCACCCGGCCGAACAGCGTCCTGTAAGGGGCCGGGTCCTTGCCGAGCACCTCGGCGATCCGTGACACCAGGTCGGCGCTGTGGGCGAAGTAGGCCGTGGCGATGACGTCCTTGGGCGTCTCGTCCTCGATGTTGAGCCAGTCCCCGAACCCGTCGGCCGGACGCAGCAGATTCGTGCTGTGCGCCTCCAGGTACTCCAGCCACCTGACCATCGAGGCCCAGGACTGTTCCAGCACCCGTACGTCCCCGTACGCCTGGTAGAGGGCCCAGGGGACGGTCACCCCCGCGTCGCCCCAGCCCGCGGCGCCGTCGCCGACGTTCGGCAGGTCGGGTGCGACGTGTGTGAAGGAGCCGTCGGCGGTCTGGGCGTCCCGCAGGTCGTACAGCCACTTGGTGAGGAAGCGCGCCGACTCCATCGTGTACGCGGCGGTGGGCGCGAACACGTTGATGTCACCGGTCCATCCGAGGCGTTCGTCGCGCGCCGGGGTGTCCGTCGGTATGGAGAGGAAGTTGCCGCGCTGCCCCCAGGTGATGTTGCTGTGCAACTGGTTCAGCATGGGCACGTCGGTCGTGAAGTCCATGGTGAACGGCGCCGAGGTGTGGATGACACGGCCCACGATCGCGTCCCGCCCGGGCGTGCCCGGATAGCCCGTCACCTCGACGTAGCGGAAGCCGTGGAAGGTGAAGCGGGGTTCGTAGGTCTCGCGGCCGCGCCCCTTGAGCGTGTACGTGTCCGTGGCGCGCGCCGTGCGCAGATTCGTCGTGTAGATGGTGCCGTCCGGGTTCAGCACCTCGGCGTGCCGCAGCCGCACGGTCGTTCCCGCCGGACCCGACACGGAGAGGCGGGCGGTGCCCACCATGTTCTGGCCGAGGTCGAACACGAACACCCCGGGCTTCGGCTCGGTGACCTCCCGGACCGTCAGCTCGCGCTCCACCCGGCAGGCGCCGTCCACCTCGGCGACGAGCGCCGCGGTGACCCCGCCGACCCGGCCGGCCGCGAGCCAGCCCGACGCGTCGAAGCCGGCGCGGTTCCAGCCGTCGGTCTCCAGCCGGGCGTCGTAGTCCTCGCCCGCCATGAGGTCCGCCGCCGTGACCGGGCCGGCCGCGGCCCGCCACGCGGAGTCCGTGACCACGCGCTCGGTCGTCCCGTCGGTGAAGGTCACCTCCAACTGGGCCAGCGCGGCAGGCTGTTCGCCGTACTGGTGCGGTCCGAACCAGGCGATGTTCCCGGCGTACCAGCCGGCCGCGAGTGTGATCCCCAGCGCGTTTCCGCCCGGTTCGAGCAGCCCCGTGACGTCGTACGTCTGGTACTGCACCCGCTTGTCGTAGTCGGTCCAGCCAGGAGCCAGCCGGTCCTCGCCCACGGTCCGGCCGTTGAGGGACACCTCGTACAGACCGAGGGCCGTCGAGTACAGCCGTGCCCGTGCGACCTTCTTGCGGCCCATCCGGAACTCGCGGCGCAGCTGGGTCGCGGGGGAGTGGGCGACCGACACCCTGCCCCAGGGGCCCGAACCCCAACGGGCGAGGACCTTGGCTTCGGGCCAGGCGGTGTCGTCGTAGGCGGCCGAGTGCCAGTCGCCCGAGGGCTCCTTGTCGGTGGCCCGCCAGCCGGCACCGGTGACGGCCGTGACGACACCGTCCGCGGTGGTCAGCTCCAGGGCCCCGAACATCCCGGCGGGCCCGGTTGTGGCGTTCGTCGCGTCGACCGCGATCACCTGGACGCCCGGGGTGAGGTGCTTCGTCACGTCGACGAGGACCGGGCGCTTCCAGTTCTCGGCGGGTCCGTCGGCCTCGGTGTGCGCGACCTGCACGCCGTTCACCCGCGCGGTGAACCCGTCGTCCGCGCTCATGACCAGCCGGGCGCGGGTGACCCCCTGGGGCACCTCGACCCGGCCGCGGAACCAGCGGGTGGCGGCGGGCGCCTCGACCGCGGGGTCGCCCTCGGGGAACCAGATCCACGACGCGTCGTCCAGGGCGGGCGTGGCCGTGAGCGCGGCCGGGGCTCCGATCCACCCCGCCGACCAGTCCGACTCCTCCAGGAGGCCGGTCTCCCACCAGGACGGCTCGCTCCAGCCGGAGGCCCGGCCGTCGGAGTCCCAGACGCGGACGGACCAGTGGTAGCGCGTGCGCGAGACGAGCGCCGGGCCGGTGTACGGCACGAGCACCGACGCGGAGGACACGACCTTGCCGCTGTCCCAGACGTCCGGCGTCCCGAGGCGGTCGGGGGAGGTCGCGACGCGCACCTGGTAGGCGCTCTGGCGCCGGTCGGTGCCGTCCGAGGCGACGGGCCAGCTCAGCCGCGGGCTCCGGGTGCCGAGGCCGAGCGGCTGGTGGACGTATTCGACGGTCGGGCGGGTGACGCGAGCCCGTCCGGCGGCCCGGGCCGCGCCTTCCGAGGCACCCGCGGTGGGGGCCGACACCGCGGCGAGCGCGGCCGCGGCGGCGGTGGTGCTGAGCAGTCGTCTTCTGCTGATCACGAGAGGGCTCTCCGTAACGACGCGACAATGAATCGTTTCAGGCATAGGAAGCTAGAGTCCTGGCCGGACCCTGTCAATAGATCTGTCGCGATGAGGGTCTTTCCGGGGCCTTGTTGGCAAGGATGCTGTGTGCGGCATTGACGGCCCCGCCGGGGCCGGTCTATCTTCGGTCGCGGCGCGAGGTTGAAACCTTTCATGAGCTGGGCCGAATGGGCCCACCCCGTACCGATCGTTGCGCTGTCCGGCTGACGTGGCTCAAGACCCGCCCGGGATGTGGACGAAAGGTCAGGTGTTCGCACGTCGCGGGCCCGACGCGGTCCGTGATCCGCCTCCACGTCAAAGGGAGACCGCATGCGCCTGCGCGCCCGCTGGGCACCTGCCGCCCTACTGCTGATCGCCCCCCTGATCGGCACCACCACGGCCACGGCCGACACCGGCGAGGCTCTGGTGCCGGTGCAGAAGTCGCCCCGGGCCGTGCCCGGGCAGTACATCGTCACCCTGTCCGCCGAACAGGCGCCGCAGGCCATGGCGGAGCAGCTCGGGGTCAGCACCCTCTTCACCTACAGCAAGGTGCTGCACGGGTTCGCGGCCTCGCTCACGCCCGCGCAGCTGGAGCAGGTGCGCGGCACGGCGGGTGTCTCGGCCGTCGAGGAGAACAGCGAGGCCTCGGTCTCGCCGCCCGACGCGGCGTCGTCGGCCGCCGGCCTGGTCGCGGCTTCCAGCTGGGGACAGGACCGCATCGACCAGCGGAAGCTGCCGCTTGACGGCACGTACACCGCGGCGGGCCGGGGTGAGGGTGTGACCGCCTACATCCTCGACACCGGAATCGAGTCCGGGAACACCGAGTTCGGTGCCCGGGTGGGCTCCGGGTACGACGCGGTGGGTGACGGCCGCAACGGTGAGGACTGCAACGGCCACGGCACGCATGTGGCCGGGACGGTGGCCGGTGCGACCTACGGCGTCGCCCCGGACGCCTCCCTCGTGCCCGTCCGGGTGCTCAACTGCGAGGGTTCGGGCTCCTGGGCCGGGATCATCGCGGGTCTCGACTGGATCGCGCAGAACGCCGAGCAGCCGGCCGTGGTCAACGCCTCCCTCGGGGGCCCGGCGTCGTCGGCGGTCGACGACGCGTTCGACGCACTGGCGGCCGAGGGCACCCTGCCCGTCGTCGCGGCGGGCAACGAGAACCAGGACGCCTGCGACGTCTCCCCGGCGCGCGCCGACGGTGTGCTCGCCGTGGGTGCCAGCGACAAGCAGGACCGGCAGGCGACGTTCAGCAACTGGGGCACCTGTGTGCAGACCTACGCCCCCGGGGTGAGCATCGTGTCCGCGAAGCTCGGCGGAGGGTCCACCACGCTGAGCGGCACGTCCATGGCGAGCCCCCATGTCGCCGGAGTCGCCGCCCTCTACAAGGAGCAGAACCCGGACGCCACCCCGCAGGCGGTGACCGACTGGCTCGCCGCCGAGGCCACCCCGGACGTCCTGACCGGCCTGGGCTCCGGCTCGCCCGACCGGCTGCTGTACACCGGCGGGCTCTGACCCCGTCGGACACCCTCACCGGAGCGGGGCCCGCGGCAGGCGGGCCCCGCTCTTCGTCGTGCCGTGGAACAGCGGCTTTCCGGCGCCTTGCAGGTCCATGCAAACGGCTTACGTAGCTTGCGAACCCTTTTCATGCCTCCCGGTCCGTCGATGCGGCCCGCAAGTAGGCTGGCTTTCACAGGGTTTGCTGCCGCATAGTCCCAGGCTTCTGTGTTCCGTTTTCTGTCCCAACGGTGGACGCTCTCGCAGTTCTCTGCAACTCTCTGACCGCTCTACGCAAAACAGAGCTGAGTAGATGCAGAAACAAGCGTCAATGAACCGCACAGACAGAGCCGCGCTCTCGGCGTGTCCCGCGCCGAGGCCGAAGATCGGGGACTTATGAGAGCCCAACGCTGGAGACTGCGGGCCCTTTCCGCCGTGGTCACGACCAGTCTTCTGATGATCGGATGGCCGGCGCTCACCGCGTCGGCCGCCGACGGACCCAACATCGCCTCGGGCCGCCCAGCGGCGGCGAGCAGCGCCGGGGAGTACGTCGCCCGGAACGTGACGGACGGCAACCAGGCGACGTACTGGGAGGGCACGGGCGGCGCGCTCCCGCAGTGGGTGCAGACCGACCTCGGCTCCACCGCCAGGGTCGACGAGGTGAGGCTGAAGCTCCCCGCGGGCTGGGAGAGCAGGCAGCAGACCCTGTCGCTGCAGGGAAGCGCCGACGGCACCAGCTTCTCGACGCTCAAGACGTCCGCCGCGTACACCTTCAGCCCCGGCGCCTCCAACGAGGTGCGGATCTCCTTCCCGGCCACGCAGACCCGGTTCGTGCGGGTGAACATCACGGCCAACACGGGCTGGCAGAACGCCCAGCTCTCCGAGCTCGAGGTCCGTGCCGCCGGGGAGTCGTCGGCCAACCTCGCCGCGGGCCGGACGCTCACCGCCAGCAGCTACACCGAGGTCTACGTCGCCTCCAACGGCAACGACGGCAACCGTGCCAGCTACTGGGAGAGCAGGAACAACGCGCTCCCGCAGTGGATCCAGGCGGACCTGGGCTCCTCGGTCCGGGTCGACCGCGTGGTGCTCCGGCTCCCCGACGGCTGGGGTGAGCGGACGCAGACGCTGAAGCTCCAGGGCAGCGCCAACGGCTCGGACTTCACCGACCTGACGGCGTCCAGGGCCTACGCCTTCAACGCGGCGGGCGGCCAGGCGGCGACCATCTCCTTCGACGCGACCACCACCCGGTATGTGCGGGTCCTCGTCACCGCCAACTCCGTCCAGCCCGCAGCGCAGCTCTCGGAACTGGAGATCTACGGCCCGGCGACCGGTGACACGCAGGCGCCCAGCGCCCCCGGGGGTCTGGCGTACACCGAGCCGGCCACCGGGCAGATCAGGCTGACCTGGCAGGCGTCCTCGGACGACACCGGGGTCACCGGTTACGACATCTACGCGGGCGGTGCCCTGCTGACCTCGGTGGCCGGCGGCGTCACCACCTACACCGACACCCGTCCCGCCGGCGAGAGCGTCTCGTACTACGTGCGGGCCCGGGACGCGGCGGGCAACGTGTCGGGCAACAGCAACACCGTGACCCGCACGGGCGACTCCGGTGACACGCAAGCGCCCACCGCACCGTCGGGCCTGGCCTTCACCGAGCCGGCCAGTGGCGAGATCAGGCTCACCTGGCAGGCGTCCACGGACAACAAGGCCGTCACCGGATACGACATCTACGCCAACAACGTGCTGCGCAAGAGCGTGGCGGGCGACGTCACCGCCTACACCGACACCCAGTCCGCGGCCACCACCGTGAGCTACGTGGTGAGGGCCAAGGACGCGGCGGGCAACATATCCGGCGCCAGCAACACCGTGACGCGCAACGGCTCCACCAGCGGCGCCTCCAACCTGGCCGTCTCCAAGCCGATCACGGCCTCCTCGGTGGTGCATACCTTCGTCGCGGCCAACGCCAACGACAACTCGCTCACCACCTACTGGGAAGGTGCCGGCGGCAGCTACCCGAACACCCTGACCGTCAAGCTGGGCGCCAACGCCGACACCGAGAGCGTCGTCGTCAAGCTCAACCCCGACAGCAGCTGGGGCGCGCGCACCCAGAACATCCAGGTGCTCGGGCGGGAGCAGGACGCCACGTCGTTCACCAGCCTGGCCGCCGCCAAGGACTACGCGTTCAGCCCCGCCACCGGCAACACGGTGACGATCCCGGTCACCGCCCGGGTGGCCGACGTCCAGCTGAAGTTCACCTCCAACACCGGATCAGGCGCGGGCCAGGTCGCCGAGTTCCAGGTGCTGGGCGCACCCGCTCCCAACCCGGACCTGCAGGTCACGGCGGTCAGCGCCTCGCCCTCGGCCCCCGTCGAGTCGGATGCCATCACCCTGTCTGCCACCGTCCGCAACGCGGGCGCGATCGCGTCCCCGGCCGGCAAGCTGGACTTCCAGCTCGGTGGCTCCAAGGTGGCCACCGCCTCGGTCGGCGCTCTCGCGGCCGGCGCCTCCGCCCAGGTCACCGCCTCCATCGGGGCGCGCGACGCGGGCAGTTACACGCTGGGCGCGGTCGTGGACCCGGCGGGCGAGATCATCGAGCAGAACGAGACCAACAACGCCTTCACCGCCGGTTCTCCGCTGGTCGTGAAGCCGGTCTCCAGCTCGGACCTCGTCGCGAGCGCGGTCACGACCTCGCCCTCGGCCCCGTCGAACGGCAACACGGTCACGTTCTCCGTCGCCGTGAAGAACCAGGGCTCGGTGGCGTCCGCGAGCGGCAGCCACGGCATCACCCTGACGCTGACCGACTCCAAGGGCGTCACGGTGAAGACACTCACCGGTGCGCACAACGGGGCCATCGCGGCAGGTGCGACGACGTCACCCGTCTCGCTCGGCACGTGGACGGCCGTCAACGGCTCCTACACGGTGAAGGTGGTGCTCGCCGACGACGCCAACGAACTCCCGGTGAAGCGGGCGAACAACACCAGCACGCAGTCGCTGTTCGTCGGACGCGGCGCCAACATGCCGTACGACATGTACGAGGCCGAGGACGGCGTCACGGGTGGCGGCGCCAAGGTGGTCGGCCCCAACAGGACCGTCGGCGACATCGCGGGCGAGGCGTCCGGCCGCAAGGCGGTGACCCTGAACAGCACCGGTGAGTACGTCGAGTTCACCACCAGGGCCACCACCAACACCCTGGTCACCCGTTTCTCCATCCCCGACTCGGCGGGCGGCGGCGGAACCGACTCGAAGCTGAACGTCTACGTCGACGGAACCTTCCTGAAGGCGATCGACCTGACCTCGAAGTACGCCTGGCTGTACGGGAACGAGACGGCCCCGGGCAACGACCCCGGCTCCGGCGCGCCCCGGCACATCTACGACGAGGCCAACGTGATGCTGGGCAAGACGGTCCCGGCGGGCAGCAGGATCCGCCTGCAGAAGGACGCGGCCAACACCAGCAGCTACGCGATCGACTTCGTCAGCCTGGAGCAGGTGTCCCAGGTCGCGAATCCGGACCCGGCGACCTACACGGTGCCGGCCGGCTTCACCCACCAGGACGTCCAGAACGCCCTGGACAAGGTCCGCATGGACACCACGGGGACCCTCGTGGGCGTCTACCTGCCGGCGGGTGACTACTCCACGGCCAGCAAGTTCCAGGTCTACGGCAAGGCCGTGAAGGTCGTCGGTGCCGGGCCCTGGTTCACCCGGTTCCGGGCCCCGTCCACGCAGGACAACACCGACATCGGGTTCCGTGCGGAGGCCAGTGCGAAGGGTTCGTCGTTCTCGAACTTCGCGTACTTCGGCAACTACACGTCCCGCATCGACGGTCCCGGCAAGGTGTTCGACTTCTCGAACGTCTCCGACATCGTGATCGACAACATCTGGAACGAGCACATGGTGTGCCTCTACTGGGGGGCCAACACCGACAACGTCACGATCAAGAACTCGCGGATCCGGAACATGTTCGCCGACGGCATCAACATGACCAACGGTTCCACGGACAACCACGTGACCAACAACGAGGCACGGGCCACGGGCGACGACAGCTTCGCGCTGTTCTCCGCGATCGACTCCGGCGGCTCGGACATGAAGAACAACGTCTACGAGAACCTCACGTCCATCCTCACCTGGCGGGCCGCGGGTGTGGCCGTGTACGGCGGCTACGACAACACCTTCCGCAACATCCTCATCGCCGACACCCTGGTGTACTCCGGGATCACGGTCAGCTCGCTGGACTTCGGCTACCCGATGAACGGATTCGGGACCGGGCCCACCGCGATCGAGAACGTGTCGGTCATCCGGTCCGGCGGCCACTTCTGGGGGTCGCAGACCTTCCCGGGGATCTGGCTGTTCTCGGCCTCCAAGGTCTTCCAGGGCATCAGGATCTCGCACGTGGACATCGTCGACCCGACGTACAGCGGGATCATGTTCCAGACCAACTACGTGGGAGGCCAGCCGCAGTTCCCCATCAAGGACACGGTGCTCACCGACATCTCCATCACGGGCGCGCGCAAGAGCGGCGACGCCTTCGACGCGAAGTCGGGCTTCGGGCTGTGGGCCAACGAGATGCCGGAGGCGGGCCAGGGGCCGGCCGTCGGTGAGGTCACGTTCAACGGGCTGAAGCTCAGCGGCAACGCCCAGGACGTGAAGAACACCACCCCCTCCTTCAAGATCAACATCAACCCGTAGGGGGACGCGCAGGCCGTGTGGGCGGGGTACTTCCGGGAGTGTCCGGAGGTGCCCCGTCCGCGTAACCGCCTTGCAGCTGGAAGTCCGTCTCTTGCGGCAGTGGGGCCCGCCATGCCCCCCGTGGAGGCCTCCGGCCGGCCCACGGGCGGGCCGGCCGCGTCCCGGCGGAGCGGCTGCCGGGCACCTGGCGATCCGCCCGCCCTGCGGTGTCCGACTGCTGTTCGGGGGTGCGCGTGCGTGGCCCTGGCCGGCCGTGTGCCGTGGTTCCGCGGCGGATCCGCCCCCTCGTTCCGGGGTGCTCCCGTGCGGGCCTCCGGCGGCCTCCTGGGGCCCTTCGGGCCGCCGTCGCCGCCGCCGTGACGGTCACTCCGAGGTCCTGTGCGGGCCCCCGTGCGACGTCATGGCGCCTCCACTCCGCCGTGCGCCGCATGCGGAGGGATGTCAAGCATTTACGAAATCTGCGCGAGATATTGCGTTCACATGTCGCCAGTGGTTGAGTGTGCCGCGCCCCCGCAGAGAGTCGGCCGGGGCCTACCGTGCTCATGCCCGAAGGGGACCACCGATGAGAAGTGCTGGGATTCGCCGTACCCGCCGTGCCTCCGCGGCCGCCGTCGTCACCGCGCTCGCCCTGACCGCCCTTGCCTCCTGCGGCACGAGCAGCAGCGGCGACGGGAACGACGACTCCGGCAGCGGTTCGTCCGACCCGTCGGCGCCGCTCGACCCGAAGGCCGAGGTCACGCTGTCGATCGACTGCATGCCGCCGGCCGCGAAGGCCGCCGAACTGCGCGAGTGGAACGAGGACGTCAAGACGTTCAACAAGAAGTACCCGAACGTCAAGATCGACGGGAAGTCGACGCCGGGCCAGTGCCTGGAGCCGCCGCGCTTCACGGCCATGCTCAAGGGCAAGTCGCAGCCCGACGTGTTCTACGCGTACTTCACCGACCTGCAGCAGGTGCTGGACAACGACGGCGCGGAGGACATCTCCGCCTACGTCAACGACACCTCGGTCCCGGCGCTGAAGGACATCCAGCCGCAGGTGCTCGACGTCGCCCGCAAGGACGGCAAGCTGTACGCGCTGCCCACCAGCAACTACACCATGGGTCTCATGATCAACCGGAAGCTGTTCACGCAGGCCGGTCTGAACCCCGACACCCCGCCGGCCACCTGGGAGGACGTCCGCGCCGCGAGCAAGAAGATCGCCGCCCTCGGCAAGGGCATCGCCGGCTTCGGCGAGTACAGCGCCGGCAACAACGGCGGCTGGCACTTCACGGCCACGCAGTACGGCCTGGGCGGGGAGGTCGTCGACGCGAGCGGCAAGAAGGCGGCGTTCAACGACGACAAGGGCAAGCAGGTCCTCCAGCAACTGCACGACATGCGCTGGAAGGACGACAGCATGGGCAGGACCCAGCTGCTGAAGTGGGGCGATCTGCAGAAGCAGATATCCACCGACAAGCTCGGCATGTTCCTCGCCGCACCCGACGACATCGCCTACATGGTGCAGCAACTCGGCGCGAAGTACGAGAACTTCGGGCTCGGCCCGATTCCCGGTGCCCAGGGGACGCTGTTCGGCGGCAACAACTACATGATCAAGAAGGGCTGCTCGCCCGACAAGATCAAGGCCGCCGTCGCCTGGCTGAACTTCAAGAACCTCACCCCCGGCAAGGGCCAGTTCGAGTGGGCCCGCACCAAGGCCGACGCGCTGCCCGTGGGACTTCCGCAGCCGAACTTCTTCACCGGTGAGAGCAAGACGAAGGACGACGCCGACCGCGCCGCCAACGCCACGATGCCCGTGCAGAACTTCAAGGCCTTCATGGACAACCCGGTCCCGGGCAAGGCCGAGCCGCCGAAGGCCCAGGAGATCTACAAGATCCTCGACAACGCGATGTCCGCGGTCCTGACCAACAAGGACGCCGACATCGACAAGCTGCTCGACACCGCGGAGCAGCAGGTCAACCAGGTTCTGGCGAACCAGTGACGGACGTGCGGAGGCCGGGCCGGGCGGGCCCGGCCCCGCACCGTCCGTCCGCGAGCGACTGCACCGGCACCGAGGAGAGACCATGTCGGCCCCCACCCTGTCCACCGGGAAGGCGAGCGCGCCGCCACCCGGGCACCACCAGCGCCCCACCGGGCCGGACTCCACCCGCGAGGAGTTCGTGCGCGCCGTGCGCCGCAACATCTCGGCACACGGCTTCCTGATCGGAGCGGTGCTCTGCTTTTCCTTCTTCTCCTGGTATCCGATGGTCAGGGAATTCGTTCTGGCCTTCCAGAAGACCGAGAACGGCAGAACCACCTGGGCCGGCTGGTCCAACCTGACCTACGTCTTCAACGACCCGGCGTTCTGGCAGGCATGGCGCAACACCCTGCTCTTCACGGTGCTGGCCCTCGTCCTGGGCTTCGCGGTCCCGTTCGTCGTCGCCGTGGTGCTCAACGAGTTCCGGCACGCACAGGGATATCTGCGCCTGCTCGTCTACCTGCCCGTGATGCTGCCCCCGGTCGCGTCGGTACTGCTCTTCAAGTACTTCTACGACCCGGGCTACGGGCTCTTCAACCGCATCCTGGAGTTCCTGCACCTGCCGGCCCTGCAATGGCTCCAGGACCCCGACACCTCCATGCTCTCCGTCGTCATCGCGTCGACCTGGATGAACATGGGCGGGGCCACGCTCATCTACCTCGCAGCCCTCCAGGGGATCCCCGGCGAGCTCTACGAGGCGGCCGAACTCGACGGCGCCGGACTGCTCCGCAAGATCTGGCACGTCACCATCCCGCAGACCAGGCTCATCCTGTCCCTGCTGCTGCTCATGCAGATCATCGCGACGATGCAGGTGTTCACCGAGCCGTTCCTGCTCACCAACGGCGCCGGCCCCGAGGGCTCGACCACCACCGTCGTCTACCTCATCTACCAGTACGCCTTCAACTTCAACAACTACGGCAGCGCGGCGGCCCTCGGACTCGTCCTGCTGATCGTGCTCGCGGGCTTCTCCGCGGTGTACGTACGCCTCAGCCGCAGCAGCGAAGACTAGGACGGGAGCACGACGATGGCATCGAACACGCTTGTCTCCCGGCGCGGGACCCGCGGAGCCGGGGCCGGCCGGCGCCGGGACATGGACCGGGGCCGCCAGCGGACCCTGATCTCACCCGCCCAGCTCGGCCGCCCCCGCGGAAGGGCCGTCTACTGGATCGTCTTCGCCCTGGTGGTCGCCGCCTTCACCCTGGTGTTCCTCGGCCCGCTCTACTGGATGGTCACCGGCGGCCTCAAGGCCACCCAGGAGGTCGTGCAGAGCCCGCCGACGGCCTTCCCGTCGTCGGTCCACACGGAGAACTACTCCCAGGCGTGGACCGTGATGGACCTGTCCAAGCTGCTCTTCAACACCCTGTACTACGCGTTCGGGGCGCTCGCCTTCCAGCTGGTCCTCGACGTGGCGGCCGCCTACTCGCTGTCCAAGCTGCGTCCGGTCTTCGGCAAGGTCATCCTGGGCATGATGCTCGCGACCCTGATGATCCCGGCGACCGTGCTCGTGGTCCCGCAGTACCTCACGGTCCTCGACGTGCCGATCTTCGAGCGCAACCTGCTCAACTCGCCCTGGGCGATCTGGCTTCCGTCGGTCACCAACGCCTTCAACATCTTCCTGCTGAAGCGGTTCTTCGACTCGATCCCGGGCGAACTCCTCGACGCCGCCGCCATCGACGGCGCCTCGCCGCTGCGCACCCTGCGCAGCATCGTGCTGCCGATCTCCCGGCCGATCCTCGGAGTCGTGTCCATCTTCGCGGTGGTCGGGGTCTGGAAGGACTTCCTCTGGCCCATGCTCACCCTCCCCGATCCGGCGAAGCAGACCCTCAACGTGGGCATCTACTCGCTGTCCAACGGAGTGCCGCTCAACGTCCTCATCGCCGCGCTCACCATCGCGTCGGTGCCGACGCTGCTCATCTTCCTGCTCTTCCAGCGCAACATCATGAGCGGCCTCACCGCGGGCGGCCTCAAGGGCTGACGCCCCCTCCGAACCACCGCCTCCCACCAGCACTCCGCCTCCGGCCCACCATCCGACGCCCCGTGTCCGGGCCGGGGGCGGAGTACCTCCTGCCCGAAAGGAACGTCACGTGGCAGCCATCCGTCCGACCGAGGCCACCGCACCGTGGTGGCGCGACGCCGCCATCTACCAGATCTACGTACGCAGCTTCGCCGACGGCGACGGAGACGGCACCGGCGACCTCGCGGGCGTCCGGGCGAAGCTTCCCTACCTCGTCGAACTGGGCGTGGACGCACTGTGGTTCACCCCCTGGTACCTCTCCCCGCTGGCCGACGGCGGATACGACGTGGCCGACTACCGCGCCATCGACCCCGCCTTCGGCAACCTCGCCGAGGCGGAGAAGCTCATCGCCGAAGCCCGTGACCTGGGCATCCGCACCATCATCGACATCGTCCCCAACCACGTCTCCGACCGGCACAGCTGGTTCCGCGCGGCTCTGGCCACCGCACCGGGGAGCCCCGAACGCGATCTGTTCCACTTCCGTGAGGGACGCGGCGAACACGGGGAGATCCCGCCCAACGACTGGGTCTCCGAGTTCGGCGGCACACCCTGGACCCGGCTCGACGACGGCCAGTGGTACCTGCACCTGTTCGCTCCCGGCCAGCCCGACGTCAACTGGGCGCACCCCGCGGTCCGTCAGGAACACGAGGACGTCCTCCGCTTCTGGTTCGAGCGGGGTGTCGCCGGCGTACGCATCGACTCCGCGGCCCTGCTCGCCAAGGACCCCGCACTGCCCGACTTCACCGAGGGCGTCGACCCGCACCCGTACATCGACCGCGACGAGCTCCACGACATCTACCGCTCCTGGCGCACCATCGCGGACGCCTACGGCGCCATCTTCGTCGGCGAGGTCTGGCTTCCGGACTCCGAGCGCTTCGCCCGCTACCTGCGCCCCGACGAACTGCACACGGCCTTCAACTTCACCTTCCTCTCCTGCCCGTGGGACGCCGGGCTCCTGCGCTCCTCGATCGACGACACGCTCGCCGAGCACGCCCCGGTCGGCGCCCCCGCCACCTGGGTGCTGTGCAACCACGACGTGACCCGCACCGTCACCCGTTACGGTCGCGAGGACACCGGCTTCGACTTCGCGGCCAAGGTCTTCGGCACGCCCACCGACCCGGAGCTCGGCACCCGGCGGGCGCGTGCCGCCGCCCTGCTCTCACTGGCGCTGCCGGGGGCCGTCTACCTCTACCAGGGGGAGGAGCTCGGCCTGCCCGAGGCCGACATCCCGCGCGAGCGGATCCAGGACCCGATGCACCTGCGCTCGGGCGGCGTCGACCCCGGCCGTGACGGCTGCCGCGTGCCCCTGCCGTGGTCCGCCGGCGAGCCCTACGCCGGCTTCGGCTCGACGGTGGAGCCGTGGCTTCCGCAGCCGGAGTCCTGGCCCTCGTACGCGGCCGACACGCAGAGCACCGACCCCGGGTCCATGCTCAGTCTCTACCGCAGGGCACTGGGGCTGAGACGCGCCGAACCGGGTTTCGCCGCCGCCCCCGGCGAGACGGCGGACGGCCGGCTGAACTGGCTGCCGTCGGAGCCGGGCGTCCTGGCGTTCGCGCGCACCCACGGCCTGATCTGCGTCGTCAACCTCTCGCACGACCCGGTGGCACTCCCCGACCACGACACGCTCCTGCTGACCAGCGCCCCGCTGGACGCCTCCGGGATGCTGCCGCCCGACACCGCGGCCTGGCTGCGCAAGGAGGGATAGCGGGGGAGCGGAGGCTGCGGCACAGTGGTCGTATGGACGATCTCAACGCTCTCGCCGACGAGCACCTGTCCGCGGCCCGGACCGCGGCGCACGGGCGCAGCGCGCACCTGCTGCTGCGCCAGGAGCCACTGCGGCAGACGGTGATCGCGCTGACCGAGGGCTCCGCCCTCGACGAGCACAACGCGCCGCCCGCCGCGTCGCTGCAGGTGCTGCGCGGCGCCGTGCGGATCACCGCCGCCTCCGGGGACGTGGAGCTGGCGGAGGGACGGCTCCACCCCATCCCCCAGGAGCGGCACGGGCTGCTGGCCCTGGAGGACGCGGTGGTGCTGCTCACGGCCGTCAACGTCTGAGCCGGCCTGGAGTACACCCGCGGGATCGAGGCATGAGAGAAAGGGAGAAGGCCGGGTCGTCGGACCATCCGTGACGACGCCCGGCCCTCCCGCTCCTCCGCTCCTCCTACGTCCCCCGGAGAATCCGCGTGCCCAGCAGGACCGACACCCCCCTCGCGGAACACCCGCCGCGCACGGGCGGGCGCACCGCGACGACGTGGCGATGGCGCACCGCTCTGCGCCGGACGCCCGTCTCGCTGTGGAACGACGACATCTCCGACTGGGCGGCGGCCCTCACCTACTACGCGATCCTCGCGCTGCTGCCCGCGCTCCTGGTCACGGTCTCCGTCATCGGCCTGGCGAACCCCGGAGCGACCAACGCGTTGATCGCCGACATCACGGCGATCGCACCGGCCGAGTCGGGCGCGGCGTTGCGCCGGCCCCTGGAGGCGGCCACCCAGGAGCGCACCGCGGTGTGGTTGCTCGTCGCCACGGGCAGTGTGAGCGCCGTCTGGTCGGCGTCCAGCTATCTGGCGGTCTTCCGGCGGGCGATGCACGCCATGCACCAGGTGAGGGACACCAGGCCCCCGCTGCGCCAGGCACACATCATCGTGGCCTCGGCCGTCGGACTGCTCGTCCTGCTGATGGCCAGCGCCTTCGCCCTCGTGCTCACCGGGCCCCTCGCCCGGTGGCTCGGCCGCCGGATCGGTCTCGCGCAGGCCGGTGAGACGCTCTGGGCCGCTCTCAAGTGGCCCGTGCTGCTCTGTCTGGTCGCCTGCCTCATCGTGGTCCTCTTCAACACCGGCCCGCGCTCCGCCCGGGGGGTGCGCCGGGGGCTGCCCGGCGGTGTGCTCGCGGCGGCCCTGTGGCTGGTCGCCTCGGCGGGCTTCGCCCTCTACGCGACCCACGTCGGGAGCTACAGCAGGCTCTACGGCTCCCTCGCGGGTCTGGTCGTCTTCCTGATCTGGATCTGGTTCGCGAACCTCTCCCTCCTGACCGGCGCCCAGTTCAACGTCGAGCTCGCCCGTACGGCCCGCCCCCGGGAGGGTGAGGCGTCCTGACAGGCCTCCGGGCCCTTGTGGGAGCGCTCCCAGGCAGGAAGGATGCGGCCCATGACCGAGGCAGCGCACATACGGTCCTACCGACCCGCTGACCGTGAGGCCCTGGCGGACATCTGCGTCCGTACGGCCGACAACGGCGGTGACTCCCGGCACCTCCACCCCGACCCCTGGCTGATGCCCGCGCTCTTCGCGGCGCCGTACGCCCACCTCGAACCCGAGCTGGCCTTCGTCCTCGACGACGGCTCGGGGCGGGCGGTCGGCTACGTCCTCGGGACGGCGGACACCCGGCGCTTCGCCGAGGAATTCCGCGAGATCTGGCTGCCCCGGGTGAGGGACCGCTTCCCGGAGCCCGGGGGTGAGCCGCACTCGCCCACGGAGGCCATGACGGCCCTCCTGTACCGCCCCGAACGCATGATTGTCCCCGAGCTCGACGCGTACCCCGCGCACCTGCACATCGACCTGCTGCCGCCGTGGCAGCGCAAGGGCTACGGCAGAGGACTGATGGAGACCTTCCTGTACGCCCTGCACGGCAGGGGAGTGCCCGCCGTCCACCTGTCGATGCTGACCGCCAACACCCCGGCCAGGGCCTTCTACGACTGCCTGGGTTTCCAGGTGATCGACGTCCCCGGCCCGGGGCCGCTCACCTATCTGGGGCGCTCCACCGAGGGTGTGGAACCGGCGGGCTGGGCAGGTAGTGGGTGGCGAGCCCCGGAGAGCGCCGAGGCCGCCCGTCCGGAGGGGTGAGACGGCATGGCCGAGCAGAGCGGGTGGAGCTTCGAGGACGACCGCGGACGGCTGGCGGTGGCGGACCGCCGTCCGTCCAGGGTGCTGGCGTACATACAGGCGGGCGCGACGCTGTGGGACCACGGTGTCCACCCGGAGGGGATCTTCGGCTCGGGACACGACGGTCCCGAGCCGGACCGCGCCAAGGCCGGCGGTCTCCCCCTGGACGCCGTCGACTACCGGGGCGCCGGTGACGACCTGGACGTCGACACGCTGTTACGCGGCCGTCCCGACCTCGTCGTCGCCGTCAGCTACGGCCACGGCCAGCTCTACGGTCTGGACCCCGACACCGCCAAGCACCTGGAGGAGAGCGTCCCGGTCGTCGTGATCGACGTCGGGCAGGCACGCACCCTGGACCGCGTCAGCGAGCGGTTCGCCGGTCTCGCGCGCTCGCTCGGCGGCTCGACGGACCCGGACGCCGCGAGCGGCCTGGAAGCGGCGCGCGAGCGGCTGCGCGCCGTGGCGCGTTCCCTTTCCCCCACCGGAGCCCGGGTGCTGGCCCTTTCGCCGGCCGGCCGGGAGCAGGCCTATGTCGCGCGCCCGCGGATGTGGCCGGAGCTGCGGGTGCTGGCGGAGCTGGGTGTGGGGCTGGTGTCCCCGCCCGAAGGCGCCGGTGTCAACTGGGCGACCGTCGCCTGGGCGGAGGCCGCGTCCCTGGAGCCCGACGTCGTCCTGGCGGACATCCGGTCCAACGCCGTGCCCCTCGCCGGGATCGACGCACCCGCGTGGCGGGCGGCCGCCCCGGACGTGCGGACCGTGCCGTGGAACCCGGAACCCCTCTGCAGCCCCCGCGCCCACGCGCGGTTCCTCGGGCTCGTCGCCGACGCCCTGGAGCAGACGGGCTGAGCCGGTGGCCCGACGGCCGGCCGCACGCTCCCTGCGCGGGCGGCCGGATGCTCCGTACGGACGCCCCGGATCGCGCCGCGCCCCGCCGTTCGGGAGGCTGGGCCGAGAGACCGGGACGCGAGATCCCCGTACCCCGAGGAGCAGGCATGCAGCAGGACAAGCACCCGTCGTACCGTCCCGTGGTCTTCCGCGACCGCTCCGCCGGGTACGCCTTCCTGACCCGGTCCACCGCGTCGAGCGACCGGACGATCGACTGGGACGACGGCAACACCTACCCGGTCATCGACGTCGAGATCTCCGCGGAGAGCCACCCGTTCTTCACCGGGAAGGCCAGGGTCGTCGACACCGAGGGCCAGGTCGCGAAGTTCGAGAAGCGGTACGGGGACGAGGGGCGCGGAGCCTCCTCCTGAGCGCCGGTCCCGGGTCGCCGGAGCGACCCCCTGGTCGGGCACGCTCCTGGGCACCGGGCAGAATCGGCGGCAGTCCGACCCCTGACCGCCGTTTCCCGCCGGGCACCGCCGCCCGCGTCCCCCCACAGGAGACCCGCCGCCCATGCCCGACAGTCCCGCCCTGCTGGTCATCGGCGAATGCGTCGCCGACATCGTCAGGACGCCGGGCGCGCCGGACCGCACCCACCCGGGCGGCAGCCCCGCGAACGTCGCGTACGGGCTGGCGCGACTGGGCCGTGACACCACACTGCTGACCCAGCTCGGCCCCGACGCCGACGGCCGCCTGATCAGGGACCACCTCGCGTCGGCCGGGGTGCGGGTCCTGACGGACGGGAGCGGGGCGCCCACCGCGGCGGCCACGGTCGAACTCGACGACGAGGGCCGGGCCGCCTACACCTTCGCCATCACCTGGACGCTGGGCCACGTGGACCGGCCGGGAGAGCCGCCCGAGCACGTGCACACCGGGTCCGTCGCCACCGGGCTCGAACCCGGCGCGGGCACCGTCCTGGACCTCGTGGAGGGCCTCCGGGCCACGGCGACCGTCAGCTACGACCCCAACGTGCGGCCCGCGCTGATGGGCGACCGCGCCCACGCGGTGCGCCGCGCCGAGCACTTCGTCGCGCTCAGCGACGTCGTCAAGGCCAGCGACGAGGACCTGCGCCGCCTGTACCCCGGCGAGACTCCCCAGCACGCCGCGGCCCGCTGGGCGCGTTCCGGACCGGCCGTCGTCCTGCTCACCATGGGCGCCGAGGGTGCGCTGGCGTTCCTGCCCGACACCGTGGTGCGCGTCGGTGCGCCGCCCGTCCGCATCGAGGACACCGTGGGTGCCGGTGACGCCTTCATGTCCGGCACGCTGCACGCCCTCGCCTCGCACGGGCTGCTCGGCGCGCGGGGGCGCGCACGGCTCCGGCCGCTGGATCCCGCGGTCCTCGGTGACGTGCTCCGCCACGCCGTGGCCTCCGCCGCCGTGACCGTCGGCCGGGCCGGTGCGCTGCCCCCCGACCGTGGGGAGCTGGCAGCCGCTCTGACCAGCGTGACTGCCCCCGGGTGACAGGGTGTCCTCCCCGTGGTCCGGTCGTTCAACTCGGTATGACCGCGACCCTTACCGACACCGCCCCGCCATCCACCGCCGAGCTGCTGACCGGCGTCCTCCTCGGTCCGGACTTCCGCCGTGAACACGGCTTCTGGCAGCGGCTGATCAGCACAGAACCGTTCCGCCGCCCCGCCGGGGGAACACCCGGCGAACGCCTGGAAGTCGCCTACGAGCGCCTGCGGATCCTCAACCGCTCACTCGACAACGGCGCGCGTCTCGCCGCCGACCTCCGGGCGCTCTCGGCCCTGCACGCCTGGCTCGGTCCCGTGGACCCCGCGCTCACCACCGTCGCGGGCATCCACTACAACCTCTTCCTCGGCAGCCTGCTCGACCACGACGCCGCAGGCCGCCGCGACCTCTCCGACCACCTCTCGATGCGGCGCATCGGCACCTTCCTCTGCACCGAGGTCGCGCACGGCAACAACGCCGCCGCGATGGAGACCACGGCCACCTACGACCGCGCGCGCGACGGGTTCGTCCTGCACACGCCGAACGCGGGCGCGCAGAAGTTCATGCCCAACACCAGCCCCGCGGGCGGCGCCAAGTCCGGGCTGGTCGCCGCGCGGCTGCTCGCCGACGGCTCCGACCACGGCGTACGCCTCTTCCTGGTGCGGCTCACCGACGACGTACGGGAACTGCCCGGCGTCCGGGTGCGGCGGCTGCCGGCCCGGATGGGCAGCCCGGTGGACCACTGCCTGACATCCTTCGACCGGCTGTTCGTGGCACGGGACGCACTGCTCGGGGACGACCAAGGAGACGGCCCCCGGGGTGAGTTCAGGACGGAGCCGGGGGACAGGCGGCGTCGCTTCCTGACCGCGATCGGACGGGTCACCCCGGGCCGGATCGCCCTGAGCGCCTGCGCGGCGGGCTCGGCCCGCGCGACCCTGGCGGTCGCCGTGCGCTACGGCGGCCACCGGCTCATCCCCGGCTCCCGGGGCACCCGGCCCGTGCCGGTCAACGCCCACCGGACCCACCACGGCCCGCTCGCCTCGGCCATGGCGACGGTCTTCGCCATGAGCCTGCTGCACCGCAGGGCGCACGACCGGTGGGAAGCCTGTACGGGCGAGGCGGACCGGGCCGAGGCCGTCCGGCTCGTCGACGTCTCCAAGGCCTGGATCACCTGGCGTGCCCGCGAGGTCATCGTGCAGAGCCGCGAACGCTGCGGCGCACAGGCACTGCTGGAGAACAACGGCATGACCGAGCTGGTCACCGGAGTGGAGGGAGCCATCACGGCGGAGGGCGACAACATCGCCCTGTACACGAAGGCCGCCGCCGACATGCTCTTCGCCACCGCCACCGCCACCGCCACCGCCACCGCCACCGCCACCGCCACCGCCTCCGGGGAGGACCGGTCCGAGGACGCGGAGTCCGGCGATCTGGACGACCCGCGCTTCCTCGGGCGGCTGCTGGCGGCCGTGGAGGACATCTGGTTCACCAGGGCGAGGGCACGCGCGCTGCGGGCCCCCGACGCGGACGCCCTCGGCCGGTGGAACGCGGCTGCGGGACCGGCCCTGCGCGGTGTGGACGCCTACGCGTACCGGGAGGCCGCCGAGGCGTACGCCGACGCGCGCCGCGCGCTGCCCGACGGTGAGGCCAGGGACCGCGTGGGAGAGCTGGAGCGGCTGTTCGCCGTGGAGTGGGTGGCCCGCAACAGCGGCGACCTGCTGGCCGCGGGATTCCTGAGCCCGGCTCAGGTCGAGTCCCTCGCGGAGACCACGGAGGAACTGATCGCGGCCGTCGCCGCGCACGCCCCGCAACTGGCGGACGCCTTCGCGCTGCCGGCCGAACTGCTGGCGGACTGGCCGATCGCGGGAGCGGACTACGCCGATGCGTACGACGACCCCGGGGCACCGTGGCACACCGGCCCGGCGGATGCCCGGTGAACGCCGTCCACGCGGCACGCGGACGGCTGGGCGAGAGCCTGGAGATCCTCGGTCTCCGCGCCGTGCTGCTGGCCTACTGGGGGACGGTCTCGGTGCTGTCGCGCCGGTGCGCGAAGCAGCCGGCCCACCGCGGCGAATCGGTTCGCCCGCGCCCTCGCCCCTGACCCGGGCGCCGGCGGGCGGAGGTGCCCGGTCCGCGCGGGCACGGCGAAGGGGCGGTCCCGTGAACCTCCCGGGCCCGCCCCTCGCTGCTGCCGCGCGGCCGGTCGCCGCTGTGTGAGGGGGTCAGCGACGACGTCCCTGGCCGAACTCGCCGCCCATGTCCTTGCCGCTGCCCATGTCGTCCTTGCCGTCCGCGTAGTCGATCTTCTCCTTGCGGATCTCGGCGGAGACTTCCTTCTGTTCGGTGACCTTGCTGGTCTCGAGACGGACCCGCTCCACAGGGACCGCCTCCTTGCGGACGGTGGCTCGCTCTGCGTGGAGGGTGACTTCGACGTCCTGTTCGCCGAGGTCCTTGGTGCCCGTCGTCTTCTCGCCCGGCCGCAGGGGCTCGCGTACGAGACGGACCTCCTCGTGCGACACGGGGACCGTCCTGGTGACGTTCTCCGTGACCACGTACTTGTGCAGGCGGGCCCTGCCGCTCTCGTACTCCTCCGTGCCGACCTGGAGCTGTTCCTCGGAGCGGATCATCTCCTCCCGGCCGCCGGCACCCGCGGCCGCGCGCTCGGCCCCGGCTCCCGCGAGCGGACGCGACGTCGAGGAGGTGTCCATGTCGCGGTGCCTGCCGCCGCCCGCGCCCATGCCGGCCGTGGTGCCGGAGGTCTTCGCCTGACCCGCCTTGGCGGTCCCGGCCGCACCAGCCGCCCCGGCAGCGCCCATGGCCGCCGTGCCGGTCCCGGACGTCGTGCGCGCGTCTCCGCCCGCGGCCACGCCCTTCCTGGTCAGCCCGTAGTGCCGGTAGAGCTCCTCCTCCTCGGCGACGGACAGGTGCGCGTCGGCGTCCACCCGAGGGGCTTCCTTGACGCGTTCCTTCGGATGCGAGATGTGCAGGTCGGAGCCCACGTGCCGGGCTCCGGCGAGCGGCACGAAGCTCTCCTTCATGCCGAACATGCCGGTCTTGACCGTGATCCAGTCCGGCTTTCCGGTGTCGTCGTCGACGTACACCCGCCCGACCGTGCCGACCTTCTCGCCGTCACTGTCGAAGACGGTCAGACCGTCGAGCTCTCCGGAATCCGTGAAACCGTCGGCGGCTCCCATGCCGATTCCTCCTCGCCCGGGCGCGTCCTGAAGGTGGGTCCAGCAGGGGAGGCGCGTCCGGATTCCATCGCGCCTCACCCGGTTGGACGCTGCAACCTCCCGGCCGGGCGGCGAGCGGCCCGGGCCATCCGGGGTGGGCGGTGGCCCCCCGATCGGGGCAGATATCGGACCCGCCACCCCCGTTACGCCATTCGGGTGAGCACTCTCCCGGGTGCGCCCGCTCCGGGGCGAGGGCCCGCCCGTATGATCGACACGCCGCTGCCGACCGTCGGCAGGCCGTACGCCGGGGGTGTACGAGCGGGCCTCTCCACCGGGGGTGCACCATCGGTTCCGCACGCGTCGACCTGCCCGGGCAGCGCGGCGAACTGCTGGCCCGCCACGAGGACGGCGCCGCCCTGCACCACCTCGTGTGGCGGCTCGGCCCCGGCTGGCGCGTGTGCAGCAGCGCGGTGCTCGGCGGTGGCCTCGGGCCGCGCGGCTGGATTCTCAACGCCCAGGTGCCCGGCGGTTACCCCCGGCTCGACCCCGACCGCCACCTTGCGGAGATCGCGGCGTCCGAGGCGCTGACGGGCCCCGGCGCCGGGCTCATGACGGCCGCGGACGTCACCGCGCACACCGTCGCGGAGGACGGCGGCGTGACCGCCACGGTCACCAGCGGCCTCGGCGTGCGGGGATGGGCCGCCGAGCCCGCCGCGGGCACCGACGGACCGCTGCCCGCCGGCACCGTGAACATCGTCGTCACCCTTCCGGCCGCCCTTTCCGACGCCGCCCTCGTCAACGCGGTGGCGACCGCCACCGAGGCGAAGGTCCAGGCGCTCGTGGACGCCGGACTCGACTGCTCCGGCACCCCGACGGACGCCGTGTGCGTCGCCGCCCCCGCGCCGGGGACCGGCCCCGGCGAACCGTTCGCGGGACCCCGCTCGCGCTGGGGCGCACGACTCGCCAGAGCCGTGCACCGTGCCGTGCTGGAGGGTGCGCTGCTGCATGCTCGTGGCGCACCGGCCCCTGACCGTCTCCGTACCGACGAGAGGAACCTCGCATGACCACCCCACCCCCCGCGGACGCAGCCCCCGGTACGCCGACCGTCGCCGTCCTCGGCACGGGGATCATGGGCTCCGGGATGGCCGTGAGCCTGCTCAGGGCCGGGCTGGACGTCCGGGTCTGGAACCGCACACGCGCCAGGGCGGAGCCACTGGCCTCCCACGGCGCCACCGTGACGGACACCGCACAGGAGGCGGTGAGCGGGGCGGACGTCGTCCTCACCGTGCTGAACGACGGCCGGGCCGTCGAGGAGACGCTCACCGCGGCGACGCCCGGCCTGCGTCCCGGACAGACCTGGCTGCAGTGCTCCACCGTCGGGCTCGACGCCACGACGGATCTCGTGCACCGCGCCGCCGGACTGGGCCTGGTCTACCTCGACGCCCCGGTGTCGGGTACGAAGCAGCCCGCGGAGCAGGGCGCCCTCACCGTCTTCGTCGCGGGCCCGTCCGAAGCCCGTGCGACGGTGCGGCCCGTGCTGGACGCGATCGGCCGGCGCACCGTGTGGGTCGGAGAGGAGCCCGGAGCCGCCACCCGGCTCAAGCTCGTGGCCAACACCTGGGTGATCAACATGGTCAACAGCGTGGCCGAATGCCTCAACCTCGCCGAGGGACTGGGACTCGACCCGCGGCTGTTCCTGGACGCGATGAAGGGCGGTCCGCTGGACACGCCCTATCTGCAGGGCAAGTCTGCGGCGGTGCTCTCCGGCGACCTCAGCCCGAGCTTCGCGCTGTCCACGGCGCTCAAGGACTCCCGGCTGATCCTCGAAGCCGCCGAGGCGTCCGGAGTGAGACTCGACCTGGTCGCCGCCTCCGCCGAGCGGTTCACCAGGGCGGAGGCGGCCGGGCACGGGGACCAGGACATGATCGCCACGTACTTCGCGGGCCGGGCCGAACAGTCCGGCGACGACGGGCTCTGAACCACGACGCCGCGTGGTGCGCGACCCGCTGACGCGATGTCAGGCGCCGTGCGGTGCGTCAGACGACGGTCACGGGGTGTCTCACCACCGCGTCGAAGAGATAACCCTGGGTGTTGTGGGCGGCCGTGACGGGCTGGGTGCGTCCCGACCGGTCCGTCGCGCGGGCGAGGAGCACGCCGGGCCCCGCCGTCCGCGGAACCCAGTCGGCGGTCCAGCGCACCCAGCTCCCCGCACGCGGCTCGTCGAGCAGCCGGGCCCGGCGCCACACGGTGCCGCCGTCCGTGCTGACCTCGACCCGGCGCACCGGAGCGCCGCCCGACCAGGACCGGCCGGTGAGAAGGTGCCTGCGGCGGGCGGCGAACGAGGCGCCGGGAGCGAGCTCGAAGGCGCTCTTGAGCGTCTGCCGGGTGAGCGGCGCGCTGCCCTCGGGCGGGTGGCCGGGGCCGAACAGCCGGTACAGGCCCGTGTTCCACGGGGTCAGCAGCGGTTCCGCGCTCACCTCGATGTCGCCGACCCACTTGATGTTGGCGATACCCACCCAGGACGGCACGATCAGCCGGACCGGGGCACCGTGATCGGGCGGCAGCGGTTCGCCGTTCATCTCGTACGCCAGGATCACGTCGTCCAGCGCCTTCGCCACCGGCAGAGGGCGGCGGACCCGGCCGAGGTTCGTGCCGTCACTCACGACCTCCGCGTCCAGGCCGCGCGGCAGCACGTCCACAGCGCTCCTCCCGATGCCTGCCGTGCGCAGCACCTCGGCGAGCCGCACCCCGCGCCAGCGGGCCGTCCCGATCGCGCCCAGGGTCCACGCCGTACCGCTGACCTGCTGTCCCTGCTGAGAGGTGAAGAAGCTCCGGCCGTTGCCCGCGCACTCGACGAACGCCGTGCGGCTGACCGACGGCAGGGCCCGCAGCGCTGCGTACGTGAAGTCCACCGGGCCGCCCTCCAGCCCGTCGCCCCACACCGTGAGCCGCCAGTCCGCAGCGTCGACGAGCGGGGTCGCCGTGTGGTTGCGGACGAAGAAGCGGTCGGCAGGAGTGAGCAGCCCGGTGTCGCGCAGCGCCGCGAAGTTCGTCTCGGCGTTGGTGCCGCGCACCGTGAACACCTCCGGCGGCAGGGGCTTCACGATGCCCGCCGGCACGACCCCCGCGCGGGCGGAGGCGGCTGCGGCCGGCACCAGCGGCGCCGCGAGCGAGGCGGCCGTGATCAGGCGCAGCAGATCACGACGATCGATACCGGCGCTTCTCGCGCGGCCTCGGGCCCACTGCCGGAGCCGCATCCGGTCGTACGCGGCTTCGGACGGCGGAAGGGAAGTCATGGGCGCTCCAGGGGAGAGGCGAGGCAGTGGGGGTCGGACGGAGTGGTGCGTCGACGTGGCCGGCGGTCCAGGGGCGGTTCCCGCGCGGCGAGGCGCACCTGCCCGGCCCCGACTGTGTCCGCGCGAGCGCGGTCGCGACGCGCCGGCGGCGTACTGTCAACGGACCGTAGAGGCCGTCGCGCCGGGGCGGAAGCCGGTCGTGCACCTGGCCACGAGGCTGCAACGCGGCTGCAACAGAAGGGCGTTGGCCTGTCCTGAACCATATCGCCGCCTTGCTGACGGGGACTCGGCGTGACCGCTCCGCCGGCTGCGCGACGGCGTGGGCGCGCGTGCGCCCGGACACAAGGAACCGCCCCACCGGTACGGGGGAGCCCGGTGGGGCGGCCGTAACCAGGGTGCCACAGTGAGCGGCCCGTTGGGGACGGATCGGCCTGCGCGGTACACGATTTACCGAACCCTCCACGGATCCGCCCCGTGCTTCACCTTCCCGGTCCGCGGTGCCCCGCCTCCGACCCCGGGGTGGACGCGGAACGGGTGGGTTCATGCGCGGAGCGGGCGCGTTCGTTGCGCTCACGTGAACAGTCCCGCGACCAGGGAATAGGTGCAGGGTGAATCGGCTTTTCCCCCGTGTCGCCGGCTGCCGATACCGACCGGAGTGAGAAGACCATGCCCGAGGCCCCACGCACCCCCGCCAGCCCGCCCGCGTCCGCGAGGCCGCCCGCCCCGGGGGGACCCGCCGGTGCCGGGCCGCCCCCGGCCGGCCCGTCCGCCGGCGCGAACCGCGTGGGGGCCCCGGAGCCCGCGCCCGCGGAGCATCCGCTGGACAACCCGGCCCGCTCCTCGCTGACCGGGCCCCACGCCCGCTTCGCCGAACGGCGTGGCCGAGTCCTGAGATACCGGCCCGACGTCACGCCCTGGCTCGCCCTGCCGGACGACCCGGGACCCCAGGACTGGGCCGATGTGGCCGCGCTCGCGGGTGCCGGTGCCTCCCTGACCCTCACCGCCTTCCGCGAGCCGCCACCGGCCGACTGGGAGATCGTCTTCCACGCCACGGGCGTGCAGATGGTGGACGACTCCGTGGCAGCCGAACCCGATCGTGAGGCGTCGCTCCTCGGCCCCGCCGACGTACCCGAGATGCTCGACCTGGTCGCCCGCACCCGTCCCGGCCCGTTCCTGCCCCGCACCGTGGAACTCGGCACCTACCTCGGGATCCGACGTGCCGGAGTCCTGGTCGCGATGGCGGGGGAGCGGCTGCACCCGTCCGGCTGGACGGAGATCAGCGCGGTCTGCACCGACGAGTCGGCGCGCGGGCAGGGACTCGCCGGCCGGCTCGTCCGGGCCGTCGCCCACGGCATCCGCGAGCGAGGCGAGACTCCCTTCCTGCACGCGGCCGCCTCGAACACGTCCGCCATCCGCCTGTACGAGAGTCTGGGCTTCACGCTGCGGCGTACGACGTCGTTCCTCAGCGCGATCGTTCCCCCGGACACCCCCGTGCCCGGCGACGTCAGGACCCCGGACCGGAGGGCGGGTAACTTGGAACAGGTGGGCCGATAACCGACGAACAGGCGGGAGGCGTGCCGTGGTCAGAGGGCTCGGGCGCCTGTCGGCGGCGCGCACACCACCACTGCCGGGGACCGATCCGGAGGAAGGGACGGCGGGTACCTCCCGGATCGGCAACCGGACGCTCGCCCTGTGGCTCGTCCTCCTGACCGCCGCGGTCGTACTGATCGACGCCTTCACCGGCCAGGAGCTCCCGCTCATTCCGCTGCTGGTGGTGCTGCCCGCGCTGGCCTCGGTCTTCTGCTCGGTCCGCCAGACGGCCTTCATCGCCGTCTGGGTCACGCTGGTGGTCGTCGGGTCCCGCATCACGTCGACCGGAGCCTTCTGGGACGTGGTGTTCCTCATCGGCTTCACCGCCCTGGCCAGCGGTCTGGGAGTGGTCGCCTGCGCCGCGCGCATCCGGCACGCCACCGAGATGGCGCGGCTGCGCTCGGCCACCGTCGCGCTCCAGCGCCAGATCCTGCGCCCCCTGCCGGTCACGACGGCACAGGTATGTGTCCACGGGCTCTACGAGCCGATCGAGGAGGACCGGTTCGTGGGCGGTGACATCTACGAGGTGGTGCACTCCTCGCACGGCACCCGGGTGATCATCGGTGACGTGCAGGGCAAGGGCCTCCCGGCGATCGGGGCGGGATTCGCCGCTCTCGGCGCCTTCCGGGAAGCCGCGGTACGGGAGCCCGAACTCACCGCCGTCGCGGACGCGGTCGAGGACGCGGTCGTGCGGCACAACGCCTACTCCGCCGAGACCGGCGAGACGGAACGCTTCGTCACGGCACTGCTGCTCGGATTCGACGACGGCGACAAGGTGCGGGTCGTCAACTGCGGCCACATGCTCCCACGGCTCCTGCGTGACGGAACGGCCTCCGTCGTCACTCTGGACCGGACGTCGGTGCCCCTGGGCATGGCGGAGCTCAGCAGCGAGGAGCGGACGGCCGAGTGGGTCGCGTTCCCGTCCGGTGCGACCCTGCTGGTTTTCACCGACGGCGTGACGGAGGCGAGGGACGCGACCGGCGCCTTCTATCCGTTCGACGAACGGCTCGGCGAGTGGGCCGGTCGGGAGCCCGCCGAGCTCCTGGAGGCGCTCCGGGCCGACCTGGAGGAGTTCTCCGGCGGTGTGCGCCGCGACGACGTCGCCGTGCTCGTGATGAGCAGGCCGCCGGGAGGCGGGCATCCGCCCGCGCGGCCGGGGCGGTCGGGCCGGCGGCCGACGGAGCGGGAGTCCGCGGCCTGACCGCCCGCATCCGGCACGCCGTCCGGTGCGGCGACCGGCGTCGCAAAACCCTTCGCGCGATCCGGACCCGCAGGGCTACGGTGGACGCCATGGGTTCGTACTACTTCTTTCTCTGATTCTCGGCCGGGACGCCGCCGGCCGCCGCCGCGTGCTCCGCACGGGGCGCGCCGCCGGCCGCACTCCCCTCCGCCGCCCGACAGCCCGCTCCCGCGGCGCGCGCCGTCCTCGACGGCCCCGCGTGCCCGCCGGGACATGTCACCTCAGGGAAGACACCCATGCATCCTCACCCCCGCCATGCCCAACTGGCCGTGCACGACGTGTTCAAGGCGTACGGCGACCGCCGCGTCCTCGACCAGGTGTCCTTCACGATCCGGCCGGGGGAGAGGGCCGGCGTCGTCGGTGAGAACGGATCCGGGAAGTCCACGCTGCTGCGGCTCCTCGCCGGAGCGGAGGCGCCGGACGCCGGCGACATCACCGCCCGCTTCCCCGGCGGCACCGGCCACGTCACCCAGACCCTCACACTCGATCCCCGGAGCACCGTGCAGGACGCCGTGGACGCGGCCCTCGTCGAACTCCGCACGCTGGAACGGCTGATCGCCGCAGCGGAGAAGGCGATGTCCGAGAGCGAGCCCTCCGGGGCGAGCCTCGCCGCGTACGGCGACCTGCTGTCGCGGTACGAGGAGCGCGGCGGCTACCAGGCGGACGCCAGGACCGACGCTGCCCTGCACGGGCTCGGCCTCGGCACCATCGCACGGGACCGTGAGCTGGGCACGCTGTCCGGTGGTGAACGGGCCCGCCTCGCCCTCGCCCGCGTACTCGCCGCGGCGCCCGAACTCCTCCTGCTCGACGAACCCACCAACCACCTCGACGACGACGCCGTCGGCTGGCTGGAGGATCACCTCCGGGCCCACACCGGCACCGTCGTTGCCGTCACCCACGACCGGGCGTTCCTGGAGCGGACCACCACCGTGATCCTGGAGGTCGACCGCGATCTGCGCACCGTCCGCCGGTACGGCGACGGGTGGGACGGCTACCGCGCCGCGAAGACCGCCGCCCGCCGCCGCTGGGCCCAGGAACACCAGGAGTGGCTGGCCGGAGTCGCACGCGCCGAGGAACTGGTGGGCTCGGCCGGGCAGCGCCTCGCCGGGAGCGGCAAGGACCCCGGGCAGGGATTCGGCAAGCACCGCAGGTCCCACGAGGCCAAACTGTCGGGGCGGGTCAGGGCTGCCAGGACCCGGCTGGAGACGCTGCGCCGCTTCCCGGTCCCCGCCCCTCCCCTCCCGCTGAGCTTCAGCGCCGAGCTCGCCGTCACCGCGGGCGAGGACCCGGCGGCCGGCCGTGACCGGGTACCCGGCCACGACCTCGTGGCGGAGCTGGAGTCCGTTGTCGTGACCGGCAGGCTCGACCTGCCCTCCCTGCGCCTCGGGCGCGGACAGCGCGTGCTGGTCACCGGGCCGAACGGTGCGGGCAAGAGCACGCTCCTGCGTGTCCTGGCCGGCGACCTCGCACCCGATGCCGGGACGGTCCGGCGGTGGGGCAGGACCGGCTACCTCGCGCAGGAGCTCCCCCCGCGCCCCACGCGCCGCACGCTGCTGGCCACCTACGCCGCGGGGCGGCCAGGCATCCCAAGCGAGTACGCCGACGAACTGCTGGCCCTCGGCCTGTTCCGCCCGGAGGACCTGCACGTCCCCGTCGCGGACCTCTCCGTCGGACAGCAGCGCAGGCTGGCCCTGGCCCGGCTGGTCGTCCGCCCGGCGGATCTCCTGGTCCTGGACGAGCCGACGAACCACCTCGCGCCCGACCTGGCAGAGGAACTGGAGACCGCGCTGGAGCGGTACACGGGGACGGTCGTCGTCGTCTCGCACGACCGCAGCCTCCGCAGCCGTTCCGCCGGCGACCACCTCGAACTCCGGGCGGGCCGCGTCGTGCCGGGGGCCTACGCCCGCTGAGCGGCCACGGGACAGCCCCTACGCCTCCGGGGGCTCCCCCGCGTCCCGGACGTGGTCACGCAGTCGTTCGACGAAGACCCGCTGCCCCGCGACCAGGCGCTCCGACGCCTCCTCCGGTGTGCACCAGGCGAACCGGTCCATCTCCGGGAACTCCCGCTGCACACCGGAGCCCTTCGGCCACTCCATGGTGAAGGTCCCGGGCACGGCCCGGGACGGGTCCAGCCACGCTTCCACGGCCCACACCGACACCAGCTTGCCGCCGGCCTGGAGGTTCTCGCCCAGCGCCACCCACGTCCCGTCCGGGAGCGGAAGCCCCACTTCCTCCTCGAACTCGCGGCGGGCCGCGGCCCGTAGCTCCTCGCCGGGTTCGGGTTCACCCTTGGGGACGGACCACGCGCCGGTCTCGCGGCGCGCCCAGAAGGGTCCGCCCATGTGGCCGATGAGCACCTCGGCGTCCCGGCCGCCGTCCTCACCGGTCACGACCCGGAAGAGGAGGACCCCGGCGCTGCGCCTGACTGTCGTCATGGTGTCAGTCTGCCCACACGGTGGGCCGGCTGAGCATCCGGACACCCTGCTGCCGTGTCCTCACCCCTTCGGCGCACTCCGTTTCTCCTGATGTCGCTGTTGCCCCCTGGTGCGCGCCGGTGTGTCCGGCCATGCTGTCGGCCGACAGCGCTTTCTGTGCGCAATCCGTTCCGTATCAGGAGGATTTGTGGGCCTTGCCACACTCCGCGGCGCCCTGCGGCCACTCGTGCTGCTGGCGACCGTGTCGGCGATGGCGGCGGGAGCGGTCGCACCCGCGGCAGCCGACTCCGGTCCCGACCCCCGCCCCCACACCGCCGCCGAGATCCTCAGACCCGTCGCGCCCCCGGCCGCCAGTGGTCCGGCGGGTGAGGCGACGTCCGTCGTCGACGGCGACGGGATCGAGACGGCCCGCGCGTCCCGGCCCGTCGCTCCGGGCGTCCGGCTGGACTCGTACGACCGTCTGGAGTCCGACAAGTGGCTGAGGGTCGACGCCCTCACGGTGGACCTCGACGCTGGGGTGCGGGCCGACTACCTCTCCACCGGCAGGGTCGCGGACCGGAACACGGTCTCCGCACTCGCGGCCGGGCACGATCCGGGGCGGGGGCGCCGTACGGTCGCGGCTCTCAACGCCGACTTCTTCGACATCAACCAGACCGGGGCCCCGCAGGGCCCGGGGATCAAGGACGGCCTGACGGTCCAGTCCCCGGCCCCGGGCAACCACCGGGCGGTGGGCATCGGGCCGGAGAACGCCGGCCGCGTCCTGGAGCTGTACTTCGAGGGCACGCTCACCCTGCCGTCGGGCCCGCGGCCGCTCGCCGCCTACAACGCGGCGAACGTACCCGCCGAGGGGGTGGGCGCCTACACGTCGGCCTGGGGCACGGCCGACCGGGCCCTGACCGTCGACGACGCGCGGCCGGTCACCGAAGTCGCCGTACGCGACGGCAAGGTCGCCTCCGTGTCCGGCACTCCCGGGGCGGGGCCCGTGCCCGAGGACACCGTCGTGCTCGTCGGCCGGGAGGCCGGGGCGGGCCTCCTCTCGGCCCTGGAGCCAGGTGATCCGGTGAGCATCGAGTACCGCGCCCGGACCGGCGGCGGCGCGGTCCCGCGCACGGCGGTGGGCGGCCGGGAACTGCTCGTCGCCGACGGGGTCGCGCAGAACCACGACGGTGAGGGGAACAACACCGCCGCGCCCCGGACGGCCGTGGGGTTCTCCAAGGACGGCCGGACCATGCAGGTGCTCACCGTGGACGGCCGCCAGACCGACAGCGGCGGCGTCACGCTCACCGAGCTCGGCGAGATGATGCGCCGGGCCGGTTCCCACAGCGCGCTGAACCTCGACGGCGGCGGCTCCTCCACCCTCGTCGCCCGAGAGCCGGGCAGCGACGCGCTCCAGGTGGAGAACAGTCCGTCCGACGGCAGCGAGCGCACCGTCCCCAACGGCCTCGCGCTGACGGCCCCGGAGGGCAGTGGCAGGCTCCACGGCTTCTGGCTGGAGACCCGTACACCGCCCGGCCCGGCACCGGGAAACGATCCCGTCGCCGGAGGGCACCCCGAGCGGGTCTTCCCCGGTCTGACGAGGCGGCTCACCGCAGCCGGATACGACGAGACGTACGGCCCGGCCGCCGGCACCCCGCACTGGCGCGTCATGAATCCGTCCGTCGGCACCGTCGACGGGGAGGGGACCTTCACCGCGCGCCGCAGCGGTTCCACCGACGTACGGGCCGAACGGGCCGGTGCCCACGGCGAGACCGGGCTCACGGTCCTCGACCGTCTGACCCGCGTCATGCCGACCACGACGCGGGTCGGGCTCGCGGACGCGCGGGCCACCGGCCGCTTCGGCGTCGTCGGACTCGACGCCCACGGCGCGAGCGCGCCCGTCGAGCCGGCCGACATCACCCTCGACTACGACCGCACGCTGTTCGAGATCGCCGACGACGGACGCGGATCCTTCACCGTGAGGTCCCGCACCGGTGCGGGAGCCGGACTGGTCAAGGCCACCGTGGGCGGCGTGCACACCACCCTCGCGGTGAGCGTCGGCCTCACCGAGCAGGCCGTCTCGGCCTTCGACGACGCCGGGGCCTGGAAGTTCAGCCAGGCACGCGCGGACGGCGCGCTCGCCGCCACACCCGAGGGACACACCGGCACGGGCCTCCGCCTCAGCTACGACTTCACCCGGTCGACGGCGACGCGCGCGGCCTACGCGGCGCCGCCGCAGCCCGTACCCGTACCGGGACAGCCCCAGTCGTACACACTCTGGATCAAGGGGGACGGAAACGGTGCCTGGCCCACGCTGCACCTGAAGGACGCCGCGGGTTCGGACCAGCTGCTCCGGGGGCCGTACATCACCTGGACCGGCTGGCGGCAGGTCACCTTCGCCGTACCGCCGGGGGTGGCGATGCCGCTGTCGGTGTCCCGTTTCTACCTCGCCGAGACCGCCGCCGCACGGCAGTACACGGGGGAGATCGTCATCGACGACCTGTCCGCCCAGGTGCCGCCGACGGTCGACGTACCCGAACAGGCCGTGGCCGCCGACCCGTTGATCGACACCGCTGCCGAGACCGGACGCCGGGACTGGCGCTTCGCGGTGATGTCGGACGCCCAGTTCGTCGCCCGGGACCCGGACAGCGCGATCGTCCGGCAGGCGCGGCGCACCCTCCGGGAGATCAGGGCGGCCCGCCCGGACTTCCTGGTGGTCAACGGGGACCTCGTCGACGAGGGGTCACCCGCCGACCTCGCCTTCGCACGGCAGATGCTGGAGGAGGAACTGGGCGACGCGCTGCCCTGGTACTACGTGCCTGGCAACCACGAGGTGATGGGCGGCGGGATCGGCCACTTCACCGACCAGTTCGGCCCGGCACAGCGGACCTTCGACCACGAGGGGACCCGGGTCATCACCCTCGACACCTCCAGCCTCACCCTGCGCGGCGGCGGCCTCGCCCAGATCAAGGAGTTCCGGGCCCAGCTGGACGCGGCGGCCGGGGACCGCTCCGTCGGCTCCGTGATGCTGATCGAGCACGTGCCGCCGCGCGATCCCACCGCACAGCAGGGCAGCCGGCTCACCGACCGCAAGGAGGCCGCCCTGGTCGAGCGGTGGCTCGCGGACTTCCGGCGTACGACCGGCAAGGGCGCGGCGATGATCGGCAGCCATGTCGGGGTGTTCCACGCGTCGCACGTCGACGGGGTTCCATACCTGGTCAACGGCAACTCGGGCAAGGCGCCGGCCGGCCCGGCGGACGAGGGCGGCTTCACGGGATGGTCCCTGATCGGAGCCGACCGCGTACCGCCGGGCGAACAGCGCCGGGCCCGTGAGCAGCCGTGGCGCGGCGGGCCCGACTGGGTGTCCGTCCAGACACGCGCCCACGTCGACGCGTTGTCCCTGAACGCGCCCGCGGAGCTCGTATCCGGGCAGCGGGCGCAGGTCACCGCGACCGTCGCCCAGGGGGCGCGCACCGTGCCGGCCGCCTTCCCCCTCAGCGCCGACTGGACCGGGTCGCCCGACGTCCACATCGGCGGAGCCGGAACCGCCGGACGGCGACACATCGCGGTGCTGGACCCGGGGACGGGCACCCTCACCGCGCTCCGGCCCGGTTCGGTCACGCTCGCCGTGACCGTCAACGGGACCACACGGCAGGCGCGGATCACCATCGTGGCCGGGGCGGTGACGCCCGCCGCCTGACGCGTCACCGCACCGGACGCCGCGCGCGGAACCGAGCAGGCCCCGCTCCGGCCGCCCCCTCCGATGGGGGACGGCCGGAGCAGGGCCTCAGGGTCCCCGCCGCCGGCTGCCGGCGCTCACGTCTTCCGGTAGCCGTAGGCGTCCGAGGCCGCGGTCTCCACGGCGTCGAGATCGCCCCCCGCGGAGGCCGTCACCAGTGCGGCCACCGCGCCCTCGACGAACGGGGCGTCCACCAGCCGCGCTCCAGGGGGCAGTTCATCGCCGTCGGCCAGCATCGACTTCACGGTCAGCACCGCGCTCCCGAGGTCCACCAGGAGCGCCACACCGGCGCCGCGGTCCACGCTCCGGGCTGCCTCGGCGATCAGTTCGGGACTCGTGCCGAGCCCCCCGGCGGAGGTGCCGCCCGCCGCCGCCACCGGAGCCGTCGCACCGCCGGCCGCCAGCCCTGAGGCCAGCTCGGCCACGGCCTGCGCCACCGGCCCGCTGTGCGAGACCAGCACGATCCCGACCTGCTTCTCCTCGCTCACTCGCCGCCCCCGTCGTCGTGAGCCGCGGCCTCCACGAGCGCCCCGACGAGGAGTGCGGCCGAGGTCGCCCCCGGATCCTGGTGCCCGATGCTGCGCTCGCCCAGATAGCTGGCCCTGCCCTTGCGGGCCTGCATCGGGACCGTGGCCGACGCGCCGGCCACGGCGGCGTCGTGGGCCCGCTCGAACGATTCGGCCAGGACCTCGACGGCGGGGAGCAGCGCGTCGAGCATCGTCTTGTCACCCGCCTGCGCCCCGCCGAGCTGCGCCACCGCCGCGACCCCCGCGCCGAAGGCCTCGGCCAGCTCGGCGGGCGACACCTCCCCGGCGTCGCCCAGAGCCTTCCCCGTGCGGCGCAGCAAGGTCCCGTACAGCGGTCCGGACGCCCCGCCCACCGTCGAGATCAGCTGCCTTCCCGCAAGCGCGAGCACGGCACCGGGCGTCGCGGGCGGGTCGCTCTCCAGCGCGTCGCGCACCGCGGTGAACCCGCGCCGCATGTTGCTCCCGTGATCGGCGTCCCCGATCGCGGCGTCGAGCTCGGTCAGCCGGTCCGCCTCGCGGTCCACGGCTGCCGCGGTGACCGTCATCCAGCGACGGAAGAAGTCGGTGTCGAGCACAAGGTCTCCTGTTCCTCACACGGACCGACGGAGTTTCGTTCACCGGCCCCAACGGAGCGCGGGCGTCTGGACCGGCGCGTCCCACAGCCGGACCAGCTCCTCGTCCGCCTGGCAGACGGTCACCGAACAGCCCGCCATGTCGAGCGACGTCACGTAGTTCCCCACCAGGGTACGAGCCACCGTCACACCCCGCTCGGACAGCACCCGCTGCACTTCGGCATTGAACCCGTACAGCTCCAGCAGGGGCGTCGAGCCGAGACCGTTGACCAGGACGAGCACGGGGCCGCTCGGCCGCAGGTCCTCCAGCACCGCGTCGACCGAGAAGTCGGCGATCTCACGGGCGGTCATCATCGCGCGCCGCTCGCGTCCGGGCTCGCCATGGATGCCGATGCCCAACTCCAGCTCGCCCGGAGGGAGATCGAACGTCGGTGTGCCCTTCGCCGGAGTGGTGACCGAGCTGAGCGCGACCCCGAAACTCCGGGAGGACTCGTTCACCCGGCGTGCCACCGCCTCCACCTGCTCCAGCGGTGCGCCCTCGTCCGCGAGCGCGCCGGCGATCTTCTCCACGAAGAGCGTCGCCCCGGTGCCGCGACGGCCCGCGGTGAAGGTGCTGTCGGCCACCGCGACGTCGTCGTCGACGAGGACCCGGGCCACCCGCACCCCCTCGTCCTCCGCGAGTTCGGCCGCCATGTCGAAGTTCAGCACGTCACCGGTGTAGTTCTTCACGATGAACAGCACGCCCGCACCGCTGTCGACCGCGGCTGCGGCCCGCACCATCTGGTCGGGCACGGGGGACGTGAACACCTCTCCCGGGCACGCCGCGGAGAGCATTCCGGGCCCGACGAAGCCCGCGTGCAGCGGCTCGTGTCCGGAGCCGCCGCCGGACACGAGCCCGACCTTTCCGGCCACGGGCGCGTCGCGCCGGACGACGAGACGCTTCTCGGCGTCCACGACCAGCTCCGGGTGAGCGGCGGCCATACCGCGAAGGCCGTCCGCGACGACTGTCTCCGGCACGTTGATGAGCATGCGCAACGGTTCCTCCAGGAGAGAGCGACGGCCAGGCCGCAGGTGCCGGCCGTCGGCGTGAATCCGATCCTCTTGTCTCAGGCACGTACGGCCCCCAGTATCGAAGAGACCCGTGTGATCGGGAAGCGACGCGTCGGAGGGACGCACATCCGAGCCGTCGGAGGGACGGCCACACGCCCGTCTGCGCGCGGACCACCCGCACGACGCCGGGCCCGCGCGAGCCCCACGGGGTCCTTACGGTCCCGTGACACGGGCGTGCCGCGCCGCCCCTCCGGTCCGTGGGCGGCCTAGCGTGGCGGCATGCGTGTACTGGTCACCGGCGGAGCCGGCTTCATCGGGTCGTACATCGTCCGCACCCTCGCCTCGGGCGGGCACGAGCCGGTCGTCCTCGACGCCCTGCTCCCCTCGGCGCACGGGCCGTCCGGGCGCGGTGCTCCCGCGACGGACCAACTGCCGCCGGGGGTCCGGACGATCGTCGCGGACGTACGGGACAGGGCAGCCGTGGCCGGTGCGCTGTCCGGGATCGACGCCGTGTGCCATCAGGCGGCGATGGTGGGCCTCGGCAAGGACTTCGCCGACGCGCCGGAATACGTCGGCTGCAACGACCTGGGCACGGCGGTGCTGCTCGCCGCGATGGCGGCGGCCGGGGTCCGCGACCTGGTGCTCGCGAGTTCCATGGTGGTCTACGGCGAGGGACGGTACGACTGCCCCCGGCACGGCTCGGTCAGGCCGGGCCCCAGGGAAGTGGACGACCTGGACGCCGGGCGCTTCGAGCCGCGCTGCCCCTCCTGCGGCTCGGAACTGCTGCCGGGGCCGGTCACCGAGGAAGCTCCCGCCGACCCCCGCAACGTCTACGCGGCGACCAAACTCGCGCAGGAGCACCTCGCCTCCGCGTGGACCCGCGCGACGGGCGGCCGGGCGGTCGCGCTGCGGTACCACAACGTGTACGGCCCGGGGATGCCGCGCGACACCCCGTACGCCGGCGTCGCGTCCTTCTTCCGGTCGGCCCTGGCCAGGGGAGAGGCACCCCAGGTGTTCGAGGACGGCGGCCAGCGGCGCGACTTCGTCCATGTACGGGACGTCGCGGCGGCCAACGCCGTGGCTCTCGCGGCTCTGGCCGAGCGGGCGCCGGGCGCCTTCGACGCCTACAACACGGGAAGCGGCACCCCGCACACCATCGGAGAGATGGCCCGGGCGCTGTCAGCGGCCCACGGCGGTCCGGACCCCGTCGTCACCGGCGAGTACCGGCTGGGGGACGTCCGCCATGTGACCGCCGATTCGCGGCGCCTGCGCGAGGAACTCGGCTGGAAGCCGGAGACGGACTTCGCCTCGGGGATGAGGGAGTTCGCCACGGCTCCCCTGCGAGCCGGAGCGGGACCGCGAACGTAGCTTCCGGGCGCGCCCCTCCGACGCGCGGTGGTCTCACCCCGGGGCGGCGGGGAGGACGACCTCGAAACAGCAGCCACCCGCCACGTTCCGGACGCCGGCCCGGCCGGAGTGCGCCTCGACGATTCCCCGCACGATCGCGAGCCCGAGGCCCGCCCCCGACGGAGGGGTGCGGGCCGGGCTGCCCCGCCACCCCGTGTCGAACACCCTCGCGAGGTCCTCCTCCGGGATCCCGCCGCACCCGTCGGTCACCGAGAGCACGAGACCCTCGGGTGAGCGCTGTGCCGTCACCGCGACCGTCCCGTCGGCCGGGGTGCGCCGGATCGCGTTGATCAGGAGGTTGCCCATGACCCGGCTCATCTCCTTGCCGTCGACCTCCACGGGCACCGCGTCGACCCGGTCGCCGACGAGGCGGACCCCGTGTTCGCGCGCCAGGGGATGGGCCCCGGCGAGGGCGTCGCCGACCAGGTCGCGTGCGGAGACCCTGGTGGGTGCCAGTGTGAGCGAACCGGCGTGGATCCGGGAGAGTTCGAAGAGATCACCGACCATGTCGTTCATCCGTTCCACCTCACGGCGTATCTGCCGCAGGTAGCGGCCCGAGTCCGGAGCCATGCCGTCCTCCAGAGCCTCGGACATCGCGCGCAGCCCGGTCAGCGGGGTCCTCAGGTCGTGCGAGATCCACGCGACGAGCTCCCGGCGCGATCTCTCCAGGGCCCGCTCACGCTCCCGGGAGTGTTCGAGCTTCGCGCTGGTGGCCGCCAGTTCACGTGTGAGCGTGGCGAGTTCCGCCGTCGCCTGCCCCCGCGGTGCGTCGAATGTGCCCCCGTCGCCGAACGAGCGTGCCGCCAGGGTCAGATCGCGGCTGCTCGCCGCCACCCAGCGGCCCAGCAGGACCGCGGTCGCAAGCGACACCGCGGCGGCCATGGCCACGACGGTCGTCACCACCGTCAGGTCGTGGGGCGACAGGAACATCGCCCAGGCCACGGTCAGGGTCCCGGCCAGCATCGCCGTCACCGCGACCGCCGCGACGACGGTCAGGGAGACCACCAGGGGGCGGTGCCGTAGCAGTCGCAGTGCCAGGGCGCCGAGCAGCCCGGCACCGGCGGCGCCGAGGAATGCGAGGAGGGCGATGAGGAGGATGTCGGCCACGCGCTCAGCCCCCCGAGGTGTCGTCGTCGGGCAGGTCCATGCGGTATCCCACACCCCACACCGTGTGGATCAGGCCGGGGCGGGCCGGGTCGGTCTCGACCTTTCCCCGCAGTCTCCGCACGTGGACGGTCACCGTAGACAGATCGCCGAAGTCCCAGCCCCAGACCTCCCGCATCAGCTCCTCGCGGGTGAAGGCCCGTCCCGGGTGGCTCAGGAAGAAGGCCAGCAGGTCGAACTCGCGGAGTGTGAGGCAGAGATCCCTGCCGTCGCGGGTCGCCAGGCGGGCCAGAGGGTCCAGGCCGATCCCGGCTCCGCCGAGCCGGGCGCGGGTGCCGGGGCCGGTACGCCGGTCCCGGCGCAGGACCGCCTCCACCCGCAGCACGAGTTCACGCGGACTGAAGGGCTTGGTCACGTAGTCGTCGGCACCGGTCTCCAGCCCCAGGATCCTGTCGTCCTCGTCCCCCCTCGCGGTGAGCATGATGACGGGCACGGGCCCTCGCGCACGCATCCGGCGGCACACCTCGAAGCCGTCCATGCCGGGCAGCATCAGGTCGAGCACCACCAGATCGGGCCGCTGCACCCCGTAACTGTCCAGTGCCGAGGGCCCGTCGCCGGCCCGTCCGACGTCGTAGCCCGCGCGTTCCAGGTACCCGGCGGCGACCTCCGCGACGGTCGGATCGTCGTCGACGACGAGCACACGGCCGCGCGACACGCCGCCGGAGTCCGGAGGGGAGGCGATGTTCTGCATGGCGCCACTCTGGCATCAGCGGCCGTCCCGGCGGCGGGCCTCCCCCCGCCACACGGTCGACGTCCACGTTTCGTAAGATCCCGAAGCCCGGAATGCCGCTTTTGGCTCCGTAGGGTGATCGCGTGACCGACTACTCACCGGCTGATCGCGCCGCCCCCCTCCGCGCCGACATCGTTCTGCCCTGCCTCGACGAGGCCGAGGCCCTGCCCCGGGTGCTGGCCCGTGTTCCGCAGGGCTGGCGTGCCATCGTCGTCGACAACGGGTCCACCGACGGGTCGGCGGACATCGCCCGCACGCTCGGTGCGACCGTGGTGCACGAACCGCGCCGCGGATTCGGCTCCGCCTGTCACGCGGGGCTGCTCGCGGCCGAGGCGGAGTACGTCTGCTTCTGCGATTGCGACGGCTCGCTCGACCCGGCGCTCCTCACCGGTCTCGTCCGGCGGATCGCAGAGGGCGAGACCGACCTGATCCTCGGCCGGCGCCGCCCCACGGCCCGCGGCGCGTGGCCCCTGCACGCGAGGGCGGGCAACGCCGCCCTGTCCAGGATGCTCCGCCGCCGTACCGGCCTGAGACTGCGCGACCTCGGGCCGATGCGGGCCGTGCGCAGGGAGACACTGCTGGCGCTCGGCCTGACGGACCGTCGCAGCGGCTATCCGCTCCAGATGGTGGTGCGGGCGTCGGACGCCGGGCTGCGCGTCGCAGAGACGGACGTGCCGTATCTGCCCCGCACCGGCAGGTCCAAGGTCACCGGAACCTGGCGGGGCACTTGGCACGCGGTCCGGGACATGCGTGCCGTGCTGCGGCAGCCCGCGTCGCAGACCTCGCCCGCCGCCTGTACGGAGGCGACCCGATGAGCACACCGATGACGCCGGTGGGCGGAGCGACGACACTGCTGGTCATCGCCAAGGAACCGCGCCCCGGGAGGGTCAAGACCCGGCTCACGCCGCCCTTCAGTCCGGAGGAGGCCGCCGAACTCGCCGCCGCCGCGCTGGAGGACACGCTGCGGACCGTGCTCACCCTGCCCGTCCGCCGGCGGCTCCTGGTCCTCGAAGGGCGCCCCGGACCCTGGGCACCACCGGGCTTCGACGTACTGCCGCAGTGCGCGGGCACCCTCGACGAACGCATCGCCGCGGCCTTCGCCGCGTGCGTGGGACCGGCGCTCCTCATCGGCATGGACACCCCGCAGATCACCCCCGCCCTGCTGGCCCCCGTGCTCTCCCCGGCCGGATGGGACGGCTGCGACGCCTGGTTCGGACCGGCCGAGGACGGCGGATTCTGGGCCCTCGGCCTTGCGGTCCCCGACCCCTGCCTCGTGCGGGGCGTTCCGATGTCCCGCCCCGACACGGGCCGACGCCAGCGGGCCCGCCTGACGGAGCTCGGTCTCACCGTGCGGGACCTGCCGCCGCTGCGCGACGTGGACACGGCCGAGGACGCGGCTCACGTCGCTGCCGCGGCGCCGCACGGACGCTTCGCCGAGACCCACGGGCGACTGAGCCGGGCGGCCGTCCGTTGAGCACGGTCCTGCCACCCGCCGACCGGGGCTCCGCCCCGTGGGCGACCGCCGATCCGTACGCGCGGGCACTGAGCCAGGGGCGCGGCCCCCTCTTCCTCCGGCGGAAGGACGGGTGGCTGCTGCCCCTCGACGTCGAACGCTGGTGCGCGGAAGCCGACGCTGCCGACCTGTCGGCACTGGGCCGCAGCGAGGGCACGGTCATCGACATCGGCTGCGGTCCCGGCCGGCTGGTCGCCGCTCTGGCCGCACGCGGCCACCGGGCGCTCGGCATCGACGTGAGCGAGGCCGCCATCGGACGCACCCAGCGGGTCGGCGGCTCGGCGCTCCGCCGCAGTGTGTTCGAGCCGCTGCCCGGCGAGGGACGCTGGGGAACGGCCCTGCTCATCGACGGCAACATCGGCATCGGCGGTGACCCCGAGGCCCTGCTGCGCCGAGTCGCCGCCGTGCTGGCCCCGGGCGGACTGCTCATCACCGAGGCCGATCCCCATGACGTGGACGAGCGGGTCCAGGTCCGGCTCGACGACGGCCGGGGCCAGGCGGGAGCCGGACCGCACTTCCCCTGGGCCCGCGTCGGCGTGTCCGCCCTGCTCGGGCATGCCCGGTCGGAGAACTGGAAGCCCGTCGATCAGTGGGAGGCAGGCGGCCGCCCGTTCCTCGCCCTGCGCCGCTCGCGCACGGTCCGCAGCACCAGCCAGAGTGCCGACACCGCGAACAGCGCGGCGGTGATCAGCAGCCAGTTCCCAAGAAACCTGTCGGGGGACAGCCCGCTCGCCGGTTCGTAGCGCACCGTGTGACGGGTAATCAGGGGAAACCACATCAGCAGGAGGAGTCCGGACAGGAGCAGTGGGACGCGTAGAAAGTTCACCAGTCCCGGACGCCGCGCGCAGGGGACCCGCAGGGCACGGTCGGCCGCGGAGTACAGCGGCACCAGCACCAGGTCGTGCACGAACGCGGCGCCCGCGAACCACACCAGGATCATGAAGGTGTCCCCGTTGAGCAGGCGTACCCCCGCGTATCCCGCGAGGGCGAGCGACGCGGCCATCAGCAGCAGGTGCAGCGGCCCCTCCCCGTACCAGCGGCGCAGCACGTTCATCACAGCTCTCCGAACGTCAGACGGTTCACCCATTTGGTGTTCATCACGCCGGGGGCGGCCGGCACGATGACCCGCGCCGGGTACCCGTGATCCGGCGACAGCACCTCACCGTTGACTCCCAGCGCGAGCAGCGACAGCGGGTCGCGCACCTGGTTCCCCCTGAGCGCCACCGTCCGGAACGGCCCGGTGCGCTGGAGGGACTCGACCAGAACCCCGGGCGGTTCGTCCGGGAAACCTGCCAGCGCCGCGAGGTCACGCAGCCGGACTCCGCGCCACCACTGGTCGGACGTCGACCAGCCCTCCACACACGCGATGGGCAGCGCCGCGCTGTGCTGCCCCATGGCCAGCAGTTCGGCCCGCGTCAGCCGGATCTCCCCGGCCGGTCCGACGACGGTGAGCCGCCAGCGTTCCCCCGTGTCGGCCGGTGTGATGCCCACCTTCGCAGCGGTCTTGTTGATCTGGAACCCGTTGGGACCCGGTCCCGGTTCGGCGCCGCCGCGCGGCGTCAGCAGGGCGGTGCGCCGCAGCCCGCCGTCGAAGCTCCGGCCCGCGGAGGTGACCAGCAGGAGCAGCGACCCCGCCCCCACGACGGCGAGGGCGCCGCGCCGCGAGACGGTTGCCGCGGCGGGACGCGGCGAGGCCAGTCCGTCCTTCTCCCCGGCGGGCAGTCCGGTGCGCAGGACCCGCAGCGCCCGGGGGAGCTTGAGGCACGTGTGGGCGAGGAACGCGGCGATGAAGACCCACGCACCGTAGAAGTGGAGCGGGTAGAAGGACCCCGGGAACAGATACTCCAACTGGATGTTCAGCAGCCCCGTGACGAATTCGAAGAGTGCCCCGCCCACGAGCAGCAGCAGCGACAGACGCTCCAGGGCGTGTCCGGCCGACCGTGCCGGCGGCAGCGCGAAGAGCCTCGGCACCACCGACCACAGCTTCGCCAGCAGGACGGGCACCAGGACGATGCCCAGCGTGACGTGGACCCCCTGCGTCATCCGGTACAGCCAGTGGGGCCCGGTGGGCCAGTCGAACAGGTAGAAGCCGAGCCACCCCTTGTCCGGTGTCTTGTCGTTCACGGCGGCGAGGTCCGGGTTGTACGCCGCGTACGACAGCAGTCCGGTCACGAACAACAGCGTGATCCCCGCGAGGAGCACCAGACCGAGTACGGCCGTGAACCGGACCCCGCGCACCGGACTGCGCCAGAACGCGGGCTCGGCCGGAAGCGGGAAGCGGGGGGAGGGGCGGTGTGCACGGGCCTGCCGGTGTCTGTCGCGCATGGTGCCGACGTTATGCCGGGTCACCGCACCCGGAGCCGTACGACTCCTGACGAAAGTCTGACGTCGGCCCGCGCCCCCGCGGCGGATCTGACGGATCTGTGACGTGGCGGCGTCGCACCGCCCTGCGGAGCCCGTCGATGCGTAGCGTGCGTGCGTGACGACCGAGGAACGCAGTGCCCCGACCCGTACCGCCGATCCCGCCGGGCCGACCGGACCCGCCGTGCCCACCGCCCCGGCCGCTCCCGCTGGGCGTCGCCGGGACCTGACCGCCGCCGCGGCGGGAGCTCTGCTGGTGGCCGTGGCCATAGGAGTCGGTTGGGTGATCCAGGAGGGTGACGGCAGCCTGCAGGTCCACTGGCCACCCCTGCTGGCGTCCTGGGACCCGCACATCGGCCCCGGCACCCCAGCCGCGCTGGCCGTCGCCGCCGCGGTCATCACCTGCGGCCCCCGGGTCGCCGCCCGCATGCCCTGGCGCGGCCTGCTCCTCGCCTGCTGGGCCGCTTCGGTGGGATGGATCCTCTCGCTCGCCCTCATCGAGGGCTGGTACCGCGGGGTCGAGCGACGGCTGACCACCAAGCACGAATACCTGCGCGTGATCGACCGGTTCGACGACATCGGCGCCGCGCTGCGCGGATTCACCGACCACATCGTGATCGGGCCCCCCGGCAACTGGCCCGCGCACGTCGCCGGACACCCGCCGGGCGCCACCCTCACCTTCGTCGGCCTGGACCGGGCCGGCCTCGGAGGCGGTGCCTGGGCGGGCATGTGGTGCATCGTGCTCGGAGGCTCCGCCGCGGTCGCCGTCATGGTCGCGCTGCGGGCACTGACGGGCGAGGACCTCGCACGGCGCGCCTCCCCGTTCCTCGTCCTGGCCCCCTTCGCCGTCTGGACGGGCACCTCGGCCGACGGCTACTTCGCCGCCGTCGCGGCCTGGTCCGTGGCACTGCTGGCCGTCGCGGCGACCCGCACGGCCCGGCACCCGGCAGCGGCCGCACTCGGCTCAGGACTGCTGTTCGGGCTGACCTGCTACCTGAGTTACGGCCTGACTCTCCTCGTGGCACTCCTGGCGGCGGTCCTCGTCCTCGCTCGTGCGGCCCGCCCTCTCGGCCCCCTGGTGCTCGGCGCGCTGGTCGCCCCCGTGGCCTTCACACTGGCGGGCTTCAACTGGTGGGAGGCCTACCACCTGCTGGTGGAGCGGTACTACCAGGGAGCCGGCGGAACCCGCCCCTACGGCTACTGGGTCTGGGCGAACCTCGCCTGCGCCACACTCGCGGCGGGACTCGCGACCGTCGCGGGCCTGCGCCGGGCCGTGGCGTCGGCCCCCGCAGCCGTACGCGGTCTGCGCTCCGGCACGGTGACACCCGCTCAGCGCCTGGCGTGTGTCGTCGTCGCCGCACTGCTCGCGCTCGCCGTCGCGGACCTCTCGGGGATGAGCAAGGCCGAGACGGAGCGCATCTGGCAGCCCTTCATGGTCTGGCTGATCCCGGCCGCCGCCCTGCTGCCGGCCCACGACCGGCGTGGCTGGCTGGCAGCCCAGGCCGCCGTCGCCCTGCTGATCAACCATCTGCTGTGGACCGGTTGGTGAGCGGCGGACGGGTGCCGCCGCGCGAGGTCACCCCTGCCGCCCACCGGTCCGGGCGAGCCACTCGTCGAAGGTCTCCGAGCCCCTCGGCCCGTCCTCCCGGGGCAGCTGGCCGTCGCCCCGCATCGAGGCGCCCACCGCGCCCGGCAGCCGCAGAGGCACCACCAGGCGGCGCTCCCGGCGGGCGGCGAGCAGCCGGTGCACCAGGTCCACGAGTTGCTCCACCCTCGGTCCGGCGAGTTCCGGCGCCATCCCCCGCGGGGGAGCGAGCGCCAGTTCCACCAGATGCCCGGCCACCTCCCGCGCCGCCACCGGCTGAGTGGTCATCCGCGGCACCACGGCGATCCGCCCGGGCATCTGCTGGAGGGTCTGGCCGACGAACTCGTGGAACTGCGTCGCCCGGAGCACGGTCCAGGGAACCCGGCCCTCCGCAACGACCTCCTCCTGGCGCAGCTTGCCCGCGTAGTAGCCGTGGCCGACGCGGTCGACGCCGACGATCGACAGCGCCACGTGGTGGCGCACCCCGGCACCCGCGGCCGCGTCCAGCAGGTTGCGGCCGGCCGAGTCGAAGAACGCGACCGCCCTGCGCCTGCTGAGCGTCGTCACGTTGCTCACGTCGACGACCACGTCCACGCCGGACAGGGCCCCGCCGAGTCCGGTGCCCCGGACGAGGTCCACGCCCCGAGAACGGGACAGGACGACCGGCTCGTGTCCCGACGCCGCGAGTTTCCCGACGACCAGTCGTCCCACCAGGCCGGTCCCGCCCGCCACAGCCACCCGCATGTCGTGCTCCCTCGATCACCGGTCCGGGCCGTCCGCCCCCTGCCGGGGGCGGTCCTCAGCGGCGTACGCAGAACTTCCGGTCCGTCAGCCACTGGCCGAACCAGTCGCTCAGCGGAATGCTGACGCACCACTCGTCCGCGTTGGTGTCCGGTACGGGAAGGGTCGGTGTGGGCTTGTCCGGCTTCGGCACGGCCGGAGTTCCGCTCGGGTCGGGCGCGGGCAGGGAGGGCTCGGCGTTCGGGAGGCCGCTCAGCTTCTCCCGGAACACCGCCGAGGACAGGGGGTTCTCCGAGCACTGCCACACCCCGTGCGGGCAGTAGTCGGTGATCGTCTGGTAGACCGGCTTGTGCAGATCCATCCACTCCAGCATGCGGCGCATGTACGCGGGATTGTCGCCGTTGCGGAACAGCCCCCACTCCGGGAAGGAGATCGGCTTGCCGTGCTCGGCCGCGAAGTCGACCTGCTTCTGGAGCCCGTAGGGTTCGCTGACCTGCTCGTCGAACGTACGGGCGGGCGGCTGGTCGTAGGAGTCCATGCCGATGATGTCCACGACGTCGTCACCCGGATAGCACTCGGTCCAGGGCACCGCGTCCCGTCCCCGGCTCGGCGCGAAGTCGAAACGGAACTTCTGGCCCGGCACGGACCGCATCGTGGTGACGATGCGCTTCCAGTACGCCTTCCACGCCACGGGGTCCGGGCCGCAGCGGTGCGTGTAGGTGGTGCCGTTCATCTCCCAGCCCAGGACGAGCACGGTGTCCGGGACGCCCAGCAGGACCAGGCGCTCGGCCAGCTTGCGGAAGTACTCGTCGTACGACCCGTTCACCCCGGCCCGCAGCAGGCGCCGCACCTCACTGTCGGAGACGCGGTCCTCGTTCCGCTCCATCATGGGCGTGTTGAGGACGAACATCCGGTCCGCGTCCGCGCGCCGCCACGCGGCCCAGTAGGCGAGGAAACCGGGCCGTCCCTCGATGTTCTGCCACACGTCGCCCGGCAGATAGCTGTGCCCGACCCGCAGTTCCGTGCCGCCGAGCCACCGCGACAGCTCCGCCATCCGCTGCACACCGCGGGGCCCGTAGTGCAGGTACGCCCCGATGGCGGTCGTTCCCGCCGGGTCAGCCGCGCTCCGCGCGGAGCCCTTGCCGGCCTCCGTGTCCGCGCCGTCGTGGTCGACGAGGACCGCGCCGCTCACGAGGAGGCCGAACGCGGTCGCACCGATGCCGAAATTGATGAGACGGCGCTGTGAGGGCACGGTTCCTCCTTGGATTACGGCCTGTATCCGACCATGACGACATTAAGGAGAAAGATTCAACAACGGCCTGCGGGACCACTCCGGAATAGCCCATTCGCGACGCGCGTCCGCTGCGATCGGACCGTTCGGGTGACACATCAGAAGGTGAAGGGAAGAGTGCCGACGCGATTGTCGAAATTCGAGTCGATCAGCCCCGGCTCGCCCACCGACCGTACGTCTCCGAGCCGTTCGAACATTTCGCGGAACAGCGCCTTCATCTCCAGTTTCGCCAGATGCGCACCCAGGCAGTGGTGGGGCCCGCCGCCCCCGTATCCCAGGTGCGGGTTCGGCGACCGGGTGATGTCGAAGGCGTCGGGATCCGCGAAGACCGACCCGTCCCGGTTCGCCGACGCGTAAAGGAGCATGGCCTTCTCCCCGGGCAGAAAGGTGCGCCCTCCCAGTTCGCACTCGGCGGCGACCGTGCGGCGGAACTGGATGATGGGCGTCGAGTGGCGGACGATCTCGTCGACGGCGCCGTCGGCGTACCGTTCGAAGTCGGACCGCAGGAGCGCTCGCTGCTCCGGGTGCTCCGTCAGCAGGACCAGCCCGTGGGCGATCGCGTTCCGTGTGGTCTCCACACCGGCCACGAGGAGCAGCGAGAAGAACGCGCCGAGCTCGCGGGAGGACAGTGCCCGCCCCTCGACGTCGGCGCGCACGAGCGCCGAGATCACGTCGTCCGCGGGGACCCGGCGCCGCTCCCGGGCGATGCCCGCCACCTCGAACTGCATACGGGCCAGGGAGCGCAGACCGCGCCCGGGCACGCGCAGCCGCGCCCGGCCGCGGCGCTGGACCCCCACGTACTCCGACGCGTGGTCGATCCGTTCGAGGATGCCGGTGCGGTGGCGGGCGGGGATGCCCATCAGGTCGCAGATGACCTCGAAGGGCATGCGGGAGGCCGCCGACCGCATGAAGTCCCCGGGACCTTCCGCCGCCATCTCGTCCACCAGGCGCGCGGCGACGGCGGAGATGTTGTCCTCGGCCGCGGCGAGCAGCCTCGGTGTGAAGGCGCGCGAGATGGTCCTGCGCAGCCCCGCGTGCCCGGCGCCGTCCATGTTCACCATGGAGTTGCCGAACAGGGCCTTGGCCCAGGGCGCCGGTTCGGGGGTGGTGGCTCCGGGGGCGCTCGCGAAGAGCTGCGGCTGCCGGCTGGCCGCCCGCACGTCGGCGTGCCTCACGAGGACGTGGAACGGGGTGCGCGACCCCGTGCCCGGTGTGAAGCGGACCGGGGTGCCGAGTTCCCGGAGCCGGGCGAACTCCGACAGCCGCCGGGACCGCGGAAGCCTCCAGAACGCCGGGTCGGCGAGGTCGGCTCCCGCCGCCCCTCGCACGTGGTCCGTGGGTGCCTGCGTCGGCGCGTTCATGTCCAACCTCCGGGAGTTCGGACGGCCATGCTGGCCCGGTGGCCCCCTCCGAGCGGCCGACACGGCCGGAGCAGCCGGACAATTCCCACGGTCGCGGTACGCGCGGAGGGCCGTCCGGCCGGGCACGCACCCGAGGCGAGTCGCGAGCCGGAGGCCCGCCCCGCGCAGGGTGTAATGGGACGTATCCGACAGCAGGCCGGGCGGCGGGCAGCGGCCCGTGGGCCCGTGAGGACCGGCCGGGCGCGTTCCGATCCACGAGAACCGTTCCCCGCGCGTCTCGTCGCCCATGTGTGCGCGGCACCTCGCGGAGGCGGACGAGAGGCAGGTACTCCCACCATGAACCCGAACACCCGCACGAGCGGGGAGCCGGCGGGGCCGGCCCGCCGCGCGGTCCTGCGGACCGCTTTCACCGCGGCCGTCCTCGCCGGCACCGGCGGGGCGCTCGCCCCCGTGCTCCTGCGGGAGGAGGGAGCCGGAGCGGGCAACCGGCGGGCCGCCGTGGGGCCCGAGCGCTTCTCCGAGCTGTACAAGGGGCGCGACATCCGTGGTGGGATCACTCCCGTGGTTCCCGCCGGGGCAGGGCCGCAGGCCGCCGCGGCGGGTGCGCCGACCGCGGCGGCCGAGGCCGACGTCAGCATCGACGGCCACCCCCTGCACGTGATGCGCCGCGCGGACGGCAGCTACCTCAGTGCCGTCACCCACTACGAGTCGTATCCCACGCTGCTCGAGACGGCTCGCGCGGCGGTCGACGAGATCGGTGCCGCCCAGCTGTCCGCGGCGCCCCCGCACGCCATCTGACCCCGGAGGACGGACGAGCCTGGTGTACAGCCGCAAGAATCAGCGCGACCTCACCCGCACGGAGAAGAAGCGTCTCGTGGACGCGATCCTGGAGCTCAAACGCTCGGGGCACTACGACGAATTCGTACGGACACACCGCGAGTTCTACGTGTCCGACGCCGAGGACAGGCCGCGTCCCGCCCACATGACCCCGTCCTTCTTCCCCTGGCACCGCAGATACCTCCTGGAGTTCGAGCAGGCGCTGCGGGGTGTGGACTCCCGCGTGTCGATCCCCTACTGGGACTGGACTCGCGACAACACGCCGAGCGCGTCCCTGTGGGGGGACGATCTCCTGGGAGGCAACGGCAGGCCGGGGGACCGCCAGGTCATGACGGGTCCCTTCGCCTACCGGCGGGGCAACTGGCGGATCAGCGCCGGGGTCACCGATGAACCCTTTCTGCGCCGGAACTTCGGCCGCCCGTCGTCTCCGGTCACCCTGCCCGGTGCGGCGGAGGTGGACCGGGCGCTGAAGGACCCCCTCTACGACGCCGAGCCCTGGAACAGCGTCAGCACCCGCGGTTTCCGCAACAGGATCGAGGGCTGGGGCATCAGGGGGTCACGCGATGTCGCCAACCACAACCGGGTCCACAACTGGATCGGCGGGTCCATGGCCGGCGCGGCGTCTCCCGACGACCCGGTCTTCTGGCTGCACCACGCCTTCATCGACCTGCTCTGGACGCGCTGGCAGAGGGCGCACCCCCGCTCGCGCTACCTGCCGGCCGGCGCACTGGCGGCCGACCACCCGGAGCAGGACAGGATCTTCCCGTACGACCGCCCGATGCCGCCCTGGGACGTGCCGCCCTCCCAGCTCATGGACCACTCCCGCCTCTACCGGTACGTGTGAGCGGCGGCCGGTCCCGCGCCTGACGCGGCCGGGCCCCCTCGCTCCGCACCGACGCGGAGGGAGGGGGCCCGGCAGGTCCCGTCAGTGAGATCAGTGGCCGTAGCCGTAGTCACCCTCGGCCTTGGCGTCGTCGTGGTGCTCGGCCTCGACCTCGTGGTGGTCCGAGACGTTGGCGCAGGTGTTGCCGAAGGCCGGGTTCAGCAGGGCGATCACGTTGACCGTGTTGCCGCAGACGTTGACCGGGACGTGCACGGGCACCTGGATGACGTTGCCCGAAAGGACACCGGGGGAGCCGGCGGCCACGGCGCCCGCGCCGGCGTCGGCGACGGCCATGCCGGCACCGCCGGCGACCAGGGCACCGGTACCTGCCACGACAGCGGCCACCTTCGAGATACGCGACATCAGTTCTCCTTGAGGATTCGAGACCGGCCGCGGGGGGTGCGGCCGGTATGCACTGACAACGCGGGAGTCGACAGACGGTAACGGATCGCCGCAAAAGTAATCATCTAGGATCAACTCCGGCTGACGAGGGCGAAGCCGGTCACCGGGAGCTCGCTCAGACGGGCGCGCCAGTCCCGGGCGGCCGGGAAGCGGGCCTTCACGGTCTCCGCCGCCAGGTCGCGCACCGCCAGCTGTCCCTCGCGCAGACGGAGCATCGGCTCCAGCGCCGAACGGGCGAGCAGCAGGCGCTGGTTGACGACGGCCACCGGAGCCCAGTTGTTCTTGTACTGCTCCGCGCCCCGCAGAAGGCTCAGCACGCCGCGCCCCGATCCCGACGCCTCGCGTGCGATCTCCCGCAGCAGCATCGACGAGACGTCCACCTTGCGTTCCCGCAGCCGGGGATCGACGCCGTACAGATAGGCGCCGGTGAGCTGCGCCGAGCCGAGGGACAGGTCTGCCGCCACCACCTCACCGTCGAGCACGAACTCCCTGACCGTGGCCTCCCCGTCACGCACCATCCGCCGTGCGGAGCGCACCAGGTGCGCTCCGAACCGGGGACGCAGGTGCTCCGGGTTGACCCCCCTGCCGAGCCACTGCAGCTCGTGCAGGTGCAGCAGGTTGCCGATCGCACCCGCCACCCGGTGGACCGATGCCTCGCGGCACTCGATGCCCAGCGAGTCGATCTTGCGGAGCTTCGCCCGGGACCGCTGGGCCCGCGAGCCGCCCATCCGCCCGATGAGGGCGTCGATCGGCTCGGCGGGCAGTTCCATGCAGGTCGAGTCGGTCAGCCTGCTCCGCACCCCGGCCCAGCCGTCGAACAGCAGTTGGGCCGACGCGTCGGGCCGTACCTCCCGCAGATCGACGACCGTGTGGGAGGCGGCGCGGTGGAGTCCCCGCTCCAGGGCCGTCACGGCCGCGGGGGTGTCCTCGCCGTCCACCAGAATGTCGAAGAAATCGGAGATCGCCCCGCCGACCGGCATGAGCAGGGGCATCGGACGGTGCACGAGCATCAGCGGCGCCGCCCCGATCAGCCGCCCGTTCCGTCGTGCCAGCAGGACGCGGAGCCGGCCCGGCACTCCGTAGGAGAGCCACCACGAGCGGAGCCACGCGTGGCTCTGGAAAGGGGTGGCGGTCGGGCAGCGGCGGTGCAGGGCGTCCCACTCCGCGGCGAGGTCCGTGAACTCCGCGAGATCCCGGCAGAGCGTGACGGTGAGCCGTCGGCGGTCGGTGTTCATCCCACGAGCTCCTTCTCGTCGGCCGGCGCGGCGGCGCCGCCCTGGGCGGGGGCGGGCACCGCCGCGGTGGTGTCCCTGCGTCCGGGGCGGGGGCGGACGAGCAGGATCAGTCCGCCGACCAGTCCGCCCGCGCTCGCACCCACTGCCGCGCCCAGGGGCACGGACGGGGACACGGGATCACCCGGTGGCACCGCGTGCGAGAACTTGATCAGCTTCACACCGGTGTCCTTGGCCACGTGCCCGCTGCTGACGACCACGGCCTCGGTGACGGCGTTGGCGATGTCCGCGGCACGGTCCGGATCGTCCGACGTGCCGGTGACGGCGATCATCGGCGAGTCCGGGGACGTCTCCGACAGCACGTGCGTGCGCAGTTCACGCACCGGCTCGCCCGCCGCCCCCCTGGCGTACGAGAGGGTCGCGTCGCTGGTGGCCAGACGGCCGTACGACTGCGCGTATCCCAGGGCGGCCGCGGGGTCGACGGTCTTGCCCGCGGTGACCATCGCGTAACTGGTGGCCGTGTACTGGGGCGTGGCGAGCATGCCGTACGAGAATCCGCAGGCCGCCCCGAGCAGGACGCAGGCGGGCAGTGGCCACCAGCTGGGGCGTACGGATGCGGGGCGGAGCCTGCGGAACCGTCCGGAGACGGACGGCTGCGCGGGGGACTCGGTCATCAGTGTGCTCTCCCGGTCGAGGGTTCTGTGTCGATGGCTTGTGCGTAGACGTCCATGAGCCGCCGGCTGCTGCGTCCGATGTCGTAGTGGTCCACGGCCGGCGGGGGCGGCAGCCGGCGGGTGCCGCCCTCCATCCGGTGCCTCAGCGCCGCCGTCAGTCCGGCTGCGGGGTCGGCTGTGTCCGAGGAATACCCGATGCGGCGCGCGCCGGGCGCGAGGCCCGCCGGTAGGTCCTCGACGGCGGGGCAGACCGCGTACAGCACGGGCAGTCCCGCCGCGAGTGCCTCGACGGCCGCCAGGCCGAACGTCTCCTCCCGGGAGGCGGACACGAACACGTCGACGGCGCCGAGGACCGCGGGGACGCCGGGGACCGCGTCCGAGGATCCGCACTCCCCGAGGAGGCGGACGCGGCCCCCCACCCCGAGCCGCGCCGCCAGGGCGCGCAGCGGGGCGGCTTCCGGACCTTCCCCGGCCAGGACGAGCCAGGTGTCGGGAAGCGCGGAGACCGCGCGGATCAGCAGGTCGAAGCGCTTCCCCGGGACAAGTCTGCCCACCCCGCCCACCACGAAGGCGCCGTCCGGAATCCCCAGCAGCGCCCGCGTGGAGCGCCGTCGCCCCTCGTCGTGGCGGAAGGCGGCCGCGTCGATGCCGTTCGGCACGGTGTGGATCCGGGCGGCGGGAACGCCCCAGTCACGCAGCCGTCCGGCGACCGTGTCGGAGACGGCGACCGTCGCCGCGCCCAGCCGCTCGGTGCGCAGGTAGAGCTCCCGGGTGGCGCGGGTGAGCGGACGCCCCTCGATCTCCGCACGTCCCAGCGAATGCTCCGTCGCGACCACGGGGGTACCGGCCAGGCGGGCCGCGATCCGGCCGTAGACACACGCCCGGTACAGGTGGGTGTGCACCAGGTCGTACGCTCCGCGGCGGATCAGCCGGGCCAGCCTGGGCACCGCCGCCAGGTCGCGGTTGCCGCGCATGCCCAGGTGATGGACGCGGACGCCGTCCGCGCGCAGCCCCTCGGCGACCGCTCCCGGATTGGTGAGCGTCACCACGTCGCATGACACGGGAAGGTGACGCAACATCAGCCGCAGCTGCTGCTCGGCGCCCCCCACGCCGAGACCGGTGATGACGTGCAGCGCTCTCACCGGGCGTCACCCCGCCACGGCGCGGTGAGGCGGTGCTCGCGCAGCCGGTGCCGTACCTCCTTGACCCGCAGTCGGGCGCCCCGGTCGGCCTGGCTGACGTGCGTGCGGGGCAGTGCGTGCGGCCCCGACAGCGGGCCGGGGACGAGTGCGCAGCCGTAGAGGTACCCCGCGTCCCGCACGGACTCGACGACCCGCCGGTCGGCCGTGCCGTACGGATAGCAGAAGCCGGCCGGTTCGTGCCCGGTGATGCGGCGCAGCGCGTCCCGGCTGCCGTGCGTCTCCTGGCGCAGCTCGTCGTCGGAGAGCGTGGTCAGATCGCGGTGGAGCATGCCGTGCGAGCCGATCTCCATGCCCGCCGCGGCGGCGGTCCGGACTCCCTCCTCCGTCAGCAGCGGTCTGCGCGGACCGAGGGGGTCCCAGACGTTGGAGCCGCCCGGCCGCCCGGGCAGCACGAACACCGTGGCACCGCAGCCGTGGGCGAGGAGGACGGGAAGCGCCTCGTCGACGAAGTCCGCGTATCCGTCGTCGAACGTCAGGCCGACGAGCCCGCGCTCGCCGGCACTCCGCGCGCGGAGCAGCGCGGTGATCCCCACCCCGGTCAGGCCCCGGCGGCGCAGCCGGGTCAGCTGCTCGTCCAGGCGATCGGCGGAGACCGTGATGCCGTAGGGATCGTCGGTGGGATCGCTCACGGAGTGGTACGTGAGGATCCACGGATGAGCGCGCGGAGGGGGTACGAGGGCACGGGGTGCCGAGGTGTCAGCGGCCATGGGAGAACCTCCGTCGGACGAGTGCCAGCAGATGGACGGCTTCGGGAGCGCGGAGCGCGAGAGCGGTGAGGAGGAAGGCCGCGAGGACGGCGAGGCACCCCGCGGCGAGACCGGCCAGGGGGCCGCTCACCAGGTCGGTGGCGAGGCCTGCCGCACCGGCGGCGACCGCCGCCGCTGCGGCAGGGCGGAGGAGCGACAGGGCCACGGCCCCTGTCCGGACGGGCACGGCCCGCCCGCGCAGCCCCAGCAGCATCAGCAGGGCGGCCGTGCTGATGCCCACGGCGTTCGCCGCCGCGATGCCGTCGACGCCGAACGGGCCGGCCAGGGCCATCCCGGCCCCCGTGGTCACCAGCAGTCCCGCCGACATCGCGCCCAGCGGGTACCAGGTGGGCCGGCCGGCGGAGAAGTAGGGCCTGCACAGGGCGCCGACCAGCGTGTGGCCCAGGAGCCCGAGCGCGTAGACCCGCATCACACCGGCCGTGGCCGCGGTGTCGGCGGCGTCGAACGCCCCGCGCTGGAAGAGGACCTCGACGATCTGCGGCGCGCAGCCGAGGACCGTCGCGGTGCCCAGCAGCACCACGGTCCCGGCGAGGGCGAGGTCACGTTCGACCCGCCGCCGGGCGCCCTCCCGGTCGCCGGACGCCATGGCCCTGGCCACCACCGGAAAGGTCACCGTGCAGATCATCATGGACAGCACCATGGGCAGCTGCGCGACCTTCTGAGCGTAGTTGAGGTGCGAGATGGCGCCGTCCGGCAGGGACGAGGCGAGGAACCGCTCGACGAGGACCTGCGACTGACGGCTCACCACGAACAGGACGACAGGCGCCAGGACCGTCGCGCCGAGCAGCGCGGACCGCTCCCCGCGCCGCCGGACCGGGCCCCGCCGCGGCAGCAGCCGTACGAACGCGGGCAGCAGGGTGAGGATCATCAGCAGACTGCCGAAGGCGACCCCGGCGGCGGCCGCCCGCACCCCCCAGACCGAGTGCAGCACCAGCGTCACGGCGATGATGCCGATGTTGTACGCGATGTAGACGCCGGCCGGTGCGAGGAACCGCCCGTGCGCCCGCAGAGCCGCGCTGAAGTATCCGGTGACCCCGAAGGTGAGCACCGTGACGGCCGTCAGACGGGTGCAGTCCACCGCGAGCCGCGGATCGTCGAGCCCGGGCGCCAGCACGGCGACGGCCCAGGGCGCACCCAGGACGAGCAGCGCGCCCGCGCAGGCCAGGGCGGCGAACAGCCGTGGAAGGGTGTCCGCCACCAGCGCCCGTACGGGGTCCGTCACGTGCCCGCCCGCGGCACGCCTGGTCAGGGCCAGGCTGAACGCGGGCACGAGCAGGAGGGCCATGCCGTCCTCGATCAGCAGGGTGGCCGCCATCTCCGGGACGGTCCACGCGATCAGGAAGGCGTCGCTGTCGTGACTGGCACCGAAGAGCCGGGCGACCGCCTGGTCACGGACGAGTCCCAGCAGCGCGGCGATCACGGTCAGTCCCGCGGCGCCCCCCGCCGCACGGGCGAGGAACCGCCCGGGACGGGCCGGGCTCCCGTGGACGGACGCCGTGGTGTCCGGCGCCTCTCCGGCGGCGTCCGTGGTGGTCGCGCTCACGCGGTGGTCGTCCTCTCCGGAGCGGCCAGGGCCCACCACGCGGCGAGGCCCAGCACGATCCCGGTGAGTACGGTGGACGGGCCCCCGATGTCCGCGTACAGGAAGTCGACGGTCTGCCAGGTCATCAGCCCGACGGCGGCGAGCCCGCAGTCGACGGCGGCGGAGCCCCGGGCCCGGGCGCGCACCAGCCTGCGCACCCCGCCGACCAGGAGGGCGGCCCAGGAGCCGACCAGCGCGGTGAAGCCGATGAGTCCCTGCTCGCTGAGGACCAGCAGGTACATGTTGTGGGGGGAGAGCAGCGGCTGCTTGCGGAACGCCTGTCCCGCCCCCGCGGTGTCGCTGCCCGCCGAGAGTCCGATCGAGGCGTGTGCGTCGCGGTGCGCGGGGAAGCCCTTGAGCCCGACGCCGGTCGCGGGCCGCTCGCGCCACATGTCCGTGGCGGCGGCCCACATGGCGTAGCGGTCGTTGACCGACCGGTCCGGCGCGCTCGTCACCTGGGTGATGCTCGTGAGCCGCTGCGAGATCATCTCGGACCCGACGCCGAATCCGCCGACGAGCACGGTTCCCGCGGCCGCCAGGACGGCCAGGGCCCGGACGGCCTGGCGGGCGCCCGTCAGCGCGATCACGGTGAGCGCTCCCGCCGCCGTGGCGATCCACGCGCCCCGGCTGAAGGAGAGGGTGAGCGGGACGACGAGCAGCGCCGCCGTCACGGGGGCCCACGGCTTCAGCCAGGCGGGCGTGCCCGCAGGAGTGCGCAGCGCGTACGCGACGGCGGCGAGCAGTCCGTAGGCGACCACCGTGGCCATCCCCATCACGTCGCTGGGGCCGAACGTGCCCACCGCGCGGATGTCCTCACCCATGTACGAGGCGCCCGAGCCCGTGACGTACTGGTGGACGCCCGTCGCTCCCTGGACGACCGCCAGCAGGACGAGCGAACCGGCGACGACCCTGAAGCCCTGCGCGTTCCGGACCAGGAGCAGGACCGCCGCGGGTACGAGGACGAAGATCTGGAGGTACCGGGCGAGGCCCGGGAGTGCCGCCGCGGGGTCCGCGGCCGTCACGGTGGCCAGGGCGAGTCCCGCGGCCGGCAGACCGAGGACGAGGGCGGCCGCGACGGTCAGCGGACGCCGGCGCACGTACAGCAGACGGCCCGCGCACACGAGGACGGCGACACCGGAGAGGAGATCGGGCGCAGGTACCCCGAACACGGCTCCGGCTCCCGCGCCGTCGTCGGGTACGGCCAGCAGCAGCACGGCCAGGACCAGCGGGAGCAGCGGCCAGTGGCCGGCCCACCCGTGAAGGAGGGTGCCCCTGCCGGCGGGCCGTACCGCGGGTGCCGCGGTTGCGATGAGTGCCACGGTTCAGCTTCCTCCGAGCCGGAACACCGAGCCGGCCGTGCGCGCGAGCACGCACATGTCCTGCCACAGCGACCATGTCTCGATGTACCTGTTGTCGAACCGGGCCCGGTCCTCGATCGAGGTGTCGCCGCGCAGGCCGTTCACCTGCGCGAGTCCCGTGATGCCGACAGGCATCCGGTGGCGGGTCCGGTAGCCGGGATGCATCCGGCTGAACTGCTGGACGAAATAGGGGCGTTCGGGTCGCGGCCCGACCAGGCTCATGTCACCGCGCACCACGTTCCACAGCTGGGGGAGCTCGTCGAGCGACGTCCTGCGCAAGGTCCGGCCGACCCTGCTCATGCGCCGGTCCTCCGACACGTTCCACCGGGTGGCCGACTCGTGCGCGTCGGCGCGCAGGGTGCGGAACTTCAGGAGCACGAACGGCCGCCCGTTCCTGCCGATGCGCTCCTGGCGGAAGACGACCCCCGGCCCGTCGCAGACGCGTACGGCGAGGGCGCAGGCGGCCATGACGGGCGACGCGGCGATCAGCGCGACCGCGGCCAGGACGGCGTCCATGGCCCGCTTCAGGCGGTGGGCCACCGGGTGGTGCGGGCCGGTGTGCAGTGCGTGGGCGGCGAAACCCCACACGTGGTCCGGCCTGGGCCCCGTCCGGTAGCGGGCGACCGCTCCCTGATCGGTGATCAGCCACACCCGGCAGCCGTGCTTGGCGAAGAGCGCGAAGAGCTCCGCGCCGTCGGGCGCCGACTCGGGCGGAAGTGTGAACACGGCGTGCCGGACGGAGTTCTGGATGACCGCCCGGCTCGCGTCCTGCACCGAGGCGAGGGCGGGCAGCGGTACCTCTCCGGCCGGTGCGTCCTCCGCCGTGTCCGCGGCGGCGGCCGTGGCGCCCACCCGGCCCACCGGCCGCATGCCGTACCGCGGGTGCTCCCGGAGGACGGCGACGACCCGGTCGGCGAGCTGCCCGTCGCCGACCACCAGGGTGGACTGCGGATGGCGGGCGGCGGACCGCAGCCGGACCCGGTGGACGGCGGCGCGCGCACAGCAGGTCAGCAGGAGCTGCACGCCGAACGCGCAGGCCGGCGCCGCCCAGCCGGCGGAGTAGCGGGGATCGTAGGTGGTCAGTGCCTCGGCCGTGACGTACCACTGCACCAGGGCGAGACCGGTCAGCGCGGGCAGCTCCGCCAGGACCGAGGGGGACAGCCCGGTCCGGTACAGGCCCCGGTAGGCGTTCAGCAGCAGTTGGAGGGTGATCTGCAGCAGGAGGACGACCGGTGGCCACGGGCCGGGGGACACCAGGGCCACGGCCAGGCCGAGGGCGAGCCCGTCGGATGCCAGCAGGGCCGCGGGCGCCCGGCGGCGGCGGACACCGGCGGCGGCCTGCGCGGCCGGTGCGTCGTCACCGCCGCTCCGTGGCGGTCGTACTGCGGAAGCCGCGCTCCGTACGGCAGTTGCCTGGGCGGCTCGGGGAACAGGGGCACTCTCCGTCGTCATCGCTCGGTGCGCTTCCTCGTCGTGGGGCGGGACTTGCCGACAAGTTCGTGGTAGAGGTGCAGGACCGCCCCGGCGGTCTTCGTCACGTCGAAGACCGACCGTGTGCGGCTCTGCGCCGTCCGGCCCAGCTCCGCACGCAGCGCGGGGTCGGTCAGCAGGGCGGTCAGGGCCGCCGCGAGGGCCGCGGGGTCCTCGGGCGGCACGAGGCAGTGGGGCAGATGTCCGGCGGGCAGGCTCTCCCTGGCCCCGTCGACGTCGGACAGCAGGACGGGCGTGCCGCAGGCCATGGCTTCGAGGGGCGCCAGCGCCATCCCCTCCCACCGCGAGGGGAGTACGAGCAGATCCGCGGCCCGGATCCAGGGCCGCACGTCCGGGGTGGCCCCCGCGAACAGCACCCCGTCGGGTGCGGTGCGCCGCAGCTCCGGCGCGCAGGGCCCGTCGCCCACCAGGACGAGCCGTGCACCGGCCGTGCGCGCGATCCGCCAGGCCCGCAGCAGCACGTCCTGGCCCTTCTGCCGGCTCAGGCGCCCCACGCACACCACGAGAGGAGCGTCGGCCGGAACGTCTGCGAGGAGCGGGAGGCAGGCGCGGCCGCCCGGTGCGTCATCCGTGCCCGCGGGCACGAAGCGCCTCAGGTCGATGCCGTTGTGGATCACCGACCAGTGCGCCGCGATGCCCGCACGCTCGCCGGTGCGGCGTTCGGACTCGCTGACGCAGAGGATGCGGTCGCTCCAGCGGGCTCCGTACCGCTCCCAGGACTTCGCGAGACCGGCGGCCCGGCCCTCCAGGGCCTCGAACGACCAGGCGTGCGGCTGGAACACGGTCGGCACCCGGCCTCGCACGGCGAGGCGCCCGGCGAGCCCGGCCTTCGCGCTGTGGGCGTGGATCACATCAGGACGCCACGAGCGGATCAGCCGGCCCGCCGCGGACACCTCCCGGCTCAGCCGGGGCCCCGGAGCCCGCTCGGCGGGCCATTCGCACACCCGGGCACCCGCGGCGGCCGCTCCGGCCGTCAGTTCACCGCCCGGCGGGCAGGCCACGACGGGACGCAGTCCCGCACGGACCTGAGCCGCGACGAGGTCGGTCACGACCCTCGCGACTCCTCCCTCCACCGGCTGGACCAGATGAAGGACCGTCAGTCGGTCTTCCTCGGTGCAATTCTTCTGCAGCACGCACGGCTCTCTTTCACAAGCCCCCGACGAGCCGGTTCGGATAAACGCCGGCGGCAAGGAATGTGGCGGCGGAGATCAAGTGGGTAAAACCGAGACGCACTGTCGCAGACGCCGAACGGGAAAACGCGTACGACTCGCGCTCGTCGTCCCGTTGTTAGCCCTGTCGGGTCGTCGGATAAATTACCCCCGAATGCTGCGGCGTGTCAGATGAGGCAATAGGATTTTCTACCGGCTGCTGGCGCATGATTGCCGTGGTGTATGCCTCTGTTCGCATACCCGCGCCTCCCGGAAATCCCTTCGGTGAAGGCGCGGATCTCCACGCCCGCCGGGGCCCGGAATTCAGGTGACGGGTGCTTGCCCGCGCACGGGGACGACATCCGGTGAGGCGGCCGCGGTGCGGCGCACTCGCCGCAAGAACCGGCCGATCACGCCGAAGATGTCCTGCGGCCCGCCCGTTCCGTATGTACTGCTGGTCCCGTCCCGTCCCGTACCCGTACCCGGAGCGCGGCCGACGCGGGAGGATCGGGTACAACTCGTGATGATCGTCCATTCCCGGGCGGTCGGCGAGCGGCAGCCGAAGACAGAGGAGAAACGATGGTGCACGAACGGGCCGGCCAGCCGGCGCAGGCCGGCGATCTGGTGGACGTGGCGCGGCTGGTGACGGCCTACTACTCCGTCCACCCCGATCCGTCCGAGCCCGGCCAGCGAGTGGCGTTCGGAACCTCGGGCCACCGCGGCTCGGCCCTCAAGGCGGCGTTCAACGAGGACCACATCGCCGCCACCACCCAGGCCATCTGCGAGTACCGGCAACGTCAGGGCACCGACGGGCCGCTGTTCCTCGGCGCCGACACCCACGCACTGTCCGAACCCGCCCGGGTCACGGCCGTCGAGGTCCTCGCGGCCAACGGCGCGACCGTCCTGATCGACACGGACGACGGCTACACACCCACCCCGGCCGTCTCGCACGCGATCCTGACGTACAACCGCGACCGCACGGGCGGTCTCGCCGACGGCATCGTGGTCACCCCGTCGCACAATCCTCCGGGCGACGGCGGCTTCAAGTACAACCCGCCGCACGGCGGACCCGCCGGCTCGGACGCCACCTCGTGGATCCAGGACCGGGCCAACACCCTGATCGAGGGCGGGCTGAAGGAGGTCCGGCGGATCCCCTACGCCAGGGCGCTGGCTGCCGGGACCACGGGCCGCCACGACTTCCTGACCGGCTACGTCGACGACCTCCCGGCCGTGCTCGATCTGGACGCCGTGCGCGACGCCGGGATCAGGATCGGCGCCGACCCGCTGGGCGGCGCCTCGGTCGCCTACTGGGGGCGGATCGCGGAGCGGCACCGCCTCGACCTCACCGTCGTCAACCCGCTCGCCGACCCCACCTGGCGCTTCATGACGCTGGACTGGGACGGGAAGATCCGGATGGACTGCTCGTCGCCGTACGCCATGGCCTCCTTGATCGAGCAGCGCGACGCCTACACCATCGCCACGGGCAACGATGCCGACGCCGACCGGCACGGCATCGTCACGCCCGACGGCGGGCTGATGAACCCCAACCACTACCTGGCCGTGGCGATCCGCTACCTCTACTCGCACCGCGACGGCTGGCCGGCCGGTACCGGCGTCGGCAAGACACTGGTCTCCTCCTCCATGATCGACCGGGTCGCCGCCGACCTCGGACGGCAGCTCGTGGAGGTCCCGGTGGGCTTCAAGTGGTTCGTCGACGGGCTGTTCGGCGGCACCCTGGGCTTCGGCGGCGAGGAGTCGGCCGGCGCGTCCTTCCTGCGCCGCGACGGCCGGGTGTGGACGACGGACAAGGACGGAATCCTGCTCGCCCTGCTCGCCTCGGAGATCACCGCCGTCACCGGGTCCACGCCGTCGCAGCACTACGCCGAACTCACCGCGCGCTTCGGCGATCCCGCCTACGCCAGGGTCGACGCGCCCGCGACACGCGAGCAGAAGGCCGTGCTGGCCAAGCTCTCGCCCGAACAGGTCCGCGCGGACACGCTCGCCGGCGAGCCCATCACCGCCGTACTCACCGAGGCCCCGGGCAACGGCGCGGCGATCGGGGGGCTCAAGGTCTGCACCGACAGCGCCTGGTTCGCGGCACGGCCCTCGGGCACGGAGGACGTCTACAAGGTGTACGCGGAGAGCTTCCAGGGGCCCGGGCACCTCGCCACCGTCCAGGACGAGGCACGCGCCCTCGTCTCCGACGCACTGGGCTCCGCGGGCTGACCCGTCGGCGGCCCGGCCGGCCGGAGGGCGGACCCGGATCCCGGGCCGCCCTCCGTCGTGGCCCCCGTCCCGGCCCGGCGTCACGCACCGGGGACGGTGGCCTTCAGCTGCCGAAGGAGCGCCGCGTTGCCCGGGGTGGCCCTGATCCGCTGCAGGAGCGCTTCGTAGGCCGCCTGCGGGTCCCGCGTCCGCAGGGCCCGCCTGAGACCGCGTACGGCGGCCAGTTCCGCCGGGGGCAGCAGCAGTTCCTCCCGCCGGGTGCCCGAAGGGGTGACGTCGACGGCGGGGAAGACCCGCCTGTCCGCCAGTGCCCTGTCGAGGCGCAGCTCCATGTTGCCCGTGCTCTTGAGCTCCTCGAAGAAGTAGTCGTCGGCGCGCGAGCCGGTGTCCACCAGCACGGTCGCCAGGATGGTGAGCGAACCGCCCTCCTCGGCGAGGCGGGCGGCACCGAAGAGCTTCTTGGGGCCGACGAGAGCCGCGGCGTCCACGCCGCCGCTCAGCGTGCGGCCGCCGGCGCCCGCGTTCGTGTTGTGGGCGCGGCACAGCCGGGTGAGGGAGTCGAGGAGGACGACGACGTCCCGGCCCTGCTCGACGAGCCGCTTGGCGCGTTCCAGGGCGAGACCGGCCAGGGCGATGTGTTCCCCGGCCGGCCGGTCGAAGGTGGAGGCGTACACCTCGCCCCGCACGGACCGGCGCATGTCCGTGACCTCCTCGGGCCGTTCGTCCAGCAGGACCACCATCAGGTGGCACTCGGGGTGGTTGGCGGCGACGGCGGCGGCCACCTGCTGGAGCAGCACCGTCTTTCCCGTCCTCGGAGGCGCTACGACGAGTCCGCGCTGGCCCTTGCCGAGCGGCGCCACCAGGTCGATGATCCGCGGGGCGGGGCCGCCGTCCGGTGTCTCGAGGCGCAGCCGTTCACGCGGGTGCAGCGGCGTCAGGTCGCGGAAGTGCGGCCGCTCCCGCAGCTCGCGCGCGGGGCGTCCGTTCACCGACTCGACGCGGGACAGCGCCCGGGGACGTTCGCAGGTTCCCTCGACGACATCGCCCTTGCGCAGGCCGTACTGCCGGATCAGGGCGGGAGACACCCGGATGTCGTGGGGGGAGGGGTGGCCGCCGTCGGTACGCAGCACGCCGTGTCCGTTGTGCGTGGTGTCGAGGACACCGGCGGTCCGGACCGGCTGGTGCGGTGGGGCGACGGGGCGTTCGAGTGTGCTGGTCATGGTGGGTCCTTTCGCGGACATGGCGAATGTGGGGTCCGGCGAGGGCGGGGCGGAGGAAACACGCCTCGTGCGACGCGACGGGCGAAGACGCCCGGTCCGGACAGCTGAAGAAATGCAGAGAAGCTGGATCGCCGGTCGGAGAGGACGGGCGCAACAGCGGGAGATGGCACCGGCGCCGGATCCCGGCGTACACGCGTGCTGATCGGACGGTACCACGATCAGGGCACGGGGGGAAGGGTGCGGCGCGACGTGGGCGCCGTGAGGTGCGCGGGAAGGACCGGGCGTCGCGCACCCGGTCCCCTCGGGCCCGCCCCGCGCGAGGGGACGGCCGACGCGAGTGGGTGGCCTGAGGGGACGGCCCGAGGGGACACCGGGCGGTACGCACGTTGCTCCGGAGCCGGAGCCGGAGCCGGAGAGGGACCGCGAGCCGGCAGTGGGGCGCGCCGCCGGGGGCCTGCCTCAGGCCGTGTCCGCGCGCTCCCCGTCCGCCCGCTCGTCGCCCCGGAACGCCCGGAGGATCTGTTCGGCTGCCAGCGTGGCCGTCAACTCACCGGAACGGACCCGCTGTTCGAGATCCGGGGTGAGGGTGCGTACAGCGGGATGGCCGTGCAGGCTGTCCAGCAGCTCGTCACGGACCATGGTCCAGGTCCAGTCCACCTGCTGCTCGCGGCGCTTGGCCGCCAGCCGCCCGGTGGACTCCAGGAGCGTGCGGTGCTGCTCCAGCCGTTCCCACAACTCGCCCAGACCGGTCGACTCCCGGGCACTGCACGTCAGCACCGGGGGAGTCCAGGCAGCGTCCACCGGATGCATCAGCCGCAGCGCGCCCGCCAGTTCGCGCGCCGCGGAGCGGGCGTCGCGCTCGTGCGGGCCGTCCGCCTTGTTGACGGCGATCGCGTCGGCGAGCTCCAGCACGCCCTTCTTGATGCCCTGCAACTGATCGCCCGTACGGGCGAGGGTGAGCAGCAGGAAGGTGTCGACCATGTTGGCGACCGCCGTCTCCGACTGTCCCACCCCCACCGTCTCCACGAGCACGACGTCGTAGCCGGCGGCTTCCATGACGACGATGGACTCGCGCGTCGCCTTGGCCACGCCGCCGAGCGTCCCCGCGGTGGGCGAGGGGCGGACGAACGCGCGCGCGTCCACCGCCAGCCGTTCCATCCGGGTCTTGTCGCCCAGGATGGAACCCCCCGTACGGCCGGAGGAGGGGTCCACGGCCAGCACGGCGACCCGGTGGCCGAGACCGGTCAGCAGAGTGCCGAGCGCGTCGATGAACGTGGACTTCCCCACGCCCGGCACCCCGCTGACCCCGATCCGCCGGGCTCGCCCCGCATGCGGCAGCAACTCGCTCAGCAGGCGCTGGGCCAGCACCCGGTGATCGGGGCGGGCGGATTCCACGAGCGTGATCGCACGGGCCACGAACGCGCGTTTCCCGTCCAGCACGCCCTTGGCATACACGTCGATGTCGATCCTCGCGGCCACGGTCAACGGCTCACAGCTCGTGGCCGAGCGAGGCGGCGAGCCGCGTGACCAGGTCGTGCGCCGCGTCCGGGATCACCGTGCCGGGCGGGAACACCGCGGCCGCGCCCGCGTCGTGCAGCGCCTCCACGTCCTGGGGCGGGATCACCCCGCCGACCACGATCATGATGTCCTCCCGGCCCTCGGCCGCCAGCTCCTGCCGCAGTGCCGGGACGAGGGTGAGGTGCCCGGCCGCGAGGGACGAGACGCCCACGATGTGCACGTCCGCCTCGACGGCCTGACGGGCGACCTCGCCCGGCGTCTGGAAGAGCGGGCCCACGTCGACGTCGAAGCCCAGGTCGGCGAACGCGGTCGCGATCACCTTCTGGCCGCGGTCGTGGCCGTCCTGGCCCATCTTGGCGACGAGGATACGGGGACGCCGGCCCTCGGCCTCCTCGAAGTCGCCCACGAGGGTGCGGGTGCGGTCCACGGACGGGGACTCTCCTGCCTCTTTGCGGTACACCCCGGAGATCGTACGGATCTGGCCCGCGTGCCTTCCGTACACCTTCTCCAGCGCGTCCGAGATCTCTCCGACCGTGGCCATCGCCCGGGCGGCGTCGACGGCCAGCGCCAGGAGGTTGCCGTCGAGCCCCGGCCCCGGGTCCCGCCCCGCCGCCTCGGTCAGGGCGCGCAGCGCGTCCTGGCACGCGGCCTCGTCGCGTTCTTCGCGCAGCCGGCGCAGCTTCTCGATCTGCCGGGCTCGCACCGAGGAGTTGTCGACCGATCGCACGTCGATCTTCTCGTCGGTCTCCACCCGGTACTTGTTCACTCCGATGACCGGCTGGCGTCCGGCGTCGATCCGGGCCTGCGTGCGCGCGGCCGCCTCCTCGATCCGCAGCTTCGGGATGCCCGCGTCGATGGCCCTGGCCATTCCGCCCGCCGCCTCGACCTCCTCGATGTGCTGCCACGCCCGTCGCGCCAGGTCGTTCGTGAGCTTCTCGACGTACGCGCTGCCGCCCCAGGGGTCGATGACCCGGCAGGTCCCCGACTCCTGCTGCAGCAGCAGCTGGGTGTTGCGGGCGATGCGCGCGGAGAAGTCCGTGGGCAGGGCGAGCGCCTCGTCCAGCGCGTTCGTGTGCAGCGACTGGGTGTGGCCCTGGGTCGCGGCCATCGCCTCGACACACGTGCGCGTCACGTTGTTGAAGACGTCCTGCGCCGTCAGCGACCAGCCGGAGGTCTGCGAATGGGTGCGCAGCGAAAGCGACTTGGAGTTCTTCGGACCGAACTCCTTGACCAGCTTGGCCCACAGGAGGCGGGCGGCCCGCAGCTTCGCGATCTCCATGAAGAAGTTCATGCCGATCGCCCAGAAGAACGAGAGCCGAGGGGCGAAGGCGTCCACGTCCAGCCCCGCCGCCTGCCCCGCCCGCAGGTACTCCACCCCGTCGGCCAGGGTGTAGGCGAGCTCCAGATCGGCCGTCGCGCCGGCCTCCTGGATGTGGTAGCCGGAGATCGAGATGGAGTTGTAGCGCGGCATCTTCTGCGAGGTGAACGCGAAGATGTCGGAGATGATCCGCATCGACGGGCCGGGCGGATAGATGTAGGTGTTGCGGACCATGAACTCCTTGAGGATGTCGTTCTGGATGGTCCCGGCCAGCTTCTCGGGCGGCACGCCCTGTTCCTCGGCGGCCACGATGTACAGCGCGAGGACCGGCAGCACCGCGCCGTTCATCGTCATCGACACCGACATCCGGTCCAGCGGGATGCCGTCGAAGAGCTGACGCATGTCGTAGACCGAGTCGATCGCCACGCCCGCCATGCCGACGTCGCCCGTCACCCGGGGGTGGTCACTGTCGTAACCGCGGTGGGTGGGCAGGTCGAACGCGACGGACAGGCCCTTCTGCCCGGCCGCGAGGTTGCGCCGGTAGAAGGCGTTGGACTCCTCGGCGGTCGAGAAGCCGGCGTACTGACGGATCGTCCAGGGCTGGTTGACGTACATCGTCGGGTAGGGGCCCCGCAGATACGGTGCGATGCCCGGCCGGGTGTCCAGGAAGTCGAGGCCCTCCAGGTCCCGGCCGGTGTACAGCGGCTTGACCTCGATGCCCTCCGGGGTCTCCCAGCGGAGCTCCTCGTCGGACCGGCCGGCGGACTCCTTCACCGCGCTGCGCCAGCGGTCCTCGGACACCTCGGCCGGAGCGCCTCCGGTCAGGGGCACGCCGGAGAAGTCCGGCACCGCGGGCACACGGGCCCCGGTGGTCTCGGGGGTCTGCATCACGCCACTCCCATGCGGTCGAGTTCGGAGGAGAGGACGGCGACGACATCGCAGCCGGCGAAGACGTGGACGTCGGCGCCGGTGTACTCCCCGGGGCGTCCGGCCAGGAAGACCTGTTCGGCTCCGGCGTCCCTGAGGGCCGCGGCGACACCTTCGGCCTGCTCGGCGTAGAGGGCGTCCGTCGAGCAGAGGCAGGCGGTCGTCGCGCCGCTCGCGGCGAAGGCCGCGGCCGCCGTCGAGGCATCGACCGACACGGGGTCGTGGACGGGCTCGATGCCCCCCGACAGGAAGAGGTTCGCGGCGAACGACGCACGCGCCGTGTGCACCGAGGCGGGCCCGAGCGCGGCGATGAACACCTTGGGGCGTGCCCCCGTGGCGGCCAGATGGCGGTCCGACCGGGCGCGCAGCGCCTCGAACGCCTCGTCCCGCCTGACCCGCGGCAGCCCGCCGTGAGAGGGGGCCACGGGCGCCGGCTCACGCTCCACCGGCGGCTCCGCGAGGTTCGGGAACTCGCTGACCCCGGTCACGGGCTCCTTGCGCCGCGCCAGGTCCCTGCTCCGCGCCGCCCAGGTGGCGGCGATCCGCTCGCCGACCATGCCGGAGCGCAGCGCGGCGGCCTGGCCGCCCGCGCGCTCGACCTCCTGGAAGAACGACCAGGCTGCGGAGGCGAGTTCGTCCGTCAGCCGCTCGACGTACCACGAGCCGCCCGCGGGATCCGTCACCCGGGCCAGGTGCGACTCCTCCATCAGGATGGTGGAGGTGTTGCGGGCGATACGCCGGGCGAACGCGTCGGGCAGGCCCAGCGCGTGATCGAACGGCAGCACGGTGACGGACTCCGCTCCGCCGACGCCCGCGCCCAGGCAGGCCAGCGTCGTCCGCAGCATGTTCACCCAGGGATCACGGCGCGTCATCATCACGGACGAGGTCACCGCGTGCTGCCGCTGCGCCCCCGCGCCCGGTGCCCCGCAGACCTCGGCCACGCGCGACCACAGCCGCCGGGCGGCACGCAGCTTCGCGATCGTCAGGAACTGGTCGGCCGTCGCGGCATACCTGAACTCCATTTGTGCGCAGGCCTCTTCGACGGTGAGGCCGGACGCGGTCAGCGTCCTCAGATAGGCGACGCCCGTGGCCAGGGAGATCCCCAGCTCCTCGGCGGCCGATCCGCCCGCCTCGTGGTACGGCAGCGCGTCCACGACCATGGCCCGCAGGCCCGGGTACTCCCGGCCGCAGACCCCCGCCCAGTGGGCGGCCTCGTCCGTGTCCGGCTCGGCGCCCGTCCGGGCTGACTGCCCGAGCGGGTCCAGCCCGAGGCTGCCGCGGGCCGCGTCCTTGGCGACGCCCCGTGCCTCGTAGAGCGCGAGCAGCCCGGCCGCGGCCGGCCCGCTCGCGGAGCGCGCGTCGAGGACGACGGGCGCCAGGTCGAGATAGACGCCTTCCAGCGCCCGGGCGAGGTCCGGGACCGGTACGCCTCCCGGGCCGCCCACGGCAAGCCAGAGCGAGGTGACGCCGTTCTCCAGGTCGCCCAGCACCGCCTCGTTGAGGCGTACGGGGTCGGTGAGGGCGTGGTGCTGGCGCACGTCCCAGCCGTCCGTGGTGTTCCCCGTGGCCCTGCTGCCCCGGGTGAAGGGCGCGAAGCCGGGCAGACCGGGGTCGGCCGACGTGTCGTCGGAGGTGTACAGAGGGCGGGCGGTGAGCCCGTCCCCGAGTGCGGTGGACAGCGCTTCCTCGGCGGCCGTTCCCGTGACTTCCCTGCCGGACTTGCGCAGTACGCCTTCGACAAGGCTCTGCCACTGGTCGTGGGAGGGATCGGGGAATTCGGCGGCCAGAGAGAGCCCGTCAGCAGGCAGGACCGTCATGGTCAGATGCTAGGTCAGCACTCTGACGCGCAGCAGGGCCACAGGCTGTGACCTTGCACTCTCCGGAATGTGCGCAATTCTTTCGGTTGAGACGTGAATTAGTTCTGTTGCTGCGGAAGTTTCACAGTGCGTCACTTAATGCCCGAAGTTATGCTTTTGGCGACCCAGCACCGCAGGGGAAGGACGCATCGTGGACGTGGGACCCGTGGAGTACCTCGTCGTCACGTTTCCCGGCGCCCGATTCGCCGAGGCGATCGCGCCCGTACTCGCCGACGCCGTCGCGTCGGACGCGGTACGCATCCTCGATCTGGCGTTCGCCCGCAAGGGTGCGGGCGGCACGCTCCAGCTCGTGGAGCTGCGGGAGATGGACCCCCAGGGGCTGGTGTCGTTCGCACCGCCGGGTGACAGGTCGTCGGGCCTGCCGCGGCTCGCGGACCTCAGCGTGGTCGGAGGTCTGCCCGAGGGCAGTTCCGTCGCGCTGATCGTCTGGGAGGACCTCTGGTCCGTGCCCCTCACCCGAGCGGTCCAGGCCGCCGGCGGCCACCTCGTGGCGCACGAGCGCGTTCCCGCCGACGGCGGTGACGACGTCATCACGCTGCTCGAAAGGCTCGCCGAGCTCAGGAAGCAGGGTGTTCTCACCGACGCGGAGTTCGCGGCCCAGAAGACGAGGATTCTCGCCGACTGACACCCGGTCGGCCGATACGTCCGAGTCCCGCGTTCCCTTTGTCGATACGCGCACGCCGTGCGACGTTGATTCCGACCTGCAGTCTGTCGGGAAAGAGGCAGTTCATCGTGCAGACCGCCCGGGCCGTCCCCGCAGCCACCGTCGTCAACCTGCGCGATCTGGGCGGCATCGCCCTGGGCCGCGACCACCGCCTCCGCCAGGGGATCCTGCTGCGGTCCGGTCAGCTGAGCGACTTCGACGCGGAGCACGACATGGCGGTGGCCGCGCTCGGCATCCGCACGGTCGTCGATCTGCGCACCGCGGACGAGCGCCAGTGGGCCCCGGACCGGCTGCCTCCGGGCGCGAGGCTGTTCGTCGCCGACGTCCTCGGTGACAACCCGGGCGTGACCCCGGCCCGGCTCAGGGCCCTGCTGGGTGACCCGGACGGAGCAAGGGCCCTGCTCGGCGGGGGCAGGGCGGAGGAACTGTTCGCGCAGACCTACCGCAAGATGGTTCTCTCCCCGGGGGCTGCGGCCGCCTACCGCGCCTTCCTGGACACCGCCGCCGACCCCCGGGCGCGCCCGCTCCTCTTCCACTGCGCGACCGGCAAGGACCGCACGGGCTGGGCCACCGCGCTGCTGCTGATGCTGGCTGGCGCCTCCCGCGACGTCGTGCGCGCCGAGTTCCTCGCGGTGAACCGTGCGGTCAGGGCCGCCTTCGGTCCCGCGGTGCGCAGTTTCCTCGATGCCGGCGGTGACCCCTGCATCGCCTCCGCGGTCGTCGAGGCGAGGCCCCGGTACCTGGAGGCGGCCCTGGACGCCATGGACGAGCGGTGGGGAGGACTCGACGGTTACCTGGACAAGGCCCTGCGGCTGCCCCGCGCGGTGGCGGACCGCCTGCGCGCCGACCTCGCCGTACCTGCCTGACGGACCTCCCGCACACGCGGACCGGCCCGGTGCGGCGTCCGTCGGGACGCGCACCGGGCCGGTCCGCGCGGGGTGCACCCGCTCAGATCCTCAGCAGCTGCTCGCTGAGGTCGCGATAGCGCTGGAGCGCTATCCGCAGCTCCTCCGTCTGCGCCTCGGTGTCCTGCTCCTGCCAGCCGGCCCGCAGGACCCGCCGGCGTTCGGTGAGGGCGTCGGTCAGGCCGGAGACGATCTGGTCGAACGTGCTGTCCGCCTCCTCGACCGCGCGCCGGGGGCTCTCGACGAAGTCGGTGACCGCCTGCCGCATGCGCTGGGACAGCTTGTCCTGGTCGTCCCGCGACATCAGCGGCCGGTCGGTGCCGTGATCCTCGTGGTGGCCGGTCCGCTCGTCCGAGGGCCTGCCGGACGCCTTCCGCGGCTCGGCCGGAGCGCCGAGACCGTCGCGGGTCGCATCCTTCACCGACCGGTCTCTGCCGTCGCCCGTCGTGGTGCCCGCCAGGGTGTCCGGTGCGGTTTCCGGTGCGCGCCGCTCCCCGGTCGCGGGTTCACGTGTGGCTCCGGGCGTGAGCCCCGTCCCGGTCGCGGGTTCGCGCGCCGTCGCGGGATCGCGGGTGGTGCCGGCTCCGGCCGCGGTCTCACGGGTGGTGCCGGGTGCCGTCGTGCGCCGCGGCTCCGTGGGGGCGGCGGGCTCTGTCCTGGGGTCGCTGTGGTCGGTCATGCCGTGGCACTGCCTTTCGTCTCGGTTCGGTCCGCCCGGTCCGTCCGGGCCCGCTCGTCCGGCGCGTCCGCGAGAAGTACGTCGAAGAGCGCCCTGGACTCGACCAGGGCCTTCCGCATCTCCTCCGTACCGCCCTGGCCGCGTACCGCCGTGTGCACCCTGCGGTAGCCGTCCACCTCTTCGGCGTGATGGACGGAGAGGGCGGCCGTCTGCTCCTCGAAGCCGCCGCCGTCCGGGAAACCCCGGTCGTGGGCCAGCCGTGCGAGAAGCGCGTCGGCCTCGACGACCGCGTCCCTGGGGGAGTCGATGAACTTCTCCTGCACCTCGGCCCAGCGGCGGACGTAGGTCTCGCGTGCTCCGGGTGCGAGCGGCTGCTCGGACAGTGAGCCGTGCAGCTTCACCCGCTCGGACAGCTCGTGCTCCGCCGCCCTGGTGTCGCCGTCGTGGCGGGCCACGGTGCGCTCGTACTCGGGCCCGAACCGACGCCGCAGGCCAGGTCCGCCGGTCCGCCGGCCGCGGACGAGGAGGAAGGCCGCCGCCGCCACCAGGACGACGACGGCGATGATCACCACGGTTGTCATGATGTGTGCCCCCGCCGGTCCGCGGTCGGTGCGTCCTGCTCTTCCACTCTCGTCAACCCCTTCCGGAATCGGGCCCGGCCGGGTGTTCCCCCGGGCTCCGTGCACCAGCCGTGTTACCCCCCGGGCGACTTTCAAGCAGGCGGATCCCGTTAACCTGGAAGAGGTGGCTCCCGGGCGGCCCTCGGCCGAACGCCGGGCGGTCCGGCAGGACTTCGGAGAGAGGTGTCCGGTGACCGAGCGCAAACCCGCTGGTGTCAGCTTCGAGACGTGGGTGGACAGGCAGGTCCGCGAGGCCGAGCAGCGCGGCGACTTCGCCGGTCTGCCCGGGCTGGGCAAGCCGATTCCCGGTCTCGAGAGGCCGTACGACGCGGAGTGGTGGATCAAGGCCAAGATGCAGCGCGAGGGCCTGTCGGTGCTGCCGCCGTCCCTCGCCCTGCGCAAGGCCGCCGAGGACGCCCGGCACGAGGCGCTGCACGCACGGTCCGAGGCCGAGGTGCGTCGCGTCCTGGCGGAGATGAACGAGACGATTCGCGCCGCGCTGGCCAGGCCCCCCGAGGGGCCCCCGCTGAACCTGAAGCCGTTCGACATCGACGCGGTGGTCGAGGAGTGGCGGGCGGGGCGGCAGCGGACCTGAGGGCGAGGTGGGCCGGGCTGCCGGGCTGCCGGGTTGCGTAATACTCGCTTTATGAGATCGCGCATTACGGCCCGGCGGAGCGAGGTGCGGATCAGGCGTGCCGTCGCGCGGGACGCGAGACGGCTGACCCGCCTGGTGACCTCCTCGCGCGCCTACGAGGGCCCGTACGCACCCATGGTCGCGGGGTACAGGGTCGGCCCCGACTACATCGAGGCGCACGGTGTCCACGTGGCCGTCGACGAGGACGACCGGGTCCTCGGTTTCTACTCGCTGATCATGTCCCCGCCCGAACTCGACCTGATGTTCGTGGCCGACGACGCCCAGGGGCACGGCATCGGGCGCCTCCTCGCCGGGCACCTGCGCGAGGAGGCGCGCCGGGCCGGTCTGGCGGACGTACGCGTCGTCGCCCACCCGCCGGCCGAGGGCTTCTACCGCAGTGTGGGCGCGGAACGCACCGGTACTGTCGCGGCCCGGCCGCCCGCGGTGATGTGGGACCGGCCGGACATGGTCTTCCGGATCGGTGACGGGTGTGAAGGGGAACGGCCCTGAGCCGGGCCCGGCGCGGCCACCCCGCCGGGCCCACCCGGCCGGCCCCGGCGACGGAGGGGTCTAGGACCAGCCGCCGTACGGACGGGTGATGAGTTCCAGTCCGTGCCCGCTGGGGTCCGGGAAGTAGACCCCGCGCCCGCCGTCATTGTGGTTGATCTCGCCCCGGTGCTTCTTGTGCGGGTCCGCGTAGTACTCGACGCCCCGCTCCCTGATGCGGTCGAAGGCCGTGTCGAACTCCGCCTCCGAGATCAGGAACGCGTAGTGCTGCACGGTGATCGACTCGGCGGGAACGGTCGCGAAGTCCAGCGTGACGCCGTTCGCGAGGACGACCGGAATGAAGGGTCCCCATTCGGTTCCGGTGGTGAGGTCCAGGATGTGGGCCAGGAAATCGGCGGACTCCCGGTTGTCCCGGCAGTGGACGATGGTGTGGTTCAACTCGACTGACACTGTGGAATGCCTCCAACAGGCATCTCACGGGCTACCTCCACGCCTCACCCGGTCGGTGACCGACGCGCGATGCCGTACCCCGATCCTAAATGAGTCGTCACGGTGCGTCGAGGTCGTGGCCCGGGGTCGTCCGGGCCACGGTCCTGCGGGAGCGCCCCGGCGTGGTGGTTTTCCCGATCGCTGTCACCATGGAGTGCAGCCGCGACCGCCCGGCTCCGCGCGTGACCGAGGGTTGGAGGCGGATCCGCGGGGAACCTGTACCAGCTCACACGTACGTTCGAGCTGGGGGAGGCATCAATGGGTCGGATACCGGCGTCCGAGGGTGACGGCGAGAGAGACGGCATCGGGACCAACCCGCACAGCGGCCGGCGCGAGACCGAGGAGGAGCGGGCCGACCGGCAGTGGGGCGACCTGCTCCAGGAACTCCGGGTCGCCCAGACGGGCGTCCAGATCCTCTTCGGATTCCTGCTCGCCGTGGTCTTCCAGCCCCGGTTCGCCGATCTCTCGACCGTCGACCGCAACATCTACGTCGTGACGGTCATGCTGGGATCCGCGACGGCGGCCGCACTGATAGGTCCCGTGTCGTACCACCGGCTCCTCACCGGCCGGCGGATGAAACCGCAGACGGTGACCTGGGCCTCGCGGCTGACCAAACTCGGCCTGGGCCTGCTCTTCTGCACCATGTGCAGCACCCTGCTGCTCATCCTGCGCGTGGCGCTGCACAACGTCGTGGCGCTGTGGCTCGTGGGCGTGATGGCCCTGTGGTTCGCCGTCTGCTGGTTCGTCTTCCCGCTCTGGGCCATCGCCCGGGACAAGGGGAAGCGGGACCCCGGCGAGCCGTCCTCCGGCACCGACGACCCGGACCCGCGTGGCTGAGGTCCGGGACCTCAGTCGTCGGCCGGGCTGCGCACGTCCGTCACGGTGAACAGCCCCCCGTCCGGGTCGCGCAGGGTCGCCTCGCTGCCGTGCGGCACGGGACGCCGCTCCATGAGGGTGCCCCCGAACCGCTCGGCGGCGGCGGCCGTCGCCTCGACGTCGGAGACGGGGAACTGCACCTGCCAGTGCGGACGCACCATGGGGTCCGGTGCGGACTCGACGGCACCGGAGCTGATCCGGGCCAGCGGACGGCCGTTGCAGCGTACGAGCACCTCTTCCTTCACGTACGCCACCTCGCAGCCGCCCAGCTCCCCGCTCGCCCAGTCGAGTACCTCGCCGTAGAAGATCGCGGCGTCGAAGGCATTCCTGGTGCGCAGACGCAGCCAGGCGTGGGCCCGGTGCCCTGACGGGCTGAGGGACGCCGCGCGCCCGGTCCACTCCCACACGCCGAACGCCGCGCCGTCCCGGTCGGCGGCCAGCACGGCGCGGCCGGTGCCGATAGCCAGTGGTCCCACGGCCACGGTGCCGCTGCGTTCGCGGATGCGCGCCGACGCCACATCGGCGTCGCGGACGGAGAAGTAGGGCGTCCAGGCAACGGCCACCTGGTACGCGGACGCGACCGCGCCGATGCCGGCCACGGGCACACCTTCCGACCGGGCCATGACGAACTCCCTGCCCAGCGGGCCGGGCCGGAACGTCCACCCGAAGACACCGCCGTAGAAACGCTGGGCGTCCAGCAGGTCGCGGGTCACCAGGTGGACCCAGCACGGCGCGCCCGCACCGGTCAGGGCTGCCGGTTCGTGGGCGGTCCGCGGTTCGCCTGTGCTCATGGTCCCTCTGCCTCGTCGATTGCGCGGCGGGAGTGTCCTGCGCCGCGCGGCCAGGACCAGCCTCATCCGCGGCGGCGACTCCCGCAACACGCGGAGGGAGCGCTCGGAGCCCGCCCCGCGGCGGCGCGTTCGCGAGGTCCAGGAACACGTGTTCGGCCTCGGGCCGGGCCCGGGTGATGGACCCTGGCCGCCGGCATCGCGGAGTCGAGGCCCAGGCCCATCGAGCGGAGGACGGGGGACCCCGAGAGGAGTGCGGGGGACCCCGAGAGGAGTGCGGGGGACCCCGAGAGGAATCCGCCCACCCCTTCGCCGTCAGTCGCGCGGACGCTCGGGGTCCGGCGGGATCACCTCGTTACCGTGGCCGCCGAGTTCGTACGGCGAGAGTGCGCTGCCGTTGTCCGGGAAGCGGTCCGAGGTGTGCTGACCGCTCTCCTGGATCTCCGTGCGGCGCTCGGGCCTCTCCGGCTGCTCCTCCGGGCGCGGGGGCGGAAGCTCCTTGTCCCGGCGCCGCATGCCCCACCAGAAGCCGCCGATCAGCAGAACCACCACGGCCAGCCCCGCGATGCCGACGATCACACCCACGGCCCCGGGGCCGTCGTCGGCGAGGATGGCGGCGAGCGAATTGCTTGCTCCGTACGTAACGTCCATGCATGGCGCATACCCCGGAGAACCGATCACAGACAGCCATTGACATGAATTCATGTTTTATGACGATGTAGCGGTAAATGCGTTTCGCATGGCAGGAAGGCCGACTCGGAGCCCCCCGGACCCGCCGCGTTCGACCGGCGACCCGGTTCGTGCGCGGGGAGGGCACCGCCGGCACGACCCCCTGCGGCCAGGACGTAGACGCGTGAGGCCCTGCCCCCGGCGCTGCGCGGCCCGTGGGTGTCGGGTCCGTGTTTCGCGGCGGCCCACCGGGCAGGCGGCCCGTCGAGACCGCCGCGCCGCGGGCCTCGTGTCGCAGACACGCAGTAGCGGGGTGAGCCTGGAGTGACTCACCGGACCGCTGGAGGAACGCGACGCGCACCCCGGCGTTCACGGCGCACCGAGCGAAAGGAACCAGGGTGAACAGCGCACAGGAACAGAAGCAGGAGCACCAGGAGAGCGGCGACGTCGTGGTGACGCTGAGCGGATGCCCCACCGATGACGCGAGCACCGTGTTCGAGGTCCTGCGCCGCTCCTTCGTCTCCGACCGCCCCGCGGCCGACACGCCCGAGGCTGCTTCGGACACCCGCCCGACCGTGTGGACAGCCACCGTGGACGTGTCCGAGACGAAGGAGGAGCCGGCGCCGGCACAGTTGTCCGAAGCCGTGACGGTCGAGGCGCAGGGCGGCTACTGGGCGGTCGACCGCTTCCGCCGGTCCCTGGAGGGCGCGTTCGCCGTACGCCTCGTCGGGACGGCGGCCGGGGACCAGGAGCAGGAGATCCGGCTGCGGCTGGAGAGCCACCGCGCCGCGTGACCACCGATCCACCCGATCACGGAAGGTACGCGTACATGGACGTCACTCCGGGGGCCTTCGGCGCGGACACGGCACAGCTGCCGGTTCCCGACGACCGTTCCACCTTCACGCTGCACGTCAACGGCACCCCGCACACCCTGACGCTCGATCACCGCACCACCGTGCTGGACACCCTGCGCGAGCACCTCGGGCTCACGGGGGCCAAGAAGGGCTGCGACCACGGCCAGTGCGGTGCCTGCACCGTCCTCGTCGACGGGCGCCGCGCCAACAGCTGCCTGCTGCTCGCCGTCGCCCAGTCGGACGCCCGCATCATCACGGTCGAGGGCCTGGCCGACGGCGACCGTCTCCATCCGCTGCAGGCGGCCTTCCTGGAACGGGACGCCCTCCAGTGCGGCTACTGCACCCCCGGGCAGCTCTGTTCGGCGGTCGGCATGCTCGCCGAGGCCGAGGACGGCTTCCCCTCGCACGTCACGCCCGCCTCCGGTCCGGCCGACGGCGGACCCGCCCTCCTCGACGCCCACGAGATCCGCGAACGGATGAGCGGCAACCTGTGCCGGTGCGGCGCGTACCCGCACATCGTCGAGGCGATCGGGGACGTGGCCTCGTGAAACCCTTCGCCTACCAGCGCCCCGCGACCGTGGCCGAGGCCGTCCGCGCCGGTGCGGGCCGTCCCGGCGCGCGCTATCTGGGCGGCGGGACCAATCTCGTCGACCTGATGAAGCTCGGGGTGGAGTCCCCCGCACTCCTCATCGACGTCTGCCGGCTGCCCCTCGACCTCGTGACCCGGACGGACGACGGCGGCCTCCGGATCGGCGCGACCGTGCGCAACAGCGACCTGGCGGCCCACCCCGACGTGCGCGCGGGCTACCCCGCCCTGTCGCAGGCACTGCTGGCCGGGGCGTCCGCGCAGCTCCGCAACACCGCGACCACCGGCGGGAACCTGCTGCAGCGCACCCGCTGCCCCTACTTCCAGGACGTCTCCAAGCCCTGCAACAAGCGCGTCCCCGGCTCCGGCTGCCCCGCGCGCGAGGGAACCCACCGCGACCTCGCCGTGCTGGGCCACTCGCAGGACTGCGTCGCCACCCACCCCTCCGACATGGCCGTCGCGCTGGCGGCACTCGACGCCGGTGTCCGGCTGTACGGGCCCGAGGGGGAGCGGACCGTGCCCGTCGCCGACTTCCACCGGCTGCCCGGCGAGAACCCCGACCAGGACACGGTGATCAGGCCCGGGGAACTGGTCACCGAGGTGGTGCTGCCGCCTCCCGCAGCCGGCTCCCTCTACCGCAAGGCGAGGGACCGTGCCTCGTACGCCTTCGCGCTGGTCTCCGTCGCCGCCGTGCTGAGCGTGCGCGACGGCCGGGTCGAGCACGGCGCGCTGGCTTTCGGTGGTGTCGCGCACCGGCCTTGGCGCGCACGGGCCGCGGAGGACGTGCTGCGGGGTGCGCCCGCGACCGAGGAGACCTTCGCCCGGGCCGCCGAGGCCGAACTCGCGGCCGCCGAGCCCCTGCGCGACAACGGGTTCAAGGTGGTCCTCGCCCGCAGACTCGCCGTGGGCGTCCTCGCTGAACTCACCGCCCGCAGCGCGTCCGCCTGACCGTCCCGCGGTCACCCCGGGGCCACGCCGCCCGATCCGGGCCGCACCCACGACGAACCGAGGTCCTACGCCATGAGCCGTTCCCCGCAGCCCCTGGGTGCCCCCGTCGTCCGCCGCGAGGGCCGGGACAAGGTCACCGGTACCGCCCGCTACGCCGCGGAGCACATCCGGCCCTCGCTCCTGCACGGGTGGATCGTGCCCGCCACCGTCCCGTGCGGACGCGTCACCGCGATCCGCACGGCCGACGCCCTGGCACTGCCGGGGGTGCACACGGTCCTGACGCACGACAACGCGCCGAAGCTGAACGAACCGGACGACCCCGTCCTCGCCGTGCTCCAGGACGACCGGGTGCCGCACCGCGGCTGGCCCGTCGCCCTCGTCCTCGCGGACAGCACGGAGACGGCCAGAGCGGGCGCCGCCGCCGTACACGTCGAGTACTCCTCCACGCCGCACGACGTCGTCCTCACCGAGGACCACGCGGGCCTCCGCGTCCCGGACGAGGCCAACGGCGGCTTCCCGGGCCTGCGGGAACGGGGCGACGCCGGGGCCGCCTTCGACGCCGCACCCGTGCGGATCGACGCGACCTACACCCTGGGCGGTCTGCACAACCACCCGATGGAACCCCATGCCTCGACCGCCGTGTGGGACGACGGGCATCTGACCGTCCACGACTCCAGCCAGGGGTCCACCACCGTGCGTGACACCCTCGTCCAGGCGCTGGGCCTCGGTCCCGAAGCCGTCACCGTCGTCTCCGGGCACGTCGGCGGAGGATTCGGCTCCAAGGGCACCACCCGCCCGCAGGCCGTCCTCGCCGCGATGGCCGCGCGGTACACCGGGCTGCCGGTCCGGGTCGCCCTTCCCCGGCGGTACATGGCCGCGATCGTGGGCCACCGCGCGCCCACCCTGCAGCGTGTCCGGCTCGGAGCCGGCCGCGACGGCGTGCTCACCTCCGTCTCCCACGAGGTCGTCACACAGACCTCGCGGATCAAGGAGTTCGTCGAGCAGGCCGCCGTACCCGCCCGCATCATGTACGCCTCACCCCACAGCCGCACCGCGCACCTGGTCGTGCCCCTCGACGTGCCCAGCCCCTCCTGGATGCGCGCACCGGGAGAGGCGTCGGGGATGTACGCCCTGGAGTCGGCCATGGACGAACTGTCCAACGCCCTCGGAATCGATCCGGTCGAGCTCCGGCTGCGCAACGAGCCGCGGACCGAGCCCGACAGCGGCCTGCCCTTCAGCAGCCGCAACCTCGCCGGCTGCCTCACCGAGGGCGCCCGCCTGTTCGGCTGGTCCGGCAGGGACCCGCAGCCCGCGAGCCGTGAGGAGGGGCCGTGGCTGATCGGCACCGGGGTCGCCTCGGCGACCTATCCCGTGCTCGTGTCGGAGTCCGCCGCCTCCGCCCACGTAGCGCCCGACGGCACCTACCGCATCGGCGTGAACGCCACCGACATCGGCACCGGGGCCCGCACCGTCCTCGCGCAGATCGCGGCAGCGGTCCTGGACGCGGCACCGGAGGACGTGCGGATCGACATCGGCGACAGCGACCTGCCGACCGCGCCCCTGGCCGGCGGTTCCTCGGGTACGGCCTCCTGGGGATGGGCGGTGCACAAGGCGGCCACCGCCCTGCGGGCCCGGCTGGCGGAGCTCGGCGGGGCGGTCCCGCAGGGCGGTGTCACCGTCACCGCCGACACCCGCGAGGAGACGGCGCAGGAGCCGCCGTACTCGCGGCACGCCTTCGGCGCACACTTCGCCGAGGTGGCCGTCGACTCCCTCACGGGTGAGGTGCGGGTGCGCAGACTGCTCGGCGTCTACGCCGCCGGACGCATCCTCAACTCCCTTACGGCACGCTCCCAGTTCATTGGCGGCATGGTGATGGGGCTGGGCATGGCCCTCACCGAGGGCAGCACGATGGACCCGGTGTTCGGGGACTACACGGAGAGCGACCTGGCCTCCTACCACGTGCCGTCCTGCGCCGACGTCCCCGACATCCAGGCGCACTGGCTCGACGAGGACGACCCCCACCTCAACCCCATGGGCAGCAAGGGCATCGGCGAGATCGGCATCGTCGGTACGGCCGCGGCGATCGGGAACGCCGTGCGGCACGCCACGGGCGCTCGGCTCCGTGAACTCCCCCTCACCCCGGACAAGCTGCTGCCCTACCTGCCGTGACGCCCGGTGACCCCGTCCCTCGGTTGCGCGACCGGCCATCCGGGCTCACCCTGAGGAGTGACCCAGAAGTGACTACTGCTCACGCTTCGTGTTCGGGGGTCGTTGGTACAGACGGGGTGAAGCACGTGGGCCTCGCGGTGAGGAGCCTCGACGATGACCGTTCCACTCGACCGGCACTATTCGGTCGAACTGCAGGTGTCGGCAGAGCGCATTTCCCAGATGCGGCGCATAGTCGCCGCACACCTTCGCCACTGGAGTCTCGACCTGCACGTCCGGCCGGTGTGCCGGGCGGCGGAAGAGCTCCTGACGAACGTCCGGCTGCACGTCGGCGAGGGGGACCGGTGCGTCCTCGAGCTGCGCTGGACCGGCCGGCACCTGACGGTGTCCGTGGCCGACGACGACTCCCGGATGCCCCGGCTGCTCGACGGCGGTGGCGGCGGTCTCAGCCGCGTCATGGCCCTCAGCGACAGCTGGGGCACCTGCCGGACCGACGGCGGCAAAGTCGTGTGGTTCACGCGCTACGCCGAGTCCCCCTGCACCACCGAACTGCTCCCGCGTACGCCGCTCCCGGGCGGGCGTACCTTCCGCAGCACCCCGGTCGCCGAACTCGTGTGACGAGCGGCCCGGAACCGGCCCGGCCGGTGCGGACGGCGTGTCCCCGGCACGCATGATCCGCACCGGCCGGGTACGCGTGTGCGAGGGGCCGCGTTGCGCCCGGCGGCGCGGACCGGCACGGTCGAAGAACGATGCAAGGAGGAACACCCATGCCCATCGCGACGGTCGATCCCGCGAGCGGTGAGACGCTCAGGACCTTCGACGCACTGGACGAGCGGGAGACCGAGCGCAGGCTCGCGGCCGCGCACCGGGCGTTCCGCGCCTACCGCACCACGGACTTCGCCGAACGCGCCCGCCTGATGAACCGGGCGGCGGACCTCCTCGACGAGGACCAGCGGGACATCGCCCGCACCATGACCACGGAGATGGGCAAGCCGGTCCGGGCCGCCCGGGCGGAGGCGGCCAAATGCGCCAAGGCGATGCGCTGGTACGCGGCCAACGCCGAGCGCCTGCTCGCCGACGAGCACCCCGACGAGACCGACGTCAAGGACTCCGGTGCGTCGAGTGCCCGGGTGCACTACCGCCCGCTCGGTGTCGTCCTCGCCGTGATGCCGTGGAACTTCCCCCTCTGGCAGGTCATGCGTTTCGCCGCGCCCGCGCTCATGGCCGGCAACACCGGTCTGCTCAAGCACGCTTCGAACGTCCCGCAGACCGCCCTCTACATCGAGGACCTGTTCACCCGGGCCGGGTTCCCCGAGGGATGCTTCCAGACGCTGCTCATCGGATCGGGCGCCGTCGAGGCCGTCCTGCGCGACCCGCGGGTGGCCGCCGCGACCCTGACGGGAAGCGAGCCGGCCGGCCGGGCGGTCGCCTCCGTCGCGGGCGACGAGGTGAAGAAGACGGTGCTGGAGCTCGGCGGCAGCGACCCCTTCGTCGTGCTGCCCTCGGCCGACGTCGAGAAGGCCGCGGACACGGCGGTGAACGCGCGCGTGCAGAACAACGGACAGTCCTGCATCGCGGCCAAACGCTTCATCGTGCACGCCGACGTGTACGACGCCTTCGCCGAGCGGTTCGCCGCGGGGATGCGTGCGCTGACCGTCGGCGACCCGCTGGAGGAGAGCACCGACGTGGGCCCCCTCTCCAGCGAGCAGGGGCGCGCCGACCTGGAGGAGCTCGTCGACGACGCCCTCGCCAAGGGCGCCACCGCACTGTGCGGGGGGCGGCGGCCGCAGGGCCTGGACCGCGGCTGGTTCTACGAGCCCACCGTGCTCACGGGGATCACCCCGGCGATGCGCATCCACCACGAGGAGGCCTTCGGGCCGGTGGCGACGCTCTACAGGGTTGCCGGACTCGACGAAGCCGTGGAACTCGCGAACGACACCCCCTTCGGGCTCAGTTCCAACGTCTGGACGCGCGACGCGGCGGAGATGGACCGGTGCGTCCGCGACGTGGAGGCGGGCGGCGTCTTCTTCAACGGCATGACTGCCTCGCATCCCGCTCTCCCGTTCGGCGGGGTGAAGAGGTCCGGCTACGGCCGCGAGCTCGCGGGCCACGGCATCCGTGAGTTCTGCAACGCGACCACCGTCTGGTACGGGCCCGGCCCGGACGCACGCCAGGAGACGTCCTCATGACCGAAACCCCCGCACGGCCCGCGGCATCCGCCCTGTCCGACGCCGAACTGGCGGCACTCGACGCCCACTGGCGGGCCGCCAACTACCTCGCGGTCGGCCAGATCTACCTGATGGCCAACCCCCTCCTGGAGGAGCCGCTGGCCCCCGAGCACATCAAACCGAGGCTGCTCGGCCACTGGGGGACCTCGCCCGGCCTCAACCTGGTCCACACGCACCTCAACCGGGTCATCAAGGCGCGCGGCCGCGAGGCCGTCTGCGTCTGGGGGCCCGGTCACGGCGGACCCGCGGTCCTCGCCAACGCGTGGCTGGAGGGCAGCTACTCGCAGACGTACCCCGACGTCAGCCGTGACCGCGCGGGGATGGGACTGCTGTTCAAGCAGTTCTCCTTCCCCGGCGGTGTGCCCAGCCATGTCGCCCCGGAGACCCCGGGCTCGATCCACGAGGGCGGCGAGCTGGGGTACTCGCTCGCCCATGCCTACGGTGCCGCACTCGACCATCCGGACCTGCTCGTCGCCTGCGTCATCGGGGACGGCGAGGCGGAGACCGGACCACTGGCGGCGTCCTGGCACTCCAACAAGTTCCTCGACCCGGTCCACGACGGTGCCGTCCTGCCGATCCTCCACCTCAACGGGTACAAGATCGCGAACCCCACGGTCCTCGCCCGGCTGCCCGAGGACGAACTCGACGCGCTGCTGCGCGGATACGGCCACGACCCGGTGTACGTCGGAGGTGACGACCCCGCGGCCGTACACCGTGCGATGGCCGCCGCCATGGACCACGCCCTGGACCGCATCGCGGAGTTCCAGGCCGCGGCCCGGGACGGGGGAGCCCCCGAGCGGCCCCGCTGGCCGATGATCGTGCTGCGCACCCCCAAGGGCTGGACCGGACCGCAGGAGGTGGACGGTCTGCCCGTCGAGGGCACCTGGCGCGCCCACCAGGTCCCCCTGCCCGGAGTGCGCGACGACCCCGGCCATCTGCACCAGCTCGAAGCCTGGATGCGCTCCTACCGTCCGCACGAACTCTTCGACTCCGGCGGCCGGCCGACGGCCCAGGTCCTGGAATGCGTGCCCGAGGGCACGGCGCGGCTGGGCTCGACCCCGTACGCCAACGGCGGACTGCTCCTGCGGGATCTCCCGCTCCCGCCGCTGGAGGACCACGCGGTGCGGGTCGACAAGCCCGGGACCGTCCTGCACGAGCCCACCCGCGTGCTGGGCGGACTGCTCGCCGACGTCATGGCGGCCACCGCCGGCCGGCGGGACTTCCGGGTCGTGGGTCCCGACGAGACCGAGTCCAACCGGCTGGGCGCGCTGTACGACGTCACCGGCAAGGCGTGGCAGGCGGAGATCCTGGCGACCGACGAGCACCTGGTCCGCGACGGCCGCGTGATGGAAGTCCTCTCCGAGCACCTGTGCCAGGGCTGGCTGGAGGGCTACCTCCTCACCGGCCGGCACGGGCTGTTCTCCTCGTACGAGGCCTTCGCCCACATCGTCGACTCGATGGTCAACCAGCACATCAAATGGCTGCGCACCTCACGGCGACTGCACTGGCGCGCGCCCGTCGCCTCGCTGAACTACCTCCTCACCTCGCACGTCTGGCGGCAGGACCACAACGGTTTCTCGCACCAGGACCCCGGCTTCGTCGACCACATCCTCAACAAGAGCCCCGAGGTCGTCCGGGTCTACCTGCCGCCGGACGCCAACACGCTGCTCTCGACGGCGGATCACGTGCTGCGCAGCAGGGACTACGTCAACGTGATCGTGGCGGGCAAGCAGCCGGGCTTCGACTGGCTCACGCTCGACGAGGCCCGCGCCCACTGCGCCCGCGGGGCGGGGACGTGGGACTGGGCGGGCACGGAGGACGGCCACCGGGAGCCCGACGTCGTGCTCGCCTGCGCCGGGGACGTGCCCACGCTGGAGACCATGGCCGCGGCGCAGCTCCTGCGCACGCACCTGCCCGGCCTCGCCGTGCGCGTCGTCAACGTGGTCGACATGACGCGACTGCTGCCGCGCGACGAGCATCCGCACGGGATGCCGGACGCGGAGTACGACTCGCTCTTCACCCGGGACAAGCCGGTGATCTTCGCGTATCACGGCTACCCGTGGCTGGTGCACCGGCTCGCCTACCGCCGGTCGGGCCACGCGCACCTGCACGTCCGGGGCTACAAGGAGGAGGGGACCACCACCACGCCGTTCGACATGGTGGTCCGCAACGACCTGGACCGCTACCGGCTGGTGATGGACGTGATCGACCGGGTGCCGGGGCTGGGCGTGCGCGCCGTCGCCGTGCGCCAGGCGATGGCGGACGTCAGGACCCGTCATCACGACTGGATCCGCGAGCACGGCAGCGACCTGCCCGAGGTGGCCGACTGGGTCTGGGAGGGCTGAGCCAGGGGCTCGCCCCCGCCACGCACTCCGGCCGGCCCGCGGTGAGCGGGCCGGCCGGAGTGCGTGGCGGGGGAGTCAGCCGACGGTCGTGCGGACGACGGGCGAGACGGCTCCGCCGCCGACGATCCTGAGGGCGTTCTCGCCCTTGATCCCCAACTTGACGCGCAGGCTGTACTCGCCGGTGGCGGCCGTCCTCATCGTGGCCGGCAGGGCGACCCAGCGCCCGCCCTGCTTCTGCTGGAGCGTGACCGGCGTGCCGGCGCCGATGTTCCGGGCGGATCCGTGGATGCGGAACTCCTCCCAGGGCGCGACGCTGCGCGCGGTCGCGTAGGCCGAAAGGGCCGGCCGCGTCATCAGGTCCTCGGCGTTCTGCCCGGGCGACGGCGCGGGGACGTCCGAGGACGCCGCAGCCGCGCCCACCGCACCGGTCAGTGCCAGCGCTGTCAGCAGGACTGCCGCCGACGCGCGCCTGTATCGGTCCATGGATGGCTCTCCTTCGTGCACGGCGTGATCGGCGGGACCGACGCGGTGCGATCGACTTCGGGAGCGCCAAACCTAGACATATTTCACATAATCCTCACGTAGGGACACGCCGTCAGAATCGCAGAACCGCCGCGACGTGCCCGTGCCCGGCGAGGGAGTCGTCGGCCACGAAGGCGACTTCGCAGCCGTTGTCCAGGGCGGCTTCGACGAGTTCGTCGACGACGTCCTCGCGCACCTGGCCGTCCGTGCCCGGCGTGACGTCGGGGCCCACCGGCTCCAGATGTCCGTCGGTGACCCTGACGGTCTGCTCGAAGTGTTCCTCGGCCGTGACCAGACCCGCGCGGCCTTCCCGTACGGCCGTCCACACCTCGTCCAGCCCGCCGGCGAAGGAGCGGCTGCTCTTGGCGTTGTCGAGCCGTCCCCGGATCCCCGCGGCGGCCTGCTGCCGCCAGTCCTCCAGTGCCGGACCCAGCTCCTTCAGGAGTTCGGGAGGGCTCGTGGCCGCCGTGGTCCCCTTGGCGACCCGGCTGACGGCGGTCCGCCCGCTCTCTCCCACCTCGTCCAGCAGGGAGAGCGCGGGCGCCGGACCGACCAGGAAGAGCGGACGGGGATCGGCTGCCAGGATCCCGCGCAGCTTCTCGTCGGCCGTGCGCAGGAAGTTGCGCGCGTCCTCGCTGCTGTAGGTGCTCGGGGTGTCGCCGATCCGTTCCTCGCGCTGCGGATTGGGCTCCTCGTGCGGGGCCGTGAGCGGGAACCCGCCCTTCTTCTCGGGGCGCAGACCGTCGTTCGTGCCCGAGAACAGGGTGGCGTGCTCGGCGGAGAGGCTGAGGACCCAGAAGTGCCGCGACCGCGCCTTCGCCGAGACGAGATTGCGGGTGAGGTAGCTGTCGCTCAGCACCACGCGTTCGGGGGCTGTGCGCGGGAGCTGCCAGATCTGGTACTCGTCGGCGTCCGCGAAGATGACCAGGGCGTCCAGTGCGCGGCGCTGATCGACCTCCTCCGCGGCCCGGTCCAGCTGGGCCTTCACGGCGGCCGCGGTCTCCCGGCTCACCCGGGGGTCGGCCTCCAGTCGGTTGCCCGCCTCGGCCACCAGATTCCGCAGCCGTACGGCGTCCTGGGCGTTCTCCGGTGCCCTGCGGTGGGTCGGCATCGTGAGGGACAGGGCCGGGTAGGGCCGGGTCCTGCGCAGTTCCTGCAAGAGGCCGGGCGTCAGGGCGTCCGTATCCATCGTTCCCTCCCGGAGGGTTCGGGGTGCGCGGTGCTCGGGCCGCCCCTGCTGTGGAGCGGGTGGTTCAACGAGTCAATTCATACCTTTTGATCCTAGTATGAGCGAGTTGTTTCCCCCTCTCCGCGGAGGTACGTGCGATGGCCACGCTCACCGTGCCGACCACCCGGCGGGCCGGCGGAGGGGCGGCTCCGGGGCACCGGCGGCGGCGACGGGAACGGCCGTGAGGCCGCAGGGCCCGAAGCGTCCCGCCGAGGGGGGCCGGGGCGAGCGGCCGGCGGCACGCGCGTGAGCGCGGCGGAAGCGGTGACGGACGCGCTGCGCGATCTCCACCGACGGTTCGTGGACGTCCGGGAAGGGGAACGCGCCGACTACATCCCGGAGTTGACCAGATCCGACACCCGCGACTTCGGCCTCGCGCTCGTCAGCATGGACGGGCACCGCTACAGCGCGGGTGCCGCCCGCACACCCTTCACGCTGCAGTCCGTCTCCAAGCCGTTCGTCTACGCCCTCGCACTGTCCTCGCTCGGCCTCGACGAGGTGGACCGCTGGGTGGGCGCGGAGCCCAGCGGCGAGGCGTACAACGCCATCAGTCTGGAGCGGCGCACGGGACGGCCGGCCAACGCGATGGTCAACGCCGGTGCCATCGTCGCGACGGCCCTGGTCCCCGACACTCCGGAAGTCCCCGCGTTCACCCGCATCCTGACCACCCTGAGCCGCTTCGCCGGGCGGGGTCTCGACGTCGACGAGGACGTGTACGCCTCCGAGGCCGCCACCGGCGACCGCAACCGCGCCCTCGCCTATCTGATCCGCAGCACGGGTGTCCTGCCCGCCGACCCAGTCGCCGCCGTGGACACCTACTTCCGGCAGTGCGCGGTGCGGGTGACGGCGGTCGACCTCGCGGTAATGGCGGCCACGCTGGCGCACGGAGGAGTCAATCCCGTCAGCGGTGAGACCGTCGTCACCGCCGACGTCGCGGCGCAGGTTCTCGCGGTCATGGCCACCTGTGGCATGTACAACGCCTCCGGCGAATGGCTGCTGCGGGTCGGGCTGCCCGCCAAGAGCGGTGTGTCCGGCGGTCTGATCGCGGCCGGCCCCGCCCGCTTCGGCCTGGCCACCTACAGCCCGCTCCTCGACGCCACGGGCACCTCGGTGCGCGGCCGTGACGCGATCAGCGCCCTCTCGGAACGCCTGGGGCTCCACCTCATGAGGAACCCCGCACTCCCCGGGTCCACCGTCACGCTGGCGACCACCGCCGACGTCCTCCCGTCCGCCCCGGCGGACAGGGAGGCGAGGGCGCTGCGCGAACGCGTCGGAGTCGTCGCCGCCCAGGGCGCCCTCGACTTCACGGCGGTCGAGCGGGTGCTCTTCGCCCTGGACGAGGCGGGCCCCGAGCGCGCCGGCCCGGTCGTGCTCGATCTGCGGGAGGTGACGGGCGCCGACGGCGTCGCCCTCGCCCTGCTGCACGCCGGACTCGCACGGCTCGCGCGCGAGGGCCGGCGCGCGGCCGTCGTGGACCCGGCCGGCCGGCTCGGCCCGCCGGCCCTCGTCCGGGGCCGCACCGGCCAGGACCTGCCGCGCTACGGCTCCCGCGAGGAGGCGGTCGAGCACTGCGCGCGGGACCTGGCCGGTCCGGCGTGAGCCGCTACCAGATGGCCTCGACCCACTCGGGGTGGTCGATGAACGGGTTCCGGTTGTGCTGGAACCGGTCGAATATGACCTCGTTGCGGTTCTGCTCGAAACTGTCCGGCGGGTCCTCCTGGCTCCACTGCTTCAGCACGGAGAGCCGGCCGATGTTCGGGGCCGAGCCGTTGCTGACGCTGTCGTTCGGCTCGAGGTCCGCGAAGGAGTCGTCCCCCTCGTACCGGACCGCCATGTAGAGGATCATCCGGGCCACGTCCCCCTTGACCGCGTCGCGCGGTTCGAAGGAGTCGCCGTCCGTGAAGTTGCCGGGAGCTCCCGAGACCGCGCCGCCGCCGTTGTCGAAGTCCTTGTTGCCGCGGATCGAGTTGACGCCCACGTCCTCGGGGCGCAGGTGGTGGATGTCGGTGCCCGGGCCGGTGGCCGTGCCGAAGTCGCCGTGCGACTTCGCCCAGACGTGCTCGCGGTTCCAGTCGCCGGTGTCACCGCCGTTACCGGTCTTCGCCTGGGAGCGCCCGGTGTAGAGGAGGATCACGTTGGAGGAGTTCGCTGGGTCCTGATCGGTGAGCTTGAGAGCGTCCCAGACCTGGGTGTAGGTGAGTTTCGTCTGGTCGCTGATGATCGTGTGCAGCGAACTCTTGAGCGCGGCGCCGGTCTTGCCCAGGGCGTCCCGGTAGTAGGTGTCGTCGAGTGCCGCGGACGGCGACGTCGTCGCGGCGGTCGTGGGGGTGGCGGCGGGAGCGGTGGCCGCGATGCCGGTGAGTACGACGATCGAGGCGGCTGTCGCGAGTAGTGGACGCGCGTAGACAGGGCTGCGACTGGACATGTGGGGTGTCCTCTCCGGGGCTGCGAACGTGTCGTGGGGCCGGGTGCTGTCTGCTGGTCCGGGAGCCTTCCACACGCACGGTGCCGGTCGTGTGAACGTTGCGTATTTATCATGTGCAAGTCAAGTGACATTCAATCCGCGCTCGGCCGGCCTTCGGATGCGCGGAGTGCGCCCCGGCGCGAGAATTGCCGCAAGGACGAGGAGGCGGCATGAGCGAAGAGTCCGAATCCGTATCCGGGCCGGAGGTCCGGGGCATCACTCCGGACCGCCTGCTGCACACGGGCGCCGACGACCGGCCCAGTGCGGAGGATCTGGTCCTCGCCTCGGGGCGTGACCTCAGTCCCGAGAACCTCGAATGGGCCCGGCGCAGGCTGTCCGAGGAAGGCCGGTCGGCCATGGACAAACGGCTCCCGTAACGGCCCGTGCGTCACCGTGCGGCGGGCGGCGTGCGGGGCACCGCCCGCCGCTCGGTTAGCCTGAACGCAACATGAACCGTTTGACGACGTCACAGGGCGAATTCGAGCTGGCCCGCTTCCCCGAGAACCCGCGCGATCCCCTCCGTGCGTGGGACGCCGCCGACGAGTACCTGCTGCGGCGGCTGGACGGCGACGAGGGGAGCGACCCCGTCCACCCGTCCGGCACCGTGGCGGTCGTGGGCGACCGCTGGGGAGCGCTCGCCACCGCGCTGGCCGTCCACCGGCCCGTGCAGATCAGCGACTCCTACCTCACCCGGCGCGCGACCGCGGCCAACCTCGCGCGCAACGGCGTCGCGGCGGACTCCGTCCGGATGCTGTCGGCCCGTGACACCCCGCCGGAGCGCGTGGACCTGCTGCTCGTACGCGTGCCCAAGAGCCTCGCGCTCCTGGAGGACCAGTTGCACCGGCTCGCGCCCGCCGTGCACGCGGGGACCGTCGTCATCGGCACCGGCATGGTGAAGGAGATCCACACCTCCACGCTGAAGCTGTTCGAGCGGATCATCGGGCCCACCCGCACGTCGCTCGCGGTCAAGAAGGCGCGGCTGATCCACTGCACGCCGGATCCCTCCCTGCCCAGGACGCCCAGTCCCTGGCCGTACCACTACGACCTGCCCGACGACATCGGCGTGGCCTCCGGGCGGACCGTCACGAACCACGCCGGGATCTTCTGCGCCGAGCGTCTCGACGTCGGCACCCGCTTCTTCCTGAAGCACCTCCCCGCACGGTCGGGCCCCGACCACGTCGTCGACCTCGGCTGCGGGAACGGCGTCGTGGGCACCGCCGCCGCGCTCGCCAACCCCGCGGCTTCCGTCACCTTCATCGACGAGTCCTACCAGGCCGTGGCCTCGGCCGAGGCCACCTTCCGGGCGAACACCGACGCCGAGGCCTCCTTCGTGGTCGGCGACGCGATGGCCGACGTGGCACCGCGAAGCGTGGACCTGGTGCTCACCAACCCGCCCTTCCACTCGCACCAGGCCGTCACCGACGCCACGGCCCGGAACATGTTCCGCGGAGCGCACGCCTCGCTGCGGCAGGGCGGTGAGCTGTGGGTGGTGGGAAACCGCCACCTGGGATACCACACGCAGCTGCGCCGGATCTTCGGCAACTGCGTCACCGTCGCCGGCGACCCGAAGTTCGTGGTCCTGCGGGCCGTCAAGCGCTGATCCCCCTACCGGCGCCCTCCCCGGGACGCGCCCGGGTGCGGTATCCATGGAACGGTACGGGGACGCCGGTCCGAGGGCGACGGAACCGGCCCCGGTCCCACCCGAGCGGAAAGGGGCGAGCCCATGGACGGCACCGCGAACGGCGCGGACCCGGGGCTGTTCGGCCCCCGCTCCGTCACCTGGCAGATGCACGGCGATCCGATGATGTGGGTGGCCGGAGTGCGGGCCCTGTACCTCCAGGCCCTGCACCCGCGCGCCCTCCGGGGCGTCACGCAGAACAGCGACTTCCGCGAGGACGCCTGGGGACGGCTGCTGCGTACGGCGGACTTCGTCGGCACGCTCAGTTACGGCACCACGAGCGCGGCCGAGGAGTACGGCGCCAGGGTCCGCAGGATCCACCGGCACCTGAGTGCCACCGACCCGGCGACCGGTGAGGTCTACGGCGTCGACGAACCGGAGCTCCTGCTCTGGGTGCACTGCGCGCAGGTGGACTCCTACCTCCAGGTCGAGCGCCGGTCCGGCTTCCCGCTCAGCGACGCCCTGGCCGACCGCTACGTCGACGAACAGCGCGAGTCCGCCCGGCTGGTGGGTCTCGACCCGTCCACCGTCCCGGGCTCGACCGCCGCCCTCGCCGCCTACTTCGAAGGCATGCGCCCCCGGCTGGCAGCGGGTGCCGAGGCGCGGGAGGTCGACGACTTCCTGCGCAGCCCGCCCGTACCGGCGCTCCTCGTCCCGGCGCGTGCCCTGGTGTGGCGACGGGTGGCCGCCCTGGCCTACGCCTCCCTGCCCGCGTACGCCCACGAGCTGTACGACAGGGCCGCACCTCCCGCGGCGGTGGCCGACCGCCGTCTGCGCGCCACGGGGGCCGCCCTGCGCCTCGTCCCCGGCCGCCTCCGCCGTCGCCTGCCGCCACGTCACATCGCGAGCGCGATGGCACGACTGGGCCCCGGGAGCAGGCCCGACCCGTACGAACTCCGCAGACCGGGCGCCATACTGGACGGGCCGGGGAGGGCGTAGCGCCGGGGACGCGGCTCGGACCAGGACCGGAGGGCGCCGGGACACGCGAGCCCGGCACGGTCCGGACGAGGGGCCCTGGCGGAGCGGCGCGAGGCAGACGGGGGCGGTAACAGGCGATGGTGGACACGAGGCTGATCCAGAGCCGCTACCGGCTGCTCGATCTCATCGGGCGCGGGGGCATGGGCGAGGTGTGGCGTGCGCGGGACGAGGCACTCGGCCGCCAGGTGGCCGTCAAGTGCCTGAAGCCGGTGGGTCCGCAGCGCGACCAGGACTTCACCCGCATCCTGCGCGAGCGCTTCCGCCGCGAGGCGCGGGTGGCCGCCGCGCTCCAGCACCGGGGTGTCACCGTCGTCCACGACTTCGGCGAGTCGGACGGCGTCCTGTATCTCGTCATGGAACTCCTGGAGGGACGCAACCTCAGCCAGCTCCTGGAGGACAACGAGCAGAAGCCGCTGCCGGTGGCCGATGTCGTCGACATCGCGGACCAGGTCGCCGACGCTCTCCGTTACACCCACCAGCAGGGCATCGTGCACCGTGACCTCAAGCCCGCCAACATCATGCGGCTCGACGACGGAGCGGTGAAGATCTGCGACTTCGGCATCGCCAGGCTCGGCCACGACATCGGCTTCACCGCACGCCTCACCGGCACCGGGATCGCGATGGGGACCCCGCACTACATGTCGCCCGAGCAGATCGGTGGCGGCGAGGTCGACCACCGCAGCGACCTGTACTCCCTGGGCTGTGTGCTGTACGAGATCGCCACGGGTGCGCCGCCGTTCGACATGGACGACGCGTGGGCCGTCCTCGTCGGACACCGTGACACCGCCCCGGAGCCGCCGCGCACCCGCCGGGCCGAACTCCCCGGATTCCTGGACCGGGTCGTGCTGGACCTGCTGGCCAAGACGCCCGGCGACCGGCCTGCCGACGCCGGGGACCTGCGGCAGCGCATCGCCGTGGGCCGTACCGGAGAGCAGCCGGCCGAGAGGCAGGGCCCCCCGGTCCCGTCAGCGGCGCGGGACGCGGACGCCCCGGCCCGACTGCCCTCCTGGACACGCCACATGACCACCGGCCCCAAGGCCTCCGGTGTCGCGGACCGGGCCGCGACCGCGGCCCTCGACCACACGAGCGCCCTGACCGGTTCCTGGACCACGGCGGCCGCGTCCGTACTCACCGGTGCGTACCCGCACGCGGGCCACGGCCATCCCGCCGCGTCGCCCGAACTGCTCGCCACCCTGACCAGCCGTCACAACGCGGGCCTGAACCTGGGGCGGCTCGGGCACTGGGAGGAGGCCGGCGAGGTGCACCGCGCGGTCGCCGCCGCACGCGAACACGCCCTCGGCCCCGACCACCCCGACACGCTGGCCAGCAGGTACGAGGCCGGATTCGCCCTCGGCCGCACCGGCCAGGCCGAGGAGGCTCTGCGCGAGTTCGGCCGGGCCGCCGACGGCCGGGAACGTGTCCTCGGGCCCGACCACCCCGACACCCTCGCCGCACGGCAGGAGACGGCGTACGTACTCGGCCGCCTGGGCCGGCACTTCGAGGCCCACCAGGTGTACGCGGCGGTCCTCGCCTCCCGCGAGCGTTCGATGGGGGAGGACCACCCCGACACCCTGCGCTGCCGCCACAACCTGGCCTTCAATCTCAGCAGGCTCGGCCGCCCCGAGGACTCGTACCGCATGGCGCGGGAGGTGGCCGACGCCCGGGGCAGGCTCCTCGGCGCGACGCACCCGGACACCCTGGCCACCCTGTACGAAGTGGCGTACACACTGGGCCGCCTGGACCGCTGGACCGAGTCGCTGAGGACCTATCGCGAGGTGGCGGAGGCCCGTGAGACCACCCTGGGCGCGGACCATCCCGACACCCTCGCCGCCCGCTACGAGGTGGGCACCAGCCTCGGCCGGCTCGGCCGCAGCGCGGAGGCCCTGGAGCTCTACCGGGGGCTGTCCCAGGACCGTGCCCGGGTGAGTGGCGCGGCCGACCCGGAGACGCTTCGCGCCCGGCACGGCCTGTGCGTCAACCTCGGGCGACTGGCGCGCTGGGAGGAGGCGCTCGCCGAGTCGCGCGAGGTGTGCGCGATCCGGGTCCGCGTGCTGGGCCCCGACCACCCCGACACGCTCGTCAGCAGGCGCGAGGTCGCCGTGGGCCTCGGCTGGCTCGGCCGCTGGACCGAGGCCCTGACCGACTACCGGGCGGTCGCCGAAGCCCGTGAACGCGTCCTGGGCGCCGGCCATCCCGACGCCCTCGCGGCCCGCAACGACGAGGCGCACTGCCTGGAGCAGCTCGGTCGCGGTGCGGAGGCCGCGGACCTCTACCGGAGGGTCGCCGACCTGCGCCGCCCGCGCGGGCCGTCCCCGCACTGACGTCAGGCCCCGGCTCCGCCCCGAGCGCGGTACAGGTCGCGGAGCAGGGCGATCTCCGCCCCGTGGTGCAGGATCTCCTGGTTGACCCACCAGACGGTGTCGATGAAAGGATCCTCCGGGTCGCTGCCGTACGGATAGGTGCTGTGGCCGACCGTGTCGAGAGCCGTGTCATCGGCACCCGCGAGCGCCGAACGCCATGCGGCGGCCGACGCCTCGAAGTCCGCGACCGCCCCTGCGGCGTCACCCACCACCCGGTAGTCGTCCCGTGTCATGGCGTGGTTCCCCGTCGTGTGGTCGGCGCGCAGGACGAGCAGTTCGCTGAGGTGGCTCAGCCGCCACGCGAGGGTGGTGAAGGGCGGCGGGGACGGATGCGGGAACGGGGCCGTGTCGCGCCCCCAGTCGCCCGAACCCGTCAGGGCCGTCGCGCCGGGACCCGGCCCCGTGGAGTGCCGGCGTACCGACCAGCAGTCCTTCACCGGTTCCCACAGATACTCCGCGTCGGTCAGGGCGCCGACCTCCACATCGGTGCCGTTCCCGCTGTCGGCAGTCGGTCCCGCCATCCGGTGGGTGAGCCGCTCGCACGCCCAGTCGAACTGTTCCAGCAGCGGGATCAGACGTGCGGGGGTGGTCATGCGGGCTCCTCGTGTGCGCGGGGCGGGAAACGGTCAGGGCGAGCACCCTGCCACAGCCGCCACCGCGCCGCCCACGGGTTTCCGGCGCCCACGCCGAGCCCGCCCGCCCTCTGTCCACGGGTGATCAGGGCATGTTACGAAGGGACATGCCCGCAGAACAGATGTCCTCACCCGGCACACCCGCGCGCGCCGACTACGACGCGGTCGTCGTGGGCGGTGGTCACAACGGCCTGGTCGCCGCCGCCTACCTCGCCCGCGCCGGCCAGTCGGTCCTCGTCCTCGAACGTCTCGCGGGCACCGGCGGAGCGGCCGTGTCGACCCGCCCGTTCGAAGGTGTGGACGCCCGTCTGTCCCGCTACTCCTACCTGGTCTCGCTCCTCCCGCCGAAGATCGTCCGCGAGCTGGGCCTCGACTTCGCCGTACGCAAGCGCACCGTCTCCTCCTACACCCCCACCGTCCGCGGAGGCCGGGCGACGGGACTGCTCGTCGGCGGGGACGGCACGCGCGCCTCCTTCGCAGCGCTCACCGGCGGCGACCGTGAGTACGACGCCTGGCAGCGGTTCTACGGAATGACGCGGAAGGTCGCCGAGCGCGTCTTCCCGACCCTCACCGAACCACTCGTCAGCCGCGACGACCTGCGGGCCCGCGTCGACGACGAGGACGCCTGGCGCATGCTGTTCGAGGAACCGGTCGGGGCCGCGGTGGAGGAGAACTTCGCCGACGACCTCGTGCGCGGAGTCGTGCTCACCGACGCGCTCATCGGCACGTTCGCCGACGCCCACGACCCGTCCCTCCTCCAGAACCGCTGCTTCCTCTACCACGTGATCGGCAACTCCACCGGCGACTGGGACGTCCCGGTCGGCGGCATGGGCGCGCTCACCGACGCGCTGGCCGGTGCCGCATCGGCCGCCGGGGCGGAGATCCGGGTCCTGCACGAGGCGACGCGCATCGAGACGGACGGAGTCCGCGCGGAGGTCACCGTCCGCTCACCCGACGGGGAGCACGTGGTCGCGGCCCGGCGGGTCCTGGTCAACGCGTCGCCCCGGGCACTCGCCGAACTGCTCGGCGAGAAACCGCCACCCGCCGCCGAGGGCTCCCAGCTGAAGGTGAACATGCTGCTGACGCGGCTGCCGAGGCTGCGTGACCATGGCGTCGACCCGCGCCTGGCGTTCGCCGGGACCTTCCACGTCGCCGAGGGCTACGAGCAACTGGCCGCGGCCTACCGCGAGGCGGCCTCCGGCCGCCTTCCCGGCGCCCCGCCCTCCGAGATCTACTGCCACTCGCTGACCGACCCGTCGATCCTCGGTCCCGACATCGCGGAGCGCGGTTACCAGACCCTCACGCTCTTCGGCCTGCACACGCCCGCCCGGCTCTTCGAAGCGGACAACGAGGCGACGCGTGCCGCACTGCTTGGCGCGACCCTGGCCGAACTCGACGCCCACCTGGACGAGCCGCTCTCCGACTGCCTGGCCCTCGACGCCGAGGGGAAGCCGTGCATCGAGGCGAAGACACCGCTCGACCTGGAGCGCGAACTGGGGCTGCCGGGCGGACACATCTTCCACCGGGACCTCTCCTTCCCGTACGCCGGCGACGAGACGGGCCGCTGGGGTGTGGAGACCTCCCACGCCAACGTCCTGCTGTGCGGCGCGGGAGCGGTGCGCGGCGGCGGGGTCAGCGGCGTACCGGGTCACAACGCGGCCATGGCGGCGCTGGGCCGGTGACACCACCGCGCCGCTGAGGTGGTGACTCTCGCTGTGCGGCTGTGCGGCCGAGCTCGGCGCGGGCCGACTCCGGGCGGCCCGCGCCCGCAGGCGCGTCCCGATGTCTTCGCTCAGCCGCCGATCAGCGAGAATCCCAGTACGACTCCCGCCGACACCGTCACCTTGCCGGGCGTCAGATCCCCTTCGCCTCCGCCGTCGTCGTGCCCGCCGTGAGCGCGGTAGCTCTGCACCTGCCCGTCGTCCACATCCTTGATGTGGACGACAGGACCGAGCTGCGCCCCCGCCGCCTCCGCGTACAGGACGGCCTTCTCCCGCGCGGCGGCCACGGCCGCCGCGCGGGCTTCGGCGCGAAGCTCCCTCTTCGTACGCACATCGAACTCGACGCCCTTGACCTCGTTGGCACCGGCCTCGACGACCTCGACGAGCACGGTCTCCAGGCTGTCGAGGTCGCGGAGTTCGATCACGAACGACGCGGTGCACTCGTAACCCGCAGGCGCGCCAGGTCGGGAGCGGCGTCCACGCTCGCCGCCCCGAACACCGACACGCCCCAGGGGGTCTCTATGGACTGGTTTCCGTTCATGCCGGCCATCCAACCAGCCGGATCCGCTCAGTCCGCGGAAACGGTCCATCCGGTCGCCTCGATGCGCGCCGCGTCGCCCGGCTTCCTCTCGTCGAAGAGTGTGCGGCTGCCGTCCCGCACCCGCAGCGCGTCCACGTACACACCGCGTCCGACGTACAACTGGTCGGTCGTGTAACGCCAGCGGAGCCGCACCTCCGTGCCGAGCCAGCCACTCAGGTCCGCCTCCAGGGAGTGCCAGACGCGTCCCGACCACCCCGAGACCGAGCCGTCCGGATGCGCGCTGGAGTTCCGGGGACGCGCACCCTGGTCGGGCACCGTGGAGAAGGCGACGGGCTGCCATGTCGCCCCGGAGTCCGAGGAGGCCTCCAGCCGCAGGGAGTCCGACGCCGGTTCGGTGTCCCACCACAGTCCGCACGTCAGCACGGGGCGCGACGAGGAGGGCCGCAGCGCGGGAAGCGTGAGCGTCGCGGTGGTCGCGCTCGCCATGCCGGAGAACCACGCGGTGCCGCCCCGCGCCGGACGGACCGGTACGGCGCGTGCCATCCGGTTGGCCGTGGCCACCCTCGGCGCGCTTCCCGACCGCCAGGTGCGCACGGGGTGCACGGAGTTGCCGAGGACGATGAGGAAGGAGTCCGTGGTCGGGTCGAGGACCAGGCTCGTCCCGGTGAAACCGGTGTGTCCGGCGGTGCGCGGAGTGGCCATCGCGCCCATGTACCAGTGCTGGTAGAGCTCGAAGCCCAGGCCGTGCTCGTCACCGGGGAACGCGGTGTTGAAGTCGGTGAACATCAGCTCCACGGATTCCTCGGACAGAATCCGGGACCTGCCGTAAACGCCGCCGTTGAGCAGGGTGCGTGCCAGGATCGCGAGGTCCCAGGCGCAGGAGAAGACGCCCGCGTGCCCCGCGACGCCGCCGAGGCCGTACGCGTTCTCGTCGTGGACCTCTCCCCAGACGAGCCCGCGTTCGAGACCCGACCAGGGGAGCCGGGCGTCCTCGGTGGCCGCGATCTTCGGCTTCCAGGAGGCGGGCGGGTTGTACCGCGTCCGGTGCATCCCGAGCGGAGCGGTGATCTCCTCGCGGAGCAGGACGTCCTGGGTGCGGCCGGTGATCTTCTCCAGAATCAGCTGGAGCGAGATGAGGTTGAGGTCGGAGTAGAGGTACTTGCTGCCCGGCGTCGACGCGGGGACCTCCTCCCACAGGAGCCGGAGCTGCCCCTCCCGGGTCGGCTCCTTGAAGAGCGGGATCCACGCCCGGAAACCCGATGTGTGGGTGAGGAGCTGCCGCACCGTCACGTCCTGCTTGCCGCCCCCGGCGAACTCGGGCAGGTACGAAGCCACCCGCGCCTCGAGCGCCAGCGCCCCGCGCTCGATCTGCTGGACGGCGAGGATCGAGGTGAACAGTTTCGACACGGACGCCAGGTCGAAGACCGTGTCCTCGGCCATGGGGATCTGCTGGTCCGGAGGGAACTCCACCCCGGTGTCCGTTTTCTCGTCGTACGCCGCGTACCGCACGGCCGAACCGATCGGACGATGCAGGGCCACGGTGCCGCCGCGCCCGGCGAGCAGGACCGCGCCCGCGTACCAGGGGTGCACGGGGGAGGCGGAGAGGTATTTCTCGGCATCCGCGACCAGTTGGTCGAGCTGGTCCGGCAGCAGACCCGCCCGCGCGGCCGAGCCGCGGCGCAGGGTAGGTCGGCTCCGCCCTGGTTCCATGACCGTCCCGGCTTCCGATGTCGTTCCCGGAGCTCCGCCGCCCTCCGCGGTCCGGCCGGCGGCGAGCGCCGGTCCCGCCGCACCCGCCAGGGGAATCGGAGCCAGGGCGAGCGCCCCGCCCAGTGCCAGTATCCCGCCGCCCAGCCTCCGGCGGCTCATTCCCCGGTCCGACACGTATCCGGCCATCCGGAATCCCTTCCCCTCACGTCGAAAGCATCAGCGCGAAAATAACTTTCGAAATCTCGTACGGCGATGAAACTTCCTGCCGGACCAGAGGCTACTGTCACGACCGCCCCTTGTGTCCCTGAGAGCACAAAAGAATCTGACGCAACGACAGCCGCCTTGTCCCGCCGCGTCTCGTTCGCCCCGCCTTCTCCCCGGCCACCCCGGGAGTGACGCCTCGTGGGACACCGGAGCCGCCCGACACGTCGCCGCAGCACCGGACGCCCGCACGCGGGCCGTCCGACACCGGCGCCCACGGCCCTTGACCCCCGGCCCCCCGCCGCCCAGGATCACGCCATGACAGGTGTACGCAGCAGCACAGTGGACGGTGTCCTCGCACGCAGCGCACGGCGCACCCCCGGGCGCACCGCGGTCAGGTACGCGGAACGGACCTGGACCTACGCCGCGCTGGACGCGGCGGTGAGTACCGCGGCCGCGGTGCTGACGGCCGAGCACGACCTGGGCCCCGGAGACCGGGTGGCCTCGTACGCCCACAACTCCGACGCGTATCTGATCGCCTATCTGGCGTGCGCCCGTGCCGGGCTGGTGCACGTGCCGGTCAATCAGAACCTCACCGGCGAGGACCTGGAGTACATCCTCGAACAGTCCGGGAGCGCGCTCGTCCTCACCGATCCCGCCCTCGCCCCCCGCGTCCCGCCGGGGCACCCCGTGCGCGCGCTGCGGGACACCCCGGGCTCCCTTCTGGACGAACTGGACACGCCGCGCCCCTTCGCCCCCGCGCGTGAGCCCGGTGCCGACGATCTGGTGCAGCTGCTCTACACGTCCGGCACCACCGCGCTGCCCAAGGGCGCGATGATGACGCACGGCGCCCTGGTGCACGAGTACGTCAGCGCCGTCGTCGCCCTGGACCTCCGGTCCACCGACCGGCCCGTGCACTCGCTGCCGCTCTACCACTCCGCCCAGATGCACGTGTTCCTGCTGCCGTACCTCGCCGTGGGAGCCGAGAACACGATCCTCGACGCACCGGACGCCGGGCGGATCTTCGACCTGGTCGAGGCCGGACAGGCGGACAGTCTGTTCGCGCCGCCGACGGTCTGGATCGGGCTCGCCAACCATCCGGACTTCGCGACCCGTGAACTCGGTGCCCTGCGCAAGGCCTACTACGGAGCCTCGATCATGCCCGTGCCGGTGCTGGAGCGTCTGCGTGAGCGACTGCCCGGACTGGCCTTCTACAACTGCTTCGGGCAGAGCGAGATCGGGCCTCTCGCCACCGTGCTGGGCCCCGGCGAACACGAGGGCCGGATGGACTCCTGCGGGCGTCCCGTGCTCTTCGTCGAGGCGAGGGTGGTCGACGAGCACGGCAAGGAGGTCCCCGACGGGGAGGCGGGTGAAGTCGTCTACCGCTCCCCGCAGCTGTGCCAGGGCTACTGGGACAAACCGGAGGAGACCGCGGAGGCCTTCCGCGACGGCTGGTTCCACTCCGGCGATCTCGCGGTGCGCGACTCCGAGGGCTACTTCACCGTCGTCGACCGGGTGAAGGACGTCATCAATTCGGGAGGGGTGCTCGTCGCCTCCCGGCAGGTGGAGGATGCGCTCTACACCCATCCGGCTGTGGCGGAGACGGCCGTGGTCGGGCTGCCGGACCCCCGCTGGATCGAGGCCGTCACAGCCGTCGTGGTGCTCCGTGGCGAGGCTTCGGAGGCCGAGCTGATCGACCACACCCGCGAGCGCCTCGCACATTTCAAGGCCCCGAAGCGGGTGCTGTTCGTCGGTGAACTCCCGCGCAACGCCAGCGGGAAGATCCTCAAGAGAGAGCTGCGGGACCGGTTCGCCGGGGCGGGTGACTGACCGTCGGCCCGGCGCGGTCCACCGCGTAGCCCGTTCGCCGTCACCGGCATGATTACTCCTCAGCTTCCGGCCGGAATCGGGTGACCTGGGAAAACGGGTGCCTCGACGCGCAACTCCGGGCCCGGCCGGGTGACACAGGTGGTGGCGCCACGTGTTGCGGGGGTGACGGGGTGTCGGTTGCCTCGGACGTGGAGAACAGCAGAGGTGCCGCGCAGTCCGGCCGGACCCTGCTCCCGTTGGAGGATCCTCATGCGCAACACACGCATCGGTGCGGGTATCTGTCTGGCCGTAGGTTCCCTTGCCTTCGCGGCCCCCGTGGCGGAGGCGGCCGACCCGGCCGGTGAACAGACCATCCGCATCAGCCCGGCGCACGCTTCGCCGGGCGCCCAGGTCACCGTCAGCACCCGAGCCTGCGGCAAGGAGACCTACGGCAAGGGGACGTCGGAGGCGGGCGGCGCCTTCCACCTGTTCGAAGGCGACCGCAAGGGTGTACTCGTCGGTGTGTTCGAGATCCCGAGGGACGCCGAGCCGGGGACGGACACCGTCACCGTGAAGTGTCCTCCGCGGATCAAGATCACGGACACCTACCGGATCACCGACCGCGCTCCCAGCGGCGGTGTGGACGCGGGCTTCGGGGCCCCGACCGACACGAGCACCCAGCTCGCCCTGGGGAGCGTCCTGCTGGCCGGGGCGGCGGCCGGGGGAGTGGTCAGGCTGCGTCGCAGGGCCGCCGCCGCACGCGGCTGACCGCGCGGTTCCCGTCCGAGGGCCCCGGACCTTCCCGGTGCCGGGGGTCCTCGGACGCCCACCGATCACCACCGATCCCCGCTCCGGAACATTCCGGTGCGGGCGGTCCCCGGACTCCCACCGACCCCGTGAAGCAGAGGCACACGATGGAGACCGTGCCCACGAACAGCCCGACGCCCCAGTCGTTCCCGGCGGTGAAGCACCTCGTCTGGGCATGCGTGGCGGGGACCGTGCTGGTGATCACCGGACTGCGCGACGACAGGCCGCCACCACCACCGGCAGCCGCCGCGGCCCCCGCACCGCCTGCGGCCCCGGCGCCGTCCCAGGCGAGCGTCCCGGTTCGTCCCGCACCCGCCGGGCCCGCGCTGCCGTACACAGCGGCGGAACGCCCCGAGCCCCGCCGTCCCGCCCTTGTCCGGCGGCCCACCGCACCGCCGGTCCTCGTCCCCCGCCCCCCGGTCCGGCCGGCCCCGCTGCTCCCGGTCGCGGGATCTGCCGCACCGTCCGGAACGGAGTCGGCACGGTCGGGCGACGCCGCGTCGGCCGCGCCGCGCCGCGTCCCCGGCCGGAGCACCCTCGCGGCGCCGCCCACCGTTCCGCCGCTTCCACCCGTGACCCCCGTCCGCCTGCGGATCCCCAGCCTCAAGGTCGACGCGCCCATGATGAAGCTGGGCCTCGACGCCTCAGGGGCGCTGAAGCCCCCGCCCGACAACAATCCGGTGCTCACCGGGTGGTACGCCGGAGGTACGGTCCCGGGGTCCGTGGGTACCGCCGTCACGGCCGGACACGTGGACACCCGCCTCGGCCCCGGCGTGTTCCAGCAGCTGGGACTGGTGCGGACGGGGGCGACCGTGGAGATCATCCGGCAGGACCTGAGCACAGCGGTGTTCACCGTCTATGCCGTGGAGACCTACGACAAGAAGAACTTCCCCGACAAGAAGGTCTACGGGCCCTCGGCCCGGCCCGAGCTACGCGTGATCACCTGCGGCGGCGACTACGACAAGAAGTCCGGCTACCAGGACAACGTCGTGGTCTTCGCGTCCCTGACCGCCTCCCGCTGACCGCCTTCCGCTTCCGGCTGACCGCCTTCCCGACCGCTTCCCGCTGACCGCGTCACCGGCCGCCCGGCCCCGCCTTCCGCTCGCCGGCCCCTTCCCTTCCCTTCCCGTCTATGGCTTGCCCTGCTCTTCCCCTCCCGTCAGGCCCGCGCCTCGGCACGGGCCCGGCCACGCCGCCTCAGCCGTCCTTCCGCAGGTCGACGATGCGCCTGATCTTGCCCACCGACCGTTCGAGCGTTTCGGGGTCGACGATCTCGACCTCGACGCTCACACCGACCCCGTCCTTCACCGCGGCCGCGATCGACCGGGCGGCCGCCGCGCGGTCGTCCGTCGTGGCTTCCCGCCGGGCCTCCGCCCGCACGGTCAGAGCGTCCAGACGACCCTCGCGGGTCAGGCGCAGCTGGAAGTGCGGGGCCACCCCGGGCGTCCTCAGCACGATCTCCTCGATCTGGGTCGGAAAGAGGTTCACCCCGCGCAGAATCACCATGTCGTCGCTGCGTCCGGTGACCTTCTCCATCCGCCGGAAGGTGCGTGCGGTTCCCGGCAGCAGGCGCGTGAGGTCGCGGGTCCGGTAACGGATCACCGGCATGGCCTCCTTCGTGAGCGAGGTGAAGACCAGTTCGCCCTCCTCCCCGTCCGGCAGGACCTCCCCGGTGAGCGGGTCGACGACCTCCGGATAGAAGTGGTCCTCCCAGATGTGCAGACCGTCCTTGGTCTCGACGCACTCCTGGGCCACGCCCGGCCCCATCACCTCCGACAGCCCGTATATGTCGACCGCGTCGATCGCGAAGCGTTCCTCGATCTCCCGGCGCATCTGCTCGGTCCACGGCTCGGCACCGAAGATGCCGACCTTCAGGGACGTGGAGCGCGGGTCGACGCCCTGGCGCTCGAACTCGTCGAGGAGGGTGAGCATGTACGAGGGCGTGATCATGATGATCTCGGGCCCGAAGTCCTGGATGAGCTGCACCTGGCGTGCGGTCATCCCGCCGGACGCCGGGATGACCGTGCAGCCCAGCCGCTCGGCGCCGTAGTGGGCACCGAGGCCGCCTGTGAACAGTCCGTACCCGTACGCCACATGGGCCTTGTGCCCCGGTCGCCCGCCGGCGGCCCTGATCGAGCGGGCCACGACGTCGGCCCACGTGTCCAGGTCGCGTGCGGTGTAGCCGACCACCGTGGGCCGGCCCGTCGTGCCGCTGGAGGCGTGGATCCGCCGCACCCGGTCCTCGGGGACGGCGAACATTCCGAAGGGGTAGTTGTCACGCAGGTCGGCCTTCACGGTGAACGGGAAGCGGCCCAGGTCCGCGAGGGTGCGGCAGTCTTCGGGCCGCAGACCGGCCTTGTCGAACGCGGTCCGGTAGAAGCCGACGTTCTCGTACGCGTGCCGCAGCGTGGCCCTGAGGCGCTCCAGCTGCAGTGCTTCGAGCTCGTCGCGGCCGAGCCGCTCTCCGGCGTCCAGCAGCGCCGTCATACGGATCATCCTCCCGGGTGCGACGGACGACCGACCATTCGGTCGTTCCCTGGGAGCAGTAATTCAGGACGCGGGGTCATCTGGCAAGGGGCGGGCGCGGCCTGTGGAAAACTCCGGGCCGCGCCGTCTCGTCAGCCGGTATGCCGGCCCGCTCCGCGCGACTGTGCCCTGCCTCCCCCGAGTGCCGCGCGGGGAAGGCAGGGCACAGGCCGGGCCGCCCCGAGGGGCAGCCCGGCGAGCGTGCCGAATCAGATGCGGTGCAGCAGCGTCGCCATCACCTCGTACAGCGTCCCCTCGGCGTCCGCCGCCGCGTTCTCGGACCGCCAGGCCACGAATCCGTCGGGGCGCACCAGCACGGCGCCCTCGGCCGAGGTGCCGTGGGAGGCCGCCCAGTCCGCCCCCTCCTCCGACACCAGGTCCGCGTCCGGGCCGGAGCCGATGCCGAAGGCGTCCAGACGGACACCGAGGCGCTTCGACACCCCGGCGGCCGCGGCACGCCAGTCCTGGTGCCGGGCGTCGCAGAGCAGCACGAACGCCTGCTCGTAGAGGTCCAGGGTCGACACGCGCACCCCGTCGCGACCGAGCCACATGTGCGGGGCCCGGGAGCCCGGTTCGCCCGTCAGACCCATGCCCTCGGGCACCACCGGAGTCTGGGGATCGACGCCCAGGACCGCACCGCGCGCGTAGCGGTATCCCAGCGCGACCGCGAGCATGCCGCCGCCCTTGCGGCCTCCTCCGCCCGGGCCGGGCGATCCCGCGTACCCGGGGTGGCTGTGCTCGCTCGAACGGGCCGACGCCCGCGCGCTCGTGGCCTTCGCCACCGGAAGCCGTTCCGCCTCGTACGTGTCGAGCAGCCCGGGCTCCGCGGCGCCGTCGATCACCGCGGCCAGCTTCCACGCCAGGTTGTGCGCGTCCTGGATCCCGGTGTTGGAGCCGAAGGCCCCGGTGGGGGACATCTCGTGGGCCGAGTCGCCGGCGAGGAAGACCCTGCCCGAGGCGTACCGCTCGGCCACCCGTTCCGCCGCGTGCCACGGGGCCTTGCCCGTGATCTCGACGTCGAGGTCCGGCGCTCCGACCGCGAGGCGGATGTGCTCCGCGCACCTCTCGTCGGTGAAGTCCTCCAGCGTCTCGCCCCGGTCGGGCTGCCACGGCGCGTGGAAGACCCAGCGCTCCTCGTTGTCCACCGGCAGGAGCGCCCCGTCCGCCTCCGGGTTGGTCAGGTAGCAGACGATGAAACGCCGGTCGCCGACCACCGATGCCAGGCGCCGGGAGCGGAAGGTGATGCTCACGTTGTGGAAGAGGTCGCCGGGACCCGTCTGGCCGATGCCGAGCTGCTCACGGATCGGGCTGCGGGGGCCGTCCGCCGCGACGAGATAGTCGGCGCGCACCGTGCTCCGCACCCCGGTCTCCCGGTCCTTCACCACGGCGGTGACCCCGTCCGCGTCCTGCTCGAAGCTGATCAGCTCGGTGGAGAACCGCAGCTCGCTGCCCTGGGCCCGCGCGTGGTCGACCAGGACCGGCTCCAGGTCGTTCTGGCTGCACAGGCACCAGCCGCTGGGGCTGAACCTGGCGAGGCCGCCGCCCGGGTCGATCTCCTTGAACAGCCACTCCTGGTCGTCGCCGGTGAGCGAGCCTGCCTGCAGGATGCCGTGGTTCTCCGCCAGCACGGACGCGGCGTCCCGGATCAGCTGTTCCGCCCCCGCGGAGCGGAACACCTCCATGGTGCGGACGTTGTTGCCACGCCCGCGGGGGTGCGTGGAGGTGCTGCGGTGTTTCTCCACCAGCAGGTGGCGGACGCCGAGCCGGCTCAGGAAGAGGGACGTGGACAGCCCCACCAGGGAGCCACCCACGACAAGGACCGGTACGCGATGGTCGACGTTCTCGTTCATCTGTTGCTCCAGCTCGGACACAGGACGGATGCAGTGTCCATGCCCTCGCGGGAGCGGTTCGGCAGGGCTTCCGACGGCTCCTCACCTGAACGGTTCATAAATCTCGCGCCGCCCGTACCAGCGTTCCACGATCAGTCGCGGGAGCGATGTCCGCGATGCGGGGGCGCCGCCACGCGTCAGCGGGCAGGGGCCCGTGCCGCTTCCACTGACACCGCCGGATGACGAGGGGTCACGTGCCGTGGCCGCCGTAGCGTCTCGAAGGAGAACGAAAGATGACAGCCCTCTCGGAACGTATATCTCAGTCCGCCTTCGACGGTTCGAGGCTCCGGGTCATACTGCTGCTGGACCTGCACGACGGCGCCCAGAACCAGTTCCTCGAGGCGTACGAGCACATGCGCAACCAGGTGGCCTCGATCCCCGGGCACATCAGCGACCAGCTGTGCCAGTCCATCGAGAACCCCTCGCAGTGGCTCATCACCAGCGAATGGGAGAGCGCGCCGCCGTTCCTCGCCTGGGTGAACAGCGAGGAGCACGTCGCGACGGTACAGCCACTGCACAGCTGCGTACGCGACACCCGATCCCTCCGCTTCAGCGTCCTGCGGGAGACCGGCGCGGCCTTCGAGGGCACCTCGCAGCCCGCCAAGAGCCGTCTGCAGTCCGCACCGCGCCTCGGTGACGGCGTCGTACGCCACGCGCTGACGTTCACGGTCAAGCCGGGCACGGAGGAGATGGTCGCGAAGATCCTCGCCGACTACGAGTCGCCGCGGGCCCGCGTGGACGAGAACACCCGACTGCGCCGCACCTCGCTCTTCATGCACGGCAACCGCGTCGTGCGGGCCGTCGAGGTCGAGGGCGACCTGATGGCGGCACTGCGCCACGTCTCGCGGCAGCCCGAGGTCAGGGCCGTCGAGGAGGCCATCAACCCGTATCTGGAGCAGGACCGCGACCTGAGCGATCCCGACTCCGCCCGCATGTTCTTCACCCGTGCGGCCCTCCCGACCGTCCACCACGTGACGGCCGGCCGTCACTCCTCGGCCCAGGTCGAACGGCACGCGCTGTTCTACCAGGGCAAGGAGGGCTGCGGCATGGCCCTGGCGCGGCTGCTCGCCGGCCAGGACGAGGAAGCGGCTGACGACGTCACGAGCCCCATCGAGAGCAGCACCATCTTCCAGCGCGACGACATCGTGGTGCGGCTCCTCGAAGTGAGCGGCCCGCTCGACGCGCAGCCCACGCAGGCGCTCGGCATCGGCGGCCACCGCAAGGCGGCCATGCTCGGCCGGCTGCTGGACGGCGGTGCGAACGGCATGCCGACGACCGACCAGGAAGCCGCGCGCTTCCTCGCGCAGGCCGAGATGAACCTGATCACCGACCGTCGGGCCACCGAGTCCTGACGCGTCACCGGCGACCGGGCCCACCCCGCTCCGCCGACCCACCGCACAACGTGCCTGGAGGAGACCAGCCATGACCACCCACCGGCCTCGCATCGTGGACCTCAGCGAGACTCAGCCCAACCGCAGGCGTGGGGGCGACCTGCGCGCACTGCTCACACCCACGGCGGTGGGGGCCACCAGCGGCTTCATGGGGCTGGCCCTCGTCGAGCCCGGCGACCGCATCGGCGAGCACTACCACCCGTACTCCGAGGAATTCGTGTACGTCGTGGCAGGGCTCCTCGAAGTCGACCTGGACGGGGAGACGTTCGCCATGCGGCCCGACCAGGGACTGCTGATCCCGCCGCACGTCCGCCACCGCTTCCGCAACGTGGGTGACGTGGAGGCCCGCATGGTCTTCCACCTCGGCCCGCTCGCCCCGCGCCCGGAGCTCGGGCACGTGGACACCGAGGTCACGGAGACGGCCGAGCGCGGAGCCCCGCCGGAACGAACGGGGGCCGCCTCATGACACGGCGCGTCGCCGTCACCGGGGTCGGCGTCGTCGCCCCCGGCGGCATCGGGGCCCCGGCGTTCTGGGACCTGCTCGCCAACGGCCGTACGGCCACACGCGGCATCACCCTGTTCGACCCGTCGCAGTTCCGCTCGCGCATCGCCGCCGAGTGCGACTTCGACCCCGTCGCCCACGGCCTCGACGAGCAGCTGATCGCCCGTTCGGACCGGTACATCCAGTTCGCCCTGGTCGCGGCCAGGGAGGCGCTCGGAGACGCCGGACTCGACCTGGAGAGGGAGGACCCCTGGCGTATCGGGGTCTCCCTCGGGACCGCCGTCGGCGGTACCACCCGGCTCGAACACGACTACGTCGCCGTCAGCGACAGCGGAGCCCGCTGGGACGTCGACCACAGGCCCGCCGGCGCTCACCTCGAAAGGGCGTTCGCGCCGAGCACCCTCGCCTCCGCCGTCGCGGAGGAGGTGGGCGCGCACGGACCCGTGCAGACCGTCTCGACCGGCTGCACGTCCGGACTCGACGCGATCGGATACGCCTTCCACTCCGTCGAGGAGGGCCGGGTCGACGTCTGCATCGCCGGGGCCTCCGACACGCCGATCACCCCCATCACGGTGGCCTGCTTCGACGCGATCAAGGCCACCTCGGCGAACAACGACGACCCGGAGCACGCCTCCAGGCCGTTCGACGCCCGCCGGGACGGGTTCGTGATGGGTGAGGGCGGAGCGGTCCTCGTGCTCGAGGAACTGGAGCACGCACGGGCCCGCGGCGCCACGATCTACTGCGAGATATCGGGCTACGCCACCTTCGGCAACGCCTACCACATGACCGGACTGACCAGCGAGGGACTGGAGATGGCCGAGGCCATCAACACCGCCCTCGCGCACGCCAGGCTGGACGGCTCGCAGGTCGACTACGTCAACGCGCACGGTTCGGGCACCAAGCAGAACGACCGGCACGAGACGGCCGCGGTGAAGCGGGCTCTCGGCAACCACGCGTACAAGGTGCCGATGAGTTCGATCAAGTCGATGGTCGGCCACTCCCTGGGCGCCATCGGAGCGATCGAGATCGCCGCGTGCGTGCTGGCCCTCAAGCACCAGACGGTGCCGCCGACGGCCAACTACGAGACCGCTGATCCCGAGTGCGACCTCGACTACGTACCGCGCACGGCCCGGCCCCTCAAGCTGCGCAGTGTGCTCTCGGTCGGCAGCGGCTTCGGCGGGTTCCAGTCCGCCGTCGCCATGACCCGATCAGGCGGGAGGAACCCATGAGTGCCCCGGCAAACCCGGCACGCCGCAGTTCCGTCATCACGGGCATCGGTGTCGTCGCCCCCAACGGGACCGGCGCCGGCGCCTTCTGGAAGCAGACCCAGGAGGGGGTCAGTGTCCTGGACACGGTCTCCCGCGAGGGCTGCGAGAACCTCCCGCTGCGCATCGCAGGCGAGGTCCGGGACTTTGACCCCGTCGCGTTCATCGAGGAGCGCTTCCTCGTCCAGACCGACCGCTTCACGCACTACGCGATGGCGGCCGCCGACCTCGCACTCGACGACGCCCGGCTCGGCCGCGCCGACTACGAGGGCGCGCCCTTCAAGGTGGGAGTGGTCACCGCTGCCGGGTCCGGCGGCGGTGAGTTCGGCCAGCGCGAGCTGCAACGGCTGTGGGGGCAGGGGTCCCGCTTCGTCGGCCCCTACCAGTCCATCGCCTGGTTCTACGCGGCGAGCACCGGTCAGATCTCGATCCGGGGCGGCTTCAAGGGGCCGTGCGCCGTCGTTGCCAGCGACGAGGCCGGCGGCCTGGACGCCCTCATGCACGCGGCGCGCTCCATCCGCCGCGGCACGGACGCCGTCGTCGTCGGCGCCGCCGAGGCGCCGCTCGCACCGTACTCGGTCGTCTGCCAGCTCGGTTACGACGACCTCAGCCTGAGCGACGACCCCACCCGCGCCTACCGGCCGTTCACCAAGGACGCGTGCGGATTCGTCCCGGCGGAGGGCGGCGGCATGCTGGTGGTCGAGGAGGAGACGGCCGCCCTAGAACGCGGGGCCCGGGTCCGGGCCGAAGTGGCCGGACACGCCGCTACCTTCACGGGCGCCGCCCGGTGGGAGGAGTCGCGCGCGGGGCTCGCCCACGCGATCGAGGGAGCACTGCGCGAGGCCGGCTGCGCGCCCGAGGAGATCGACGTGGTCTTCGCGGACGCGCTCGGTGTGCCGTCGGCGGACCGAGCCGAAGCGCTGGCCATCGCCGACGCCCTCGGCGCGCACGGACGCCGCGTACCCGTCACGGCGCCCAAGACCGGCATCGGCCGCGCCTACTGCGGCGCCCCCGTACTGGACACGGCGGCGGCCGTGCTCGCCATGGAGCACGGCCTGATCCCGCCGACGCCCAACGTCTTCGACGTGTGCCACGACCTCGACCTCGTCATGGGGCGCGCGCGCCCCGCCGAGATGAGGACGGCCCTCGTGCTGAGCCGAGGACTCATGGGATCGAACGCGGCCCTGGTGCTGCGACGCCCCACCGACACCCCCGCCTGAGAAGGAGCAGTACCGATGACCGCTCAACTGACGTACGAGGAACTGGCCGGACTCATGAAGAACGGTGCCGGCCTCACGGTCGACCCCACCGAGATGGCGAACCGCCCCGCCTCCGCCTTCGACGAGTACGGCCTCGACTCGCTCGGGCTGCTCGGCATCGTCGCCGCGCTCGAGAACAGGTACGGCCACCCCCTGCCGGTCGACGCCGACCGGTGCAAGACGCCCCGCGAGTTCCTCGACCTCGTGAACACCACCCTCGTGACAGGAGCCTGACGTGTCCGGACACACCGAGAACGAGATCACCATCGCCGCGCCCCTGGACCTCGTCTGGGACATGACGAACGATCTCGAGAACTGGCCGCAGCTGTTCAGCGAGTACGCGGCCGTCGAGGTGATGAAGCGTGAGGGGCAGAAGACGACCTTCCGCCTCACGATGCACCCCGACGACAACGGCAAGGTCTGGAGCTGGGTCTCGGAGCGCACCACGGACCGCCAGGGACGGAACGTGCGCGCCCGGCGGGTCGAGCCCGGCCCGTTCCAGCACATGGACATCCGGTGGGAGTACTCGGAGGTCCCCGGCGGCACGCGCATGCACTGGCGCCAGGACTTCGCGATGCGTCCCGACGCGCCGGTCGACGACGCGTGGATGACCGAGAACATCAACCGCAACTCCCGCGTGCAGCTGGAGCTCATCCGGGACAAGATCGAGCAGCGCGACCGCGAGCGGCGCACCGCCTCGGTTCCCGCCAACTGAGCCCGGAAAGGCAGCCGGATGCACCACGCACTGATCGTCGCCCGGATGGCGCCCGAGTCCGCACCGGACATCGCGAAGCTCTTCGCGGCCTCCGACAACACCGAACTGCCCCACCTCGTCGGCGTGAACAGGCGCAGCCTGTTCCAGTTCGGCGACGTCTACCTGCACCTCATCGAGTCCGAGCGCCCCCCGGGCCCGGAGATCGCCAAGGTGATGGAGCACCCCGAGTTCAAGGCCATCAGCGACCGGCTGACCGCCTTCGTGAGCCCCTACGACCCGCAGACCTGGCGTGGTCCGAAGGACGCGATGGCGCAGCAGTTCTACACGTGGCAGCGGGACGGCTCGGCCTGACGCACGGACGATCGCCCCGGGTCCGGCACCATGGTGCCGGACCCGGGGCGATCTCTTCGTGCCTGCCCGGTGCTCCGCGTTACGGCACGACGCACTCGAAGGCGTGCAGGTAGGCGTTGACCGGGTGGATCTCGCCCACCCGCAGACCGGCCGCGGACATCCGCGTGACCAGGCTCTCCCGGGTGTGCTTGGCGCCGCCGACGTTGAGCAGCAGCAGGAGGTCCATGGCCGTGGTGAACCTCATGGACGGGGTGTCGTCGACGAGGTTCTCGATGATCACCACGCGCGCGCCGGGACGGGCGGCGGCGACCACGTTGGCGAGGGTCCTGCGGGTGCTCTCGTCGTCCCATTCGAGAATGTTCTTGATGATGTAGAGATCCACCTCGAACGGGATGTCCTCGCGGCAGTCGCCGGGCACGATCCGGACGCGGTCCGCGAGCGGGCCGCCGTCCCGGAGCCTGGCGTCCGCGCGTGCCACGACGCCCGGCAGGTCCATGAGCGTGCCGTGGACCGAGGGGTGCTTCTCCAGCAGGCTCGCGAGCACATGGCCCTGGCCGCCGCCGATGTCGGCCACGGAGGAGACGCCGGTGAGGTCGAGGAGCTCGGCGACATCCCGCGCGGACTGCACGCTGGACGTGGTCATCGCCTTGTTGAACACCTGGGCGGACTCGCCGGCGTCCTGGTGGAGGTAGTCGAAGAAGCCCTTGCCGAACGTCTCGGGGAAGACGCTCGTGCCGGTGCGCACGGCGTCCTCGAGCCGCGGCCAGACCTCCCAGGTCCAGGGCTCCGTGCACCACAGGGAGATGTAGCGCAGGCTGTTGGGGTCGTCCTCCCGCAGCAGCCGGGACATCTCGGTGTGGACGAACTTCCCGTCCTCGGTCTCCGCGAAGATCCCGTAGCAGCACAGCGCACGCAGCAGCCTCTGCAGCGGTACGGGTTCGGCGTCCACGACGAGGGCCAGCTCCGCGGCCGACGAGGGCGTCTCGCCCAGTGCGTCGGCGATGCCCAGCCTGGCCGCCGCGCGCACGGCCGCGGCGCAGGCCGCTCCGAAGGCGAGCTCACGCAGGCGCATGGACGGCGGCGGTGTCTGGGCGGTGGAGGACGCCGCGTGCCCCGCGGGGGGCGAGGCGACGGGGGTCTCGGGGGTGGGGCTCACGGTGGTCATACCGTCTCGTTCCTCCTGGTGCGGTGATCGGCTGTCATTCGGCACACATCCCGGCCGGGACGGACGTCCCGCACGTGTTGCTGACGAAGGTGTTGCCCTTGCCCGCGGTGTCGCGGTTGGCGAGGTCGGCCGGCTTGTTGCCGCGCACGAGGTTGCGGCTGATCTCGTTGTCGGTGTTCAGCGCGCCGACGAAGCTCTTGAAGAGCAGGATGCCGCCGGAGAGGGGGGTCGAGCCGACGTTGTCCCGGATGACGTTGGAACGAACGATCGTGCGCTCACTGCCGGTGAGAACGATGCCCGACCCCTGGATCGCCGAGAGCCGCGGGGTCGCGGCGCAGAACTTGTTGTTCTTCAGGATCCGGTTGCCGCTGATCGTGATGGCGCCGGCGGCGGGCTTCGACTCGTCGCCGACGACGAACACCCCGCTGCAGTTGCCGGTCATCGTGTTGCCGTCGATCACCATGTTCCTGACCCGGCGGGCCGTGACACCGATGCGGTTGCCGGTCACCGAGTTGTCCACGACGAGCGTCCCGCCGGTGTCGGTCGCGCCGCCCTCCTCGCTGACCGAGTTGGCGACGAAGATCCCCGCGTCACCGTTCGCGGTGGCCGTGTTGCGCCGGAAGTCGCCCCGGGTCGAGCGCTCCTGCGCGATGCCCCAGGTGCCGTTCTTCGAGGCGGTCACCCTGCGGACGGAGAGCCCGTCCGTCCAGGACGCCCAGACGCCGCTCTTGCTGAAGCCGGAGACGGTCAGCGCACGGATCCTGACATCGTCGACGGTGTGGCCCTTGGTGCCGATGACACAGATGCCGTTCCCGCCGGCCGCACACGCGTTGGCGGCCCGCGGGCCCCTCGCGGCCTCGGCGCCCTTGGTGGTCTTGGCGGGCTTCTTGGCCTTCGCGGGCTTGGAGGTCTTCGCCGGCTTGGTGGCGGGCGGCTTGATCACCGTGCGCTCGCCGGCCCCGCGCAGGGTCAGGCCCGGCGTGGTGATCAGGACGCTCTCGCGGTAGGTGCCGGGCAGGAGGACGATCGTGTCGCCCGGCTCCGCCGCGTTCACCGCGCCCTGGATGGATTCGCCCGGGTGCACCACCAGATCCCGGTGTCCGGCCGCTGCGGTGGGCACGGCCGCGAGGCCGAGCACGGAGGCGGTGACGACGGTGACGGCTGCCAGGCTGTTCATGTGTCTTGTTCTCATGAGCCGAAGCTATGGGCGATCAACCGCCGTTGCCACGCAAGGTGACCGTATGGATACAAGGCGTGCCTGAATGGCTTACTCGGCCCAGGCGGCCCGTCACGCACCGCATTCACGGGGCGGTGGGGCTCCGCCGCGGGCACCTCCTGGACGAGCGGGGGAACGTGATCACGGGCGCGTCGCGTTCGGCGCCGCGACCCCCGGGCCGGCGGTGACACCCGGACGGCAGGCGCGGAGCCCCCGCGCCCTTCGGGGCGTGCGGGCAGGACCCGGGCGCGTAGCGTGGCCCCATGACAGGTGAGCGAGACCTTCGGACGCTTCTGCGGAGCATGCGGCCTGAGCTGCACAGCGGCCGCTATGTCTTCACCACCGTGGCGGACGGCGAGGTCCCCGCCGGTGTCACTCCCGTCGCCACCGTCTCCGAACGGGAAGGGCTGACGCTGGTCCTTCCCGAGGCGGAGGCCGACGCGGCCGGTCTCGATCACCACTTCGTCGCCGGCCGCATCACCCTGCGTGTGCACTCCGCGCTGGACGCGGTCGGGCTCACGGCTGCGGTCGCACTGGCCCTCACCGATGCGGGGATCAGCTGCAACGTGATCGCCGGATTCCACCACGACCACCTGTTCGTGCCGTACGGACGGGCGGCCGAGGCGGTCCGGGTGCTCGAAGCCCTGGCGGCGGAGTCCGGGTAGCGGTGCCCGGCTCCGCAACGTGAGCCCGGACACGTAACATGGCCCCATGTCCTTCCTCCGCCGCCGCAGCGCCGCCACTCCCGCGGGCCCGGACTTCGACGTCCTGGCCATGGACCCGGGCGACTGGCCCGGCAACCTCGGCGCCGGTCTCCTGCCCGCCCCCGACGGGAGCTGTCAGGGCGTGTTCCTGCGCTACGACCTGTTCGGCGGACGCGGGCCCGCGATGATCATCGGCAACCTGCCGGAAGGGTCGCCGGCCCGCGAGACCGAGGAGGGCCAGGTTCCCTTCGAGGTCGCGCAGCTCCTCCTCGCGCTCGAGAACGACGAGCCGGTCGAAGTGACCGGCACCGAGGACATGCCCGTGATGCAGGGCGACAGCCTGCTGATCGTGCGCCGCATCAAGCTCTCCGAGAGCCGGATCTCCTGCGTCCAGTTCGACCGGAGCGACGGCGTGCTCGTCACCATCGCCAGTTGGGACCGTCCGATCACGGATGACCTGTACGCCCTGCTGAAGCCACTTCCGGCAGAGCTGTTCCAGCAGGGCTGAAACGTCCCTGCGCAGTGAGCACCCGGGTCACCCGCGCCGCCGACGTCCCGATCCCCGTGGGGCCGCCGAGGCGCCACGGGGTCCCGGTGCCCCGTCGCAGGTCCTCCTCGCGGTAGCGCCGGCAGTCGCGGTGCCAGACGAGGATGCCCGCCATCCAGTTCCGCAGCTCGGCGACATAACCGTCCAGGATCTCCCTGGTCTCGGCGTCGAGGCCGAAATCGTCGTACAGCACGGGGAGTTCGCGCTCCGCGACGTGCTGGAACTGGCGCATCCGCGACTTCATCAGGTCGTCCACGATCGCGACGCCGGTCGGGTAGTCCACTCCGAAGAAGTTCTGCACGACCAGGACGCCGTTGTGCACCTCGCCCTCGTACTCGATCTCCTTCTGGTACGAGAAGACGTCGTTCACCAGGCACGCGTAGTCGGCGGCCGCGTTCTCCAGGGAACGCATCGGGCCGCTGCGGTAGACGGCGTCCGGAACCCTTCTTCCGTGGCCCAGCCTGCACAGGCTCATCGTGAGGTCCGAACCGAACGTCGCCCGGCGCATCTCCATGTAGTCCACCGGGTCGGGAATCCGGTTCTGCGCCTGGTTCGCCAGCTCCCAGAGCCAGCTCGCCGTCATCTTCTCCACGGCGTCACGGAAGGTGCGGCGGCCGCTCTCGTCCATCGGGCCCGCCGTCCTCCGCCAGAGGTCCGCGAGTCCCCGCTCCAGTGCGTTGACCGGTTCGGGCAGCGACGCGCCGTCCAGCGGCATGAACCGAGACAGCCGCTCGTTGGCGAGCTTCGCCCCCGCCACATCACGCCTCCGCCCGTACACCACCGGGAACCAGTCGTCCCCGTACGTCCCCCAGGTCAGCCATCCCGACGACAGGTCGAGCTCGTCGGGGGTCGCATCGGGGTGCAGCCCGGCCGCGCACAGAGGCAGATCGGTCGCGACGAGCCGCTCCTCGTCCCAGATGTGGGAATCCGGTACGCCCGGCTGCGCCTCCAGCAGTCCCATCCGGTGCGACCACTCGACGATCCTGACGCGCGCGCCGTCCAGGTGCGGGCTGAGGGTCGTGCTGAACGGCATGTCGAAGTCCGGCAGCAGGGAAGGGCCGACGCGCTGGTAGGGGACGTGTGTGTGGCTGCGCCGGCGCAGGGACTCCGCGCGGGGGGTCAGCCGGATCGAGGCCGCGGCCATGCCGAATCCGGGGGTGCTCCGTGCCGCGTCGCCGTTCATGTACCTGCTGGAGCGCATGTGCCACTCATGGCCGCCGGACTGCCAGTCCTGGAGCCCCTTGACATAGGACAGGACCGCCACCGTCTCGTCCGGGGTCAGCCCCTTCTCCGCGCACAGGGGCCCGAGTTCGGTCAGGGCGGTGTTCTCGAACTGCTGAAGGCGCGAGGTCAGCAGATCGTTGACCGCCTCGGCCGCCTCCTGTGTCGAGCAGTCCAGGAACCGCTCCAGGACGAGTACGCCGTTGCTGTTCTCGCCCTCGTCCTCGACCTCGCGCTGGTACGAGAAGAGGTCGTTGCGCAGATGCACGGCGTCGGAGAACGCGTCGCTCAGGACCCGCAACGCGCGTGAGCCGGCCACCGGTGGGGGGATCTCCGCGTTCGCGGCGTACTCCACGAGCCCCGCGGACCACGGCGCCCCGCCCACCTTGCGGCGCATCTCGATGTACTCGACGGGGTTGGCGATACGGCCCTCGTTGATGTTCGCGAGCTCCCAGAGGGACTCGTTCAGGAGGTTCTCCGTCGCCTCGGCGAACCGGGCCCGCCACGCGTCGGACATGCTCGGCACGGTCCGGGCCCACAGGTCCGCGAGCCCCGCCTCGACGGGGTTCACCGGCTCGGGCGTCGCGGCGCCGCGACGCATCGGCATGAAGTCGGGAAGCCGGTCCAGGTACCGCTTGCCGCCCTCCCGGTCCGGCGTGCGCTTGAACAGCTCCAGGAAGTGGTCGTCGAAGAAGAAGACCCACACGTACCAGTCGGTGACGAGGGACAGCGCCTCTGCCGAGCAGTCGGGGTGGGTGTACGCGCAGAGCAGCGCGTAGTCATGGGATTCGAGGTCCTTCTCCTCCCAGATTCCCGAGCCCTCCAGCATCCCCATGCCGCGCGCCCACTCCCGGGTGTGGTCTCGGGCCGCCTCCAGATGCGGATTGAGACGGGCCGGATACGGTACGTAGAAGTCCGGCAGTGTGAAGGGCTGTGCCATGTGTGCGTCCGGCCTCTCAGTGAACTCCGCGTGAGTCACGCGGACCTGTCCTGTCGGCGGCAGCACTACCCCTGGGCCATCCGGGGCACGCACGGCGGGAAATAGTCACACAAGCTCAGGTGTCGTTGCGCACTGCACTCTTGACTCACCAACCCCTTGCGCAACAGAGTGTGCGCCGACGAACGAACGCGGAGAGCGCTCCCGAGGTGTTCCCCGACCGCCCGGCCCAAGAAGGGTTGTCATGACGTCGAAGCAGAGGTCCAGACTCGCGCTCGCACTGACCACGGCGGGAGCGCTGAGCGTGGCGCTCCTCTCACCGGCGGCGGCAGGCGCGGACACCGTCCGGCCGGAATGTCCCCGCAGCCTGTCCTGCGACTGGGTCCCCGCCGCCTACCAGCAGACCGGTGACCCCGCCGACAAGGACACGTACGGCAACTACGACACGGCGGACCGTCCGGACAGCAACCAGGTCAAGTTCATCGTCCTGCACGACACGGAGGAGGACTTCGACACCACGCTGAAGATCTTCCAGAACCCGCTCAACCAGACCTCGGCGCACTACGTCGTGCGCTCGTCCGACGGTCATGTCACCCAGATGGTGAAGAACAAGGACGTCGCCTGGCAAGCCGGCAACTGGTATCTCAACACGCACTCCATCGGCATCGAACAGGAGGGCGTCGCGGCCGAGGGCGCCAAGTGGTACACCCCCGAGATGTACCGCTCGACCGCACGTCTGGTACGTCACCTGGCGGCCAAGTACGACATCCCGCTCGACCGGCAGCACATCATCGGACACGACGGCGTCCCTCCCACCAGCGCCGCGGGAACGAAGAACATGCACTGGGATCCGGGCCCCTACTGGGACTGGAACCGCTTCATGGCCCTCCTCGGCAGGCCCAGCGTGCCGAGTGCGCCCAGGACCGGTGAACTCGTCACCGTCAGCGCGGACTTCACCAAGAACCAGCAGGAGTTCCGCGACTGCGAGAAGGGCGTGGACCTGCCCCGCCAGGGAAGCAGCGCGGTGCCCCTGCACACGCAGCCGTCGGCGGACTCACCGCTCTTCTCCGACCCCGGACTGCACCCGGACGGTTCGCCGGGGACGAACTGCGCCGCGGACTGGGGCAGCAAGATCAGCGCCACCCAGCAGGCCGTCGTCGCGGACCGGGCCCCCGGCTGGACGGCGATCTGGTGGTACGGCCAGAAGGCGTGGTTCAGCACCCCCGACGGCGCCCGCGTCACCGTCCCCACCTCGGGCACGGTCGTGCGGCCGAAGGCGGGCAAGGCGGAAGTGCCGGTGTACGGGGTCGCGTACCCGGAGAAGGGGGAGTACCCCGCGGACTTCGTGAAGCCGACCGTCGGCACCCCGCTCGTCTACACCATCAAGGAGGGGCAGGCGTTCCCCGGTGGCGGTCAGGCGCCCACCGGCTACTACTACGCCCCGACGATCGACGCGTCGAAGCCGTACGACCACACGTACTTCGCCGGGGACCAGAAGTACGTGACGGTGCAGATCGGCCATCGGATCGGCTTCGTCAGGGCGTCCGACGTCGATGTGGTGCGAGCGCGCTCGTGAGCGGCGGCTGAGGGCACGCGGCGCGCTGCGGGACCTGTGTGTCGGCACCGGTCCCGCAGCGCGTTCCCCCGTTCGTCAGGCCGGTCGCGCCGGCGTGGTCAGCGGGTCCCCACCGCGGCGCGCACGGCCCGCCGGGCCATCGCACAGTCGTCGTGCAACCTGCGCAGCAGGAGCCGCTGCTCCTCGCCGGAGGACAGCGCGCCCTGCCGTGCCTGGCCGCCCCCGGCCGGTGCGCCCTCGCGCATGGCCCGCTGCACGGCCGTCTCATAGGTGCGGATCTCGCGGGTCAGCACGATCATGAGGTTGATCAGGAAGGCGTCGCGGGCCGCGGCGCCGGATGCCTGCGCCAGCTGGCTGATCTGCCGCCGGGACGCCGGGGCGTCACCGAGCACGGCCCAGAGCGTCGCGAGGTCGTACCCCGGGAGATACCAGCCGGCGTGCTCCCAGTCGACGAGCACCGGGCCCGTGGGGGGGAGCAGGATGTTGGAGAGCAGTGCGTCGCCGTGGCAGAACTGGCCCATTCCCTGACGCCCGCCCGCGTGCGCCAGGCCGTGCAGCAGCTTCTGCAGGTCGCCCAGGTCGCGGTCCGTGAAGAGGCCCAGCTCGTGATAGCGGGCGATGCGCGAAGCGTAGTCGAGCGGGGCGTCGAACAGGCCCGCCGGCGGCCTCCACGCGTTGACCCGGCTGATCGCCCCCAGGACGGCCCGGAAGTCCGCACGGGGCGGCGCCTCCGCAGGGTGTCTCGTCAGCGCCGCGACGCGGCCGGGCATCCGCTCGATCACCAGGGTGCAGCTCTCCGGGTCGGCGGCGACGAGCCGCGGGGCCCGGACCGGCGGGCGGTGCCTGACGAACGCGCGGTATGCCGCTATTTCGTGCCGGAACCTCTCCGTCCATGCGGGGGAGTGGTCCAGTAAACACTTCGCCACCGCCGTCGCGCGGCCGGTGGTGCCCACGATGAGGACCGAGCGTCCGCTGCGGCGCAGCACCTGCACCGGGTTGAACTCCGGGCAGATGCGGTGCACCGAGGCGATGGCCATTCTCAACTGCGCGCCCTGGGGGCCCGACAGGTCGAGCCGTCCGCTGAGCGCCTGGGTGCCCGGTCCCGCCGCCCGCCGGGTCCGACCCGCGGCGGACGCCGGTGACGCGGCGCGGGGGTCGAGATACGGGCCGCCGCCCGCTCCCGCGGGACGGAGCGGCCGGGGCGGGGCGGTCACGGAGGACGATGCTGTGTACATGGGCTAGACAGATCCCTTCGTGCGCCGACAAGTCACGTGCGCCGCCCCGGCCGGCGGCCGTTCGGCACCCTGGGGAGTACCTAGGGCTGCCGGGCGGGGTGGCGCTTTCCTACCTGACACCGCGGCGTGGGTGGCACAACATCTGGCGACCCCTGGCGAAGCCTGGCGAATATTCACCCGGCATCCGCCGGGGGGCTAGGGTCAAGTCAGCCGAGAACCTGGGGGCTTGACGTGACCGGAGAACCCAACACCCGCCTATCTGACCTGTTCGGCCTGGCCGGCTGGTCCAAGGGCGAACTCGCGAGAATGGTGAACAGGCAGGCGGCGGCCATGGGCCACCTCCAACTGGCCACCGACACCTCGCGGGTGCGGCGCTGGATCGACATGGGGGAGTCCCCCCGCGATCCCGTGCCCGAAGTGCTGGCAGCCCTGTTCACCGAGCGGCTCGGCCGTGTCGTGACCATCGAGGACCTCGGGTTCGGCCGGCGCGGGCGTGTGGGAAAGCGGCAGAAAGCCGGGACGGAGAACAATCCCGACGGATTGCCGTGGGCGCCCGAACGGACGGCAGCGGTCCTCACCGAATTCACGGGAATGGACCTCATGCTCAACCGACGCGGCTTGGTGGGCGCGGGCGCCGCGCTCGCCGCTGGCTCAGCACTCACCGGCGCCATGCACGACTGGCTGCACTCCGAGCCCGCCCCGGCGGCCCGGACCCGCCCCGGCGACACCCTCCACGCGGACAACGCCGGCTTCGACCGGTACGAGGCCGCCCCCATCGGGTCCGAGGAGATCGAGGCCCTCGAGCGCTCGGTCGAGGTGTTCCGGGCCTGGGACGCCTCCCGGGGCGGCGGACTGCAGCGCAAGGCCGTGGTGGGCCAGCTCAACGAGGTGGGCGGCATGCTCGCCTACCGTCACCCCGACCATCTGCAGCGCCGCCTGTGGGGCGTCGCCGCCAACCTCGCGGTGCTCGCCGGCTGGATGTCCCACGACGTCGGTCTGGAGCCCACCGCCCAGAAGTACTTCATCATCGCCGCCCACGCGGCGCGCGAGGGCGGCGACCGTCCGCGCGCCGGGGAAGCGCTGTCGCGCGCGGCCCGCCAGATGGTTCACCTGGGACGGCCCGACGACGCCCTCGACCTCATGAAGCTGGCCAAGTCGGGGTCCGGGGAGGAGACTCTGCCGCGTACCCGGGCCATGCTGCACACCATCGAGGCCTGGGCGCAGGCGTCGATGGGCCATGGACAGGCCATGCGGCGCACCCTCGGCGAGGCCGAGGAGCTCTTCGTGTCCGACAAGCGCGATGTGCCGGCGCCCAGTTGGATGCAGCTGTTCGACGAGGCGGACATGCACGGGATGCAGGCCCTGGCCTTCCGGACGCTGGCCGAGCACGATCCGCGTGCGGCCGGCACGGCCCAGCGCCACGCCAAGCAGGCGCTGGAGCTCCGGATAAACGGTCGCCAGCGCTCCAAGATCTTCGACTACATCTCGCTCGCGTCGGCGTGCTTCATCGGCGACGATCCGGAGCAGGCCGACCGCTACGCACGCCTGGCCCTGGTGTCGATGGGGGAGACCTCCTCGCACCGCACCTGGGACCGGCTGCGGGAAATGTACCGGCTCACCGGGCAGTTCGCGGGTTACGCCAAGATCGAGGACCTGCGCGAGGAGATCGAGCGCGCTCTGCCGCCGAGTCCGGTCAAGAAGAAGACGAGAGGGTCGCAGATCTGACACACCGCGGCCGCCGGTTGGCGAAGGGCGTCAACGCCCGGGACGGCGCAGGTCCGCGGCTCCGGAGATCCCTCGTGGGCACACCATGAGCGAGGTCTGTCCTCACTCCGTCACACGGGCGACCAACACGCATGCGTCGTCGAGCCGTTCATCCGATGCGAGTGCTTCGACGACGATCCGCACGCACTCCTGTGCCGTGCGCGCGTGGGCGAGGCGTGGTGCCAGGCCCACCAGGGTGTCCGGACCCGCACTCCGGTCATCGTGCCGTGTCAGTCCGTCGGTGTGCAGGACGAGCACGTCGCCCGGCAGCAGGGCCACCTGGTCCTGCTCGTAGGTGACCCCGCTCGCAGCACCGAGCAGCACCCCGTCCGGCGCGGGCAGAGGTCGCCCCACTCCGTTGCGGAACAGCAGCGGCGCGGGGTGCCCCGCCTGCGCCCAGGAGAGCGTGCCGGTCACCGGATCGAAGCGACAGCACACGGCGCTGCCCAGGGCGGGCTGCGCCGAACAGTCGATCAGCTGGTTCAGATGCCCCATCAACGTGCCGGGGTCGACGCCGGCGACGGCCATGCCGCGCAGCGCACCGAGCAGCATCGCCATCGAGGAGGTGGCAGGGATGCCGTGGCCGGTCAGGTCGCCGACGCTGAGGAGGGTCTTGCCGTCGGGGAGAGGCAGGGCGTCGTACCAGTCGCCGCCGATGAGGTCGCTCGCGCCGGACGGGAGGTAGCGCGCGGCGAGGTCCAGCCCTCCCGCCCCCCGGCCGGATATCGGCAGGGAGCCGCGCCAGGGAGGCAGTACGGCCTCCTGGAGTTCCACTGCCATCCGGTGTTCGGCCCGAGCGCGCTGTTCGCGGCGCTGCAGCGTCTCCTGCGTCCTGTCCACGGTGTGCCGGCTGCGGCGCAGCCGGCTGACGTCGCGCAGGACCGCCCACATGGAAGCGGTACAGCCGTCGGTGTCGAGGACGGGCTCGCCCATCATGTGCAGGGTGCGCATGCCGCCGTCGGGCAGCAGGATGCGGAATTCGCCGTCCATCGGTCTGCCGTCCACGAGGCAGGCCGTGACCATGGACGTGAGCAGGGGCTGGTCCTCCGCGAGGAGCACGGAGGGAAGTTCGTCCAGAGACAGAGCGCCCTTGCCGGGATCCCTGCCGAAGATCGTGTACAGCTCGTCGGACCAGCTGACCTCGTCCGTCAGCAGGTTCCACTCGGCGCTGCCCACCCGGCTCAGCAGCGAGCCCGCGAGGGGACCGGCCGTGGATCCCCGGTACGAGTCCTCCGCGGTCTCGGCGTCCGTCGGACGGGGGATTCCGTCGCGCAGCTGCCCCAGGTGCTCGCCCAGATCGTCGAGCTGGTGGACCGCGAGTTCGCAGAGCGCCCTCTGCCAGCGCGAACGCGGATCGTCGTCGTCGACCACGGAGGTGTCCCGGCGCACGGCGTCCACGTCTCCGCGCAACAGCAGGGCCCGGTTGATGAGGGCGTCGACGGCATCCCGCTCGGGCGGCTGTGGGGCGGGGCGGTCCGCGAACAGATGGGACGGCATCTGGTACTCCGATACAGGCGGTGCGGCCGGTTCGTGGGGGTGGACCGAACACGACTGTTGCACAGGGCGGGGGAGCCCGTAAGGGGTTTGGCAACACTCGATGGGTTGTTGCTTCTGGCATATGCCATCGGCGGGGTGAGGCTGAGGTCCGCCGAACACCTTTGCTCCTGGCGGGTAGTTGACGCAAGTCGAGCGGCGCGATCAACCCGGCGTGCGCCCGCGCATGCGACCCCCACGCAGCTCACCGGTGCCCGAACAGGGGCGATGCGGTGTTGTGCGACGGTGTGGATCAAGCCTCGGGGGGTGCCGACCGCAATCCGGTTCGACGGTGTGTTCCAAGGGGCGTGCGCGTGTGTGTCGAGCATTCGTTCGCAGAGCGGCTCCGGAGGCTGGGCGGGGGCGCGGGTGGCGGGAATGGAGACGCCTCCCGTCGCGTTGAGAGGTCCGTAAGGAAAACGACACCCATTCCCATGCGGGACTGGGGTCGGCACCCCCGTCTGGAGGTCCCATGGCACGCAGTGAGACCAGGCCCGTCGTCCAGCTCCGTTCGACGGCCGGAACCGGCCACACCTATGTCACCCGCAAGAACCGGCGCAACGACCCGGACCGGCTGGAGCTGCGCAAGTTCGACCCGTCGGCCGGGCGCCACGTCCTGTTCCGCGAGCACCGCTGACCGACGGCGGGACCCCGCTTCCCCTCGGTCGGCGCGGGTCTCCGGCCTGCGTCGACCGTGGTGTGGATCACATGAGGACATGCGGATTCACGGGAACGCGCACTGGTGGTTTATCGTTCATCTATACGTGGGCGTGAGTGACGGAACCCGGCTCGACCGGCGACCGTCCCGCGAACACTCACAAGCCGCCCCGGCTGGATTCCCCCGATCCGGCCGGGGCTTCCACGTGCTCCGGCCCATGTGGCGCGGGGTGCGTCACATCGTGTGCGTGAGGTCCGCGGCGTAGTACTCGATGGCGGGCCGGTAGCGCCGCACGCGGTCGCTGTCGCTCGTCGACGCGACCAGGCGCAGCAGGATCTGCATGGCCTCGTGGTGCTCGCCCGTGTTGAACAGTGCCATGGCCAGGAAGGTCCGCAGCGCTCCGTCGTCCGGGAACTCGTCCACCCCGCGCCGCAACGTCTCGACGGCCTGTCCGAACCGGCCCAGCACGCGATAAGTGCTGCCGAGCCCGACCAGGGCGCCCCGGCGGTCGTCCTCACCGAGGCCGTCACCCTGCAGACAGCGCTCGTAGTAAGGAACCGCCTCCGCTTCGAGACCGAGCACATCGTGGACCCAGGCGGTCTGATAGGCGATGCCCGCGCAGTCCGGGAATTCGGCCGTGAGGGCGAGGAGGATTTCCCTCGCCTGCTCCGGATGGCCCTGCTCACGCAGCCTCACGGCCTCCGCGATCCGCTCGTCCTTGTCCTGTGCGCTCATGCGCTCATGGTCGCATCCGAACCGTGGGTGTGCGGAACAGGGTTGGGGGCATCAGTTCCGCCATGACAGCAGAGGCGGATCGTAGTACACGACGCAGAAGCGTGGGACGCCTTCTGCTGCGCGCAGCAGTACTGGCTGCCGCATTCCTGGCACTGGTGGCGTTCTCCGTCGTCCTGGCCAAGGTGACACTGACACCGTCACCGGCCTCCGAGGACATCGTGACGTCCAACATGAAGCCGGGGCGCTCCATCCGGCAGTACGCCGAGGACTACACCTTCCTCGGGGCGTGCAAGCAGGCCGGCGGGAACATCCTGCTCGGCACCCCCTTCGGCGTGCTCCTGCCGATCCTGGTGCCCCGGCGCCTGCGGATGCTGCGGATGACCCTGCTGACCGTGCTGGTCATGGCGGTCGTGGAACTCACGCAGGGCGCCCTGGTCGCCGGACGGGCCTTCGACATCGACGACGTCATCCTCAATACGACGGGCGCGCTGCTCGGCTACCTGGTGGTGGGCCGGCGCATCAGCCACCGCTACCACGCGCTGGCCGACGAACCGGTTGCGGTGGACGAGGGGAGGACAGAGCCCCGCACACCGGCGAAGGCGGTGCGGTCCGGCAAACGGGACGGCGATGCCGGTGGGGCGCCGAAGCCCGGGCTCATGGGCAGGCTCCGGAGTGCTGGGAGCGGGACCGGAGGCAAGACCGGGCCGGCGGGCACGCGGAAGAAGTCGAGTGGCGCGGCCAAGTCCGGTGGTGCGGCGAAGTCTGGTGGTGGTGTGGCTAAGTCCGGGGCCGGGTCGGCCGCACGCCGGAGCGCGCCCGCGCCGACGGCCCGCGGACGCGCTCTGTTCGACAGATGGCGCGGTCGTCGGGAGAACCCGGGCGGGGGAGCGCCCGGACCTCGCGGACGTGGGGCGTAGAGAATCCTGTCCGGATCAGGCCGGCCGGGCCTGATCCGGACAGCAGAGCCTAGAGCGCCGGGTAGGCGTTCTTCATGAGCTCCTGGAACTGGGCCGAGAACCACTTGCCGGAGACCGGCGCGTCGGGCAGGGCCCCTGACAGGTTGTTCCCGTTGCGGGCGTTGCCCGTGTAGGTCGGGTCGCACATTCGGTCGAAGCCCTTGCCCTCGTCGTTCGGGATCTCCTTGCTCGACCCGTCCGACTCCCCCGGGGGCTTCATCCAGACGTACGCGTCGATCCCCGCTGCCGGGGCCGCCTTCGGCCGCTCGCCGAGGCCGGCTCCGGCCTGGTTGCACCAGTTCCCGAGGTGGATGCGGCGGTCGTACCGGCCGCCGTTCACGTAGGTGTCGACGCTGGTGCCGGCACCCGGCCCGGTCGGCCGGTTCGCGCCGCCCCAGCCGTTGCGCGAGGTGTCGATCAGCATGCCGATGCCGGAGTCGAAGCCGACGGAGACGAGCTTGGTGCGGAATGCCTGCGCGAAGGACTGCTCGTCCGTGTAGCGGTTCCAGTCGATCCACTTCGACTGGCGCACGGACGTGCCGTTGACCGAGTCGTCGATGGAGAAGTTGGTTTCCCTGGTGGCTCCGTAGTTGGCGGTGTTGACGATGAATCCGTGCACGTCGTTGACGGTCGCGCCCTCCGACGTGGCCGCGATCTTGAAGGTGTCGGCCGACGGGCCGAAGTTGTCGTCCCAGCCGATCCAGCCGTGGTGCCCCGCGTCGATGTAGTTGTAGACGTTGGGCGCGTCGCCCAGCTTGTTCAGCGCGTAGCCGACGCCCTTCTCGTAGTTGCCGTTGGCCTTCATGACGTCACAGGCCGGGGTGGCGGTCGGGCGGCTGCCGGTGTTGGTGACCAGGTTGGGCAGCGAGTCGATCTCCACCGTGGTGACGATGCGCAGGCCGGCGTACTTCGAGTCGGCCAGGATCGCCGCGATGGGGTCGATGTACTCGCTCTTGTAGCGGCCGATCTCCGTGGGGCCGAGTTCGCCGTTGGACGCGAGTGCCGCGCAGTCCCGTCCGGGCAGGTTGTAGATGACGAGCTGGACGACGAGCTCCCCGGAACCCTTCTGGGCCAGGGCCGCGTCGAGGTGGTCGCGCAGGCCCATTCCACCGTTGGCGCCCTCGATGGCGGCGGTGCGGTCGAGCCAGACGCCGGTCGGCTGGCCGGCCACCCGGCTGCCCCCGGGTTCGGCGGCCGCCTTCGCCGACCACTCCGGGTTCACGTAGACCTTGGCACCCTCGTACGGATTGTTGACGCGGCTGCCCGCGGGCGGGTCGGTGGGCGGGTCCGTGGGGTCGGTCGGATCGGTCGGGTCCGTCGTCCCGCCGTTGCAGGTCACGCCGTTCAGCTTGAAGGCCGTCGGCACGGTGCTGTTGCCCTTGCCCGTCGCGTTGAAGCCGAAGGAGGCGGAGCCGCCGGTGGCGAGCGTGCCGTTGTAGGAGAGGCTCTTCGCGGTGACGGCGGCGCCGGTCTGCGTGATCGTGGCGTTCCAGCCCTGGCTGACACTCTCGCTGCCGGCGAACGACCACTCCAGTTGCCAACTGGTAACCGCTGCACCGTTGTTGGTCACACTGACCGCAGCGGTGAGGCCGCCGTTCCACTGGTTCTGGATCTTGTAGTCGACCGTGCAGCCGGCCGCGGCGGCGGCCGCGTATCCGAAGGGGGCCGCCGCGACGGCGGAGCCTGCGGCTGCGGCGACGAGGGTTCCCGCCGCTGTGAGCGCCATTCTGGACCGGCGCAGGTTGGTGCGGCTCGTGCGGCTCATACGAGTTCCGTTTCCTCAGCTGTCGAGGGCGCGCGAACGTCCGCGCAGCCCGATTCCGTACGGGGTGGGGTTACCGTCGTAGTCGCTGATCGGGGACGGTGCGGAGCGTCCCAGGTGCTCCGGTGCCGTCCGGTGGTCGCGTGGCGCGGTGATGCGTTGTGGCCGTCGAGCCGCCGTGAACTCGTGGGCGGCGCTCCGGTGCCGGTCCGTCCGGTCGAACTCGGCGCGTGCGGAGATGGCTTCGGCGTCGACCGGGGCGAGCGCAGGTGCCCGGCGGCCGTGCTCGGACGGGCTTCGGCCGTGTGGATGACCGGATGGCGATGCTGGGTTTCGTCGTGCGCGCAGATCTGTGGGGGGCGTTACCAGTCGGTTCTCCTCGTGCGGGGGGAAGCGGGCCGGCCAGGTGCTTCTGTGCTGAGACAGCCGCCGATGCGGCGGCGGTCCGTCGGCGTACAACGGGCGGACTCGCCGGATCGGTGGTACGCGAAGTGCTGTCGAAACCTGCCGTCCCACGGACTCGCGGTGCCGTACTCCACCGTGTGTGCGGGGACGACGCCCGGAAGTGGCGGCCATGGGTGCGACGCTGTTGCCGGCCGTGCCGGCGTGCCGGGCGCTGCTGCGAAACGCGGTTCGAACAGGTGCGGGAGGTGCCGTGGGTGTCGGTGAACGACTCTTGGCGGAACGACCGCGCCCTTACGGCACGAACGTCCGTGGAACCGCTCCCACTGGTGTGGCTTGACGGTAGAGCGTCAAGTCGTGTCGGTCAACATGCCAGTTCCGATCCATTGCCGTCGAGTAACTCGGCTCCTCACGTCTCTTGACTCCCCTCTTCCCCGTCCTCATGCTGGGAGCGCTCCCACTGGTTCAAGGCCTGTGCTCGACCCCGCACACCCCCATGTCGCCGAGTCGCGAGGAGGTGCAGCGCACGCCATCGGGAGGCGTACGAAGAACCTGGTCACCGAGGCCCCGTGGACGGGCCGAAGCCGACAGGCGCTGACGCTCGAATACGCCGACAACCGACATGACGTGCCAAGTGCCCGAGGAGGCCGCCGCACGCCTCAAGAGGCAGGGCGCCGGAGGGCCGGCCGATCCCGAAGGCCCGTGCCCGTACAGGAATTGACGTAGTCGTGACCGTTCGGCGGAGTGAAAACGCCGGACCGGGTCACATGTAAGGAATGACGTCCACTGACGTAAGGACAGACAGCACAGGCGATCCCGGCCAGGGCAGTTCGCCCCGGCGCCGCGCGCGGACGCGTGGGTGCCTGCCGTTCGCAGGGGTGGTCGCCGCGGCGCTGGTCCTGCTGCTCCTGGGCAGCAAGCTCAGCCTGCTGCCGGGATTCGGTGACCTCTTCGGCGAGAAGACCAACGACAGGTCGGGTCCCGCGGTGCTCAAGTCCATCCAGGACATGAGCGCGTACGAGGCAGCATCCGGCAACTTCCAGGTGGTCGTCGACCTGGAGAAGGACGCCAAGTACCTGCCCGACGCCATCCGCGGCACGCGCACCTTGTACGTCGGCGCGGGCACCGTCGGAGCGTCCGTCGATCTCGGCAAGGTCGGTGAGAACGGCGTGACGGTCAACGAGGAACGCACCACGGCCGAACTCCGGCTGCCCCACGCGGTCCTGGGCAAGCCCGCCCTGGATCCGGACCGCTCCTACGCCGTATCCAAGCAGCGCGGCATCCTCGACCGGCTGGGCGACTTCTTCTCCGACAACCCGGGCAGCGAGCAGGCGGTCAACAAGCTCGCGGCCAAGCACATCGGGGAGGCCGCCGAGGAGAGCGGCCTCACGAAGCGGGCGGAGAAGAACACCACGTCCATGCTCCAGGGCCTGCTCGGCTCGCTCGGATTCGAGAAGGTCACCGTCACCTACACCGACTCACCCGCCTGACCCCCCGTGCGCCGGACGGGAGGCCCTGCGGCACACTCACCGGAACGCACGGCCGTACCGTCGGCCGGCAGAGCCGGGGAGTGATGACCATGAGCGCCGAAACCGCCGAACGGTTCAGGGCCGCCGTCGAGAAGCACGATCCGGCGGCCCTGGAGGAGCTGTTCACCGAGGACGTCCGCCTCTTCAGCCCGGTGAAGTTCACCCCGTTCGAGGGCCGACCGATGGTGCTCGGCCTCTTCGGTGTGCTCCTGCGCACCTTCGAGGACTTCCGCTACATCGGGCACTTCGAGGGCGAGGCGCTGACCAGCGCCGAGGACTCCGAGGAACCCTCGGAGATCCTGATGTTCAGGGCGTCGGTGAACGGCAAGGCCGTTCACGGCATCGACCTGCTCCAGTTCGCCGAGGACGGCCGGATCAAGGAGTTCACGGTGATGGTCCGCCCGATGTCCGCCGTACAGGCCCTGGGCGAGGCCGTCCTGAAGGGTCTCGCCGCCGACGGTCTCGTGCCGGACCCGGCCGCGGGCTGAGACCTGTGGTGCCCGGCCCGGGAGGTATCCGGGCCGGGCACCACCGTGTCCGCCGTCTCTCTCCGCACTGCTGACCGGTCCGGTTTGCCGTAACGGCAAGTTGCCTTGTCCGGGACGCGCCGCCCGTCGAATGATGGCGAGGCCGACGTGCCCTGGACCACGAGGAGAACCATGCAGCAGCCCGCCTTCGCAGCCGAGCCCTCCACCACCGTCCCCGGGGCGGTCCACCGCCTGGTGGACGTGCCCGGCGGCCGCATCCACCTCCTGGAACAGGGAAGCGGCCCCCTCGTGCTCATGATCCACGGCTTCCCCGAGACGTCGTACTCCTGGCGCCACCAGCTTCCGGCCGTCGCCGCGGCGGGCTTCCGGGCGGTCGCCCTCGACGTGCGCGGCTACGGGCGTTCCTCGGTCCCCGACCCGGTGGAGGCCTACCGGATGACGGCCCACGTCGCCGACAACGTCGGCGTCGTCCACGCACTCGGGGAGGAGACGGCGACGGTGGTCGGCCACGACTGGGGCTCGCCCATCGCGGCCCACAGTGCGCTGCTGCGCCCCGACATGTTCACCTCGGTGGCCATGCTCAGCGTTCCCTACGCGCCCTGGAACCCGGTCAGGCCCACCGACGGGTTCGCACGCATCGGCGGCGACGAGGAGTTCTACGTCGGCTACTTCCAGGAACCGGGCCGCGTCGAGGCGGAGATCGCCCCCGACGTACGAGGATGGCTCGCCGGTTTCTACACCTCGCTGTCCGGCGACACGATGCCGCCGCCCGGCGCCCCGAGCCCCTTCTTCGTGCCCGCCGGTGCGGCGATGCGCGACCGCTTCACCGGCGGTGCCCTGCCCGCCTGGCTGAGCGAGGAGGACCTGGACGTGTACAGCGCCGACTTCGGCAGGACCGGCCTCACCGGCGCTCTCAACCGCTACCGCAACGTGGACCGGGACTGGGAGGACCTGTCGGTCTGGGCGGGGGCCCGGCTCACGAGTCCCGCGCTCTTCATCGGCGGCGGTCTCGACTCCTCCACGACCTGGATGGCCGACGCCATCGCCGCCTACCCGACCACGCTCCCCGGCCTGGTCTCCTCCCACATCATCGAAGGGGCCGGACACTGGATCCAGCAGGAGCGCGTCGCTGAGGTCAACGCGTTCCTGACGAAGTGGCTCCACACGGTGCACGCCTGATCCGTCCGCCGCACGTGCGGCCCGCCACCCCGGCCGGCCGCGTGTCGCACTCCGGCCGCCGCGCACGGACCGGTCATGGTGGCTGGATGAACAGTGCAGGGCTTCTCGCCGATGCGTTCGAACGCATCCACGAAACGGTGCACGCCGTCGTCGAGGGACTTCCACCCGAGGACCTCAACGCCAGGCTCGACAAGGACGCGAACTCGATCGCATGGCTCGTCTGGCACCTCACACGGGTGCAGGACGACCACATCGCCGACGCGGCGGGGTCGGAACAACTCTGGTTCCAGGACTGGGGCCCCCGCTTCAATCTGCCCCTGGAAAGGGGATCGACCGGCTACGGCCACACCAGTGCCCAGGTCGCCTCGGTGCGGGTGACGTCGGGCGATCTGCTCCTGGCGTACTTCGACGCCGTGCACGAGCGGACCATGGGATTCGTGCGGGATCTGGACGGTCATGCTCTGGACCGGGTCGTGGACGACGCGTGGTCGCCGCCCGTCACCCTCGGTGTGCGACTGGTCAGCGTCATCTCCGACGACCTGCAGCACGCCGGGCAGGCGGCCTTCGTCCGGGGTTCACTGCTGCGGCGCTAGAGGCCGCCGGCTCCCGTGCGCGCGTAGTGTCCCGGACTCGTGCCCACCACTCGCTTGAAGTGCCGGGAGAAGTGCGACTGGTCGTAGAACCCCGCCGCGGCCGCCACGTCCGGTGCGCGCATGCCCCCGAGCAGCAGCCGCCGGGACAGGTCCACACGGCGACCCGTCAGGTACTGATGCGGTGCCATGCCGAACTCGCGGCTGAACGTCCGTACGAGATGGGCGTGATGACAGTGCAGGCGCTCGGCCGCCTCGCGGAGGGTGAGTCCCTCCACGAAGTGCTGGTCGAGCAGGTCGCGCAGCTCGTGGGCGACCCTGCGGTCGGCCTCCCTGCGGCGTACGCCGAGTTCGTCGCGCAGATGTCCGGCGAGACGTTCGCGGACGAGAGCGAGCCTGCTCTGCGCCTCCAGTTCGTCGCCGGGCCGTTCGAGCGTGCGGTGGAGCTGGTGCACCCGGTGCCGCAGCGCTGGATCATCCAGCACCGGCCTGTCCACCGCGCGGCCGACGAGGTCCGCGTCGATCTGACCGGTGTCCAGGTAGAGGACGCGTTTGCGGAATCCCTCGGGAGTCACCGCGCCGCCGTTGTGCGGGACGTGCGGCGGCAGCAGGGTCACGACCGAGCTGGGCGCCCCGTGCTCGTGACGGTCGAGGTCGTAGCGGACCACGCCCTCGTCGACGATCAGAAGCGTCCAGGCGTCGTGGGTGTGCATCGGGTAGGAGTGATCCGCGAAGTGCGCGTGGAAGACCTCGTCGATTCCCTCGACCCGCGGACGCCAAGCGGTGATGTCCGGACGTGCACCCATGAGCGCAGTTTACGACGTGCACCCATGAGCGCCGATCACGGAGGGCCACCGGCCGCGCAGGACGCAAAGTTCGTACAAGACCCTCACCGCGCGGCCGGGCAGCCTGTTCCGTATGACCGATGACAACGCACCCGTACGCTTCGACACCAAGATCGCGGTTCTGCTCCGCGACGACCTGGAGACCTGGCAGCGCCTGAACGTCACCGCCTTCCTGGTGAGCGGGCTCGGCACGCGGGTCCCCGAGGTGGTCGGCGAGCCGTACGCCGACGCCGACGACACCCCGTACCTGCCCATGTTCCGCCAGCCCGTCCTCGTGTTCGCCGGATCCAAGGAACTGCTCACGCACGCGCACACCAGGGCGGTGAGCCGCGGTGCGACTCTGGCCGTGTTCACCTCCGACCTGTTCTCGACCGGCCACGACCGGGCCAACAGGGCGGCGGTCCGGGCGGTCCCGCGGAGCGGACTGGACCTGGTCGGGCTGGCCGTGTACGGGCCGCGGAACGCCGTCGACAAGATCCTCAAGGGCGCGTCCATGCACCCCTGAAGGGCATCGCCCCGTCACCGGCCGGATACTCACGGGCACACCCGTGCGGGTGAAGGTTCCCGGTGCCATACTCGAAAGCAGTCCGCTAGACAGGCTTGTCACCGTCCCGAAAGGCGACGCGTCATGAACTGGGCATCGTGGACCACCCTCGGTGTCTTCGCGGGAACCGGCGGAGTGCGCACCGAAGAGGTAGGTGTCGTGAGCGGGGATCTGACCGTGCACACGACTTGGACCGAAGGGCAGGCAGAGGTCGCCGTGCAGTTCAGCGGCGCCTCGGACTGGTTCACACTGGCCGGGAGCCCGGTGCCGTGTCCTTCCGAGGAAGCCAGCCGGTCATTCCATCAGAGCGTCGTCGAGGCGGTACGTGCCGGCGGTGGAGCCACGGTTCCGGTTCCGCACACGGTCGAGTGAGTTCCGCGCCACGACATCAGCCGCTTGCGAAGCCGAGTACGAACCGTCGCTGCCAGGGCGTCTCGACAGCCCTGGGGTGATAGGCGCGGCGGACGAACGCGACCGCATCCGCCGCCGGTACGCCATCCAGCACGGCCAGGCATGCGAGCGCCGTGCCGGTCCTTCCCCGCCCGCCTCCGCAGGCGACCTCCACCCGCTCGGCCCCGGCCCGGGCCCACGCCTCCTCCAGTGCGGCGCGGGCCGCCCGCCTGTCGGAAGGAAGACGGAAGTCCGGCCAGCGCACCCACCGCGACTCCCAGGCGACCGGAGGCGGAGGTCCGCCGAGGAGGAGTACGGCGAAGGCCGGCGGCGGCCCCTGTGGCAGGGGGCGCCGAAGCCCACGTCCGCGGACCAGCCGGCCCGAGGGAAGGGCCATCACCCCCGGGGTCGCGGGGTCCCAGGTCTGCTCCACGCTCTCTCCTCCGGTCGATATCCTTCGATAGAAGGGTAGCCAGCGCCTCCACAGCCCCGGGTGCGCCCTCACCCTCGGTGGACAACACCGGCGCACCCCCGATCCGGGCGGCCGGGGCGAGCAGCGACAGCATGGTCCGGGCGCCGACGGGACCGCGGCCCTCACGTGCGACCGGGTACGGGGACGTCGTTCGGGATCAAGGTGGTGGGGCTGTCACGGGGCCCGCTGCCTCAGGACCAGGTCCATGGGGATGTCGGCGCTGACGCACACGGCCGAGGGATCGAGGTCGGCCGGGGACGGCATGGCGCTTCCGGGCAGCTGTACGGCTGCGGCCCCGTGTGCCACAGCGGCGGCGAGCGCCGTCCTGCCCGTACCTCCGGCGGCGAGAAAGCCGGCGAGTGACGCGTCACCCGCGCCGACGTCGCTGCGTACGACAGGCACGTGGGCGGCGGCGAAGAACGCCCCTGAGGGTTCCACCAGCAACTGGCCCGCGGCGCCGAGGCTCGCGAGCACCGAGCGCGCCCCGCGGCCGCACAACTCCCGTGCCGCCTCAAGCGCGTCACCGACCGTCGTGAGGGTGCGGCCCACGGCCTCGGCGAGCTCCTCCGCATTGGGCTTCACCACGTCGGGCTGTTCGCCCAGGGCCGCGGAGAGCGCCGCGCCCGAGGTGTCGAGGGCGATCCGTACACCGGCGCGGTGGCTCCGGGCGACCAGTTCGGCGTACCAGCCCGGCGGCAGTCCGCGGGGCAGGCTCCCGCAGCAGGCGATCCAGCCGGCGCCGGCCGACCGGTCCCTGACGGCGTCGAGCAGCCGCTCGGCCTCGGCCGGGGTGATCTCGGGTCCCGGAGCGTTGACCTTGGTGAGGGTGCCGTCGGGTTCGACGAGGGTGATGTTGACCCGGGTACTGCCGGAGATCTCCACACCGGTGGCCTCGATGCCGTGTTCACCGAGGAGCCGGGCGAGCAACGCACCCTCGGGCCCGCCGAGCGGCGCGACGGCGACCGTGCGGTGTCCGGCCGCCGCTACGGCACGCGAGACGTTGACCCCCTTGCCACCGGGATCGACGCGCTCCGAGGCCGCGCGCAGGACGGCGCCGCGGACGAGTCCGGGCAGCTGGTAGGTGCGGTCCAGGCTCGGATTGGGAGTGACGGTCACGATCATGCGCGCACCACTCGCGTGCCCCGGCTCCCGATGGCCCGGGCGTGCTCGGGGCTCAGCCTCGTGTCGGTCATCAGCAGGTCCACGTCGGAGAGATCGCCGAACCCGGCGAAGTGCTCCTGACCGTACCTCTTGGACTGACCTCGCCGGCGGCCACGCCGCCGCGCTGCGCGGGAGAGAGTCAGTCGGTCCTGCGTCCCGCCGCTCCGTGACTCAGCGGTCGGGCGAGGAGCGGGACCCCCAGGACCTGGTGACCTCCGCTGGCCTGCATGCGCACCTCACCGCGCTCGCTGATCTCGGCGCGCACGATGCCCGTCTCGTCCTCGTAGACCGGGTAGCCACCCGCGCCGGACCGTGCCGTCAGGTGGACGATCACCACGTCGTCCGTGGCGCCCGCCGCCTGGAAGATGAGTTCGTAACTCTCCGGATACTCCATGTCGACCTCCGCCCGGGCTCGTGCGGCAGCCGCCGGCCCGTCACCCCCATTGTTTCTCACCCGGGACCACGACGCTTGGGGGAGAACGGCCGTGTGACCCTCGGTGATTGCGGATGCGAAATGGGTGAGCGGGAGCGACCATCGTCAGCAAGGGATCGGACGCGTGCTGTCGGCTTCGCACGGCCGCCCGTGACGCCAGGCGGATCCGCCGGCGCGATCGGTTTTCGTCGGCGCGGGACCCACGGGCTCCCGGCCGCCCCGTGGAAAGGAACTGCCGTGCTGATGGCCAATCCCGCAACGCTGCGAAATCTCGTCAAGCGCTACGAGACTGCGCGAAGCGCCCATGCACGGCTGGGTACTTCCGAGAGCAGCCGCACACTCGAGGACGTCTCCTACACCCTCTGCGTCACCACCGGGACGAGGACCGTCCCCGACGCCCTCGTGGTCGCCGCCGCGCAGCTGCGCACGCTGACCCCGGCGGGATCGCTGGGCGTGGCGGCAGCTCCCTCCGAGGTGCAGCTCACCGCCTGAGGCACCGTGCGGAACCCGCCATGACGCCCGGGCCCGCAGTGGGAGGTACGCCGCCCGGCGGCCCCATGATGACGCCGGTCCCCGGACCGGCGTCATCGGTGTGTCCGGAGGTGTGTCCGGAGGGCTCCGGGTCCCTGGGCCACGGCCCCGGCGAATGGGCGGACGGGGCCGTCGATCGGGTGACACCCGCCGGTGGGACAACATGACTGTTCGCCGGGGCGGCTAGGCATGCGGGTATGAGATTCGAGACCCGTCGCACCATGACCGTATCGTCGCGCACGCGCCGGCTCCGCGTCGTCGGCGTCCTCTGCGTCGCCCTTGCCGCCACCCTTGTGACCGGCTGCGGGCAGGAGAGCGGCGACAAGACCGCCGCCGAGACCTCCGAAGCCGCGAAGGTCCTTCCGAAGCAGACGACGAGTCCTTCAGGCAGTGTCAGCCCGTCGGGGACGGCGCAGCTGACCGAGGACCAGATGAAGCGCAAGGATCTGCTCTCCACCGTCAAGGTCCCCTTCGACAAGGCCGCCACGACGGCCGTCGGTGAGGTGTCCGGTGGCAAGCTGACCGACATCGACATCGAGGGCCTCGACGACGATGACGACTCCAGCGCCAGCCCGAGCCCCGAGGGCAGCGGCAGTGCCAGTCCCAGTGGCAGTGCCAGCCCGGGCGGCTCCGGCAGCCCGAGCCCGAGCGGCAGTTCCTCCGGCCCGAAGTGGGTCGCCGAGGTCGCCGAGAAGGACGGCACCGCGCACATCGTGACCATCGACGCGGTGACCGGAAAGGTCATCGACTCCGTGCCGGACGCGGACCAGAGCGACGCCGACAAGCAGGAGCTGGCCGGACGCCTCGCCCAGGCGAAGCAGACGGCCCAGCAGGCGGCCAAGATCGCCACGGACAAGCAGAAGGGCACCGTCACCTCCGTCGCACTCGACGAGAACGACAGCCAGGCCGTCGTCTGGCAGGTGGACGTGGTCACCAAGGACTGGAACAAGACCACCTTCGACGTGGACGCCGCCACGGGCACCATCACGGACGAGCAGGTCGACGACAACTGATCACCGCACCCCCGAACCCGTCCGACGGTGACGGGCCGCCTCGCGGTCCGTCACCGTCGTGCGTCACGGGTCCAGCTGTCCGGCACAGCGGTGAGGAGGCGGCCGGAGCGGCACCGGAGCCTTCTGCCCGGTCGCGGCCGGAGTGATCCCGGTGTCGTCAGTGTCCGGCGGCGCCGACCGGTTTCGTCAGATCACGGTCGAAGCACAGCCCGGGCTTCCCCATCAGGGTGATCGTCCCGGACTCCACGAACCCCGTGCGGGCGAGCACCGTCCTCGAACCCCCGTTGTCCCGCGTGGTGCGGGCCGTGAGAGTGATCAGGCCGTACTCGCCGACGGCCAGTTCGCAGACCTCGCGCACGGCGGCGGTGGCCAGGCCCCGTCCGGCGGCCCGCTCGGCGATGCGGTATCCGAGCTCGGCCGAACCCCCGGCGACGTCCACGAGATTGACACGGCCCAGCACGGCCCCGTCGTCGTCGGCCAGGACATGGAAGTGGAGCGTTCCCGCCTCTTGGTCGGCCAGCAGCGCGTTGTGACGCGAGGCGAATTCGGCGAAGTAGTCGTCGCCCCTGTCGGGAATCGAAGCGGCGAAGTACGCGCGGTTCTCCCTCTCGAAGGCGATCAGCGCCGGAGCGTGGTCGGGGCGAAGGCGTTGGAGGAGGGTCATTCGGCGACGATAGCCACCCGTTGCCGTCGGGGCGTATCGATAATCCGGCCGAGACGCCGTCCTGGGAGATCCTTGCGGCGAAGGCCCGCGGGAATCGGCCGCACCGCCCGGCGGGGGTGACCTCGCGCCCTCGCGCGCGTTGTAGAGGGTGTGCCTCCCTCTTCTCCCCGCCCACCGCATCCTCCGGCCGCCGTCGTCGTGCGGCCCGCTGCCCCTCCGTTCCTGCTGACGCATGATCAAGGGGAGGCGGCGCGGACCCTGCTGACGTACGTGAGCGCGCTTCCGCTGAAGGAGGCGGACGCCCAGCTCCTCGCGCTCGTCGTCACCATCCGCGCGGCCCGGAGCGGCATCGGCAACATCACGGGGCAGGACCTCCGTGCCCTGCGCCTCGCGGACGCCGGAGCGGCGGTGAACGGCCTCTCCGTCCTCGGCTGGCAGGGGCAGGACAGACTGCTGGGCGACGACCTCGTCACTCCCGTCGGGATCGGTGTGCCCGACCTGGCGGAAGGGCCGGAGCGCAGGCTTCCGTTCGGCAAGGTGATGCGCTCCCGGGTGTCGGGATGGGCGAGCCGGACCATGGCCGCCAAGCCGGTCAGGAAGACGTCGTCAGCGGCCCGGCTGGCCGCGCTCCATCTGGCCGCCCACTGGCCCGCCGACGACTACGGCACGCTGCCCGCGAGCCTGCCCGAGTCCGGCCGGGCCGCGCTGCCCGAGCTGGCCGCCAAGGGCTTCCTCGCGGAACTGGACGGGGACCGGTACCTCTTGGGGGACTCCGTCCGGCATCTGGCGGGCATGCGGCCACGGCCCGTCGTTTCTCCAAGGGCGCCCGAGGAGCCGGAGTTGGCCTGGGACGAGTGGAAGGACGGAGTGAGCGTCGCCCTGCGGCGCCACGTCGAGGCCGTCGAAGGCTGCGCCACCTGCGCCCTGTCGACAGCCAGGGTTTCCGAGGCCTTCATGCGCAAGGCGGTTCCCGCCCAGTTCGACGAGAAGGTCCGCGCGTCGTACGGGACATGGGCGGCCGGGCGACCGGGCCAGGGGCCGGAGGCGGCCGAGTTCGCGGCCGCGTTCCGCGCGGCACACGGCCACGGGCCTTCGGTCAAGCAGCTGTGCAAGGGCCTCGGCTGGGGGAAGATGTCCCGCGAACTGCGGATCTTCGCCGTTCGCCGGCTCATCGCGGACGAATGGCTGACGAACACCGACCCGGTGCCCTGGACGCTGCGCCCCGGCCGGGCCGCCCAGGGCGGCGCCGCCGCCCCGGTTTCGGCGAAGCGGCGCCGGTGACGGTGCTCCGTGGGGGTCCGGGTTCCGTGTGATCCGGTCTCCGCGTATCCGACTGTGCATCGGCCGGTCCCGGATCGGTCATCGGACGTTCCGGGGCCGGTGGGGTTCGAGGTGCTTGCTATGGGCATGCCAAGCGTAGCCGCGTGTCCCCGCAACGCGCCGACCCGGAGGATGCAGTGAAAATCAGCGCACCGATCAGCAAGGCCTCGCTCGTCGTGACCAGTGCCCTCGTGCTGGTCATCGGAACCGCGGGCAGCGCGCTCGCCGCCCCGCCGTCCGCGCTTCCCGCGAACGCGGACGGGACGGAGCAGACGTTCCAGCCGGCGTTCGACTACGACACGGACGGCTGTTACCCCACACCCGCGATCGGCACGGACGGCACCATAGCCCCCGGACTCAACACCACCGGCGCCGTCAACGGAAGCTGCCGCGACGCGGTCGACCTGGACAACACCAACGGCTACGCACGCTCGAAGTGCAACAACGGCTGGTGCGCCGTCATGTACGGGCTCTACTTCGAGAAGGACCAGGCGGTGGCCGGCAGCGGACTCGGCGGACACCGGCACGACTGGGAACACGTCGTGGTGTGGGTGCAGAACAACGAAGCCCGCTACGTCTCGACCTCGGCCCACGGCAACTTCAACGTGTACGGCCGTGACGCGATCCGGTGGGACGGCACCCATCCCAAGGTCGTCTACCACAAGGACGGGCTGAGCACGCACTGCTTCCGGCCCGCGAACTCCAACGACGAACCGCCGGAGAACCACTACGGGACGTGGCGCTTCCCCGCGCTGGTGGGCTGGAACGGTTATCCGGCGGGGCTGCGCGACCGGCTGAGCCAGGCCGACTTCGGCAGCGCGGTCTTCGGACTCAAGGACGGCAACTTCAACTACCACCTGGAGAAGGCCAAGCCCGCGGGCATCCCCTTCGACCCCAACGCCTGACCCGCCGGGGCGGGCGGACCCGCACCACCGTGCCGTCCGCCCGCCCCCGGCGCCCCGTCAGCGCTCCGCAAGCTCCGACGGAGCCTGCTGGACCACCCAGCCGTTCCCGTCCGGGTCGGCGAAGGACATGAACGAGTTCCAGGTGTCGCCCTTGCCCTCCTCCCAGCCGGTGGCACCCACGTGCCTGATCGGGGACACGTCCACCCCACGGCCCACCAGTTCCTCCCGGGCCGCCTCGATGTCGGTGACACAGACCTGAAGCCCCTGCAACGTGCCGGGAGCCATCACCTTCGCGCCGGGAAGGGCGGGCATGCCCTGCAGCATGGCGATCGAACACCGGGATCCCGGGGGAGTCAGCTGGATGATCCGCATCCCGGGTGCCACCTCGTCGTCCAGATCCAGCTTGAAACCGGCCTTCTCCGTGTAGAACTCCTTCGCGCGGTCCATGTCGGTGACAGGGACCGGAACAACCTCGAGCGTCCAGTTCATGGAGCCTCCTCAGCAGGGCCAGCACACCTGGCCGAACGGATCGTCCTCGGCCGAGCCCGGCGGGGCACAGCGCCACCGCGCGGTCCGGAGAGGTCCACCGTCACCCATGCAGGCACCTCGGCGCGCCCCGAAACGCCAGCGGGCGCCGCACTGTGACGATTTCGCCCACCGTGCGCGCCGCCTGCCAGGCGCCGTTCCCACCGCGGGAGCGCGCGACGGGTCTCCGACGCGACCGCACCACGGACGACTGTCGGTGGTGGCTGTGATGCTGGGGGCATGGACGAACTGATGAGGCGGCGTGTCTACGGCGCCGACCACGACGACCCCGATCCGGGGCCCCGGCCCGGTCACGTCTACGTGGAGCTGGTGGGAGGCCCGCTGGACGGGCTGCTCCTGGACGTCACCGGCTGGCCCGAGGACCGCCTCGCGGTGGGCGCCGCGCTCGGGACGGAGCTGGGGAGGTTCGGCTCGGGGGGCCGTGCCGTGTACGGGCCGACGGCGGCCGGATCCGACCGCTGGGCCTGGGAGGCGGACAGCCCCTGAGCGTGGCGCCCGGTCTGGTGCCACGCTCAGAGGTCGGGGCGGGCGCGGTTCGGGGCGCGACCGGTGGACGCCACGGTGTCGTCATCCGGCGCAGCGGGTGTCCCGGGCGGGTCGGTGGCCGGTGAGGAGGAACCGCGTCACGGCGCGGTCACCGCACTCGGTCCCATGACCCAGGTACAGCCCGTGCCCGCCCTGCTCCAGGGTGACCATCCGCGCCCGGGCACCGAGCGCGGAGCGCATCTTCAGCGCGCCGGTGTAGGGCGTGGCCGGGTCGCGGAGGCTCTGGACCATCAAAATGTTCGACGGACCGTCGGCGGTGATACGCGTGGGCTTCTCCGCGGGGGCGTCCTTCCAGTACGCGCAGGGGCCGATGTTGACGGGCATTCCGGCGGTCAGCGGGAAAGCCGCCCGGTCCGCGGCCACTCGTTCGGCGTACCCCGGACCGGGACCCGGCCAGCGCACGTCGTTGCAGATCGTGGCGACCACGAGCGACGCGTCCTCGTCCGGGATGGTCGTCGACAGGTCCGGAGGCAGGACGGGCCGGCCCTCGGGAGCCGAGGACTGCTTCACGAGGCGCGCCATCGCCGGGAAGGCGGTGTCGCTGTACAGGGCGTTCTGGAGGGCCTGCCGCAGGCCGTTGCCCGTCAGCGGCACACCGGGCACGTCCGACGTGCGCGGGAACCGGTCCAGCCGGGCCGCCAGCGCGAGGAACAGGGGCCGCACGTCCTGGGCGCGCACCGCCAGCCGTAGCCCCTCCGCCTCACGCGCCGGATCGGACGCCCATGCGGCGAAGTCCGGGAAGCGGTCGGCGGCGCCCCTCGACATGTTCTCCAGCCACCCGCGCGCGACCCGCGCCGGATCGGGGTCGCCACTGCTGTCCAGGACCATGCGGTCGACCCTGCCGGATTCCGTCTGCGCGTACACGGCCCCGACGTAGGTCCCGTACGACGTTCCCCACACCGACAGCCTCCGCTCTCCCAGTGCCTCGCGGAACCGGTCGATGTCACGGGCCTCGTTCCTGGTCGTGAACGACCGGAGGACTTCACCTCCGTTGCGGGCACACGACTCCGCCGTGCGCCGGGACCGTTCCGCGTTCTCGGAGATCCCGCCGTCCGGCGCGGGCCAGGACCTCAGCGTCACGAGCCGCCGGTCGGCCGCGGGAATGTCACACCCCGCCCTGATGCTGCCGCCCACGCCGCGCGGGTCCAGACTGACCAGGTCGTACGCGCCGTCCAGTGCCTCCCGCAGAGCCGGGCCCTTCTGGGCGAGCCGCTGAACCCCGGAGGAGCCCGGCCCCCCGGGGATCACCAGCAGCGTGCCACGCCGCCTCTCCGGCCGGTCGCTGAGCAGCCGGGTGACGGACACAGGGACGCCGCGCCCGTCCGGGGCGAGGTGGTCGAGGGGGACGGTCAGGGTCGCGCACTCCTGCCCGGCGGCAGGGGTGGTGCCCGGCGGCAGGTCGCAGGCGTGCCAGTCGAGCGGTGGGACCGCCGTTCCGTCGGCCGGCCGGGCGGCGGCGGCGACGGTCGTGGCCAGGACTGTCGCGCAGAGAGCCAGTAACGCCGCCTTTCGGGTCCAGTTCGTCATGACGGCAAGCCTGGTGCAGCCGTGTCCCGGGGCCCATGCGGGTGGCCCGCCTCCCGACGGGTGGAGAGCCCCAGGGGCGGGCATGGGGACCACACCCGTAACGCGGCCGATGGGGGATCACCGGACCGCCACGGCTGTCGGTCGTTCAGAGACCGCCCAACTGGGCCGCGAGGTCCTCGTCGCGCATGCCGGGGAGGGCGTAGCCGGCGTGCTCGTCCCACGGGACATCGAGGTCGTCCATGTGCACACGCCATTCCGCATCCGGCAGGCAGCGCCGCAACTCGGTGACGGTGTCGAGTACATGGGCGATCACCGGCAGGGCCCGGCCGGGGTCGAACGGCATCTTGACGGACCCGGCCAGGATGTCGTGCGCGTCACTCCCGCCGTGGTCGTACAGGTACAGGCTTTCCTCGTCCTGGTACGGGAAGGACGACGCACGGGCGGTGACGGTCCGGGCGACGGCGGCCGCCTCGGCATCGGTCGGGGGCGTCGCCCGGCTCGCGGTGCAGTAGAGAGAGACACTCATGACCCGACCGTAACGGAGGGGTACGACAGGGCCGGCCGGTGCAGGACTTCGCGTGCAGCATTGCAGTACGCGCCTGGGGCACATCGCGCGCGGCTCGTCGGGAGGCCGGCCGGCCCGGCGGGACCTCACACGTCGTGGCGCATGCAGACCCGGGGCCACCGGTCCAGGCCGTGGGCGGCTTCCCGCAGGCGGATCTCCCGGAGTCCGGGGCCGATTTCGTCGTCGGTCAGCGTGCGGAAGCCGCAGCGCCCGTAGTAGGGGGCGTTCCAGGGGACGTCCGTGAAGGTGGTGAGGGTCAGGGCGGGCACTCCGGAATGGACGGCGTGCTCCGCGAGCCGGCCGAGCAGCCTGCGTCCGACACCTCGTCGCGCGCTGCCGGGGTGCACCGACACCTGCTCCACGTGCAGGTTCCCGTCGACGGGGTCGGCGATGAGGTAGGCCACGGGCAGGTCCGCGCCATCGACGGCGACCCAGGCCGTCCCACTCCCGGCGTACCGGGCCAACTCCGCCACGGACAAGGGTTCGTCGTCCGCGATCTCCGGCATCCCGATGTCCCGGAAGCAGCTGCCCGCCGCTCTCTCGATGTCCTGGAGGAGCGGCAGATCGCCGGTGTGCGCAAGCCGGATGTGCATGGCCTCGATTGTTCCAGCCGCACCGTCGGCGTGCACGGGGCACCCGTTGCCGCAGGTCTTGCAGCGCACGGGCCGGCGAGCCGGACGAGCCCGGAGTTCAGGGGCCGGACACGCGGCACAGGGGCAGTCGGGCAGTCCTCGGCGGGCGCGTCACGCGCCGGGTGCGCGCCCGGTCAGAACCGTCTCGCGGAACGACGCCACCACGGGCCGCAGGTCCACCCTGTGCCACGCGGCCCACAGGTGCACGGACGCCTGATACCAGGGGAGTTCGCGCACCTCGACGCCGTCGGTGGTCCCGCGGACCATACTCCGCTGGATGAGCGCGAGGCCCAGGCCTGAGGCGACCAGCCCGAGGGCGGTCAGGGGATCGGGCGCGTCGAGGCGGATGTCCGGCGTGAAGCCCGACGCCACGCACGACGCGACGAACGCGTCCCGGGCTCCCGGCTCGCCGGAACTCTCGACCGCGATCCAGGGCAGGCCGTCCAGATCCGCCGCCGTGACCGTGCCCCGGCCGGCGAGAGGGTGCCCCGCGGGCAGGGCGAGGAGCAGCGGATCCTCCAGCAGCGGGGCCGAGAGCAGGTCGGGGTCGTCCCCGGCCGGCGGCTGCTGGACCAGGGCGATGTCGAGGCTGCGCTGGCGGAGCCCCACGAACTGCTCCTCGGGTGTCAGGCTGTAGAGCGAGACGTGGATGCCCGGGCGCTCCTCCTGGAGGGCCCGCAGCGCCGCCGGCAGCACACCGGTGTGCATGGCGTCCGCGACGTATCCGATGCACAGGCCGCCCTCCTCGCCACGCCCCAGGCGGCGGCCGAGGTTCTCCAGCCTGTCCGCGTGGCGCAGCAGGGCCCGTGTCTCGGTGAGGAAGACCTTGCCGTCGGCGGTCAGGCGGATGCGCTGCTGGCTCCGCTCGAAGAGCGTGAGGCCCAGGTTCTTCTCCAGCTGGGCGATCTGGCGGCTGAGGGGCGACTGCGAGATGTGCAGCTCCTCCGCGGCACGGCCGACGTGCTCGGCCTCGGCGACGGCCACGAAATAGCGAAGTTGTCGCAGGTCAAGCATGTAAGACCTCGGGGGACTCAACTCAGTCCAAGCGTGTCTTGGACAGTCTCAAGTATCGATCCTAACCTCGAACGAGTAAGACCGACGAACCGTCGTACATCGCACGAAACGGCGTCGGAACCATTCCCCACGTAAGGAATCACCCCATGGGCATCGCTCCCCTCCTCTCCGGACCGCTCGGCTTCGGGACGGCTCCGCTGGGCAACATGTTCCGCGCCATCCCCGGCGCGGAGGCGGCCGCCACGGTCGAGGCCGCCTGGGACCACGGCATCCGCTACTTCGACACCGCCCCCTTCTACGGCGCGGGCCTGGCGGAGATCCGGCTGGGCGAGGTCCTCGCCTCCCACCCCCGGGACAGCTACGTCCTCAGCACCAAAGTGGGCCGCGTCGTCCTCGACGAGGTCGAGGACCCCGCGGCGCGCGAACTCGGCGAGAAGGGAGGACTCTTCGAACACGGCCGCCCCAACAGGATGGTGAACGACTACACGGCCGACGCGACGATGCGTTCCATCGAGGACAGCCTCGCCCGGCTGAAGACCGACCGCCTCGACATCGTCTGGGTGCACGACATCGCGCAGGACTTCTACGGCGACGAATGGCTCGCCCGTTACGAGACCGCCCGCACCGGCGCGTTCCGCACCCTCGAAAAGCTGCGCGCCGAAGGCGTCATCAAGGCATGGGGCCTCGGAGTGAACCGGGTGGAGCCACTGGAGCTCACCCTCGACCTCGACGAGCCGAAGCCCGACGCGTTCCTCCTCGCCGGCCGCTACACCCTCCTCGACCACAGCCGCGCCCTCCAGCGCCTCCTGCCCGCGGCCGCCGCACAGCACGTCGACATCGTCGTCGGCGGGCCCTACAGCTCCGGAGTCCTCGCGGGAGGCCGGCACTTCGAGTACCAGGAAGCACCTGCGGAGATCGTCGCCCAGGTGGAGCGGATCAAGGCTCTCGCCGAGCGACACGGCGTCGGCATCAAGGCCGCGGCCCTGCAGTTCTCGCTCGCCCACCCGGCAACCGTCGCCGCGATTCCCGGCGCCACCAGGCCGAGCCGCATCGCCGAGGACGTCGCCGCTCTGGGCGAGCGGGTCCCCGCCGCCTTCTGGGCGGCGCTGCGCGACGAGAGGCTGATCGCCGCCGACGCCCCCGTACCCACGAACTGACCCTCTGTCGCACACCCTCAAGGAGAAACTGATGGCCACGACCCGTGCGTCCGTCCGCATTCCCGTCCCGCCGGAGCGTGTCTGGGAACTCATCGGAGGATTCGGGAGTCTGCCGGACTGGCTTCCGTACATCCCCGGCAGTGAACTCGGTGAGGGCGGGCGCGTCCGCAGCCTCACCAACGCGGAGGGCGGGGTGATCGTCGAGCGCCTCGAAGCGTTCGACGACAAGGCCCGCACCTACAGCTACTCGATCCTCAGGGCGCCCTTCCCGGTGACCGGCTACCTCTCCACCCTCACCGTGCACGGGGACTCCGAGGCGGGGACCTCACGGGTCGAGTGGAGTGGCACGTTCACCCCGGACGGCGTCGGTGAAGCCGAGGCGATCGCCCTGTTCCGGGGTATCTACGCCGACGGGCTCGCCGCGCTCCGGCGCACCCTCGCGGTCTGAGGCGGTGCGACGGACGAGGGGTGTGGCGGCTGCGCGCAAGGCGGCCGCCACACCCCTCGGTGTACGTCCCGGTCAGCCCCGCACGATGTTCTGTGCCTGAGGGCCCTTCTGCCCCTGGCCGATGTCGAAGGTGACGTGCTCGCCCTCCGTCAGCTCGCGGTAGCCGGAGCCGTTGATCTCCGAGTAGTGGGCGAAGACATCGGGGCCCCCGCCCTCCTGGGAGATGAAACCGAAGCCCTTTTCGGAGTTGAACCACTTCACGGTGCCGCTCGCCATACCGTTCATCCTTCGTCCCATCCCAGGAGCCGCCCTCGTCGAGCGTGCCCCGGCCCCTGCGACGACAGGAGCCATCAGCCGTACTACCCCGACTCCGGCCCTCTTATCCGACATGCGGCGGAACACGAGGCGCGCACGAAGGAGCCGTGTGCGGGAGGGGTCCCGCCCATTCGCGTTGCCGAGCCGCGCATCGGCCTCCGGGGCACGGAGTGCGGCGCCACGAGGTCAGGCGTCTGCCACGGGGTGCTCGCGGTGTGCCCGGGGCTGGGCGCGAGCCCCCTCGGGCGCTCCCTTACAGTCTGACCGGCGTGTGTTCCGAGGACAGGTGGGTGCAGGGTGATGGGCCGGGTGACAGCCGTCAGCAGCAGTGCGACGTACGCGTTCAGCAAACCGAACCGTGAGGTCATCACCTTGATCGCCGGCCTCGGCGTCGAAGGCGACGTGCATGCGGGGACGACGATCCGTCACCAGTTCCGCATGACCTACGAACCCGACCTGCCGAACCTGCGTCAGGTCCACCTCATGCACGAGGAACTCTTCGACGAGCTCGCACAGAAGGGGTTCGCCGTCGCCGCGGGCCAGCTCGGCGAGAACATCACGACCCGTGGAGTCGACCTGCTCGGACTGCCGGAAGGCACCCTGCTGCACCTCGGAGCGGAAGCCGTGCTCGAGGTCACCGGTCTGCGGAATCCGTGCGCGAAGATCAACGACTTCCGGCCGGGACTGCTCGGTGAGGTCTTCGCCCTGGATCCGGGGTCGGGCGAGTTCACGTTCAAGTCAGGCATCATGACCGTGGTGCGCAGGGGCGGCCCCGTGCGCCCCCACGACACGGTCCAGGTCGAGCTCCCTCCCGTCCCGCACCGCCCGCTGGAGCGCGTCTGAGCGCTGCGGGGAGCCGCCGGCCCCGCCTGTGACCCGATGGCCGGAACCGGGCCCGTCGTGCGCTTACCGATGCCACGTGGGTTCACGGCGTGAGCGAGCCGGGTGCCGGGGGGCCTCGTCTCAGACGCCCTTCCTGGCGGCTTCGCGGCGCTGACGCTTGCCCATCGGAGCCTGGGAGAGGTCCTCGGAGCTGCTCCGGAGATTCTTGTACCCGTAACCCCGCTCTGTCAGCCACTGCCTCGCCGAGGCCTCGGCGCGCTCCGCCGCCTCCAGGATGTCCTCCTCCTCTTCGCCCGAGTCGAGGAAGCGGAAGGTGAAGGCGGCCCGCGCGGCCACGTCGTAGGTGAGATGGCCCTCGGCCGTGAAGGCGGAGCGCAGGACGTCGTGCTCGTCGGCGTGCGCCAGGAGTTCTGCCCGCTGCCCCGTGCTCAGGCTGTCGAAGACACCGCGGACGGTGATGCGGAATGTGCGGTTGCTCATCCGCCGAGCTTAACCAGCGCACCCTTCCGCAGTCGCCTGGAATAAACCGGCCCACGTCCTTCCGGCCGGTACGCCCATGAGGCCCGGGCCGTCACCCCAGGAGGGCGGCGATGGCGATCAGCGCCGGCACGGAGAAGGCGGTGGACAGGAGGATGGATTCCCGCGCGAGCTGTTCGGCCACGCGGTAGTGCGCAGCGTAGGTGTAGAGGTTCTGGGCCGCCGGAAGCGCGGCGGTGACGACCACGTCCAGCAGAGCTGCCCCGTGCAGATGGAAGACGCCCGCCCCGAGCCCCCAGGCGACCAGGGGCTGGGCCGTCGTCTTGAGCGCGGCGGACAGGGCGATGGCCGGCTTGTTCTCCCCTCGCGCAGGCAGGCCGCTTCCCCGTAGGGAGATGCCGAACGCCAGAAGGACGGCCGGCACCGACATGTTGCCGATGAGCGTGAGGGGTTCGAGGGCGGGCGGCGGGACGGTCCAGCCGGAAGCCGCCACGGCGGCGCCCGACAGGGAGCCGATGGCCATCGGGTTGCGCAGCGGGGTGGTCAGGCGACGCCAGAGGGCGATCCGTTCGGCGTTCCGGTGGAGGTCCAGGACGGTGAGCGCCAGCGGGGTGACCACGATCTGCTGGAAGAGCAGCACCGGGGCGACGAGGGACGCGTCCCCCAGCACGTAGACGGCGATCGGGATCCCGAGGTTGCCCGCGTTGACGTAGCTGGAGCACAGGGCGCCGATGGTGATCTTCCCGGTGCCCCAGCCCCGCAGGAGTCCCACGGTGACGAAGACGGAAGCCGCCGCGGCCGTGGCGGCGGCGGTGACCATAAGCCGTTCGGAGAGGATGACCGACAGGTCGGCACCCGCCAGCGTCGTGAAGAGCAGGGCCGGGGTCGCCACCCCGAAGGCGAGGCCGGTCAGCACCGTCCGCGCGTCGTCACCGAGGCTTCCGCGGCGGCCGAGCAGATAGCCGACGGCTATGACGAAGGCGATCACCGCGAATCCGGTGAGAACTCCCTGCATGTGCGTTTCCTCGGTGCGTTTCCTTGTTGCACTGATCGAAGGGGGCCGGGCGGCGACGCAACGGTCCCACCGCACAACTGCCCACGGGCGCCCGGCTCGTGTGCCCGAGTAGCGCCTCGGGAACGGCACCACGGCCCACCGGGAACGGCCCGGCCCTGGGGCGAGGCCCGGATCCGGTCGCCATCCGGCGATGGTGCGCTGCTGCCCAGTCCCGGCACCGGGCAACCGCACCGGCCCTCGGCCTCAGAGGCCGGTGACCTTGGCGCTCGCGGAGATCTCGTAGACCAGGGTGACCGTACGGCGGCCGTCCGGCGGCAGAGAGACGTCCCAGCGGGCGATGCCGTCGGCGTCCACCTCGTCGGGTACGGGAGAACAGGACTCCGTGCGCAGCAGTACGTCCACCGAGGAGACCTCGGACACCGGAATCCTCTCCCGGAGTGCGATGACCCGGTCCCCACGCGCGTCCGGGGCACTGAACCGCGACACATGCAGACGGACCGTGCGCGTGACGACGGTCCGCTGGGTGATCCCGGCCGTGTCGCGCGACTCCTCGGCCTGGCGCACCACACGGTGGTCGTCGCAGCTCCCGAAGGGCAGTTCGACGGAGGCCCCGGGGGCGGTGAAGGCCAGTGCGCCACGGCCGCTGAAGCCGCTGTCCCCGACCAGGTCCACCGGACCGGCCAGCAGCGCGTGGCCGGCCCGGTTGTCGAACCGCACCACTCTCGTGACCAGGGCGGAGAGCTCCGGCGCACAGGCGTACTCGCTGCGCGCGGCGGTGGTGAAGGCGGAGAGCGGCACGCGGTGGGCGCGCCCGTCACCAGGTACGGACACCGGAACCGGAGCCCGCAGCACCCGAGTCTCACCACCGTCGTCCACCCCGGGCAGACCGACCACCGTGGCCGGGCGCAGGGACCCGATCTCCTCCTCGCGCAGTTCGACATCGACGGTGCGGCGCTCCGCTGCGGAGCGGTCCGTGAGCGTCAGCCGGTCCTCGGTGAGCCGCGGCGGATCACCGGCGAGCGCGGAACGGGCCGTCGACAGGGTCAGCCGCACGTCCGACCAGTCCTCGCCGGTGCGCTGCCAGACCATCGCGTCGGTCTCCAGCATCACGGTGTCCCCGTCCAGCACGGCGCGGTAGGCGGGACGCCACAGGGCACACGGAGTGAGATGACCCAAGCGCAGCGCGACCCGGCCGGCGGCAGCCGCCTCCACGGTCAGCTCGATGTGCGCGGTCAGTTCGGTCGTCTCCCCTTCGGTTGCGTACACCGCGCACTCCGCTTCCTCCAGTTGGCCGGTGACCTCGGTCATCTCCTTCTGAATCAAGCGGAGTTGTTCGCCGCATGTCTCGCGTTCACCGTCCAGGCGGTCCAGTTCGCGGGACCAGCGCGGCTCGTCGGTCTCCCCGTGTCCGGCACCCTCGCCGATCTCCCGCAGCAGATCGGTGGAGAGGCGCCCGAGCAGGTCGAGCCGGGTGCGCAGGCGGTCCCTGTGCCGGGTGAGCGCGAGTTGCCGGTCTTCGAGTGCGCTGATCCGGTGCCGCAGGGCGGAGTCGTCGGCGGACGGGACCGGCTCGCGGGGCGTCCACGCGCGGACGATCCGCAGGTCCAGCACGGAGGCCGGTTGTTCGCCCGTCAGTTCGGCATGGAGGGTGCGGTCGACCGCCAGGGCGCTGACGGGCCCGAGGCGCAGTCGCTGGACGCCCGCCTCCAGGTCCAGCTCGGCGGCACGCTCGACGTGGGCGCGGTCCTCCAGGCAGGTGGCGGCGGTGACGGGGAGGGGTATCGGCTTCGGGGCCGTGGTCATGAGGTGGTCAGCTCCTGCGGTTGCCGCCGACGATGGCCTTGACGGCCGGGATTCTGATCTCGTAGCCGCCGTCGAGTGCCGCCGTTCCGCCGGCGGGCAGGTCGACCCGTCGGATGCGCGTGCCCGGAGCATGATGATCCGGCCCGTGCCCGTCCTCGGGTGCGGTCCAGCCGGCCCGCTCCTCGATACGGACGTCCGCCTCGGAGGTGACGGGTATCCGCTCGCGGACCTCGAGGACGACCGGCCGGGTGAGCCTGTTCGCCACCTCCAGATGGACCCGGTGGTCGAGCACGGTGACGTTGTTGCGCAGACCCGAGACCGACTCGCGCACGGTCGTACGCCGGGTCACCTCGATGCCTTCGGCGCGTCCGAGCCCGACTCTGCGGACACCGCCGGGTGCGAGCGTGGGCAGTGCGGTGGTCATCAGGAACTCGTCGTCGACGGTGACCTCCACCGGCCCGGCCAGCAGCGCCTGGCCGGTGGAGTTGGACACGACGAGCGTGGCGTACACCGACTGCTCGACCGACGGGACGCTGAGGTACTCGGTCTCCAGGCCGATCGGTATCTCACCGATGGTGACGGTGTGCCAGGTGCCGTCCGACGGGATGTCGGCGCGCGACGCGGTGTCGAAACGGTGGTCGAAGGAGCCTGCCGACTCCCGGGGCCGCACCGCGTGCCCCGGCAGCGGCAGCCCCGCCACCGATTCGGCACGACGGCGGTGCTCCGCCGCGACCGGGTCGAAGGGTGAACCGGTGAACAGGCGGCCCCTTCGCGCCCCAGGCTCCTCAGGGCCGGACAGGACGAGGGCGGCGTAGTCCAGCTCGGCGCCACGCGGCTCCGGCGGGCCGGACACGGGTGCCGGAAGGGTGGACGGCATGGTCCCGCCCGGGACCGGAGGCGCCACGGGGGCCGCGGACGACCTGCCGGCCGAACGGGCCCGGCCGGAGGGCCTGGGGGCCGGAGCTCCGCCCCCGAAAAGTTCCGGAGCCACGCCTGCCGGGCCGCCCGGAACCGGGGGCGCGACAGCCGGGGGAGCCGCGGGGGGAGCACCGTACGCCTGCGGGGCCGGCGGTGGTGGCGGTGGCGGAGCCACCTCGGCGGAGACGGGCACGGGCGCCGTCACCGGGCGGGGGCCGGCCACGTCGTATCCGGCGAACAACTCGCCGAGTCCGAGCGGTGGTTCACGCCAGCCGGAAGGTGCGGGGGAGGGCTGGCGACGGCCGACGCGGATCGAGCGCAGCTTCGGCAGTGCCGTGTCCCGGCGCAGATCGGCGGTGGCCAGGCCCACGGACACTCCGGTCCAGTCCTCGCCGGTGCGCTGGGCTATCGAGGCGCGCAAGGTCAGCCGGCCGGTGGGCTCGCCCTGCCGGTGGGCGAGCCGGTAGGCGGGCACCCAGACGGCGCCCGGCACCGCGTACTCCAATTCGAGTTCCACATCCGTCTGAGCGTCGTGGGTGTCCGTGACATCGAGCGTCACGACAGCCGACACGGTCGTGCGGATGTGCGCCGATGGGGCGTCGGCGGCCCCGGCCCCGGAGTCCGTTGAGGCGCGGGCCAGTCTGTCGAGGGCGACATCGAGCGCGTGCGCGGCACGCCGCTCCGACTCCTCCAGCTCCCCGAGGGTGTCGTGCAGCCCGCTCAGGCGGTCGTCCACGAAGGAGCCGAGCTCCAGCCAGGCGTCCACCGGGGTGCGCCGGTGCGGCTCGTCACGCCTGCGGGGAGGCGGAACCGGGCGCAGCGAGCCGATCTCCTGGATGAGGCCGAGCGTGCGCTCCCGTCGCCCCCGGACCGCCGCGCACACGTCGGTCAGGCGCTCGACCTCTGCCCGCAACTCGTCCTGCACGGAGGCGTCGAGCGTCTCGGCCTCGATCTCGACCCGCGCCCCGCTCACCCGGACCCCGTCAGGGCCGAGGACCCGGGCCCTGAGGGAGTCCCGGTCCATGGAGCGGGGCAGCCCCACCACGCGCACGCTCCCGAACGGCCCTACGCCGCCCCGGGCGAGGCGCCGGCACAGGGCGCCCTGCTCGTACACCACCACGGAGTCGAGGGTCGAACCCCACCTCTGCGCCGTCTCGGTCGTCATATGATCCGCCCCCGTCCGCACGGAGCGAAGCCTACGCCCCCGCGTCGGGGACGGGCGTGGCACGCAGGACGCCTGGATGGACGCCCTGACAGGACGGCGCGCCCGCCGAAATCGCCTGGCATGCCCGCCGCAGAGGGCGGAGACTCGACCCGTGAGCGACATGGTGACGTTCCGCGACGCGGTAACCGACTGGGCGGCCGGGGGCGACGGCGCGGCCGCGCGCGAGCTGGCGGCGAGCGTCTCCGTCCGGGCGGTCGTCCTGCTCGAAGGGCCCAGTGACGCCGCCGCGGTCGACGCACTGACCGGGAGCCGCGGACGTGACCTCGCCGCCGAGGGTGTCTGCGTGCTGCCCATGGGCGGTGCGATGAGCGTGGCGCGGTTCGCCCACCTCCTCGGCCCGCCCTGCCTGGGACTTCGGCTCACGGGACTCTGCGACGAGGCGGAGCGCGGTTTCTACACCCGTGGCCTGGAACGCGCGGGCGCCTCGTCGCAGGGGTTCTTCGTCTGCGCGGCAGATCTGGAGGAGGAGCTGATCCGCGCCCTCGGCGTCGCGCGAGTGACTGAACTCGTTGAGGAACAGGGAGACTTGCGTGCCCTCCAGACCTTCCTGCGGCAGCCGGCACAGCAGGGCCGGACCGCACAGCAGCAGCTACGGCGATTCCTCGGCACGAAGAAGGGGCGCAAGATCCAGTACGGTCGCGTCCTGGTCGAGGCCCTGGACCCCGAGCGGGTACCCGCGCCACTGGACGACGTGCTCGCCGCTCTGTGAACACGGGAGCGACCTGACCTCGTGACGGGCCCGTCGCGGCGAGCACGTGCGGTGCGTTCGCACAGGACGAACGGGTCCGCGTCGACCGCCCCACCGGCGCGGCACGCACCGCCCGGTCAGTTCAGCCGCTGCTGCCACTCCGACGGAACGGACCCCGCAGGACCCGGAACCGGCTGCTCGGTCGGGTGCGAGGTGGGCGAGGCGAGGGACGGCCCGTCGAAGACCTGCTGGGTCTCGAAGTTGTAGTACCAGTTCTCTCCCGGCTCGAAGCTGGTGACCACGGCATGGCCGGTCTCCTGGAAGTGCTTTGTTCCGTGCTGGGAGGGGGAGGTGTCGCAGCAGCCGATGTGCCCGCACTCCGCACAGCGCCGCAGATGGAACCACCATCCGGGCCCATCCCCGTGCAGACAGTCGGCGCAGCCCTCACCGCTCGGGGCCGCCTGTGGATTGATGCCCGGAATGTGTTCGTCAGACACCTGCACTCCTCGTACGGTGGGCGCCGAGACGGCCCACGCCGACCGGCGGAGGGCGGTTGCCCCTCCTCCAGGCTGCGCCTGCGGGCATGTGGCCGCGAGTCGAGTCCACGCGACGGAAAGCCACCCCATGGGGACGCGGAGTGACGCAACGTGGACGAGGCGTTGCGACGCAGCCGGGGTGAGGCAACGGGAGTGACGTGCGGCGCGCGCGGATCCGGGACGGGCGCTTCGGCAGTTCGCCACACGCCCCCGCTGACCACCGCCCGGCCTGTGTCCGTCCGGCCTGTGTCGTCCGGCCCCGTGTCCGCGCGGCCCCGGACGTCTGACAGCGTGATACCCCGAACCTCGGGAACTGGAGAACCGATGACCGACACCGCCGCTCTGCCCGCGCAGATCAGGGATCGCCTGGCCGGGTACGGACGCCGCTTCCCGGTGCTCTTCGAGGAGTACTTCCAGCACGTGAGCCGCACGCTCGAGGCGCCGTCGTTCAGCCGCTTCACGCCCGAGTGCCTGGGACTCCTCAGGGACCTGTCGCTGCGCGGCGGCAAACGGATGCGGGTCGCACTGCTCTTCGAGGCGGCACGCCTGGTCACGGACGAGCCCCTCGAAGGCCTCGACGAGGCAGCCCTGAGCATCGAGCTGTTACAGACGCACGCCCTCGTGCACGACGACATCATCGACGACAGCCCCACGCGCCGGGGCGGCCCCTCCACCTACTACGCCTACCGGGACAGGTTCCCCGGTCACCCGCAGGCCGCCCTGGGGCTCGCCCTGCTCGCGGGTGATCTCGCACTGACGTCGGCGCTCCAGGTGCTGCTGGACTCCACAGCACCACTCGCTGTGCGACAGGCGATGGTCGAGGTGCAGACGAGGGCGGCCTCCGCCACGTTCGTGGGCCAGATCATCGACATGGAGCGTGACTTCACCGACAACCCGGGCAAGGACGTCCTGCACCAGGTCGCGGACTTCAAGACCGCGCGCTATTCGGCCCTCGCGCCCATGCAACTGGGTCTGATCGCCGCAGGGGTCGAGCCCGCTTCCTTCGACAAGGAGCTCCGTCGCTACACCATGCTCGCGGGCATCTGCGGTCAGATGCGTGACGACTACCTGGACCTGTTCGGCGACGCGGGGACCATGGGCAAACCGACGGGCACGGACATCCGCGACGGGCGCCGCAACTACACCGTGCGCGCCATTCTCGACGTGGCCGGCGGGGCGGAGAGGGCGGTGCTGGAATCCTGCCTCGGTGACCCCTCGTGCGGCGAGGACGCCATCGAGTCGGTCCGCGCCATCGCCCGGCGCCACGGCGTCGAGGAGACCATGCGGACCGACATGCGGCACTGCGCGGAGCGTGCCGCGGCAGAGGCGGCCGGCTGGCGTTCCCATTGGCGCGAGGAGGCGGTCGCGTTCTTCGAGTACCTGCCGATGTGGAGCGTGGAGCGCGTGCGCTGACCGGTGTGGAGGTCATACGGCAGTGCCCCGGCCTCGGTGCCCGGGTCCCCGCGGCCGAACGGGGCACGGGCCCGGGACCCGGGAGCCGGGAGCCGGGAGCCGGACGAGCATGCGGTGCCCGGCGCGCCCGGGTCTCGGCCCGGGCGCTTCGTGGCCGCGCATCGGCCGTGGCCACGGGCCTGCGGGGGCCGAGCGGAGTCGGCACCGTCTGCCAGAATCGGCGTATGGAAGAGAGCGGCGTCGGCCAGGGCTATCTGCTGGACAACGGACAGTCGGAGGCGGGAGTCCGCTTCGGGGCCCTTGCCGAGCTGTTCGATCCGGTCACGTTCCGGCATGTCGACCGGCTCGGCATCGGTCCGGGTGCGCGCTGCTGGGAGGTCGGCGCCGGAGGCCCCTCCGTCCCGCTGGAGCTGGCACGGAGAGTGGGCCCCGGTGGTTCGGTGACCGCCACCGACATCGACGTGTCGTGGATCCGCCACATCGCCGGCGGCACGATCGAGGTCCTGTCCCACGACGTGGCGGCAGACCCGCCCCCCGGCCGGTTCGACCTGATCCACGCCCGGCTGGTACTGGTGCACGTAGCCGACCGCGCCGAGGCGGTGCGCAGGATGGCCGGTGCGCTGAGGCCCGGCGGCTTCCTCTTCCTGGAGGACGCGGACCCCTCCCTGCAGCCGCTGCTGTGCCCCGACGAGTCGGGGCCCGAGCAGCGGCTCGCGAATCGGCTGCGGTCCGGCTTCCGCACCCTGATGGCTGCGCGCGGCGCGGACCTCGCGTACGGGCGGACCCTGCCCCGGGTGCTGCGTGAGGCCGGCCTGGAGGATGTGCGGGCCGACGCGTACTTCCCGATCACCTCGCCGGCGTGTGCGCTGCTGGAGGACGCGACGGTACGTCAGATCCGTGACCGCCTGGTGGAGGAGGGGATCGCCACCGACGAGGAGGTCGAACGTCACCTGGCGAACGTAGCCACCGGACAGCTCGACCTGGCCACGGCCCCGATGATCTCGGCGTGGGGCCGCCGCCCGTAACCGCGGCCCGCGCTCCGCGCATACGGCAGACCGGGCCTTGCAGGCTCGCCGCGTACTCCGCCGGTCGGCGCCCGCGGGCCGGTGCACGACTCCCGTACCTCCCGCACCTCCCGCGGGTCCGGCGTCCTGCAGGGGCGGGGAACCGCCGTCAGCCGATCGCCGCCTTCGCGACGGGCTGCTGATCGGCAACGGGCACGTTCAGAGGGCGGGCGAGACCCACGACGCCCTCGTCGAGCCGCTGCAGGTGCCGCAGGACGCGGGACGTCACCGTGCCCGCCGCGGGGGTGCCGGAGCCGTCGTCGCGCAGCGTCGAGGCGATGCTGGCGCCGGACCGGACCTCGCCCCGTGCCGTCTCGTCCTCGACGTGCGCGGCCAGTACCGCGATGTTGTGGGCGATGCGCCGTCCCGCCCGGTGCAGGCGGGGATCGGCCGCGATCGTCCTGCTGTGCGGCAGCAGCTCCGCGGTCGCGGCCAGTGAGCGGGCCTGATAGGCGCACGTCTCCAGCAGCGCCACCAGGTAGCGGACCGTCTGCCGCCTGCCGCGCAGGGGGGTGATCGGATAGGTCAAAGGGGTCGTCGACGCCCTGAGTTCGTCGAGGGCGGTGTCCAGGTCACGGGCCTTGCCGAGGAGATCGGCCGCGGGCCCGCCGCTCAGCTGCTCCACCGCGGCGGAAGCGACGTCGCCCAGACGGTCGAGGACCGTGCCCAGCAACTCGTCGGTACGGCGGTCGGTGTGCACCGGCAGCACCAGCACGGCGGCGACCACACCGCAGGCCGCGCCGATCGCGGTCTCCTCGATGCGCAGGACGAGCACGCCGAAGCTGTACGAGTTCAGCAGGGTGTACAGCAGCCCCAGCATCGCGGTGACGAAGAACGACATCACCGCGTACGACAGCGGGGCGGTGAAGAACATCGCGAAGATGAAGACCAGCACCAGCGCGAACGCGAGCCAGGTGTTGCCGCCGACCACCCCCGCCAGCGCGACACCCGCCACGGCGCCCAGCACCGTGCCGATGAGCCGCCGGTACCCCTTGACCAGGATCTCCCCGGTGGAAGCCGTGTTGAGGAAGACCACCCAGCAGGTGAGGACGGCCCAGTACCAGCGCTGGCTGGAGAGCAGCTCGCCCCCGATGATCGCCAGGACCGACCCCACCGACACCTGGAACGCGGCCCTGGTCGTGGGACGCCGCAACCCGGTGCGGTCGTCCTCCCCGGCCTCCTCCGACGATGCGAGGGCGATGTCCTCGGCGTCGAACTCCTCGCGGGAGCGCGTGGTCGCAGGGGAGTCGTCCGACTCGTCCTGGGGCCCGTCCAGAGCGAGCCGCAGGCCCAGGACGGAACGTGCTGCCTCACCGATGCCGCGGAAGGCGTCCTGGAGGGCCGGGGACGCGGCCGGCAGCCTCTCCTCCTCGCGGTAACCCAGCAGCCTGTTGCGTATGTGGGCCACCGCTGTGCCCTCGTCGCCCGACGCCGGCCGGACCACGAGGAGATGCAGTGCCGCGAGGTCCCGGCGCAGGGCGATGGTCGCGTCGTCCTCGGCCGGCCGCCAGTCGCCGGTGAGCGGCACGGGGGCGTTCGGCAGATGGAGGGTGAGCGTGTCCGCACGCTCCGCACTACGGGCGTTCAGCAGCAGCATGCCCAGCCGCTCCGTCGCGATCTCGGCCTCCGCGACCCGGCGTTGCAGCAGCGCCGCCTTGTCCGCGTCCTTCGTGCCCTCCTCCAGACGGCTCTGAATCATCAGCGCCGCCTCGTGCAGCCGGGCGGTGCGCCGGCGCATGTCGTCGAGCACCTTCTCCAGCTGACCGGGCTCGGCATCGAGCATCTGGATCTGCATGGACACGAGCTGGGCGAGCCGCGTGCGGAAGGCGTCCCGCAGGCGCGTCAGCACGCGGCGGGGCGTCTCGGGCACGACGGCGAACCTGACCACCGCGCTGCAGGCGAACCCGAGTGCCAAGGCCCCGTAGAGCGTCGGCAGGGTCGTTGCCGCTGCCCCGACGAACAGGGAGAGGAAGTAGATCTGGAAGCCCACGAGACCCAGCGCGGTGCCCCGCTCGCCGAATCTCCGGCAGTAGACGGCGCCGAAGATGAGGGCGACGAAGAACAGGTCGCCCAGGACGACCTGCGAGGTCAGGAACGCGCCCAGCGACGTCGCCACCAGGGCGACCGGCAGCCCCAGGGCGAGCGTGACCGCCTGGTCGCGTACGAGCGTGTCCTTGACCGCGAAGGTGGCGGTCATCGCCGTCATCGCGCCGGCCACCATGTGCGTGACGTCGCTCCCGGACATGACGAGGACGACCAGGGTGAGCGCGATCGCCGAGACGGTTCTGAGCCCCGCCGTCAGCCGCAGGAGTCCGGGATCCGACGCCGCGAACCGATCCCACGTGATGGCCCCGCCCCGCCGCCGCACTGCCCTCACCCTGCCGTTTCTTCCGGTACCGCCAAGATCCTCGTATCCGTCTCAGCATTGCACGGCGCACCGCGCCCGGGGGAGGGCAGGTCCTCGGGGGACGGTTGCGTGATCACCGGTGCTGTCCGGGCGGGTGTCCGGAGCCGGTGCCCGCCCGACCGTGCGAGAGACGGTGCGCGCCCGACCGCGCGAGACACGGCGCGCGAACGGAATGCCGGGGCGTCAGGGGCGCGCCCCCGCACGGCTGCCGCTTCACAGAGCATCGTCCGAGCTCCGGGTGAGTGTCCCGCGGGAACCCGGGCATGCGCGGGGCATGGCAATCCTCAGGACAGTCGCCCGCCCCCTTCTCGCCTCCGTCTTCGTCTCCGGCGGACTCCGTACGCTGCGCGACCCGCACTCCGTGGCGCCGGCCGCCGAGCCGGTGGCGCAGCTCGCCGCGGCACGTGTGCCGCGACTGCCGAGCGAGACGGTGCGGCTGGTGCGGATCAACAGCGCCGTGCAGATCGGAGCCGGCGCCCTCCTGGCCACCGGACGCTTCCCGCGCGCGTCCGCCCTCGCACTGGCGGCCTCCCTCGTGCCCACGACTCTCGCCGGGCACGCCTGGTGGAAGGCCGAGGACGCCGACGAACGCGCCCGTCAACGTGTCCAGTTCACCAAGAACATCTCCCTCCTCGGCGGACTGCTGATCGCGGTGGCGGACACCCATGGGAAGCCCTCACTTGCCTACCGGTCCCGCGCCGCGGCCGCTGCCGGCAGCCGCAGCGCCAGGAGGGCCGGTCACACCGTGAACGCAGTCGTGGCCGACAGGGCGCAGGAGGTGAGGTCGACCGCGCACTCCGTGCGGGACCGTCTTCCGCTCGGCTGACGCCGGGACCGTAGCGACTGCGGCGGCGACCGCGCGGGGAACCGCCCGGGCAGTCCACAAGGCTTCCGACGGTGGTGCGCCGGGTTCGGTACGGCGCCGGCGCTCGTGTTCCGCGGTTCGACGCAGGCAGCGTGGACCAGGATCCACTGCCGCGCGTTCGTATGCGCCTCAGTCCTTGCGCCCCGTCACGGCGACGGTCACGCCGAGCCCGATCATCGTGAGGCCGCCGACGCCGCCCACGCGGGCGAGCCGCTGCGGGGAGTGCGTGAACCAGTCCCTGGTGCTGGACGCGATCAGCCCCCACACGCTGTCGCAGGTCAGTGCGAGGGCGTTGAAGACCAGGCCGAGCACCAGCATCTGAACGGTGACGTGCCCCAGGCGGGGCTCGACGAACTGAGGGAGCACGGCGGCGAAGAAGACGATGGTCTTGGGATTGGCCACACCGACCGCGAAGCCCTCCAGCAGGGTGCGCAGGCTTCCGCCGCCCGGACCCCCGTCGCCGAACGAGGCGTGCAGGGAGCCCCGTTGACGCATCGCCTTCACGCCCAGGTACACGAGGTACGCGGCGCCACAGAGTTTGAGCGCGGTGAAGACGACGACCGAGCGCTCGACGACGGCCCCGACACCGAGGGCCACGGCCACGACGAGTACGTACGACCCGAGGGTGTTGCCCACGACCGTGGTCAGAGCGGCTCGGCGTCCCTGCGCCAGTGCGCGCCCGATGACGAACAGCACACTGGGGCCGGGGATCACGATCAGGAGGAGCGATACGGCCGCGAAGGCCAGCAACCGGTCGACAGACACCATGAGGCGCATCCAACACGGCGGGGGCGTGAACGCGCAGCCCTTTTTCCGGAGGCCGCCCTCCTCAACGGCCGTCGATCCGGGGCCGGGGCGGGTGATGCCTGCTGATGTTCCCCTCCAGCAGTTCGGTGGCGGCACGCACGCCCACCGAAGTGCCGGGAACGAACTCCGGGAGCCGTCCGTCGGCTTCCTTCAGTTCGCTGAGCGCGGTGTCGATCGCGGAGTGCGCGGCGAACAGGCAAGGGGTGCTGTAGATGGCCACCTGGCACTCGAGCTCGGTGAGTTCGGTGAGGGACAGCCTGGGCGACCTGCCGCCGGCGATCTGGTTGAAGAGCAGCGGCTTGTCGTCGATGACCTTCCGGATCCGGCGGATCCACTCCACGTCGCGTACGCCATCGACCAGCACCACGTCGGCGTCCGTCTCGGCGAGCGCCTGGGCGCGGCGCAGGATGTCCTCGCCCTCGGTCGCGTCCGTCCGCGCCACGACGACGAGGTCACGGCGGCTCTCCAGGACGAGGTTCAGCTTTTCCAGGTACTCCTCCAGGGGCAGCACCGTCTTGCCGTCCGCGTGACCGCACCGGCGAGGGCGCTTCTGGTCCTCCAGGACGACCCCCGACGCCCCGGTCCGCTCCAGCCCCTGCACCACGTGACAGGCCACCTCCGGGTCGACGTAGCCGTCGTCGATGTCGACCAGCAGGTGGTGGGAGGGGAAGGCCAGGCGGAGTCTCCCGACGAAACCGATCATGTCCGGCCAGGCGATGAAGCCGATGTCGGGCAGTCCGTAGTGGGACGCGGCGAATCCGAACCCGGACACGAAGAAGCCGTCGTAGTGCCGGGCCGCGACCGATGCCGAGTACATGTCGTAGACGCCCACGAGCGGGGTGGTCCCGGGGGCGTGGATCTCGTCGCGCAGGGCGCTTCCGTAGGACATGACTCTCCTTGGCCGCGCCCGGCGGGACGGGGCGGGTTGGTGCTCGGGGCGGAACAGGACCGGGTCGACTGTGCGGTGGGGTACGGAGACTGCCGAGGGGCCGTGGTGGTCCGGCCTTCGAGGGCGCTGCACGCTCACGAGCCCACGTACCCGGGCCCTCATGATCGCTTTGCGAGTGCTTACCTACGTATACCGCTGTCGCGCGTGCTTAGGTGGCCGACACGCTGCTCGACGCCCCCGGTGGTGCGAGGGTCGTCGGCCTTCGCCCGCCCCCGCTCCGCACAGAGGGCGCGAACGTCCCAACTGGCCTGCTTCTCCGTGGCTCTGGATGGACTCGGCACGTCGCGTGTTCTTTCCGGGAGTCCGTCGGCCGGGCGCGGGCGCGTGGGAGCCGACGCCCCTCGCCGGCTCCTGAGCCTCGCTTGCCGGGGCGCGCCGCGCCCTGGCATCCGCCGATGTCCTCATGGCGGCTGCAAAGGGATGCGCAAAGGCGCCTGGGGCGCCTGCCGGGCGGCTCCTGGACGGGTGCCGGCACGGTGGCGGGCGTCGGTGCGACCCGCCGGTCCCCAGAGGGTGCTCGTGAGGCTTCCGCGCAGCGTGACGGCCCTGGCGGCGGCCGGATTCCTGTCGCTCAGCGTGACACCGGGCGCGCGAGTCCGAGGGGGTCGGCCGGGCCGGACGACCCCCGGCGCCGTGACCGTTCGCAGCGGCGAGAAGCGCCGTCGGTCAGGGGCCGTCGCCGGGCGCGTGCGCCGGGGGCACCCCGTCCGACGGGTGCATTGATTCGTTTCAAACCCTTGCTCAAGTGCTGCTTCCGCGTTTACCTTCCCACCGAGAGAACCCCTCGAAGGGAAGCACCCATGGTTGCCGCATCCGCCGTTCCGTCCAGCGCCGCACTGGAGCGCATCACCCGTCGCACGACGCGCGTGGGTCTCGTCTCCGGTGGCCTCGGTGCTTACTGGCCGCAGTTTCCGGGCCTGTTGGAGCAGCTGCAGGAATCCGCCGCCTTTGTCACCCGACGTCTGGAATCCATGGGGTGCGAGGTCACGGACGCGGGATTCGTCTCCGACCCGGTGGAGGCCGCCGGTGCCGCAGAGGTGCTCCGACGTGCGGACTGCGACATCATCGTCACCTTCCTCACGACCTACCTGACCTCGTCGATGGTCCTGCCGATCGCCCAGCGCAGCGGAGCGCCGGTGCTGGTCATCGATCTGCAGCCCACCGAGGCGATGGACCACTCGACGTTCGACACCGGCAAGTGGCTCGCCTACTGCGGCCAGTGCCCGCTGCCGGAGGTGGCCAACGTCTTCCGCCGCAGCGGCATCCCCTTCCGCTCGGTCTCCGGTCACCTCCACGACGAGAACGCCTGGACCCGCATCGGCCGCTGGATCAGGGCCGCCGGTGTACGCGCCGCGCTGCGCCACGGCCGCCACGGGCTGATGGGCCACCTGTACCCGGGAATGCTCGACGTGTCCACCGACATGACCCTGGTCTCCGCGCAGTTGGGCGGCCACATGGAAGTCATCGAGTTCGACGACCTGCGCGTCCGCGTGGCGGCGGTCACGGATCAGCAGACCGCCGAGCGCGTCGAGCTGGCTCGCGAGGTCTTCCACCTGGACGACTCCGTCGACGCCGAGGACTTCGACTGGGCGGCCCGTGTCTCGGTGGGGCTGGACCGGCTGGTCGAGGACTTCACCCTGAACAGTCTCGCGTACTACCACCGGGGCCTGGACGGCGAGCTGCACGAACGGCTGGGTGCCGGCATGATCCTCGGTGCCTCCCTGCTCACCGCGCGCGGACTGCCGGTAGCGGGAGAGTACGAACTGCGCACCAGTCTCGCGATGCTGGTGGCGGACACGATCGGCGCCGGGGGATCCTTCACCGAGCTCCAGGCCCTCAACTTCCGTGACGGCGTCGTCGAGATGGGGCACGACGGGCCGGCGCACCTCGCCATCAGCTCCACGGACCCGCTGCTCCGCGGGCTGGGTGTCTACCACGGCAAGCGCGGCTGGGGCGTGAGCGTTGAGTTCGACGTCACACACGGTCCGGTCACCACGTTCGGGCTGGGGCAGGAGGCCGACGGCACGTTCGTGTTCATCGCCTCCGAGGGCGAAGTGGTCCCCGGCCCGCTGCTGGCGATCGGCAACACCACCTCCCGCGTCGACTTCGGAGTCGATCCCGGCGAGTGGACCGACGCCTGGTCGGCCTCCGGGATCGGGCACCACTGGGCCCTGTGCACCGGCCATCGTGCCAAGGACCTGAGGGCCGCGGCAGACCTGCTCGGACTGCCCTTCCGTCTCGTCGACGGGACCGAGGTTCTCTGACGACGGGGCCGGCGGTCCGAGCCTCCCTGGCGGCATCCGCCGTGCTGTCACCCACTCGCCGGTCGGTGCCGGGTAGGCACCCGTTCGGCCGAAGTGCGGTTCGGGGGCGGCCGGGCGCGGGGCATGCGTACGGGGCCGGGCCCGTGTCGGCGGGCGCTCCCCGTGGATACGGGCCCGGCCTGATCCGGACGAGAGGCCCCGGCGGGACGGGTGCCGAACGGGCCGGGCGGGTATGTGATCGGTGCGCGGGCCGGGCGCGGCCCGCGCACCCAGGTCCGCGGAGCGGACCGCGGTCCCGGCGTGCGGTCGGAAATCCCGGCGCGCCTCGCTCATGAGGAGTAGCCAGTGGAGTCAGGTGCGGATACCGGTCCCGGGGACCACCAGGCACAGGTGATCGTGGTGGGTGCGGGGCCCGCCGGTTCTGCCACGGCGCTGCACCTCGCCCGGGCCGGGGTGGACGTACTACTGCTGGAGAAGGGGACGTTTCCCCGGGACAAGGTGTGCGGGGACGGCCTCACCCCCCGGGGCGTGCAGCAGCTGATTCGCATGGGGATCGACATCGAGGCTCCGGGCTGGATGCGGAACAAGGGGATGCGATGGGTGTGCGGCGGGCGCCGGGTGCACATCGACTGGCCCCGTTCCGGCAGTCACCCGGACTTCGGCCTCACCCGCACCCGGCACGACTTCGACGACATCCTCGCCCGGCAGGCCGTGGCCGCGGGAGCGCGGCTGCACCTCGACACCAAGGCCACGGGCCCGCTGACCGACCACCGTGGACGGATCGTCGGCGTGAGCACCGTCGCGGGGGGAGGCAAATGCCCCAGGGACTACCGCGCCCCCCTGGTCGTCGCAGCGGACGGGGCTTCGGCCCGTACGGCTCTGGCCATGGGTCTGGAGCGGGACCCGAGCACCCCGATGGCCACGGCAGCGCGTCGCTACTACCGGAGCGAAGCCCGTACGCACGACCCCTACCTCGAACTCTGGGCCGACCTGCTCTGCTCCCGTACCGGCCGTGACCTGCCGGGATACGGGTGGATCTTTCCGCTGGGGGACGGGCGTGTGAACGTCGGCCTGGGTGCGCTCCCGCACCGCGGCCACGGAGCGGTCGACCTCAGGGCCACCATGGACACGTGGCTGGCCCGGATGCCCGCACACTGGGAGCTGCGGGAGGACACCGCCGACTCCCCCCTGCGCAGCGCCGCACTGCCCATGGGCTTCAACCGCAGGCCGCAGTACCGGCGGGGTCTGCTCCTGGTCGGCGACAGCGGCGGCATGGTCAGCCCGTGGAGCGGCGAGGGAATCGTCCAGGCCATGGAAGCCGGTGAGGTCGCCGCGGAGACCGTGGCGCTCGCCCTGCACCGGCCCGACGGTCCGGCGCGGGAACAGGCCCTGCACCACTATCCGCGCGAAGTGAATCGCCGCTGGGGGCGCTACTACCGTCTCGGAAACGCCGCCGCCGACCTGGTGTTCGCCCGCTACGGCTACCGCCCCCTGCTCAACCGCCGTGTGATGGCCTCGCCCGCACTGGTGCGGACACTGGCACGTCTGCTCACACACGGGACGGACGCACCCGCCGACGATCTGGTCGACACCGTCGTCCACGGCCTCGTGCGGATGGTCCCCGCGCCCGGCCGCCGCCGCGTGCTGGGCCTGGACGTACGGCGTCGCTGAGGCGCAGGGGGACTGCATGGCGGCGGACCGTGCCGTCGGGGACACTGGGAACGAGATGCCCGGACGACAGATGGGGCAGAGCGGGTCCGCGGCGACCCAAGGGCGAACAGCCGAAGGACACCACGGAACCGCTCGTCGACCCCGCCCGTGCGGCCGGGCCGCCCCCGGCGGGCGGGACACGCCGGCGGCACGGGCCCGGTGGCGCGGGGAAAGTCCGGAGCAGGAGTCCCTGGGACGGTCGCGCCGATACGCCGAGGAGACGGCCATGGTGCATCACCACAAGTCCAACAAGGAAGTCGAAGGCGACCCGGACACCGGGCACAGTCGCGGGATGCCGAGGCGCCCGAACGAGCAGGAGCTCGACGAACGTCTGGCGGAGGATCGCCAGGAGATGGGTCTGCCCCGTGAGGAACGCGGCCCCGCGTAGGCGGAGTGGCACATCGGGAAGGCCTGGAATTCGGGTGGGGCGCGGCGCGCTTCGCCGCGGTTCCGTGGGCGGAATCGCGAATTGAGTGCTCGGGGCGGGGTATTTGCGCGACGGCCGCTTCCGCGGTTCGCCCGTGGCGGTGTCCGCCGCTGGCGAGCCGGTGTGGTCAGAAGCGTTTCGTGCCGCAACTGCGGGCTAATATCGGGGCGTCGTTGATGCGCTGATCGAGAAGGTGTTTGTACGCGATGGACCACGACGCGCGCTTGTTCCTGCTTCCCGACGACTACCCGCGGGTGGGCGTGGCTCTGGCGTCCGTCGGCGCCCTCGCGTGTGCGGAGACACCGGCCGTGCACGGCTGGCTGCAGGCTCACGGAGTCTCGGCCTCGTCGGAGCGGGTCAGGATTCTCCTCGCCGACGCGGAAGCGCTGGTTCCCGACGGCGCCGAAAGCCTGCCCGTACCGCTGAGCGAGGACGAGGCCCAGCGTATTCACCGTGAATCCGTTCCCCGGTCCGTCGCGGACCTGGAGGCCGAGCTCTCGGGCTTCCGGGAAATGACCGCGGGCGCGGAGGCCCTGGTGCACCGGGCGCTCACCGCCGGCATTCCCGCCCCACGCATCGCACAGCTCACGGGATTGTCGCCGCGGGAGATCAGCGGTCTGATCCAGCCGTAGCTCGGGGCCTCGGTGCGGCACCGCACCGCACCGTGCCGTGCCGTGCGCCTGAGCCCCGAGGCTTACGGGGGCGTGTCAGTACGCGAGGCGGGCGCGGATGGTCTTTCCGGTGCTCGGCCCGTAGGTGACGGTCAGCTCGCTGGCGAGGCGGCGGACCATGTGCCAGCCGAATCCGCCGCTGCCGCCGTTGAGGTCCGGTGTGCGCTCGCGTGGGGGCGAAGGGCTGGGATCGCTGACCTCTGCCGTCAGGGAGTCCGATGTGGCGGACAGTTCGAGGGTGTACCGGCCGCCTCCGTGGCGTACCGCGTTCGTCGCCAGTTCGGAGACGACCAGGACGAGCGAATCGGCTGTGGCGGGGTCCGGGGCCGGCGTGAGGCTGTCGGTGAAGGTGCGCGATGCCTCGCGCGCCTGGTGGATGCTGTCGGAGCCGTCGCCCCGCACCGTGGTCGGAGCGGAGGGTGCCGATGCGTCGTTGGTCTTCTGGCCGTTCATGCGAGTTCACCCGCCTGTTGTCCGTTGTGCCGCATTGCAGTGACAGGAAGTGTGCCCTCCGACTCGGTCCGCACACCTGCGGCATTTTCGTCCGCCCCCTCCACGCACAATGACGCGCCGGATCGTCACCCGGTAAAGGTCGGGCAGAGCAGAGGCCCGTAGGAGAATTCCCTGCATTCGCGCGGACTTTCGCATGGCCCGGGCAGCCGGGCAATCTCCCGGTGCATTTCGGCCCGGAAATTCGCGGCAGTCGCGGCAGGCTTCGTGCCTGAGATGCGTGCGGTGTTTGAGATGCCTGCGGTGCTTGAGATGCCTGCGACACTCGCGGTGTCGTCGCGCGCCGGCTCGGCCTCGCGCGGTGGGCCGCGTGGAGGCGGCCGGCATCGCAGCCAGGGTGTTTCAGCCACCGCACCCGGCGGACCCGCTGCCGCCTCTCCTTGCCAGGGCGACTGCCCGGCCCGGTCCTCCTACAGGCCTTCGAGCAGGGAGATCTGCACGCGGATGCGTTTGCCCACTGGTTCCCGGCGGATCTCGAAGCTCTGGCACACGGCGAGGACGATCTCCAGCCCGTGCTGTCCCGCGCGCGCAGGGTCGGCCTGCCGAGCCATGGGGAGGACGTCACCCGAGTCCCACATCGTGATACCCAGCATGTCGTCGATCACCTCGACGTCCAGAAGGCAGGGGCCGGGCGCGTATTTGCAGACGTTGGTCGCCAGCTCGCTCACGACCAGCTGCGCGACCTCCAGGGCTCGCGTCGGGACGGATACGCCGTGCGCGGATTCGGCATCCAGGAGAAAGTCGCGCACGAACGACCGTGCGCAGCCGATCTCCTCCGGACTCATGTCGTACGCGGTGCCGGCCGCGAGGCTGATCGCGTGGATCGCCCGGCTGCTGAGCACAGTCCTGCCACTGGTCGCAGGCTGTTCCATGTCATGTCCCCCGTCAGACCAGTCGCACCGTGCAACTGAGTCGCCACACGCGTGTACCCGCCTTCGGGCAGTGCACACCTCCGGACGGATCAGGCCCTCTGTGACCCGCCTCGCATCGACCGGTAAGGCGCGACAGACCTGCCTGTCCTAGCTCTCTGACAGTTTTCATTGTCGAAAGAACGCGAGACAGGTAATCTTGTCGCATGGTTGATGTGTCGCGTATTCCGACCCCCGACAAGAACGACGACGACTTCTGGGCGAGCGTCATGAACCTTGTGGAGCCCCCCTGGGTGGAGCCCGCCGCGGATGACGCGTTCGCCATGGACGATCATGTGCTGGACGCCGTCCGTGCGCTCGCCGAGCGGATCTCGACCCGGGCGCTGGCATACCGCGCCGCCGACAAGTCCTTCGATCCCGGGCTCATGGCCGCCCCCGATGTCCAACTGGCGCTCCTGCGGGCCCTGTACGAGGCCAAGCTGTCCGTCGAGCGGTTGGCGGAGAGTGCCGCCACCGTCGCCGGGCGGGGCGGGGCCAGCTACGTCCAGCTGGGGGCGGCCTGGGGTGGCATCAAGCGGCAGTCCGCTCGCCTCAAGTGGCCCCACGCGGTGGTCAAGAGGGCTGCGGGGGAGTCCATCCCGCTTCGCTATGCGGGAGGCGCCGCCGCCATCCACCACGATCCGAACGCCGATGCCTGGTGGTACACCGCCACCGCCTCCGACGGGCAGGAAGAGGAGTCCGCCGCAGTGCACGCCACGTCGACGGAGGCGATCGCCCGGGCCACGGAGTTCCTGCTGGTGCACGCCCAGCCCGCGCCCTGAGGGCCCGGTGGCTCGGGTGTGCGGCTCCTGGTCGTCCGGCGCGTCGGGGCCGGCCGCCGACCCGAGGGGTGACGTGCCGGCCCGAGGGGTGACGTGCGGCCCGTGTCCCGGGTCCGTCCCGGGCGGGCGGAAAGCTGTCCGCGCTGGCCCCGAGGAGCGCCTACCTGCGCCAGAAGAGGTGGTGCTTCACCCCGCTGGGGCTGGGGACGACGTCGAGGTGGAACCGGTTGAGCAGTTCGTCGGGTGACTCCCAGAGCTTCACTCCGGACCCGAGCTTCAACGGCGAGACGGTCACGTGCAGGGTGTCGACGAGGTCGGCGTCGAGGAACTCCCGGATGGTGGTGGCCCCGCCGCCGAGTCGGACGTCCTTGCCCTGCGCGGCCTCCCGTGCCTGTTCGAGGACTGCGGCGGGATCACCGTCGACGAAGTGGAACGTGGTGTCGGAGAGGGTGATCGAAGGCCGCTTGTAGTGGGTCATGACGAACACCGGGGTATGGAACGGGGGCTCGTCACCCCACCAGCCCTGCCACTCGTGGTCCTGCCAGGGCCCGCGCTGGGGGCCGAACTTGTTGCGGCCCATGATCTCGGCGCCGATGTTGCGGGGGTAGTCCCGCGTGAGGTAGTCGTCCAGGCCCCGGCTGCCGCCGGGTTCGGTGCGCATGGGCCAGCTCGCCGTGGCCCCGGCCCAGGAGAACAGCCTCTCCGGATCGACGTGACCGAACGGCCTCTCCAGGGTCTGGTCCTCACCGGCACCGATTCCGTCACTCGAGACGTTGAAGTTCTGGACTCTCAGCAGCTGAGGCACGTGTTCCTCCGGTGGTGTTGGCGACGGTGGTGTTGGCGACGGTGGTGAGACTGGCCGGGACGGGGAAACTCATCGCTGTGTCCGGACCGGTTCGGAACCGGTACCCGGGCCCCCGCCTGCGAGGTAGGGCCGGCTCCTGTGACCGGGGTGTCTGTCCTCATGTCCGCATCACATCCACATCCGCATCTGCGTCCGCGTCCACATGCACGTCCATGCCGTGTCCCCTGGCCGTGTCCGGAGTCCGGCGGGCGCCGGGCGCGAACCGGGTCGCGCCTTGAGGAGTGGCTTCCGAGGAGCATCGCCGACTTTGAACTCACAGATGACAAAGTATGGACTTCTCCAGCGGAAGTCCCCTAGCGTGACGGCGCAACCACAGGCGTTTTGCTATCTCGCGGATTCGTTCAGCCCGACCGGAGTGCCACCCCCTTCTGGAGGACCGATGCATCCACGGCTGTTCCAACGTGCCCGAATACAGCTCACCACCCTGCTCGTAGGAAGCTTTCTCGCGGGAGGCGTCTGGGCCGCCTCGCCGTCCGCCGCCGCGCCCGACGAGATCCCGCCCCAGGAACCGGGCGTCACCCTGCGCGTCTTCGACACCCAGGTCCCGCTCAGCAAGCTGTGCACGCTCAAGCCCGGTCAGACGCCCAACTACGACAAGCTGATGCCCGACGTGAACTGGTCGACGGTGGGCGACTTCGGCGGCTACGCCGACAACTTCGTTGCCGAGGCCTCCGGTTACCTCGTCGTCCCCGCCGACGGCACCTACACCTTCCGCCTCACCAGCGACGACGGATCGCGTCTCACGATCGACGACCAGGAAGTCATCGACCACGACGGTCTCCACGGTGCCGAGCCGAAGGACGGGTCCGTCCAACTCCAGGCGGGCTCGCACCCGTTCCGCGTCGACTACTTCGAGAGGGGCGGCGATCAGCAGCTGACGCTCGCCTGGAAGCCGCCGGGCAGGGACGACTTCGGTGTCATTCCGCGGGAGGCTCTCAGCACGGATGCCGGAGTCGTCCGCGTCACGGCGCCGGGACGCAAGGAATGCGAGTCGGGTGCCGACAGCCCGGGTGACGGCCTGCCGCTCGTGGATGTCCGCCCCGACCTCGACCTCACCGACCTGCGGCCGGACGGTTTCGAGCCGCAGGTCACCGGCATGGACTGGCTGCCGGACGGGCGCCTCGCCCTGTCCACCTGGGGTGGCTCCGAGGCGGTCAAGGGCGAGGTGTACCTCCTCGACCACGTCACGGGTGACACCAGCCGCGACAAGGTGACGGTGACGAAAGTCGCCGAGGGCCTGCGCGAGCCCATGGGCATCAAGTACGTCGACGGTTCGCTCTATGTCTCGCAGAAGCACGAGCTGACGCAACTCGTCGACGAGGACGGTGACTTCGTCACCGACGACTACCGCACGGTGGCCACCTGGCCGTACGGCGGCAACTTCCACGAGTTCGCCTTCGGGCTGCTCTACCGGGACGGCTACTTCTACGTGAACCTGTCCGTCGCGATCAACTACGGCGGCGCGACGACCACCCCGCAGCCGGCGCCGGGCCGGGGCACGACGTACAAGGTGAGCAAGAAGACCGGCAAGATCAAGGCGGTTGCAGGCGGCCTGCGGACTCCGAACGGGATCGGCTGGGGCCCCGGCAACGACATCTTCACCACCGACAACCAGGGAGGCTGGCTGCCGGCCTCGAAGCTTGTGCACATCAAGCAGGACCGCTTCTTCAACCACTACACCGAGCCCTCCGGTCCCTTCGACAACCGTGCCGTCAACCAGCCGGTGCTCTGGCTGCCGCAGAACGAGATCGGCAACTCCCCGAGCACGCCGCTGCACCTGACGAAGGGGCGCTTCGCCGGGCAGATGCTCATCGGGGACGTCACCTACGGCGGGCTGCAGCGCGCTTACCTGGAGAAGGTGAAGGGGGAGTACCAGGGAGCGGTGTTCCGCTACACCCAGGGACTCGAAGCCGGTGTCAACCGCATCACCATGGGGCCCGACGGCGCGATCTACGCGGGCGGTCTCGGGGCCGACGGCAACTGGGGACAGGAAGGGAAGCTGAAGTTCGGCCTGCAGAAGCTCACGCCCAACGGGGGCAACACGTTCGACGTCCAGGAGATGCGCGCCGTGCCCGGTGGCTTCGACCTGGAATACACCCAGCCGCTGTCCGAGGCCACGGCCGCTGAGCTGGCGGGCCGTTATCAGGCCGAACAGTGGCGCTACACGCCGACGGCCGACTACGGCGGCCCGAAGATCGCGGAGGAGCAGCTCGGCATCACCTCGGCAACCCTCGCCGAGGACGGCCGGACCGTGCGCCTGCGGCTCGACGGGCTCAAGCCCGGCCGCGTCGTGCACCTCCGCTCGCCGCGCCCCTTCGCCTCGGCGTCCGGGGAGAAGCTCTGGAGCACGGAGGCCTGGTACACGCTGAACGCCCTGCCGGGCAAGCAGCCGCCGCCGGCCACCCTGTACGAGGCCGAGGAGGCCCGGCTCACCGGTACGGCCGGCATCAACACCGACCACCCCGGCTTCTCGGGCAGCGGGTTCGTCGACCGCTACAACACGGAGAACAAGGGTGCCACCACCTTCGACGTCACCGTGCCCAAGGTCGGCGACTACGACGTGAACCTGCGCTACTCCAACGGTCCCAATCCCTACCAGGGCACCAAGTTGCTCTCCCTCTACGTCAACGGAAAGAAGCTGAAGCAGACGAAACTCGCCTCGACCGGCACCTGGGACGCCTGGTCGACGCAGACCGAGCGGATCCGCCTGCACGCGGGACCCAACACCCTCTCGTACCGCTTCGACACCGGTGACGCGGGCCATGTGAACCTCGACCTGATCACCGTGCGTGCCCACGGAGCGCCCGTCCCCCTCTTCGACGGCACCGCCGCTTCCCAGGAGCAGTGGCAGCACACGGACGGCCGGAAGGTCGAGTGGCCGCTGGCAGCCGAGGGAGCCATGGAGGTGTGCTGCGGGGACATCCGCACCAAGGACGCCTACCAGGACTTCAGGCTGCAACTGGAATTCCGGGTCCCGCTGCTGCCGGACGACGTGACCGGCCAGAACCGCGGCAACAGCGGCATCTACCTCCAGGACCGGTACGAGTTGCAGGTCCTCGACTCGTTCGGTGACACCACCCTCGACAACAACGAGGCCGGGGCCATCTACCAGAAGAAGGCGCCGGACATCAACGCGGCCACCGCACCGGAGACGTGGCAGAAGTACGACGTCACGTTCCGCGCCGCCCGCTTCGACGACAACGGCCGCAAGACCGCCGACGCGAGGGTCACGGTCGTGTGGAACGGCAAGAAGGTCCACGACGACGTCGCGATCGACGGACCGACCGGTGCCGGTATCCCCGAGGGGGCCTCGGCCGGAGCGATCCGGCTCCAGGACCACGGCAACAAGGTGCGCTTCCGTAACATCCGCATCGAACCGCTCGGCTGAGACCCGGCGCGGCAACCGACGCGGGGCACCTGTGGAAGCAGGTGCCCCGCACCGCTCTTCCCGCGCTCACCCCGGCCGGCCGAGTGGGCCGCCGGGGTGAGCGCCGGCGTCAGCCCGGCGGAGCCTCCGTCGCACTCCATGCGGACGACAGACCCGTGAGCCACGCCGGTGGCAGCTCGGCGTGCTCCCACTCCGCGCGCAACGCGGACGGAGTGACGGTGAGGCGCTCCAGTACGGCGATGCTGGTGGGGGAGTGGAGGAGGGAGTAGCGGCCGTGAAGAGTGATGTGGCTGTTCGGCCCGTATCGCGCGTACAACCGGGCCAGCCGCTCCCGCTCGGTGCCGGCGAACTGCTCCAGCTGTCCGGCGTACCCGACACGGCCCACGACGCTCATGGTGCCGAGCACCGCGGTGAGGACTTCGTCCGACACCTCCGGGTCGAGGTCCGAGCTGCCGCTGAAGGTGAGATAGACGGGTGCCACGGCGACCTTGGCGCGTTCCACGTCCACCTTCCCCACGGGGTGGTGGCTTTGCGACGCGTTCTCCTCGGCTCCGGTCGCGGCCGGGCCGATGGCCCGCTCCAGGGCACGCTCGCCGATGCCGACGAGGACGTCGGCGGCCGCACGGGCGCCGGCGTGCCAGCCCCTGCCGTACGGCTCCCCGCTGTCACCCGGGGCGGCGTCGGCCCTGGAGAGTTCGCTGTGCGCGTCCGCGATCGCCCCGGCCTGCACGAGCGCGATGAGCTCCTCGGCCTCGCTCCGGGGGACACCCGCGCGGCCCAGGAGCTCGAAGAGGGTCTCCTTCGCATTCACGACGCTGGCGGAGTCCAGCGGGTACGGGCCCGCATCGGCGGTGTCGATCGTGTCCTCCTCGTCTGCCCGGTCCGCTGCCGGAGCGGGACGTAGCGCCTGTGCCCGCACCGGCCGTGCTCCGGCCGTGCGACGCCTCGCGGGCGACGGACGCCGCCCTTGTCCCCAAGTCTCCACGACGCGCCCGCCGACGCGGCACCCGGACACACACCCGGGCCCCTCGGTCGCAGTGGAACGACGGCGACGGCCGGCCGAGTGGTCAGGGCCGCCGGTCACGCCGAGCAGAAAGAGGTCGGCGAAGACACCTTGTGCGGCCTCGACCGCGGTCGCGCCGCAGGCCACCGCCGAGTGCTTCCCGCCGGGGGAGACACCGTGACGGGAGGGATAGCGACGACGGCGGGCGAGAAGGACGGCGTACGCCGCCTACGGCGGTGTGCCCCCGCGCCCCCGGATCGTTCGCGCGGAGCCGCGCGCGACCGGGGCGGGCGGCGCGAGGGTCGACGCTCACCCCTGGCCGCGCGAATGGGCTGTACCCGGTGCAACGCGCGGGCGGCGCCGCCGAGTCCGCGCGACTGGTCGCGGTCCGCCCGGTGGATGTCAGCCGTTGACAGGTGGAAACGGGATGAAGACATCTATACCAGCAACTTTCGTTCACGGGCATCACGCACGGGGCTCTCTCCCGGCGCCTGCCCGCGCAGCCGCTGTTCAAGGGCTCCCGTCGGCCACGGCCCTCCCGTGCCCGATGTCCGATGCGGGGATACGCCCGCCACTCCGAGTCAGAGCAGGCCGGGCCCGGCTTCCGGATCGCGGTCCGACTTCGGCCACACGTACGGCAAGTCGTCCTCCACGTCCGGGAAGCGCCTGCGGTAGTAGGCCGGATCCTTGCGGAGCAGTGCCGACTGGTGGCTGCGGTGGAAGTCCAGCCGCCCGAGCCAGTCGGGGAGGTCTCCGTCCGCCCCGAGCGTGGCCTGGGGGCGGACCGTCGCGCCCGGCTTCCAGGCCGTGAAGTCGTGGAGCAGGGTGACCGCACAGGTGTCGGCGTGCCCGTCCTGTGTCCACACCTCGCAGATGTCCAACCCGTACCGGACCAGGGCCTCCTCGTGGCCCGCCCACATGCGGACCGCGGGGTGTCTGCGCCATCCGTAACCCGGCACGGTCAGGCCTCGGAGCACCTGCATGGCCTCGACGCGCTGCTTGCCCAGCCTCTTGGGGTCCAGGGCGACGGCGGATGCCGTGAAGTCCGGGAACGGAAGAAAGGTCTGCATGCGCCGTGTGTACCCGTGCGGGCGCGCGTCGCGCCCCGGATGCGGTGGGCGCATGACATTTCACCGATCCGTGTGCCGGGCATCCGGCCGGAGCGTGCGATTCGGCCCCCATGGGCAGGCGTGCTGCGCCGGGGGACTGGGAACGGTGGCCGGCAGAGGCTCTCCGCCGGGCGGCGCCCGCGTCCGCGCTCCCCGATCCGGGCCCGGTCCGAAGGTGTGGGCCGGGCGAATAGGGTGACCCGCATGTCTGACACGTTGAGCTCGACCAAGACCCGCGCGGCTCTCCGCGTCTCGGCGCGGGTCTCCGGAGAGATGCTGGTGGTCCTTGTCATGGCCGCGGCGGCAGTGTGGCTGCTGGGCCGCATGTGGTCGGTCGTCTGGCCGCTGATAGTCGCTCTGTTGCTCACCACGCTGACGTGGCCCGTCACGCGCCACCTGCGTCGGCGCGGGTGGCCACCGGCCCTCGCGGCCTCCATGGTGACGGTGGTGTTCCTCCTGGTGGCCGCGGGGGTCGCGGCGCTCATCGCGGTGCCGGTGGCCTCGCAGTCCGGTGAACTCGCCGACGGCGTGGTCGAAGGCATCCAACGGCTGAGGGAGTGGGCCTCCGGGCCTCCGCTGAACATCGGCGACGATCAGATCACCGGCGCGTTCGATTCGGCGACGAGTCGCATCCAGGACAGCATCGGAAGCATGGTCACCACCGTCGTCACCGGGGTGAGTACCGTGGTCAACGGTGTGGTGACCGCCGTCCTGGCGGTCTTCCTGATGTTCTTCATGCTCAAGGACGGCCCCCGCTTCCTCCCCTGGCTCGCCCGTCAGCTGCCCGGGCGGCTCGCCGCGGACGTGCCGGCCGTCGCGGCACGCGGCTGGGCGACCCTGGGTGAATTCGTCCGCTCCCAGGCATACGTCGGTCTGCTCGACGCGGTTCTCATCGGCCTCGGCCTGTGGATCGTCGGGGTGCCGCTCGTGCTCCCCCTGGCGGTGCTCACCTTCGTCTCCGCGTTCGTGCCGATCGTGGGTGCGCTGTTCGCGGGCTTCGTCGCGGTGCTCATCGCCCTGGTGTCGAACGGACTGACCGACGCCCTGATCGTGCTGGCGGTCATCGTGGTGGTGCAGCAGCTGGAGGGCAACGTGTTCCAGCCCATGATCCAGAGCCGGGGACTCGGCCTGCACGCCGCGGTGGTCCTGCTGGCGGTGACGTTGGGCGGAAGCCTGGCCGGCATCGTGGGCAGCCTGCTCGCCGTGCCCGTCGCCGCACTGATCGCCGTCGTCTGGAACTACCTGCGCGAGCAGCTCGCCGAGCCGGCGCAGGACCCGGAGGTCCAGGCCTCACCGGCCGGCTCTTCGGCGTAGGGTGCGCGGCCACTGAGCACGCGCGCGTTCCCGGTCCCTGCGGCGGCCGGGAACGCGCGCGGTCGTCCTCGGGGAGCGGCCGGTGAGGGCGATGTCGCGGCGTGAATCGACACGGGGTCATATCGGGGCCGTACACGGGCACTAGCAGAAGCACCAGGTCCGACGGTGCGACGTGACGAGCCGTCGTGTCCGACCCGACACGAAGAGGGGAAACCACGCCGTGACTCTGCCCCATCTGACAGCCGAGGCCCGCAGGAGTGCGCTGAAGAGGGCCATCGCCGTACGCCAGGAGCGTGCCGAGCTCCTGGCCGAGCTCAAGGCAGGCAGGATCTCCCTCCAGGACGTGTTCAGACGCGACGACCCGGTCGTGGCCAGGACATCCGTCCGACGCCTCCTGGAATCACTTCCCCGCATCGGCAAGATCCGGGCAGGACAGATCCTCCGGGAGTACGGAATCTCCGAGACGCGTCGCGTCCGGGGTCTCGGCGAGCACCAGAAGAACCGTCTCCTGACGCTTTTTCCCGCTCAGGGCTGACCGGTACGCCGACGGGGGCAGCGCGCAACCGTCTGCGCACCGCGCGAATACCACGGGTGACCCTCGATCACCGTTCATCCGCTTGCGCGCTCGACGATTCGCCCGGAACGGACTGCGGGGGAGGCGGGTGAGAATCCGCTGACGGCACAGGCGGACCGGACTCCAGGAGCGCAGTACTTGGGGCGGGCCGCGACGCACATGGTCGCGGCCCGCTCCCGTGTGTCCGCCGCTCGGGGACTTCGTCGGCCCCGAGGCAAGGAAAACGCGCGATGAAAGCGCTGGCGGTCGTATTTCGGGGCACCCGGAACATGAGACCGGCCGCCGTCTCCGGAAATGCGCGCCCTCGCTATTTCCGCATCGGGCGGCATTTATTCAGTGTGCGATGTGTGAGGCTCCGAACCGAGGGCACGCGGATTCCTGAGAGTGAATCGCCGGTTTCCTTCGCGGTCGCTCGATCCGATTCCACCGATGAAGCGATGGGCAATCGAGAAATCGGTGGACATTCGAATTCCCATAGGGAGCACCTTATGACCGACAACATCTGGGGTTACCAGCCGACCGCCGGTCACACCGCCGGCGACGACCTGATCGGCTACAAGGTCGAAGCCACCGACGGCACCATCGGCAAGGTCGACAAGCACTCCGACGAGGTGAACTCCGCCTACCTCGTGGTCGACACCGGAGTCTGGATCTTCGGGAAGCACGTGCTGCTCCCCGCGGGCACCGTGCGTACCGTGGACCAGGCCGAGCGGAAGGTCTTCGTCGACCTCACCAAGGACCAGATCAAGGACTCACCCGAGTTCGACAAGGACAAGCACGTCGGCGACGCCGGGTACCACGACCGGGTCGGCGGCTACTACACGGGCCACCGCCGCGTCTGACCGCACAGTGCTGCCCGGAAAGGGGCCGGCCGAAGTCTCTTCGGCCGGCCCCTTTCCGGTTTCCGGCCTCATTTTGAGGTAACCCGCCCTCGTGGCCCTCGGCAGGGCCGGCCGGCTACCCAGGGAGGGGTTCCTCGATGAATGCGAAGACTGCGACCGTCATGGCCGCGGCACTGTGCGCGGGCGCGGCGGCCATCACGGGATGCGGCGACGAGGGGGGTGCTGAGCGGGCGTTCGACGGGAAGAGCGCGGACCGGATCGCCGCGGACGCCGTGCGGGCCACCCAGGGAGCGCAGTCCTTGCGGGTGAAGGGCATCAGCCGCCAGTCGGGCGGGGACGAGGTCGCAGTGGACTTCCGGGTCGACCTGCAGGACCACTGCAGAGGGTCCTTGGAGGGTCGGCACGCGCAGGCGGACATCGTCCGGGCCGGGCGCGACCTCTACGTGAAGGGTGACCGTGCCTTCTGGGAGAACTCCCTGCGAGGCCGCCCGGGCACGGACAGAGTCATGCGCGAGCTGCAGGGGAAATGGATGAAGTCACCGGCGGGGCGTGCCGGTGCCCAGGGCATGTGCGACAAGCAGTCGTTCCTCGCCGCCCTGGACAGTGACACATCCGAACGCACAGGCATGACCAGGGGCGCCGTGACCACTGTCGGAGGCAAGCGGGCCCTGACGCTGGAGAAGAGGCAGCGAGACGGCGAGAAGGTCACCATGTACGTGGCCACGGACGGCGAGCCGTACATCCTCAAGACGGTCACCGAGGGTGGGGAGGAGCCGGGGGAAGCCGTGTTCAGCGACTACAACCAGAAGGTCGACGCCCAGGAGCCGCCCGTCGACGACATCGTCGACCCGGCGGTCCTGGAGAAGGGGTGACGTCCGGCCGGGTCGGCCCACCACCGAGTTTCGGTCGGCGGGACCCGGGCACGCGGCCCTCATGGACAAAAGCGAAGAGCTTGTGGAGACACGCGGCAATGAGCACCACATGGTTCTGGCGGCCGACGCCAACGGCGACGGCAAGCCCGACGTCTGGATGACGGACACCACCGGCGACGGCAAGCCCGACCTGTATCAGTTCGACACCACCGGCGACGGCGAGGTCGACGTCACGATGGTCGAGCGTTCCGCCGAGGCGGGCGAGGACCGCGTCGTCGTCGAGGGCGACGGCGGCCACCCCGTGGAGGGCTGAGCGCGCACCCGTCGGAGCGCCTTCGTCATCGGTGTCCGGGACTCTCCGGGAGTCCCGGACACTTCTGCGACCGCCCGGCGACGACAATCCTCCGGGCTCCGCAACTCCGTGTCTGGCGAGTCCCGTTCAGGGTAGACGGCGCACATGGCATCGATGAAGCGTCTGGCCCTCGCCCCCCGTGCACTGCGACAGTTGCGGCGCGTGCGCTCCGTCTACCTGGTGGGTGCTTCGCTCTCCCTGCTGGGTCTGCTCACCCAGGGGCGGGCCGGAGCGGCGAGCGGCGGACAACTGGAGATCGCGGGGCTCCTCCTGGTGGTGTTCACCCTGCTGCTCGTGGTGACACTGGTGCAACTCCGGCGACACCGGCGCAGGGTGCACTGCAGCACCGCGCAGAAGCTCACGCCGTCCGCTCTGCGGAACTGACGCACGCCCTTCCGGGAGCGTCAGTACGCCGGGAACGCCGCATCGCGGCGCGGCATCGGTCAACGCCGTACGCCGGCAGTCGTCAGCAGTCGTTTCACGGTGTGCCGCGATTGGTCCACGGGCCACCGGAGCCGAAGATCACCTTGCACGGTCTTCGGCAACACCGTTGCATTTGGCCCCTGAGCTGTACGTCAAGCCCTTCTGAACAGCGCAACGGGACCACCTGATAGATCAACGATCGGCGAAGAAAGTCGATCAAGGTCAGGGGTCCCGTTGCAGCAGAAGTCTGTCATCACGTCGACGATCGAGACAGCCCGGGGTGTGTTCGCGCCGGGTCATCTGGGGGGAGTCGACCCAGATCGTGGACTTCGCGCTGGTGGACGCGATGCTGGAGGAGACCGGTCGGCGCGAGAAGCGTCTGCGGTTGCTGCCTTCGCGGGTGGTGGTGTACTTCGTGCTCGCTCTCGCGCTGTTCGAGCAGTGTTCGTACCGCACTGTGTGGTCCAAGCTGACCGCAGCCCTGACGCCTGGGTGTGGACACAGGGGCTCATGCCGCGATTGAGAGTTTAGCTGCTCGCAGATGCTGCTGTTCGAACTCCACCGGTGAGAGGTAGTTGAGGGCACTGTGGCGTCTGCGGGCGTTGTCGTAGGTCAACCACTGGAAGATTTCCAGCCTCGCCTGACGCATCGTCGAGAACAGCCTCTGGTGAATCGTCTCCCTCTTGAGTCCCTGCCAGACGACTCGGCGAGGGCGTTGTGGCAACTCGACCCCACGCGGCCCATGCTCCTGCGGATCCCGAAGCCGTCGCAGACCTGTGCGAACGCGGCAGCGGTGTAATGCGAGCCCCTGTCGGCATGAAAGATCACGCCGTCCACGTGGCCGCCGCGGGCCGCCACCGCCATCTTGAGGGCTTCGATGACCAGCTCGGCCCGCATGTGCGTGGCCGTCGAGTAGCCGAGCACCCGGCGTGAGCAGATGTCCAGGACGCAGGCGAGATACAGCCACGACCCGCCGACCTGAAACATACGTGATGTCACCGCACCACTTCTCGTCCAGCTGCCCGGCGGAGAAGTCACGTTGGACGAGGTCCGGGGCAGGGGGTGCGAAGCGGTCCGGAACCGTGGTGCGTCTACGGCCCGCAGATGGAGGCCCTCCAGCCCGTGCTCGCGCATGAGCCGCTCGACGCGCTTACGGTTCCCGCGGCCCGCCTGCTCATCGGCCTCGCGTACCCAACTGCGCAGCGTCTCGCCGGTTACCCCAACATCCGCCGCCACCGCCGCATACGTGCGCTTCCCACCCGCCGCGCGATACAGCGCGACGGCATCGTTCCTGAACTCCGCCGGATACGGAGACTTCCGTCCCACCAGGACACTCTTCCTCGGATCTGCAAGATCCATTGTCAGAGTGTCCACACCACCGGGGTCGCCTCACGGCCTCGCCGCCACCCTCTGCTGCTACAAACGGCTCGTCCGCGTCACCACATAGGACACGGTCTTAGGGCGGCGGCGGTATGGCCCGCGTTGCGGGTACTTGGGGAGGAGACCCACGGCGGGCTCATGCCGGCCACTGGTCTCGGCCACTGGGTGCAGTAGTGGTGCAGGCGGGGGCACGGGCTGTGGGGAGAGGCCGGTTGGACCGGCGCTGAGGTGGGACGGGCCCCGTGTGCTTGAGGGCCGTCCCGATGGAGCGTGACTACCGGGTGCGGGTGATCGACTTGTGCTCGACGTAGCCGGTCAGGCCGACCTTGCCGTACTCACGGCCGAGACCGCTCGCCTTGTATCCGCCGAAAGGTCCGTCGAAGCTGATTGGTGATCCGTTCAGCGTGACCGTGCCGGTGCGCAGGCGTCGGGCGATGTCCAGGGCGCGGTCGGGATCAGAAGTCCAGATGCCGCCGGACAGTCCGTACTCGGAGTCGTTGGCGATGCGGACAGCGTCGTCCTCGTCGTCGTAGGCGATGACGACCAGAACCGGGCCGAAGATCTCCTCCTGCGCGATGCGCATGCTGTTGTCGACGTCGGCGAAGACGGTCGGGGTGACGTAGTTGCCCTTTTCGAGCCCCTTGGGGACCTGCGGTCCGCCGGTCACCAGCCGCGCGCCATCCTCGATGCCGATGTTGATGTAGTCGATGACACGCTGCTGCTGGTCGCGGCGGATCATCGGGCCGATGAAGGTGTCGGGTGCGGCGGGGTCGCCGACCTTCAGTGACTCGACCATGTCCTTGACGGCTGCCACGACCTCTTCGTAGCGGCTGCGGGGGGCCAGGATGCGGGTCTGCAAGATGCATGCCTCACCGTTGTTACCGAGCGAGCCGAATCGTAGACCTTGCATCGCGGCGGTGAGGTCCGCGTCGTCCAGGATCAGGGCAGCGGACTTGCCGCCCAGTTCCAGGCCTACGCGCTTGAGCTGCTCACCTGCGATGGACGCGATTCGCCGGCCGGCTCGCGTCGAGCCGGTGAAGGAGATCTTGTCCACCCCGGCGTGCGAGACGAGGTACTCACTGGTCTCACGGTCCGCCGGAAGGACACTGAGCACGCCCTGGGGCAGGCCGGCTTCGTGCCAGAGGTCCGCCAGCAAGGCCATACTCAGCGAGTTCTCCGGGGAGACCTTCAACACGACGGTGTTGCCGGCCAGGAGAGCCGGGATCAGCTTGGCAGTGGCCGCGGAGAAAGGCGAGTTCCAGGGGATCACTGCGGCAACCACGCCGATCGCCTCGCGGCGCACGATGGTGTCAAAGGCCACCGACGGGTCGGAGGGTGCGACGAGCTCTTCCCAGCCGAACTCCTCAGCTGCCTTGAGGTAGGCATTGACCTGGCGGGTCAGGAAGGGCTGCCCGACCTTGGTGAACCAGCCGGCGGAACCGTTTTCCGCGGAGATGGCCGCAGAAATTTCGTCTGCGCGGGCGGTACGCAGGGCGTCGTAGCGGCGGACGACCTCCTGGCGTTCCTCCGGCGTGGTGTGGGGCCACGGGCCGTGGTCGAAGGCGGCGCGGGCCGCGACGACAGCCTTGTCAACGTCGGCCGGTGCGGCCTGCGCCACACGGCCGAGGACCGATTGGTCGTGGGGGGAGAGGATCTCGAGGGTCAAGCCTGGGTCACTGGGAGCGATCCAGGAACCACCGATGTACAGCTTGTTACGCACAGTCATGTCTGTCGTTCCTTCGCGTGCATAAGGGGGGAGGAGATGGGGAGATCAGGGCATACGCGCGCTGATGGGTCTCGATCGGGTCTTGTGCGACGTGCTGCGGAGGCAAGCCGGACCGGCTCTGGGGCCTGCTGTAACGGCGCGTCGAAGGTCGCAGTGGTGGTGGTGCCAGCCGTTCTGCGGGAGCGAATGCCGTTGGGCGGCACGCCTGGCTGGCAGTCCAGCTGTGGTCAGTTCCTCGTGGGCGGGCGGACCATTCGGGCGACTGCTGAGTCGGCGAAGTCTCCGAGTCCGTCGCGGTCGGTGGAGGCGCTGACCTCGCGCCAGGCGGCGTCCTCGGCGGCGCGTGCCTCGGCGATCTGCGGGGCGAGCCAGGCAGCGTCGGAGCCCAGCAGCAGCCGCGTCGGAGGCGCCGGCTCCTCGGTAAGGCGCAGGATCACGGCGGCCATCTTGACCGGGTCACCACGCTGCACGTCAGGGTTGTTGTTGTAGGTGCGGGCGAAGACGCCGACTGTTTCCTCGTACTCCTCGTGGATGTCCGGCACGGGCATGGGGGCTGCTGCCCAGGGGGTTCGGATGCCGCCCGGTTCCAGGAGTGTGACGCGGATCCCGACGGGGGCGACCTCACGCGCGAGGATCTCGGTAAATCCGCCCAGTGCCCACTTCGACGACTGGTAGGCGCCTAGACCGGGCTGGTTGCGGCGGCCGCCGATGGTGGAGAGGTTGATGATGCTGCCCGAACGACGCGGGCGCATCACCGGAAGTACGGCGCGCACCGTGTTGACGGCGCCGAAGAAGTTGACGTTCACATCGCTGTGAAACTCATCCTCGGACATGTCCTCGATGGAGCCGACGCTTCGGGCGCCGGCGCTGTTCACGAGGACGTCGATGGCGCCGAACTCGGCAACCGCGTGGGCGACGGCGCCACGGGCGGAGGCCGGATCGGTAACGTCCATGGCGCGTATACGCAGTCGCTCGCGGTGCTCGTCGGGGACGGGCACGGCGTCGGGTGACAGGTCAGTTGCCATCACGTTGTGGCCGGCGGCGAGCGCCGCCTCGACAATGCGGCCGCCTAGGCCCCCCGCGGCACCGGCTATCAGAAAGGTCTTGCTCACTGCTTCTCACCTCTGCAGGAATCGGTGGTCTGCTCGAGGGGCGGACCGTTGCTGGGGTCGATGCGGCGGGCACGGCGCGGGTTTCGACCGGCGCGCGCCCTTTGCCCGCGGCGCTCTCAGGCAGAGGGGTAGTCCGTGGAACGGCTGACCTCGGCCCACTTGTTGGCCTCGGCGAGGCGGCCTTCTTCCGAGGCGATGGCGATGCCAAGGGCGTCGCTGCCGAGTAGCAGGCGGCGCGGGGGCTCCTCGGCGTCCACGGCTCCGATGATCGCGCGGGCCATGCGGTCAGGGTCACCGGGCTCGTTGCCGGCGTACTCCGCGAACCGGGCCAGCCACTGACCCACGGTCTCCTCGTAGTCAGGGGTGATGGGGCCCGAAGGCTCCGCAGCACCCGCGGCCCAGCCGGTACGGATGCCACCCGGCTCGACAATGGTGACCTCGATCCCGAACGGTGCCACCTCGTTCGCCAGGGCTTCGGAGAATCCCTCGACGGCAAACTTGGCGGTCTGGTAGGCGCTCAGCCCCGGCGTTCCGCCCACGCGTCCGCCGATGGAAGAGATCTGCACGATGTGTCCGGACCGCTGGCGGCGCATGACCGGCAGGACAGCCCTGGTCACGTTGACCACGCCGTACAGGTTGACGTCGATCTGCGCGCGGAACTCGTCCTCGGGGAAGTCCTCGATCGAGCCGCTGGTTGCGTAGCCGGCGTTGTTCACCACGACGTCCACGGAACCGAACCGGTCTACCGCAGTGGCCACAACGTCCCGGGACTGGGACGCGGAGGTGACGTCCAGCACCACCGTCTGAAGGTGTTCGGGGTTCTCGGCCTTCAGAGAAGCCGGCGTCTCAGGCTTGCGGGAGGTCACCACGACGTTGTCGCCGGCCTCCAGGGCCGCGAGCACGAGAGACTTGCCCAGGCCCTGCGAACCCCCAGTGATCAGCCAAGTCCGTGCCATTGAATGTTCCTCGTTTCGTCTCGTTCAGCACCTCGAGTAGGTCAGCAACTTAACCGTAGATGAAACGGACACAAATGCAACAGCAGAGATGCAGAACAGTAGCGTGTTGCATCTCACGGTGGGACGATATCGATTTAAGTGACCCGAAGGGATAGGATCGCCGGACCATGAGAGCTGACGCCGCACGCAATCTGACCGCGGTCCTCCATGCCGGAGCTCGGCTCCTGGCCGAGGACCCGGGCACCTCCATGTCGGCCATCGCCGCCGCCGCCGGAGTCGACCGAACCACCGTCCACCGGCGCTTCGCGAACCGTGAAGCCCTGCTCAGCGCCGTCTTCCAGGCCAAGCTCGATTCCTCCGAGCGTGTCCTGGATGAGGCCCGCCTAGTGGAGGCACCCCTGCCGGTCGCCCTCCACCGCTACCTGGAGGGGATCATCCCCGTCAGTCGCGAATGGCCTCTCGACACTCGCCGCTTGATGCAGAACGATCCCTCTGCCCGTACCCGTCGGCTGGAGCAGAGCGCACGCCTCGACTCCTTCATCCGCCGCGCGCTGGACGAGGGATACCTGCGCGCCGACGTCGAGGCGGTCTGGGCGCGGAGCCTTCTCGACCAGCTCGTCGACACTGTCGCCCACCGGTTCCCCGACCTGGACCCTCCGCAGGCGGCGGACCTCGTCGCCTCCACACTCCTGAACGGCCTCGGCACGGCCTGACCCCCCTGAGCGGAACGAAGACGCCTCGCCACACCAGGCCGAGACGTACCCGATGCCCCGAATGCCGAAGAACGCCGTCACCAGACGCTCCTTGCACGCCCCCGCTCCTCGCAGCAGCGCGAGCCAGGCGGTCAGCGGCCGGATCAGCAGGTGGAGCAGCAGACCGGTAGCGGCACCCTGCCACGTGAGGTGGGTCAGCGCGCCCGTCGCGATGAAGGCCCCCGTCGCGAACAGGAGCACCGTCATCAGCAGCCTCTCTATCTGCTCGATGAACTCGTGCAGGACCTGGTGGTAGTCGTGACCCCGCTCGCACCTGCGCAGGGTGCACGCGGCGGCAAAGACGGCGAGGAAGCCGTAACCGTGGAGCGATTCGGCGAGGCCGTACGAGGTGAGGGTCGCCGCGAGAGCCACGAATCCCTCACCGTGCTCGGCGAGCCGAAGCGGTGCCGCGCCGGCGTGGAAGAGGACGCGTCCGAGAAGCAGTCCCGTGCCGACCCCCACGGCCACGCCCATCACGAGTCGTACGAGCACGTCGCTCCAGGCCCACTGCACGATCCAGTCCGCCGACCAGGTCCGGCCCGAGGCTCCCACCGCGAGGGCGGCGAGGACGAACGGGAAAGCGAGCCCGTCGTTGAGCCCCGCCTCGCTCGTGAGGGCGAAGCGCACCTCGTCCTCGTCATCGGTCGGCTCACCCACGCGTACCTCGGAGGCGAGCACGGGGTCGGTCGGTGCCAGCACCGCCGCGACGAGGAGGGCGACATACGGCGGCCAACCAGCAGCCACCAGGCGGCGAGAGCGGTGACGGCGATGGTGAGCGGCATCGCGATGCCGAGCAGACGCCAGGCGGTGACCCAGGGCCGACGGCCGAAGGGCCTGTTGATCGCGAGTCCCGCGCCCATCAGCGAGGCGATGACGCAGAGTTCGGTCGGGTGCTCCACCCAGGTCCCGTGCCTCGTCGCCCGGACGACTCCCCCCGGGGTGGTGTCCGGCACTCCGGTCAGCCGGCCACGTTGTCGATGCGAAGCCGCACCTGCTCCTCCAGCCGTTCGAGACTGCCGTCGAGCGCGGCGTGGACGGCCTGCTCCCCGGGGTCGTGACTCCCGTCGGTGAACGACAGGTGGACGGTCACCTCGCTGACTCCGGAGCCGGTATCGGTGACCTGGAGCCAACCCGTGTAGCCCCCCTCGTCACGTGAGCCCCATTCGAGCCTCATCCGCTCGGAGTGGACGTGCAGGATGGCGGGGACGTCCCGGTGCGTCGCGCCTTCCTGCACGGTGACGGACGGCAGTTCGCCCGTCTCCAGGTTCAGACCCTGTGGCAGCCAGGCGTTCAGCTCGTCCACGTCGGCAGCCTGGTCGAAGGTGTGCTCGGGCAGGGCGGGCATCGTCCGCGCCCGTTCGTACTCGGTCATCGCGTCAGTGTCCACCGGCTGGACGCACACGGCCCACACCATGCCCGGTGCCCGCCGAAACCAGGGCTTCGGCAGGCCGGATTCCACCCGTTCGCCCGAGCACAACCTCCTGGGGTCCCGGCGCACGGCGATCCGCCGGCGCGTCACGGTGCACCCCTGGTCATACGCCAGTCCTCGGCCGACTGGGCGTCGCACTTTCCGAGACATCGCGTGCGACCGTACGCCACCCGGTTCCGGACGGTGTCCGGGGCGGCGGTCCGGCGACCGACCTTGTGCTCCAGCACTCCGGGGTGCAGGCGCCGCCCCCGCAACTGCGCTTGCGGGGGCGGTACATGGGGGCGCCTCACGGTGCGGGCGGCGGCTGCGCTTAACTGTGACCTTCCGTTCACACCCGAAAACCCTGGAGGTGATCCCGCGGTGAAGTCATGGTTCTCGCGTGCCGCGTTGGCAGGCGGCGCGGCGTTCGCGTTGGTGATGGGAACATCCGGTTCCGCCAGTGCGGCCGACATCACGCTGTTCCTGTCCGACATCGACGGCCATTCACTCGGCACGATGACGCACCTGGATCCGGACCCCGACACGTTCAGGGTCTGCGACACGCGCGCCGACGGGCACGGCGTGACGGGAAAGCTGTACGTCTACATCGGCGGCTGGCAGCTCAAGGAGACGAAGGCGGACGGCGGTGACGCCGGTTGCGGGTACTTCGACTACAACGTCGTCCCCTACGCGGCCAAGTACCTGATGAAGATCTGCTGGAACGGTCCCGGCGAGATCTGCGCCAAGAGGGAATTCACCGAGGACTGACCGCCCCGGCGTCGCGTTCGTCCCGGGCGCGCGGAGCTCGAATGGGCTGCCGGGTGCCCGGGGCCGGCTGCCGTGGGGGACGGGCACGCGGTGTGCGGCGGCCGCGTCGTACGGCCTCGGACGGCCCGGGGCCGGGAACTACCGCACGGCTGCGGAACGACCCGCTGCTCGGGCCCACAGGTACAGGGGGATCTGCAGGGGGAGCCGCCCGAAGGCCAGTGCTCGCGCCGGTGCCGGACGGTCGCGCCAGTCGTACGCCATCTGCACGTTGGCGGGGAAGACGCCGACGAAGAAGAGTGCGGTCGCCCGGGCGCTGAGACTCCGGGTGCGGGGCACGGCGAGCCCCGCCGCCAGCGTCAGCTCCACGACGCCGCTGACCCTGGTCCAGACCCTGGGGCTGCCGGGGAGGGCGCGCGGCACGATCGAGTCGAACGGCCGCGGGACGGCGAAGTGCGCGACCCCGGCCGCGGCCAGGACGCCTGCGAGCGCGAGGGGTGAACCGGTGGTGCGGCGGACGACGCGTGCCATGGGGGACTCCTGGGGCTGGGTCGGCGGTCCGGGTCCCAAAGGCTACCCCGCGGTAAGGAGTGCTCTGGGCGGCATCCGTGCCCCGTCTCCGCGCCCTTCCGTCAGGACGGTCCCGGTCTCCGGCCGCGGGTGGTGGCGCGTACGGCGCATCACGACCCCGAGGCGGAGGCGGAGGCGGCGCAGCGGCGAAGGGTGTGCCATCAGGCGTCGTACGGGCGCCTCGTCGACGTATGACCGCACCGCCGTCCTTGCCCGAGGCTGACCGGTGAATCATCCCGAAACGCCCGGAATATTCTCACCGAATGCTGAGTTGTCCGTGGGATGAGTGATTCGTCGAGCCTCGGATCCCCCTCACCGATGGGTCCCGAGCACGTGCGTGCCCGTCTGGCGGCCGAGCGTGCTGACACGCTTGGGCGCATCGCCTCCCTGAGCCGCGAGTACGACGGGATCGTGGAGGCGAACGCCCTGGTGGCCATCGATGACGAGCATGACCCGGAGGGGGCGAACACGGCCTTCGAGCGTTCCCACATCGCGTCGCTGCGGACACAGGCCCTCAGTCACCTGGACGATCTGGACCGGGCGGCGCAGCGGCTGGACGAGGGCGTGTACGGGCTGTGCGAGGACTGCTGCGGGCCGATCCCCGAAGAACGCCTGCTGGTACGCCCGGCGGCGAGCACCTGCGTACGCTGCGCCGCGTCCGGTCGCCGCTGACCGGGCGGCTCGCGCGTCGCACCTGACTTCGGACCGGGCGGGTTTCCGGGGCCGATGGCCGACCGTTCGTGGCCGAGGCGACACACATCGCCCCCGGACCTGCCCGGCGGGCGACACCGCCGGGTCCCGCGAGGGCGCCGGCCCGGCGTCTACGCGGCGGCCCATTCGTGCGGCCTGCCGCCGCGCCACCTGACCCACGCGGGGTCGTCGAGCAACAGGTCGGGGTCCTCGATCCCCGCACGGCGCAGGAACTCGACGACATCGCGGTCGCTGTACGCGATGCCGAGGATGTGGGTGTCGGCGGAACTCCGCACGGAAACGCGGCGGCCGCCGTCCGGGCTCAGGTGGTGAACGGTGACGGGCGGGTTCATCCATCCACGGTGCCTCCGGGAGCGGGCCGTGCGCCACCGCTGGGCCGGGGCACCTCGGGCGACCCACCCGCGATCCGCCGGGCCGGGTGTGATCAGACGACGAAAACGATGCGCGCCCGCCGCGTCGCCCCGGATATCCTTCGGCGTCCTGTACAGGCCAGGAAGGGTCCCCAGCATGAGCAGCATCACGTCGTCCCTGCCCGAACGGCTCGAACTCCAGGGTGAGGGTCTCCTTCTCCGCGACTGGTCGGAGGGGGACCTGACGGCGATGCCCGCGCTATTCGACGACCCGGACACCGCGTACTGGACCCCGATCGTCTCCCCCTTCGACGACACCGCGGCCCGCAATCGCCTTGGGCGGGCGCGGCAGCTGCGCGAGGAGGGCACGACGATCCTCCTCGCCATCACCGTCGACGGCGGGGCCCCGCTCGGCGAGGTGATGCTGCGTCGCGCCCCCGAGGGAACGGAGATCGGGTACACGGTCGGTCCCGCACACCGCGGTCAAGGGCTCGCGGCACGGGCGGTGCGCGTGATGGCCGCCTACGCCTTCGAGCAGCTGGGCGTGGATCAGGTCATCCTGGAACTGGAGGCCGACAACACCGCCAGCGTCGCCGTCGCCCGCAAGGCGGGCTTCGCACTGCTCGACCTGCCGCTGATCGAGGGCTCGGAGAAGGAACGGGCGTTCGTGCTGCAGACCTGGGGTCTGGACCGTCCCCGGCCCTGATCGGCGGGGAGTGCGCGGTGCGGTCAGTGGCTGCCGACTACGCGGGGGCGGGACCGGGTTCGGTTCCGCCCGACCGGCCTTCGGGGGCGCACGCCTCAGCCAGCGACGCGCGGACCCGCCGCAGGAGCTGCTCCTGCGCGCTGCGCAGGAAGAAGTGGTCGCCCGGCAACTCGTGGTGGCTGAAGGCGGCCGATGTGTGTTCTCCCCAGAGGCGCACCCGGGCGGCCGGCACATCCCGGTCCTCCGTTCCGGAGAAGGCGACCACCGGGCATGCGAGCGGGAGACCCGGACGGTAGGCGTACGTGTCGATGAGCTCGAAGTCCGCCCGGATCGTCGGCAGCAGGAGTTCCATGAGTTCCCTCTCCGCGAGGATCTCCTCGGAGATCCCGCCCAGTGAACGCATCCTGTCGATCACGACCGCGTCCTCCCGGTCGTGGACCCGGGGCCGTGCCTGTCGCGACTGCGGGGCGGGGCCGCCGGACACGAAGAGGACCTGTGGCCCGGTGATACCCCGACGGCGCAGCTCACGTGCCAGCTCGAACGCCACCAGCGATCCCATGCTGTGTCCGAAGAGGGCGTAGGGCAGACCGAGTTCGGGTTCGATCGCCGAGGCCAGGGCGTCGACCAGCGTCCCCATCCGGGTATAGGGCTGTTCGCCGAAACGTGACTGACGCCCGGGGAGTTCTATGCCGCAGACCTCCACCTCGCCGCCGAAGGAGGCGGGCCACCGGGCGTAGGCGGAGGCGGCGCCCCCGGCGTAAGGGAGACAGAAGAGCCGCACGGCCGGTGCGGTCCCGCGCTGCGGAGCGGTGATCCAGCCGTCGGCCCGTCGCGGTGGTGGCGTCGCGCTTCGATTCACGTGTGCGTCTTCCTCATCTGTCGGTACGCCTGGGCCGAAGCGTACGGCGCTGCTTCGTCGGACATACCCTGCACCCCGGCCGGTCAGTGGTCTCCGACCACACGGCCGCAGGTGCGTGCGAGCCGCAGGACGGGGACGGACGACATCTGGAGGGGAGACGGGCTTCACCCTGCGGTCACGGGCACGTCAGTGGGCCGCACCAAGATCGGCAGCGCTAGTGAATCCGAGCCAGGAGGCCCCCATGTTCCGCCGGACCCTGTCCGTTCTCGCCGCTGCCGTAGCTCTCGCCACCACCGGAGCGGTCGGCCAGGCCTCGGCCGCCGACGACGCCTCGGTCACCCGCGTCCCCGGGCCGCGCGTGCTGGACGTCATGTCCTTCAACATCCACCATGCCCAGGGCTCCGACGACGCGCTCGACCTCGAGAGGATCGCCTCCGTCGTCCGGCGGAGCGGCGCCGACGTGGTGGGTCTGCAGGAAGTCGACAACCACTACTCGGCACGCAGCGAGTGGGCCGACCAGCCCGCCGAACTCGCCGCGATGCTGGGCTACCACGTCGTGTTCGGTGCCAACATCGACAACGCCCCGCCGGCCACCGGCGGACATCGCGTCCAGTACGGAACCGCGATCCTGTCCCGGTACCCCATCACCGCGTCGGACAACACCTGGCTCTACAAGACGCCCGGCCAGGAGCAGCGCGGTCTGCTGCACGCCACCGTCGACGTCCGGGGCAAGAAGGTGGAGTTCTACAACACCCACCTGTCCGCCAGTTCGCAGACCGACCGCCTGCAGCAGACCGCGCAGGTCGTCGACCTGATCGGGACGAAGAAGCCCGGGATCCTCGTCGGCGACTTCAACGCCCTGCCGACCGCGCCGGAGTCGCAGCCGCTGCAGAAGGCCTACACCGACGCCTGGGCCACGTCCCTGCACGGGCGCGGCGACGGCGCCACGTACCCGGCCGAGGCCCCGACCGAGCGGATCGACGTCATCTACACGACCCGTGGCGTCACGCCCCTCGTCACACGTGTCGTGGGTGCCGAGCCGGCCGCCTCCGACCACCTGCCGCTGCTCAGCAAGGTGCTCGTCACGTCCTGACCGCTGACGGGGCTGTCCGTGAGTCCGCCGTCCGCCCACCGCACGCCTTCGTCCACCGCGTGTCGGGCGGGCGGGAGCGGCGGTGCCTCGGCCCCGCGTGGCGTCCGTCGTGGGCGCGGCGCAGACTGACTGGGTGAACGGAAGTCCGGAGAAGCCGCAGGCGCTGGGCGACTACGTGGACCTGCCCGGTGTCAGGACGTGGTACGAGACCGAGGGAGCCGGTGATCCGCTCCTCCTGCTGCACGGAGGGTTCTGCACCAACGAGACCTGGGGAGCGCAGCGCGCCGACCTTGCGGCCGCGTACCGGCTCTACCTTCCCGAGCGGCGCGCGCACGGCCACACCCCTGATGTCGCGGGGCCGCTCTCCTACCAGGCGATGGCCGACGACACGGTGGCCTTCCTGGAGACGGTCGTGGAGGGCCCGGCGCACCTGGTGGGCTGGAGCGACGGCGGTGTCGTCGCGCTGCTCGTGGCCATCGCGCGGCCCGACCTGGTCCGCAAGGTCGTGGCGATCGGGGCCAACGTCCGACCGGCCGCGGAGAGCTTCGCCGAACCGGCCATGCTCGACGCGATGACTCCCGATGGAGACGACCTCGGGTTCTTCCGGGAGATGTACGCGCCCGTCACGCCTGACGGCCCGGACCACTGGCCGGTGGTGGCGGCGAAGATGATCGACATGTGGCGCACCCAGCCGACGCTCACCGCCGACGACCTCGCCCGGATCGAGGCATCCGTCCTGGTCATGGTCGGCGACGACGACATGATGACTCTGGAGCACACGATCGCCCTCTACCGGGCGATCGCGGAGTCACAGCTGGCAGTGGTGCCCGGCGCCTCTCATCTGGTGCCGCTGGAGAAGCCGGCCCTGGTCAACCGGCTGATCCTGGACCATCTCGCCCAGGGCGGGGTGGAGACGATGCTGCCCATCAGGCGTGCGGTGCGACCGGGTGAGGCCGGAGGCCCGCGGGCTGACCGTGCGGACGCTTGTCGACGGCGCCCGAGCAGGCGTGCCGCCCTCTGCCGGGTTGCACGCCCGCGCGGGCCTGCAACCCGGCAGAGGGCGCGACTGCGTCGCGCCGGACGCAGCGGGTACGCGAGGGGCGACACCGGCCCGCGGAGGAGCGGCCGCGCATCGACAGGAGGCACGACATGACCGACCGCAGGCCCGCCGGAATCGCGTACACGGGGGCCGAGGCCAGCCCGCCGCCGGTCCCCGCCGACATGCCCGACCAGCAGGCCCAGGAGGGCGAGGACGCCCTCGACGTCATCCTCCCGCCGGGCATCGAGCGCCCCCGTGCGGAGACGGGTTCCGGGTCCGAGGCCGACGGCGGCGCTCCGGACACGGGCGACCCCGACGAGGCCGGCGCGGGCCGTGACACCGCCCGCAATGCCGGAGTGCACCCGGAGCAGCCGACTCCGGACGAGTCGACGGGCTGAATCCCCGCCACCGTCCGCTCCGGATGCCTGTCGGGCCGGAGTGGTCCGGGTCACTGTCCGGAGGGCGAAGAGGCTGGAACAACGCCGCGTGGTTGATGGTTCATCCGTATGTGGGTACGGAGGGGACAGTGTCCCCGGGCCTCACCTATAGCCCATGGAGACGATCGTTCGGCTGAAGCCCCATGGAGCCCTCCGCCGAGAGGCGACCACCCTCCGGACCCGCACCCCTCGTCCGCCCCGGCCGATCCGCCGGGGCTACGCCGTACGTTCGCACCGCAGGCGTTCGGGTGAGTGCGCACCCGGAACACATGCTTTCCCTCGTCCGGAATTCTCGTGGTTTATCCCGAGAGCCTCAGGTCAGACGGTGGGCGACGATGTTCTCGAGTACGACGGGATGTGTGTTTCGTGGCTGCCGACGAAAAGACCCGGGCAAAGGGTGAGCAGGCCGAGGGAAAGGTCAAGAAGACTGTCGGCGGGGCCGTGGGCAACGAGTCCCTGACGGCCGAAGGCCGTGCGGAAGAGGCCAAGGGTGATCTCCGCGAGGCCAAGGAGAAGGCGAAGGACGCATTCAAGTCCAAGTGAATCCGTCTTCACCGATCCCGGCGGCCGAACCTTTCCTCGGCCGCCGGGATCAGCTCTGTCCCGCTCGAACGGCAGATATTCCTCCCAGCCCGAGCCGCACGCGGAGCCCGTCGAGCGGAGCCACATGCAGCGGGTCCACGCGGAGGGGCGGTGCGGCCTATCCCTCGCCGTCGCCGGGGACGTCGGCCTCGACGGTGCTCCCGCCGTCCACGGAGGTGCCGGACTCCGGTGAGCCGGACGCATCCCGCGTCGGATCGGCGGCCGCGGGTTCCCCATCGGTGACCCCCGGCGCCACGCGCTCCTCCTGGGTGGTGAGCGGAAGCGACGGCGCTGTCGAATCGCCGCCGAAGAGGGAGAGCACTATGGAGGCCGCGAAGGCCGTGCAGACGACGGCGATGAGCCATCCCACCTTGCGCAGCGTCTTCCCCCGGCGACCGCTCTCGTCGACGAACACCGGGTTGTCCTGCCCGTCCGCGGAGCGCGCGTGACCGGCCAGACCGGAGAGCTGACGCAGAACGCCATGCAGCTGCATGGTCACCTCATGGCGTTCATGGCTGTGTCCGGTCCGGGTGTCTTCCTGCCTGTTCTCCACGGCTGTACGCACATCCCCCAACGGACTGGAACCGGAGCGCACGCACGGACGGCCCCAGCGGAATCGGTGATCCGAGAGCCGAACTACGTCCCCACCCGTGGTCTTCGCTCCGGAGAATGAATGTAGCGCACGAAGTTGACGGCAGGATCCGCCGTCCCCTGAGTTCCGCAGGTCACGTGTCCCTCGACGCCCAGCGGCTGTGCGGCCGCCCCGGCGCGGCCCGGCGTACCGGCGTCCGTATGGGCCGGACAAAGGCTGGAATTCGTGACAGTCGCACATCGGCGAAACCTGACGCGTGACAAGAGGAGGCGCGCGACAAGAGGAAGCGCGACAAGAGGAAGCGCGACGATAAGACGCGCGACAAGAGGAGGCGCGAACCTCGGAATACCGCCGAGCCCAGACCTGAACGACTGCGTCACGCGCGTCAGCGGGACATGGAGCTCGAACTCGAACTCATCGTGAACCCCGTCGACCGCGGGACCGACGTGGGGTGCGCGAGAGGCGTCTCGGGTCCGGTGCCGCCCCACCGCCCGGGCGACGACCCGCCCCTGGCGCACGTGCTGTTGCCGTCCGGCGCCGGTTGTCGTCAGGAGGGGCGATGACCGGGTGGAACGCGTGAAGCAACCGTGAATACCCTGTGGACGCGTTGTCGGTGGTGACGCTTATGCTGCACCCCGATGATCACGCTGGACCAGGGGAGGGCGCGGCATGTTCGGCAAGCTGTTCGACAGGACCGGGGAGAGACCCCCGACGGATCCGCACGCCCTTCCCGTCCCTCGCAGGCAGAAGAACGGGATGTACACGCTGCGCGCACTCGGCGACGCGCGGGTGCTCGCCCTGCTGGAGGCGGCCGACGAGCGTGACTGGGAGGCGGTCAAGGCCGCACTGGCCCCGTTCGACATCGGGCATGACCAGCCGGTCCTGGGCGAACTCGCCAACTGGGACGGGCTGCAGGAGTGGATCGTGCGTGCCGCCGACGAGGACAAGGAACACCGCGCGGTGGCCCTCCTCATATCCGGGGCACGCCATGTCGCCTGGGGATGGGAGGCGCGCACGGCCGCCCGCGCCGTGAATGTCACGCGGGAACAGTGGCGTGTCTTCCACGAGCGTCTCCACATCGCCGAACAGCATCTGTTCGAGGCCGCGGAACTGCGCCCGGACTGGGTGACACCGTGGCGCCATCTGCTCACCTCCGGCCGTGGCATGTCGCTGGGCCTCGCGGTCAACGAGACCCGGCTCGACGCCGCGATGCGCCGCGACCCGCTGAACCTGGACATCCACGTGGAATGGCTGCAGCAGTTGCAGCCGCGCTGGGGCGGCGAGCCGGGCCAGGGCATGGAGTTCGCCCGAGACGCGCTCGCCCGGACTCCGCAGGGCCACCGGCTGGGCTGCGTGATCGCCATGGCGCACATCGAGGACTGGGTGGAGTCGGACACCCAGGAGTGCCTGGAGACCTCCGGAATCCAGGCGGAGCTGCGGGAAGCGGCCGAGCACAGCATCCTCCACCCCGACTACGAGCGGCGCCCCGGCTGGCAGCAGGACTTCAACATGTTCGCCATGGCCCTGTCGCTCGCCGACGAACGCCACGCGGCCAAGCGGGTCTTCCGGGCGCTCGACGGCGCGTACACCCGATGGCCCTGGACGTACATGGCGGAGGCCGAGCAGCAGTTCGCACGGCACTCCCGCCGCCGCGGCTGAGCGGACTCCGCTCGCATCCCGCCCCGCCCACCGGCCCCCTGCCACCTCTCCCACTCCGGACTGCCCGATGACTCTGCCCCACACCGCCACGAACCCGGCCGGCGCCGACCACACCTTCCAGGTGGACCTGCGCGGCCTCGTCGATCTCCTCTCCCACCACCTCTACTCCAGCCCGCGGGTCTATCTCCGCGAACTCCTGCAGAACGCGGTCGACGCACTGACCGCACGGCACGGCATCGAACCCGACGCCCCCGCGGACGCATTCGGAATCCGTATGTACGCCGACGGATCGGTGGTCCGTGTCGAGGACGACGGCGTCGGTCTCACCGAAGCCGACGTGCACACCTTCCTCGCCACGATCGGCCGCAGCAGCAAGCGGGCCGAACGGATCGCGGAACAGCGTGGCGACTTCATCGGCCAGTTCGGGATCGGTCTGCTCTCGTGCTTCCTGGTCGCGGACGAGATCCACGTCGTGAGCCGCTCCGCCCGCACCCCCGGCGCACCCGCCGTGGAGTGGCGGGGACGGGGCGACGGAAGCTACACCATCCGGACCCTGCCCGCGTCCGCCCGCCCCCGGCCCGGCACCACGGTCACGCTGACGCCGCGCGCCGACGCGGCCGAGTGGACCCGGCCCGCGAAGGTGCACGCACTGGCCCGGCACTTCGGGGCCCTGCTGCGCCACCCCGTGACCTTCGACGACGGCACGGGTGGCCCCGGCGCCTCGGTCAACCCCGAGCCCGCCCCCTGGGCACGTACGTACCCGACGCCGGGGACCCGTTCGCGCGCGCTCGCCGCCTACGGCGAGGAGGTCTTCGGCTTCACGCCGCTGGACACCATCGATCTGGATCTGCCCGCGGTCGGCCTCAAGGGCATCGCCTGCGTTCTGCCCGAGGCGGTGCCGGCGGGGCGGCGGCACGGTCACCGCGTGCACGTCAAAGGCATGCTGCTCTCCGAACAGGCCGAGGAGATCCTGCCCGAGTGGGCGTTCTTCGTCCGGTGTGTCGTCGATGCCGAGAGCCTGCGCCCGACGGCGTCCCGCGAGTCCCTGTACGAGGACGACACACTCGCCGCCGTGCGCGACGCGCTGGCCGAGCGGCTCCGTGCCTGGATCGCCCGGGCTGCCGCCAGTGACCCGGATCTGCTCACCCGTTTCCTCCAGGCCCACCATCTGGCCGTCAAGTCGCTCGCGGTCCACGACAACGAGATCATGCGGATGCTGCTGCCGTGGCTGCCGTTCGAGACCACGGACGGACACACCACGCTCGACGCGTTCGCACGGGCCCACCGCACCGTACTCGTGACGTCGAGCGTCGAGGAGTTCCGGCAGGTCGCGGCGATCGCCTCGGCCGCCGGTCTCGGCGTCGTCAACGGCGGCTACACGTACGACCGCGAACTGGTCCACCGCCTCCCCGAGATCAGGCCGGAGGTCAGTGTCGCGGACCTCGATCCGGCGACCCTCACGGCCCACCTCGACCCGGTGGACCGGGAGACGGAGCTGGCTGCCGCGGCCTACCTCGCCCTGGCCCGCGAGGCGCTCGCCGTGTTCGACTGCGACGTCGCGTTGCGCACCTTCCAGCCCGCGTCCGCCCCCGCCCTCCTCATGGACAGCAGGGAAGCCCGGCACGAGCGGACACGCTCGCAGCTCGCCCGTGAGCAGGACGGCGGCCTGTGGGGCGACATCCTCGGTGCCCTGCGCCAGGAGGCCCCGAGAGCCCAGCTGATCCTCAACCAGCTCAACCCCCTGGTCCGCACGGCCGTGGCCATCGACGCGCCCGAGCTGGCACGTACCAGCGCGGAAGCGCTCTACGGGCAGGCCGCGCTGCTGTCCCGGCGCCCGCTGAGACCCTCCGAATCGAGCCTCATCAACCGCTCCTTCCTCGACCTTCTCGCCCACGCCCTCCGCAAGGACAGCTGACGATGCCGACCGCACCCCAGACCACCGACGAGCTGTACCGGGCCCTCCAGGACAACGACCGGCTCCCCTACGGCCGCACGCGCACCGTCACCGCCGAGGAACTCGTCGACGCCGCAGAGCAGTTCGGCGAGCCGGTGCCGCTCGTACAGGCGCTGTTCGAGCTCCAGGAGGCGTACACCTATGGCTCCGAGCCCCGGAAGTCGCCCGTCGTCTTCGCCCGTCTGCTCACCCTGTTCGACGAGCAGCCCGACGTCTTCGACGAACGCCTGCGCCACACGCTGTTCTGGCGGTTCAAGTGGGTGGCGAACGCCCTGCGCCAGCTCCCCGAGGTTCCGCTGGTCAGTCTGCGCCAGTGGCTGACGGAGATGGGCGAGCGGTACGAGAAGCAGGGCTTCGGCCTCCAGCCCTACTACGGGCAGGCCTACCAGCTCGCCGCCCACGCGGGTCAGGACACCACCCTCGCCTACGAGCTGTGGGCGGGCCGGGCCCGCACCCCGCTCAGCGACTGCGAGGCGTGCGAGATCTGCGAGCGGGCCCGCTTCCACCTCGCCGCCGGTGACGACGAGCGGGCCCTGCGGACCTGGGAACCCGTCCTGGCGGGCAAGGAATCCTGCCAGGAGGAGCCCGCCCGCTCCGTCTCGTACGCACTGCTTCCCCTGCTGCGCACCGGCGGGACCGACCGGGCCCGTGAACTGCACCTCGCCGGCTACCGCCGCTGCCGCCGCAACCCCTCGATGGCCGGCGAGGTCGGCCGTCACCTGGAGTTCTGCGCGCTGACGGGCAACGAGGCGCGCGGTCTGGAACTGCTGGCCGAGAACCGGAACCTCCTCGACGACGTCGACTCACCGCTCGACCTGTGCGACTTCCTCACCGGTGTGGAAGTCCTCCTCCAGCGCGTCGAGCACCTCGGCCACGGCGGCCTGCCCGCCGCCGGGTTCGCGGGCCGCACCTGGACCGTGGCCGGCCTGCGCGCCGAAGTGGGCGGCCGTGCCGACGCCCTCGCCGCCCGGTTCGACGCCCGCAACGAGACGTCGGCGCACGCCGACCGGCGGAGGGTCCGCCTCGACCGCGCCCCGCTCACGGACGCACTGGAACTCACCCTGCGCACCCGCGGCCTCGACGAGGCCGCGGCCGAGGCGCCCGCTGCCGAGCCCGCCGCACGGACGGCCGCCGTCCTTCCCGAGGCGCTGCCCGAACTGATCGCCCGGGCGAGGGCGCTGGACGAGCAGGGCCACCCGGAGGCGCAGGCGTGCTGGGCGCGACTGCGCACGCTCACCGCCTCCCGGGACTACACCCACCCCGACGATCCGGCCGTCGGCCCCCTCGTACGTCTGCGCGCCGACCTGCTGGCCGACGAGGCGACCCGGGCGGGGGAGAGGGACGAGTACGCCGAATCCGCGGACCTGCACGCCGAGGCCGCGGGCCTCTACGAGGATGCCGGGATGCCCGGTGAGGCAGCCGTCGCCCACGCCTGCTCGCTGCTCTCCGCGGCAGAGGTCCCCTCGGAGGGAGCCGACGGCGCAGAGGCCAAGGTCGCCGCGCTGACCGCCGTCCACGAAGGCGTCGTCCGTCTGCAGGAGGAGACGCAGGGCCTCGCGCCCCACCAGGAGGCACGCCTGCTGCGGCTGCGGGCGACGGCGCTCGGCCTGCGCCTCCAGACGTCGGGGAGCGACGAGCACGTCGCGCCCGTGTTCGCGGAAGCGGACCTGCTCCACGCGTTCGCCACCCGGCACGACCTCATCACGCAGATCTCCGGCGCCCTGATGCTGCGGGCCAGCGCACACGCCATATCCGGCGCGCTGCCTGCCGCGGTGGCCGAGATCGACGCCCTGCAGAACCGGCTGAAGACGCACGGGCCCGCGTGGCACCTGCCCCGCACGCTCGGACTGCGCGGCCGTCTGCAGCTCGGTCTCCGCGACGCCCGCGCGGCGCAGGCGGACCTTTCCGAGGGGTTGCGACTGGCCGCCGACTGGCCGGCCGACGTCATCGACACCGCCCGTCTCCACGCCGATCTCGCGGAGACCTGCATGCACCTCGGGCGCCCCGAGGAGGCGCTGCGCCACCTCACACGGTCGGCGGAGGCGGAACTGCGCCGCGGCAGCCGTACCGACGCGTACTGCGCGTACAGCAACGCAGCGCAGCTCAGTCTCGACCTGGGGCGTGTCGAGGACTGCATCGCCCTGCTCGACTCCCTCCTGACCGAGCCGGACGTCGTCGCCGGCGAGTTGGACGACCGGCTCGTCGCCCAGCTGCGCCTGACCCGCGCCCGTGCGCTGCACTCGGGAGAGGACCTCAAGGCGGCCGTCGTGGAATTCGTCGCCCTGGCCGCCGAGTCGGCAGGCTGGGACGACGACCCGGGGAGCCACGCCATGATCGCGGCGGAGACGGCCGTGCTCCTCGCCGAGTCCGGCGAGTTCGACCGCGCCGCGGAGGCCGCGGCGCAGGCCCTCGCCGCCCACGCCCGGGCACCGCGCTACGAACAGGTCAGCAACAGCCTGCGGGAACTCGCGAGGCTCCAGGCCCAGCAGCAGGGCCCCGACGGCCTGGAACAGGCTCTCGAACGTCTCGCCGACGCCGGCATGATCGCCGACGAGGCCCGCGCCGCCGAGTACGAGGCGCACGGCCGCTCCCTGGACACCGCCCTGGCCTACGAACACGGGCGGGTCTACGCCTACGTGGGCGAGTACGAGAACGCCCTGGTCGCGCTGGAGAAGGCGCTGGGGCTGATCGGCGATCCCGGTGCGGAAGGGGACCGTGCGGGCGAGTGGGCCGAGTGCGTCCGTCTCGCGGGCGCCGTGGAGGGCATCTACCTGAAACGGACCGCCCCCGCGCTCACCCGCCTCGACGCGGCCGTCTCCCGGCTGAACGCCCTGGGGCACACCGGGGAAACCGAGCCCCTGACCGCCTTGGCGGCCCGCCTGCGCGACGAGCAGTGACGGGGTGCGCGGTGCCGGACCGGGCCCTCGCCCGCCCCGGCACCGCGCGGCGCTTTCCGGCCGTCCGGGCCACCGTCCCCGGCCGCCCCCGAGGCGCCACACTAGGTTGGACGGATGACGACGACCACCGCATCGCAGGAAGCCTTCCTGCGGGCCTTTCACTCCGAGCAACCGGCCGTCACCGCCGAGGCGTTCGCCCGTGGCCGCGCCCCGAACGGGAAGTCCAGCTACGAGATCCTGCGTGATCGGGTCGCCGGCAGCAGGCGCGTGCTGGACCTCGGCTGCGGGGACGGGCTTCTGCTGGAGTACCTGGCCGCGAGCGAGGGGCGGCAGCTCGCGGGGGTGGACCTGTCTCCGGAGTCGGTGGCGCTGGCACGACGCAGGCCCGCCCTCACCGGAGCGAGGCTGGAAGAGGGGCGGGCTCAGGAACTGCCCTTCCCCGACGACGGTTTCGACGCCTGTGTCTCGCACATGGCGCTGATGCTCATGGCCGACATCGAGCAGGTGGCCGCGGATGTCGCCCGAGTGCTGGCGCCCGGCGGAGTGCTGGCCTGTGTGCTGGGCGGCGGCGCCGCCGGGGGCGAGGCTCACGAGCGGTTCGGCGGGATGCTGCGCTCCGCGCTCGACGAGGCGCCCGCGGCCCGACGCGTCCCGGCACTGGGCGACAGAAGGACACGCACCCGTGAAGGACTCGACGAGATCCTCGGGACCGCGGGCTTCGGAGCGGCGGACTGGGAGACCGTGACCATCGACCTGAGCGGTTCCGCCGAGGAGGTGTGGGGCTCCCTGTCAGGCATGTACGACCTCGCTCCGCTGGATCACGCCACCGTGACGGCCCTGCGGGAGAGCTTCCTCGCCGGCACGGCGGAATCGGCCGGCCGGGACGGGCACGTCGCCTGTGCCTTCAGAATCCACGTGGCGACGGCCCGCCTGCGCTGACGCGGCGCGGCAGCTGCGGCCGGGGACGGGACCGGGCCGCCCCGGCAGGTCCGCGCCGGACCACGGGACCGCTGGGGACGGCCCCGGCCGCCGTCAGTGACCCGGCCACGACCGCCCCCGCCGCGCCCCCGTCAGCCGCGCTCGCACTCCAGGGACGCCGGAGCCACCGAGTCGGCCATGGCCTGCATGCCCTTGTCGTTGGGATGCAGGTGGTCGCCGCCGTCGAACGTCGGCAGGATCCGCTGCGCGTCGTACGGGCTGCGCAGCACCTTGTCGAAGTCGGCCACGGCGTCCGCCTCTCCGCTCGTGCGGATCCACTCGTTCACCTGGGTGCGCACCGCCTCACCCTGCGGATCCCACTCCGACCAGCCCTTGAACGGCAGGACGGTGGCACCGACGACGCACAGGCCCGCCGCGTGGGACCGGTCGATGACCTCGCGGTACCCCTCGATGAGCGCGGCCGCCGTGACCCCGCTGTGCGACTTGAGGTCGTTGACGCCCTCGAACAGCACGACGGTCCGCACACCCGGCAGCGACAGCACGTCACGGTCGAGCCGCTTGAGCGCGCTCTGCGCGGCACCGTCGGCCAGCACCTTGTTGCCCGAGATGCCCGCGTTCGCCACACCCTTCACCGTGCCGTCCGCGGAGGCGTGCAGCCGTCGGGCCAGATAGTCGGGCCAGCGCAGGTTCCTGTCGCTGCTCGACTGCCAGCCGTCCGTGATGGAGTCCCCGAGCGTCACCACGCCGCCGGTGTCCCGGTCCGCGTCCACGGTGACCGCGTCGAGGTAGAACCACGACCCCAGCCGTTCCGTGTACGCCCCGCCGTCCTCCTCCGCCGTGTGCTCGCCACTCGTCGCGTACGACGTCTGCATGGCCATCCCGTGCCCGCTCGCCGGGCCGCCCGTGTCGCGCACGTACAGGCTCACGGCCAGATCGCTCATCGCCGCGACCTTGCCGGGCACCGGATCGCTGTAGCGGATCTCGCCGGGAGCCAGGGTCACCGAGGTCTCACCGCCGAAGGTGAGTCTCTTGTTGCTGCCGCGCCGCAGCAGGGCGCCGCTGTCGCGGAGCCCCGCGTACGCGCTGCCGATGACGAGAGGGCGGTCGCCGAAGGCGTTGGACACCCGGATCCGCAGCCCCTTGCCGCCGACGCTCGTCCGCAGGACGAGACGGTAGCTCCGGTCGCCGGGAGCGTCCCCGAGCCGGTCGGCGCTCGCCGCCCAGGTGACCACGGACTTCGCGGGAGGGGAAGGCACGGCGGCGGGCGCTGCCGCGTCGGCCGACGGGAGGTGGGCCGGTCCCAGGAGTGTCGCCGCGAGGGTGAGTGCGCTGATCAGCCCGAGGCGCACGGCGCGGCGTGCGGGCGCGCTCACGCGAAGTCCCGCAGCGTGACGGCCGCGCCGGGCCGGAGGTCCACGTCGCGAGCACGGCCGCCGCCCGCCGAGACCTTCGTCGTGCGTCCGCCGACACTGCGGATCCTCGCCTCACGCACCTTTCCGTCCCGCCAGCTCAGGTCCACGACGAACCCGCCGCGTGCGCCGATGCCGGTGACCGAGCCGGACCGGGCCCACGCGTCCGGCAGCGCGGGAAGCAGCTCGATGTGGCCGGGCCGTGAGTACAGCAGCATCTCGATCATCGCGGCCGGGGTGCCGAAGTTCGACTCGATCTGGAAGATCCCCCGGCCCTTCTCCACCTCGTAGATGTCGAAGAGGTTCATCGAGCTGCCGTTGGTGCCGTCGACGGAGGGCCGCAGGTTGTTGACGACCAGCGCGTACGCGTTGTCCGCGTGCTTCAGGCGCGCCCAGCACAGGGCGCGCCAGGCGTTCGCCCAGCCGAAGCTCTCCATGCCACGGGCGGTGAGCAGTTCGGTGGCACCCTTGACCAGCGCCGCGGGTGAGGCGCCGGGGCGGATGCGGTCACCGGGGAACAACCCGATCAGCGGCGAGAGGTGGCGGTGAGTGGTCTCGCCGAGGTTGTCGGGGGACATCCATTCCTGGAGCCAGCCGGTCTTCGGGCTGACCTCCGGCATGTACAGCCGTTCCTGGAGCCCCGCCACGGTCCCGGCGAACGCGGCGTCCCTGCCGAGGAGCCGGCTGGCCTCGCGGTAGTTGGCGAACAGCTGGCGGACCACCTCCTGCGCGTACGTGATGCCCTTCGCGTCCTGGGGGCCGTGCTCGGGCGACCAGTCCTTGTCGGCGACGAGGACCTCGCGCGTCCCGCCGGTCTCCGCGTCCGTGACCGTCATGGTCACCAGCCGGGTCTCCCAGAACTCGCACGCGCCCTTGAGCAGGGGGTAGATCTTCCTCACGTGTGCGAGATCCCGCGTGTACTCGTAGTGCTCCCAGAGCGAGTTGCAGAGCCACGCGTTGCCCGGCGGGTGCCACCACCAGCCGAGCCCGCCGTGGATGTTGGTGGAGTACGCCACCGTCCAGCCGGCGACCTTCCCCGAGGAGTTGCGGAACCGGTTGCGCGGGTCGTTGAAGTTCTTCCGGGTGAGCTCCGACCACACCGGAAGCTGCGCGAGACAGTAGTCGGTGAAGGCGTCGAAGTTGCGCGAGAGGCCCGTCCGGTCGGCCATCCAGTAGTTCATCTGGATGTTGACGTCGGTGTGGTAGTCACCCATCCAGTCCGGATCGTTGCCGTCCAGCCACGGACCCTGGAGGGCCACCGGAAGACCGTCCCGTGAACTGGCGACCATCAGGTAGCGCCCGAACTGAAGGTACAGAGCTTCCAGTTCGGGGTCGGGTACGTCCTGCTGTGTACGGAACTTGAGCCGTTCCCAGGTGTCGAGCGCACGCTGATCCGCGGTCGAGGTGCCCAGCGAGACGCTCATCCCTCCGAACTGGTCCCGGTGGTCCGCGACATGCGTGTGCAGGAGGGTGGTGGGGGAGTGGCCCACGGCGTCCAGCACCTTCGTCACGGCGAGCGCCGCCGGATCGAGGCCCGGGTCGCGGAAGCCGGCGGTGGAGTCGGGGGCGTAGTTCGATCCACCGCTGATGACCACGGTCAGGTCGGCGCACCGGGTGAACTCGATGTGTGAGCCGCTCGTGGTGACCGAGCCGCTCCTGCTGCGGGCGGTGACGGCGGCGCCGTAGCGCAGCCCGTTCGCGAACTGCGAGCCGAAGAAGAGGCTGTCCTTCTTCGCGTCCACCGACGTCTTCTCGCCGTGCGTGCCGTCGAGCGAGATCGTTCCAGTGTAGTGGCCGCCGCCGCGCTGCGAGAAGTGGACGACGATCACGTCGTCGGGGTGGCTGGCGAAGACACGGCGCTCGTAGGTGACGCCCGCCCGGGTGTATCCGGAGAGGACCAGGCCCTGCTCGACGTCCAGCTCGCGACGGAAGCCGTTGACCGACCCGAGATCATGGTCAGGGATCTCCACCGTCACATGGGCCAGCTGGGTGAGGCTGCCGAAGTCCGCCCGGCCGTATGGGAACTGACCGTCCGACTCCAGCTCGTCGTTGATCCCGCCGGTCCACAGCGTGGCGTCCGAGACGAAGAGGAGCTCATGGCCGGGGTCGTTGCCGACGAGCGCGCCGAGCCGGCCGTTGCCGACGGGCAGGGCCCGTTCGAGCATCGTCGTCGCACCCGCGGGGGCGCGGTACCACATGCGGGTCGTGGAGCCCTCCCCGTCGGCGAGCATGGGGGAGACCGCCGGACGCTGCGGGGGAGCGGTCGCCGCGAACGCGGGCAGGCCGCCGAGCGCGGTGAGCGCGCCGACACCGGCCGCGAGGGAGAGCACACGGCGCCGGGAGGGGTCCGGGCTGTCGCCGGGACCGTTCTGCGCTGGTCTGTTCTGCTGCTGGTCGTACACGGGGAACTCCATTCCTGCGGACATGCGGGTACGCGGACGGGAGGGCACGGGAGGGGGGAGCGGGTCGTGAACGGCACGGAGCGTTGTCCCCGGTGCCGGGCGGGGGAAAGGGGCCGGGGGCGCGCCGCGATCGGTGCGCCCCCGGGACGTGCTCCTGTGCTGCGGGGTCAGACGCGCGGCACGTCGATCTTGTCGATGTCCGGCGCGTACCCGTCACCGCTGTCGAAGACGACGGTGTTGCTGCCGGCCTTCAGCGTGACCGGCACGCTGATCGAGTCGACCGCGGACCAGCCGCCCGTGGCGGGGAAGGCGGTGGCGACGGGTGCCGTGCCGTTGGCGGAGACACCGACCGACCGCGGATCGCCCGAGGTGTAGGCGACCTTGACCATGTAGCGGCCGGCCTTGGCGACGACGACATCGGTGAACTGGACCTTGCCGCCGACGTAGAGGTTGCCGACCTTCTTGCCGCCCGAGCACTCGTCACAGCCGGCGAGCGACGCGTTGCCGGACAGCACGTTGGCAGGGGACTCGGCCTCGTACGCCGTGGTCTGCAGCTTCGGACCCTGCGGGGTCACGGTGAACAGCCGCGAGCCGTGCGCGGGAACGGCCTGGGTGATGCCGTCCTTGTACCGGCCGAGGGACTCGCGGTTCCACACGTCGCGCACGGAGGCCTGGCCGGTGAAGCCGAGCGCCTGCCAGTCCGCCGTCACGGGCGAGGGCGAGCCGCCCTGGTTGAACAGGGCGACGGTGTAGCTGCCGTCGGGGTTCTGGGAGGCCCAGACCTGCTCGTCGCCGACCGAGGTCACCGGCTTCGCGGGCCGGCCCGGCTGCTGGTTGATCGCCAGCACGTCGCGGTTGGTCATCAGCGACAGGCCGTAGTCGTCCAGCTTGGTCAGGTCGTCGCCGCTGTACAGAGGGGACTTGGCGATCGCCCAGAGCGTCATGTAGCTCTGCCGCTCGGCCTTGGTCAGACCGCTCATCGCGGCGTTGCCGACGTTGATGGAGTCCAGGTCGTTCCAGCCGCCGGGACCGGCGTACCGGGTCCACCCGGGCGTGTCACGCCAGCGGTCCTCGACCGAGTTCTCCCACGAGACCAGCGTGTTGCAGTAGCACTCGACGTCCGTGTCGACACGCCACCCGTTGGACGTGGCCTGCCAGTCCTTGGCGTGGCCGATGTCCAGCGACCACGAGATCTCCAGGTGGACCGGTCGCCCGGCGCTCTTGATCGCCTTCTGCCAGGCGGCGACGTCGGCGCGGTTGTCGTAGTTGTCACCGCTCTTGAACGAGCCGGGGCCCACACCGTCGAGCTTGAGGAAGTCGTAGCCCCAGTCCGCGATGAGCTGCGCCTGCGAGTCGACGTACTTCTGAGCGCACGGCTTCGAGAAGTCGATCTTGTACGAGCTGTCCCAGCCGTTGGTCGTCCGCAGGTCGCTGTAGACGATGTCCCCGGTGGTGCAGTCGTCGGTGTTCCAGATCCGCAGCTTGCCCTCGCCGTAGCCCTCCTTCTCCAGGCCGACGGGGAGGTAGATGCCGGCCTTGAGGCCCTTGCCGTGGATCCGGTCCGCGACGGCCTTCATCCCGCTCGGGAACCGCTCCGCGTCCGCCTTCTGGCGTCCGAACTTGTCGAACTCCGGAGTCCAGTCCCAGCCGCGCCACCAGCCGGCGTCGATGTTGACGTACTCGTAGCCGAACTTCTTCAGCTTGGACGCCAGGGCGTCCGTCTGCTTGTTCACGTTCTCTTCGGTGAGATAGCTGTAGTCGCCCTTGCTGTTCACCCCCGGGTACTTGGTGGTCTGGAGGCTCCAGCTGCTCCAGCCCATGTACGGCTTCTCGGCGACGGCCGTCGTGCCGGTGGCGGCTTCCTTGACCGCGGGCACCTGGCTGTCGGTGTCTCCTCGGCCCTGGGCCGACGCAGGCGCGGCGACGGCCAGGCCTGCGGTGACGGCGAGGACGAGCGCTGCGCGCACGGTTCTCGCGGCGGTGCGGGTGGATGGGCGCATGGGGAAATGGCCTCCTGCTGTCCGGTGAAGAGGGGAGGTGCGGGTGGGGAACGCGGCTACTTGCCCGAACCGATCGTCAGGCCGCTGATGAACTGGCGCTGCAGTGCGAAGTACACGATCAGCGTGGGGATGGCGGTCATCAGCGCGCCGGCCGCGATGAGGTTGGGATTGGTGAAGTACTCGCCCTGCAGGCTCGCGAGTGCCGAGGTGACGGGACGCTTGTCGCCGGTCTCGATCAGTACGAGCGGCCAGAAGAAGTCGTTGTAGATCCAGATCGACTCCAGCGTCGCAAGGGCTGCGAACGCCGGCCGGCACAGGGGCAGCACGATCTGGAAGAACTGACGCCATACGGGGGCGCCGTCCACCAGTGCGGCCTCGGTGATCTCCTTGGGGATCGTCTTCATGTAGTTGCTCAGCACGAAGGTGCAGAAGCCGCACTGATAGGCGATGTGGATCGCGATGATGCCCCAGTAGGAGTTGTAGAGCAGATACGAGTCGCTCAGGAACCAGGGCAGGTTCCACTGGAGGTACAGCCGGTACAGCGGGGTGATGAGCACCTGGGCGGGGAGCAGGTTGCCCGCGGTGAACAGCATCAGCAGCGCGATGTTCCAGCGGAAGTCGAAGCGCGAGACGTAGAAGGCCACCGCGGCGGAGAAGAACAGCGTGCCGAGGACGGCCGGCACGGTGACCAGCACCGAGTTCCAGAAGAAGTGCACGAGGCCCGACTGCGCCCAGGCGTCGGTGAAGTTCTGCAGGCTGAGGCTGCGGGGCCAGGACAGATAGCCGTTCGCGGCGGTGTCCTCGTACGGTCGCAGCGAGGTGTACATCGCCCACAGCAGCGGGATCAGCCAGAGCAGGGAGACACCGGCGAGGAAGAGATGCCTGCCGGTCTGCCGGCGGGGGCGTGACCGCTTCGCGTCGGGTGTGCCGTGCGGTGCCCGGGGCGGGGCGGCCGGAGGTGTGGCGGTCGCGGTCACTCCTCCTCCTTGTCCTTGCGGAAGTTCTGTACGAGGAAGGTGCAGATGGCGGTCAGCGAGACCAGGAGCATGATCACCGCGATGGCCGAGCCGTAGCCGATGTGGCTGGTCTCGCCGACGATGTTGTCGGTGATCAGGAGCGAGAGCAGCTCCATGCCGGGCTTGCTGCCGATGCCGCCGCCCAGGACGTACACGATGTCGAAGGCGCGCAGCGACTCCATGGCCGTGACGACGAGGATGACGATGTTGACCGGCTTCAGTGCGGGGAAGACCACGCGCAGGAACGTCTGACGGCCGTTGGCGCCGTCCAGAGCGGCGGCTTCCTTGAGCGCGGGGTCGAAGCCCTTGAGCCCGGCCAGGTAGAGGATCATGATGTAGCCGGTGTGACGCCAGGCGGACGCGACGAGCACCGCCCACAGGTTGAGGTCGGGATCGGACAGCCAGTCGATGTGGGTGCCCGGGGAGACGGCGCCGATGATCCCGTTCAGCAGACCGTTGTCCGGGTTGTAGATGATCTCCCAGATGAGTCCGACCACCGCCAGCGACAGCACCATGGGCAGGAAGATCGCGGTCTGGTAGATCCGGGTGAACCTGATCTTCCGGTCCAGCTGGTACGCGAGGAATATGCCGAACGGTGTCGGCAGCAGCGCGGTGAACAGCAGCCAGATCACGTTGTGCTGGACGGCCGGCCAGAACGGCGGGTAGTTGGTGAAGATCTCACCGTAGTTCTCCCAGCCGATCCAGTCGATGTCGGACAGCGCGATGCCGTCCCAGCTGGTGAAGGAGAGTGCGAAGGAGGCGAGCGCGGGCAGCCAGACGAAGATCAGCAGGGCCAGCAGCGGCACACCGACGATGACGCCGAGGAACAGCCTGTCGCGCAGACTCAGCCTGCGCGGCCTGCCCGGTCGGGCCGGCACCCGGTGAGCGGCCGGCGTGACCGGCTCCTCCGGTGCTTCGAGTGTGGAAGTCATGGGGTTTGGGCGTCCCTCGGCGGGTCGACGGGGTGGCGGTTCGGGTATCGGGAGCGGATCAGCCGGAGAAGAAGCGGGCGCGCTGGGACTCGATCTTCTTCAGCGTCGCCGTCCCGTCGTCGGGGTGGCTGAGCCACTGCGTCAGCCCCGGCAGCACGACGGTGGAGATGAACCCCGGGTCGCTGTCGCGGTCGCTGAACTGGGTGATGTGCTTGGCCGCGCCGATCAGTTCGGCCGACTTCTTCTGCAGCGCGTTGTACTTGCTGGTGTCGGCCTTGCTGTGGACGGCGACGTTGCTCGGGTCCACACCCATGTAGATGTTCTCCGCCTCGGGGCTGCCGAGGAACTCGAGGAACTTGCGCGCCCCTTCGGGGTTCTTCGGGTCGCGGCTGAGCATGAAGCCGTCGGTGGGGGCCTCGACGCTGTCCATGCCGTGTGCCGGGTCGATCTCCGGGAACGGGAAGAAGTCGATGTCGTCGCGCAGCGCCGGGTCCGTGACCTGCTGGCCCAGGAAGAGGCCGATGACGGCCATGCCGGACTTCTTCTCCAGGAGCGACTGCGCCGCGTCCTGCCACGAGCGCCCACCGGCGCCCGGCTGGTAGTACGGGGCGATCTCACGCCACAGGTCCAGGACCCTGCTCATGCGCTTGTCGCTCCAGGCGACACTGCCGTGCATCAGGTCCATGTGGAAGTCGTAGCCGTTGGCGCGCAGGTTCAGGTAGTCGAAGGCGCCGAGGATGGACCAGCTGTCGCCGCCGCCGTAGCCGGACGCGATGGGCGAGAGCCCGTCCTTCTTCATCTGCTTAGCCAGCGCGACGAACTGCGACCAGGTGGCCGGCGCCGTGTAACCGCGCTCCTTGAAGACGCTCTTGCGGTAGAAGACGGCCCACGGGTAGTTGTACAGCGGGACGAAGTAGTACTTGCCGTCGGTGCCCTTGGAGAGCTGCTTGGCCGCCTCGCTGTACCCGGACCCGATGGTCTCCCACACGTCGTCGACGGGGCCGGCCAGCTTCTTCTCCGCGAAGTACTGCATGCGGTAGCCGGCGAACCAGGTGAACGTGTCGTCCGGGGTGCCCTGCAGGTAACTCGAGATGCTCTTCTGGAAGGTGTCGTGATCGACCGTGTTGGTCTTGACCTTCAGCTCGGTCTTCCCGGTGAAGGCCTTGGTCACCGCGGCGTAGGCCTTCTTGGGTGTGGCGTCGGCACCGTTGGACCCGAACGTCACGCTCTTCGTGTCACCGGCGGGAGGACCGCCGCAGGCCGCGAGGGCGGGCCCGGCGAGGGCGGCTGCTCCCACTCCCATCATCCCGTTGACGACGCTGCGTCGTCTCGGACCGCCGGCGGCGGGTATGCGGCTCTGCTGCGTCATCGCTTCTCCTGGATGGTGTCTGACCCTGTGAAGGTCTGGATCGCGGTGGCCGCGGCCCCGCGCGCCCACTCCTCGAACGGCAGCGGACGTGTGACCACGTCGCACTGATCGGCTGTACTGAAAGCGGTCGCGGAGAACGCTTCCTTGATCTGGGCGGCGAACAGGTCGTACGCCGCGAGTCCTTCGCCCGAGATGATCACGCGCTCCGGGCCCAGCAGGTTGACCACCGTGCCGATCGCCCGGCCGATCGCCGCGCCGGCGTCCGCGTACGCCGCACGGGCCTCGGGATTGCCGCCGTGCGCCAGTTCGAGCGCCTGCGCCGGACCGGTGACCGGCTCGCCCGTGTCGTTTCTGATGCGCTGCACGATGGCCCGGTCGGAGGCGATCGCCTCGACGCAGCCCTGGTTGCCGCAGTGGCACAGCGGCCCCCGGGGATCGATGGGCAGATGCCCGATCTCCCCGGCGATGCCGTGCGCCCCCGAGACGACCCGGCCGTTGACCACCAGGCCGCAGCCGATGCCGGCGCCGACGGTGACCAGGGCGAAGTCGGACAGCCCCACTCCGGCGCCGAACCACTGCTCGGCGACCGTCAGCGCGCGTACGTCGTTGTCGACCGTGGTGGGCAGCCCGGTGGCCGCCGCCGCGAGGTCGGCGAGCGCGATGTCACGCCAGTCCAGGAAGGGCGAGTAGCGGACGACTCCCGCAGACCGGTCCACATCCCCGGACATGGCGATCGCGAGCCCCTGGACGGACACGCCGAAACCCTCGGCCTCCGTCCGCAGCTCCGCCGTCAGTTCCGTGATCACGGCGATCACCGACTCGGGCTCCCGGCCGGTGAGCGGCACATGGCGTGCCAGCCGGATACGGCAGCACAGGTCCGCCAGGACCGCGATCACCTCGTCGGCCGTCACCTTCACACCGATGAACAGCGCCCTGCCGCCGTCCACACGGACCGGATTGGCCGGCCGTCCGACCGCCGGCGGAGCGCTGTCGTCGACGGCCTCGACGAAGTAGCCCGCTGCCATGAGCGGGCGTACGGCCTTGGTGACCGCGGCCGAGGAGAGGCCGGTGCGCCGGGAGAGCTCCACACGGGAGAGCGGACCCTGCGAGAGCACGGTGGTGAAGATCAGGGACGCGGCGGGAGTAGCCGCCGGAAACGCCTCCACCTGGTCGGTCGTTGACATGGCCGGAAACGTAGGTGACTTAATTTCCTCTGTCAATAAAGAAAGCAGGAGTCCTGCGAAACAGGAGTTGATCAGCCCTGTTTCGAGCAAAAGTTGCTCGTGAGCTGACACTTGACAACGGATCGAAGGCCGGATTGGCTACCAGCCGTCACAGTGCTGCCCCCGAACGTGAGGACGTCCATGCCCCAGATCTCCTACGCCCCGGACGTCCGCCTGTGGTTGCTCAACACCCCGCACACCTCGTACGCGGTGCGGATCGACGGCACGGGCGCACCCTGCCACGTGGCCTGGGGCGGCAGGCTGACCCTGGACGAGGCGCGGGAGATCGCCGCCCGGCCGCAGGCGCTCGACCGCGAGGTCAGCAGCTTCGAGGGCCGCCCGCCGGTCGGCGAGGAACTGCCCGTCGCCGGCGGAGCGCGCTACGGAGTGCCGTCACTGCAGGTCCGGTTCGCCGACGGCACACGCGCGGTCGAGTGGATGCCCGTCCGCCACGACATCCGCGAAAATCCTGACGGGTCAGCGGAGTTGGACCTCGTCTTCCGCGACCGCCATTACCGGTTCGGCATCGTGCTGCACTACCGGGTGCACGGGGACAGCGACGTGATCGAGCGCTGGACCTCCCTGCTCAACACCGGCACGGACGACATCGTCCTGCTGCGCGCCGACTCGGCCGCATGGACCCTGCCGCCGCGCGACGACCACCGCATCAGCCACGTCACGGGCGCGTGGGCCGCGGAGACCCAACTCCGGCGCGAGAACCTGCCGTTCGGCGAGACCGTCCTGACCAGCCGACGCGGGATCACCAGCCACCACACGAACCCGTGGGTCATGCTGGACGGCGGCGACGCGAGTGAGGACCACGGCGAGGTGTGGAGCGCCGCCCTCGCCTGGAGCGGCAGCTGGCGCATCACGGCCCAGCGCACCTCCGACGGCCGGGCAGGCTTCACCGGAGGCGCGGGACACGACTCGACGGCCCTGCGTCTGGCACCCGGCGAGACCCACACCACTCCCCGCTTCGCGGGGCTCCGCACCGAGGGCGGCTTCGGTGCCGCGAGCCGCGCGTGGCACGCCTACACCCGTGCACACGTCGTGCCGCACCCGGACGAGACGCGTCCCGTGCTCTACAACTCCTGGGAAGCCACCGGCTTCGACATCGACGAGAAGCGCCAGATGGCCCTCGCGGCACGGGCTGCCGAACTGGGCGCCGAACTCTACGTCATGGACGACGGCTGGTTCGGCGCCCGGCGCAGCGACCGGGCCGGCCTCGGCGACTGGACCCCGTCCCCCGAGCGCTTTCCGAACGGCCTCGGCCCGCTGGTCGACGAGGTGCACCGCCTCGGCATGCTCTTCGGCCTCTGGGTCGAACCGGAGATGGTCAACGCCGACAGCGACCTCTACCGTGCCCACCCCGACTGGGTCCTGCACTTCCCGCACCGCACCCGGACCGAGCTGCGCAACCAGCTCGTGCTCAACTTCGCCCGGGACGACGTCGCCGACTGGGCGTACACGTGGCTCACGGCGCTGGTCGCCGACCACGGCATCGACTTCCTCAAGTGGGACATGAACCGGGCGTTCAGCGAGGCGGGCCCGTCCGGCCCCGACGGCGACGACCGCCTGTGGAGCGCATACGTCCACAACCTCTACGGCGTCATCGACCGGCTGCGCGCCGACCACCCGCGGCTCCGCATCGAGGCGTGTAGCGGCGGTGGCGGCCGGGTGGACCTCGGGATCCTCTCCCGCACCGATCAGGTGTGGCCCTCGGACAACACCGACGCGGCCGACCGCATCGGGATCCAGCACGGCTACAGCCAGCTCTATCCCGCGTCGACCATGGCCGCGTGGGTCACCGACGTACCCAACGAGCTCACGGCGCGCACGGTGCCACTGGCGTTCCGGTTCCACGTGGCGACCGCCGGGCTCCTCGCCGTCGGCGGTGACCTCACCCGGTGGTCGGACGAGGAGATCGCCGAAGGCGCCGGATTCGTCCGCGCCTACAAGCAGGTCCGTCATCTGGTGCAGCACGGCGTCCAGCACAGGCTGCGGACCCCCCTGGACGACGGGTCCACGGTGGTGCAGTACTCCTCGCCCGACCGTGCGGAGGCCCTGGTGCTCGCGTGGCAGCGGACGCCGCGCCGGGGCCGGCCCGAATTCCCCGTGCATCTCGCCGGTCTCGACCCGGCGGCGGTCTACCGGGACGTGGCCACCGGAGTGACGCACCACGCGACGGTGCTGATGGAGCACGGGCTGCCGCTCGAACTGCCGGCGGGGGACTGGACGAGCACGGCGATCCACCTGATGCGCGTGTCCCCCTGACGGGCGTCCGCCCGGGGCGCATCCCTGCCCCGGGCGGACGGACCCGGAGAGGCCCGCCCGTCGGCCGCGGGAGGCCCGTCCCGTCAGCCGCGGATGTCCCGACGCGGTGCGAGCGCCGCACGGCCCCGGCGGACCGCCTCCCCGGCCGTCAGCCGGGTGCCGCGGTCGAACGCCTCGGTGTACGGGGCGGCGCCGAGCGCGGCCCGTGCCGAAGCGGTGATCCGGTCGACGTCGGCGCGTTCGGCGGGCGGCAGAGGGGCACCGGCCCGCCGTCGGGCGGTCGCCGCCGCGCCCAGGAGGAGGGCGGCGCAGCCGGGGGCGGACCCGGGGCCGGGCAGGGCCGCCGCACCGGCGAGACCCTCCAGGGAGAGCGCCAGGGCGCGGGGTTCGGCCAGGACACGGGCGATCTCCAGCCCCGCCAGATGGTGATTGGCCGCGCCGCGCGCGTCGCCCCGCAGCTCGGCGAGGAATCCGAGCTCGGCCAGGAGCAGATGGTCGCCCGCCCGGGACGACACCTCGGCGTAGCCGTCGCGGATGTCCGAGAGGTGGGCCTCGGCCGCGTCGAGATCGCCGGAGCGGCGCGCGCCGAGCGCGAGGCCCATTCCGGAGTGGATCTCGCCGTACTTGTAGCCCTGTTCCGCCGCGATCCGCCGCGCCTGTTCGTGCAGGTCACGTGCGCGGTCCCAGTCGCGGGCGAGCAGTGCGAGCCGGCCGAGACCGGAGAGCCGCGCGGACACCTCCGCTTCCAGGCCGAGCTCCCGTGCCATCCGCAGCCCTTCGTGCTGGCGGCGCTCCGCGTCCTCGTACGCACCCTTGATCTCGGCGAGCGCTGCGAGCGGGGAGACTGTCTGCAACTCGCCCCATCGGTCGCCCAGTTCGCGGAAGAGCCGGGCGCTGCGCAGCCCGTCGTGGCCGAGCCCGTCGAGGTCGCCGCAGACCAGCGCGAGGGTCGCGCGCAGGCCGAGGGCGGCGGCGGTGCCCCACTGATCATGTGCGGTGGCGAACAGCGAGAGGGCGTGGGCGTTCAGCTCGTCGCCCTCGGCCGTGTCACCCGCGCTGAACAGGCCGTACGCGCAGAGCCACACCGCACGGGCACGGCGCACCGGATCGGGGACGCCGTCCCCGACGGCCCTGACGCGACTTCCCGCGGTGCGGCCCTCCGCCCCGGCGCACACGCCCGCGGCCGCGTGATCTCCCGTGAGCAGCGCGAAAGCGGTGTGCAGAAGGACGAGTTCGGCGGGGGCGTCCACGCCGGAGACCGCGGTACGCACCGAATCAAGGCTGCGGCGGGCCTCGGTGAGACGGCCCCGCAGCAGCCACCACCACGCCAGCGCGGTGACCAGCCGTACCGCCTCCTCCGGGTCGCCCGCCCCCGCGCGCCGCACCGCCTCGTCGAGCGCCGTACGCAGGTTGCCGGCCTCGGCGTCCAGCCGGGCCAGCCACGGTCGTTGCCCGGCTCCGCGCAACCGCGGTTCGGCGTGTTCGGCCAGTGCCCGGTAGTGGCGCAGATGCCTGTCCCGGACGGCGGTGAAGTCCTCCATCTCGTGGAGCTGCTCCGTCGCGTACGCGGCGACGGACTCCAGGAGTCGGTAGCGCGGACCGGCGGGACCGTCCACGACGACCACCAGGGACCGGTCGACCAGCCGGGTGACGAGGTCGAGCACCTCCTCCCGGGTGACGCCGTCGCCCGCGCAGACCGCCTCGGCAGCGTCCAGGTCGCAGCCGTCGCTGTGCGCGGCCAGCCGGCGCAGGACGATGCGTTCGGGTGCGGTGAGCAGCTCCCAGCTCCAGTCGATCACCGCCCGCAGCGTCTGCTGACGCACCGGTGCGCCGCGCTGCCCGAAGGTCAGCACCCGGAAGCGGTCGTTGAGCCGTGCGGCGAGCCCTCGCACCCCCAGCGCCCGCACCCGGGTGGCGGCGAGTTCCAGGGCGAGCGGGATGCCGTCGAGGCGGCGGCAGATCTCGGCGACGGCGGTGCGCTCCGACTCGTCCGGTGCCTCCGGGTCGCGCGGGAAACCGGGGGCCGCCGCGGCCGCGCGCTCCATGAACATCCGGACGGCGTCCGCGGGCGGCAGCGGCTCGACGAGGAACACCGCCTCACCCGCCAGACCGAGCGGCTGCTGCCCGGTGGCCAGGACGCGCAGGCCTGGGGCGGTCCGCAGGAGCAGATCGGTGAGTCCGGCGGCGGCGTCGACGACGTGCTCGCAGTTGTCCAGGACGAGGAGGGTGCGTCGGTCTCGCAGGGCTGCGGCGAGGCGATGCGGCAGGGAGGGCACGGGGGTCCCGGTGCCCGGCAGCGAGCGCGGGGTGTCGTCCCGGATGCCCAGCGCGGCGGCGACGACCTGAGCCAGGTCGGCGGGGGTGCCGGAGCGGACGCCGGAGAACTCCACGAGCCATGTCCCGTCCGCCAGTTCACCGTCACGGGCGCCGTCCCGTCCGTCGGTGGCCGCCGCCACGGCCAGCCGGGTCTTGCCGACGCCGCCGGGGCCCGTGAGGGTCACCAGCCGTCTCTCCGCGAGCAGCCGCGAGAGCTGGTCGAGGGCCTGCCGGCGGCCGATGAGGGGGGTGAGCGGAACCGGCAGGTTCGACCGGGAGCCGGGCCCGGGCCCGTGGTCCGGGCCACCCGTCGCCGGGGTGTCGGATCCCGTCGGGTCACCGGGGGCGCCCGGGATGCCGGAGGCGGTCGCGGCGCCGATGCCCGCCGTGGTGCGGAGGGCACCGTCGCCCACGGTGCTGACGACGTCCACCGCCGGTGCACGGCCCGGTGACACCGTCCCGGAGACCGAGCTCAGCTCCGGGTCCTGCCGGAGTACCGCCGCGTGCAGAGCCGCCAGTTCGGGGCTGGGATCGATCCCCAGCTCCTCGACGAGCCGGGACCGCAGATCGTCGTACGACGCGAGCGCCTCGTTCTGGCGGCCCGTCGCGTACAGGGCCTTCATCTGGACGGCGCGCAGGCGTTCCCGCAACGGGTGGCGCGCCACGAGGTCGGCGAGTTCCCCGGCGAGCAGCGTGTGGTCCCGCGCCTCCAGGCGCGCCTCCGCCTGGTCCTCCCGCACGGAAACCCGCTGTTCGGCGAGGCGCTGCGCGGCGCCCCGCACGAGTCCGCCGTCCGCGAAGTCCGCGTACGCCGGCCCGCGCCACAGCTCCAGTGCCTCGGTGAGCAGCACGGCCCTGGTCCGGGGGTCCCGCACGACGCGCGCCTCGGTCGCCAGGGCGCGGAACCGTACGGCGTCCACCTCGTCGTCGCCGTCGAGCCGCAGCCGGTAGCCGGGCGGCTGCCGCACCACCCGGTCCCTGCCGATGACGCGGCGCAACTGGGAGACCTTGGCCTGCAACGCGGCCCTGGGGTTCCCGGGAGACGCGTCGTCCCACAGGTCCTGGATCAGACGGTCGGCGGAGACCGGCCCCTCGTCGTTCGCGAGGAGGTCCGCCAACAGGGCCCGGACCTTGGCCTCGGGGACTCTGACTTCCCGCCCGTCGCCGTCCCACACCATCAGTGGCCCGAGCACCCCAAACCGCATGGGGCCACCGTACATGTCCGGGGATGCGCCGCCCGGCCGCTCCTTCGCAGGTCTTCGGCGCGGGAGACAGCGCAGTCGCCCGGCCGGCCGGGGACCCGAAGTTTTCCGGAAGGTTCCCCGAAGCGCGCGGGCGCAGAGTCGTCGTGTGGGGGGCACCGCCCACCTGCGAGAACGGGCACCCCGGAGGGAGCGGCATCCATGACCAAGTACGCGCGCAGGAACGCCGTCGTCGTCGAGGGCGCGACCGGCATCGGCCTGGCCATCGCCAAGCGTCTCGTGGAGGGCGGGGCCGCGGTCGTGCTCACGGCCCGTACCGCGCACGGGCGCGCCCACGCGGTGGCCGAACTGGGCCCGTCCGCCCGGGTCGTGGCTCCGTCCGAGGTCGAATCCGCCCTCGCCGCACAGGCGCGCACCGGCCCCGGAGACACGGTGGAGGGCGGCGTCGACCTCCTCTTCTCCGACGCCGTTCCCACGGCCCGGCGTCTGCTGCCGCACCTCAGGGACGGCAGCGCGATCGTGCTGACCGCCCCCACCCCGTGCCCGGACGCGGTGAAGGCGTTCGCCGCCGAACTCGTCTCCCGGGGCATCCGTGTCAACGCGGTGGCCCCGGGCTGTATCGAGGCACCGGGCGCCGGCGCCGCACCCCTGCCTCCGCTGGGCCGCCTCGGCGCCGCGGAGGAGGTGGCCCGTGCCGCGCTCTTCCTGGCCACGGAGGCGACCTTCACCACGGGGGTCCGTCTCCCGGTCGACGGGGGCCTCGGCTCCCCGTGAACCGGCCGGCGCGGACGCCTCGCCGACGAGCCGCCGCACGCCTCCCGCACCGTCCCCACACCCTCGACGCCCCACCCGTCCCTTCCGGAAGACCTGGAGCACACGCCATGAGCACCGCACCCGACACGGCGCCCGCCGCCGCGACGGCACCGGACCCGACGAGCGGAGGCGAGGCACGGCAGAGGCTGCCGCTGTTCGCCCTGCTGGCCTTGGCCACCGCCGTTTTCATCACCAGCCTCACCGAGACCCTTCCCGCCGGTCTGCTCCCCGCGATGAGCCAGGACCTGCGGGTGAGCGAGTCCGCGACCGGACAGACCGTCACGGTCTACGCGATCGGCACCGCCCTGACCGCGATCCCGCTGACCGCGGCCACCGCGGGCTGGCGGCGCAAGAAGCTGCTGCTCACCGCGATGGGCGGCTTCGCCGTCGCCAACACCGTGACGGCCGTGTCGACCGTGTACGAGCTCACGATGGCGGCGCGCTTCGTCGCGGGTGTCGCGGCCGGCCTCGCGTGGGCCCTGCTCGCCGGCTACGCGCGGCGCATGGCGCCCGCCCACCTCCAGGGCAAGGCGATGGCCATCGCCATGGCGGGCATCCCCGTCGCGCTCTCCCTCGGCGTGCCCGCCGGCACCTTCCTCGGCGACTGGCTCGGCTGGAGCGTGGCCTTCCTGGCGATGACGGCCCTCACCGTGCTGCTCCTCGTGTGGATCGCCGCGGCCGTACCGGACTTCCCCGGACAGGGGCGCGGCGAACGGCCGAAGATGCTGCCCACCCTGCGGGTGCCGGGAGTGACCCCGGTCCTCTTCGTCACGCTCGTGTTCGTCCTGGCGCACACCATCCTGTACGCGTACATCGCCACGTATCTCGACGACATCGGCCTCGGCGGCAGTACCGGCTTGCTGCTGCTCGTCTTCGGTGCCGCGTCGCTGGCGAGCATCTGGATCGTCGGCGCGCAGATCAACCGCAGGCTGCGTGGGCTCACCGTCGGCGGTGCCCTGCTGGTGGCGCTCGCCGCCGCCCTCCTGGCCCTGCTCTCGGACACCACCGCGCTCGTCTACGTCGCCGCGGTGCTGTGGGGTCTGGGCTGGGGCGGCGTGCCCACGTTGCTCCAGACCGCCGCCGGTGACGCGGGGGGCGAGTCCGCCGACTCGGCACAGGCGATGCTCGTCACGCTCTGGAACGTCGCCATGGCAGGGGGCGGCATCGTGGGTGGCGTCCTGCTCGACGTGGTCGGCAGCACCTCCTTCCCCTGGACGGTCCTCCTGCTCCTGCTCCCGGTGCTGGCGGTCGTCCTGTACGCCCGCAGGGCGGGCTTCCCGTCGCGGCGGCCGGTTACGGGGACCGAGGTCGTGGACCCGGTGGCCTGAGGTGCCCCACGCGTGACGGAGACCGCCGCGGATGACCACCCGTCACCCGGCGGTCCCCGTCCCCGCGCCACCGCTCGCCTCCGGGCGGGCGGACGGCTCGGTACCGTGGCGTACGTGGTCATGTTCATGATTTGTTAATATTCCTCCTGAGATGTCCGCGCGGTTGCTCCGGTACAGGTGGAGCCGGGTCCTCCTCCTGCCGATCCCGACCGGGCGGGTCCCGTCGAGGGCCGTTTGCGCAGGTCATCCCGTGAACGTGCAAAGTAGACGGGCTGCCCGGGCAAACGGCGTCCAGGGCGGTACTTTCACCTCGTACGTATGTGCCATGCATCCGCTCGGATGCCGGCGGTGACGGGTGTCGAGGGGGAGTGGCGTCAGATGTCGTCAGGTGGGGTACGCGCGGGGGTGCCGGGCGATGGCGCACGCATGCAGACCTTCGTCGACGAGGTCTTCGGCGTCTTCAAGCGGCCCGAGCAGCGCCGTTGGGCTCAGGTGTACCTCTGGGCGCTGATCCACGTGTCCGGAAAGAAGACGCCGCGTCGCGTCGCGCTGGCGAACCCTCTGCCCCCTGCCGCGGCACGGGGTCTGCACCGCTTCATCAACGCCAGTCCGTGGAACTGGGTCCCGGTTCGCCGGCGGCTCGCCGGGCTGGTGGCCGCGCGCACCGCCCCGCGCGCCTGGACCGTCGCCGAACTCATCATCCCCAAACGCGGTGAGCACTCGGCGGGCGTGCACCTGCGCACCGACGCGGCGACCGGACGCACCGTCAACTGCCAGCGCGCACTGGGGCTCTTCCTCTCCTCCGGTGCGGAGAGCTACCCGGTCGACTGGGGCCTGGTGCTCGGGGGAGTGTGGGACTCGGACCGGGAGCGCAGGCGTCGTGCGCGCATCCCCGGTGCGGAGGCCGGGCACACCGCCGCCGACCACGTCCTCCGGTACGCCGCCGAAGTGGCGGCGCAGCCCCACCTCCCGCGTCTTCCCTGGGTGCTCGACCTCACCCGGTGCGACGACGTCGCCGGAGTCCTCGCAGGTCTGGCCCGGTTGCGGGCCGACGTCGTGTGCGAGGTCGCCCCGGACCAACAGGTGCTCACGGGAGGCCACCCGGCCGTCGTGACCACGGTCGGCGCCCTCATGCGGGGGCCGCGATCCCGCCAGACGCACGTGCTTCTCCGGCAGGACCCCGACGGCGGCATCAGGGCAGTCCCGGTCCACACGCATACCGGGACGGTGGAGCTGTCGCGCCCCGGCGGCGACGACGCGGGCGTGCGCCCCTACCGCACCGTGGAGCGGCCCGATCCCGACGGCCGGCAGTCCGCGCGGTACTGGCTCACGACACTCGCCGACCACCGGGCGGAGGAGATCCTCCAGCTCGCCCGCGGCCACGCCGCGGCGCTCTCGGCGGTGAGCGTGCTCGGCCGGCGGTTCGGGGTCCTCGACTTCGAGGGCCGCTCCTTCCCCGGCTGGCACCACCACATGACGATGGCCTCGGCTGCCTACGTCTACCAACTCCTGTTCGGCGACCGCGTCGAACCCGCACCACCACCACCACCACCGGTCCCCCTTCCTGCCGAGGCGCTGACCGGTGCCCGGAACTGACGTGAGGCCGAGGAGTGAGGACGGGGCAGTGAGACAAGTACTCGTCGTGGAGCAGAACACCGAAGCCGCCGCCGCCAGGGTGAGCGACCTCCGGCGGCAGGGATTCACCGCTCGCAGCGTCGGCACGGGGCGGTGGGCCCTGCGGGAGCACACCGAGGCAGATCTGGTGCTCTTCTCCCTGGAACTCCCGGATATCGACGGCCTGGAACTCTGCCGGTCCCTGCGGAAAAGCGGCGACACGGCCCTGATGGCCGTCACCGACGCCGACGACGAACTCGGCCGGGTCCTCGCACTGAATGCCGGTGCCGACGACTGTGTCGTGAAAACCTGGGGATTCAGAGAGGTCGGGGCCCGCATAGAAGCGGTACTGCGTCGTGCGCAGCCCCGGCAGATGCTTCCGGCCGCTATTTCCCTGCGCCACCTCCACATCGATCCACGCCTTCGGGACGTACGTCTTCACGACCGGCTGGTCGGCGTCACGTCGAAGGAATTCGAATTGCTCTACACCCTGGCCGCCACCCCGGAAACGGTCGTGACGCGAAAGGAACTGATGGCCCGGGTCTGGGGCAGCGACTGGGGACACACCAGCCGCACCATTGACACGCATGTCAGCAGCCTGAGGGCCAAGCTCGGCAACAGCGGCTGGATCATCACGGTCCGCGGAGTCGGCTACCGCATGGGGTACGCCTGGCGCATGCCCGAGTCGTCGGCCGGCTGAGCGCATCCCGGGCGGGGCTCCGGAAGAGAGGAGGGGACGACGCGCCCCCGTGCCCCGCCCGAGAGACACGCCCACCGTGGCCGCAGGCCGCCCCCGGACCGGCCGCCCAGCGGCGCCCGCACCCCGTCACACGGGAGCGCGCTCCAGCCGTCGCAGCAGCGGGTGGCGCGCCCCACCGGTGACTCCCGCCATCCGTCGGGCCCACCACGCCGACGCCAGGTTCGACGTCAGCAGCGTGCGGCGCGGCTCCCGCCGGGCCAGTTCCGCGAGGGCGGCGAGCGTGCCCATGCCCGTACCCGTGAACAGGAGAGCGGTGTCGGGGGGCAGCTCCCGCTCCCGTATGCGCCGCAGGATCGTCGTGGTCGTCACCGCGTACGGATCGTAGAGCGGGCCGCCGTCCGCGTCCGTGCCCGCGTCCACCGGTACGAGCACCACGCCGTCGACCGTCAGGCCGGCCTGCTCCCAGAACGCGTGGGAGGCGTCCGTGAGCCACGGCTGGTACGGAGAGACGAGAGTCAGGCGGGACACCCCCAGCGCCGCGCAGGCCGCGAGGATCGCCTGCGTGGAGGACCGCACGGGGGAGCCCGCGTGTGCGGACAGTTCGTCGCAGAAGGCCCGGTCGCCGTCCGGGCCCAGCAGATAGTGCGACGCGCTGCACGCCACCACCGTCGCGTCCAGGCGCAGGGCCCCGAAACTGCCGAGCAGCTCCGGCAGCACCTCGTTGTACGTCTCCAGCATCGCTCTGAGCCCGGCACCCGGAGTCACCGGGAACCGGGAGGTGTACACGTTCATCGCGTCGCCGAGCAAGTGGTGGAACTCGGGTTCCGCCGTGGGATTCTCCGGGGGAACGACGACCCCCAGCCGGGGCAGTGGGAAAAGGTCCATGTCCGCACCGTAGGGCGCGGGTCGCGGAGACTATTCCCGTTCGGCCGACAATTTGCGCCCCCGCACACCCGTCTGGCATTCCCTTTCCTTCTTGACATTCCTTGACACTCCATCACAGAAATCTGACCCGGCGGCCGTTGCTCTTTCGGGGCGGGGGGGCGAAGGATGTTGATCGGCGGTCAGCGCCGCTGGAGCACCCCGGATTCCGGCCCCACAGACCTTTCGGGAACGCAGGCCCTTTCGGGAACGCGGACCCTTTCGGAAACAAGGAGAGAACGAGATGGCAGCAGCACAAGGCCCCGGGACACCGGAGGGGCTGCCCCGCATATCCGACGCGACACTGCGCGACTCCGCACACATGGCAGGAGTGGAGTTCGGCCCCGAGGACGCCGCCGCCATCGCGGACCTGCTGGTGGCCACGGGCGTCGAGCTGGTCGAGGTGGGCATGGTCTCCGGCCCCGGCTCCAAGGACGCCGACCTGGTCCTCGCCACCCACGAGGCCGTCGGTCCCGAGCGCAGCATGACCCTCCTCGTCGTACGCGACCGCCGACAGGTCGCGCGAGCCCTCGACGAGGCCGAGCGCCTGGGCGTGCGCCACATCATGTACTCCATCCCCACCTCCGAGCAGCACGCGCGGCTGAAGCTCGACTCGGACAGCCCCAAGTTCCTCCAGGCACTGGCCCGTTCGGCGATATCCCAGGCCAAGGAGCGCGGCTTCCACGTCACGTTCAGCGGTGAGGACGGCGCCCGCACCCCCAAGGAGCGGCTGGTCCCCTACGTCGAGGCGGGTTTCGCGGCGGGGGCCGACCGGTTCAGGCTCGCGGAGACCGTCGCGTTCCTCTCTCCCTGGCGGATGCAGGAGGTGATCGAGGACATCGTCGCCATCGACGGTTCCGAGATCGAGATCCACTCGCACAACATGCTGGGCATGGCCGTCGCCAACTCCCTCGCCGCCGTGCGCGCCGGCGCCCGGTGGATCTCGGCGACCGTCGGCGGGATCGGTGAGCGAGGTGGCAACGCCCCGCTGGCCGAGCTGCTCACCTCGCTCCGCGTCATCCACGGTGACACCCGCTTCGACCTGACCCACCTCACCGAACTGTCGAGGATCGCCCTGAGGGGCGCGGGTCTCGGAGACGCCTTCCAGTCCGGACCGACCACCCCGCACGCCTTCGCGTACGAGCTCCCCGGCCAGTTGAGCCATCCGGAGGCGTACGAGACGCTGCCGGCCGAGCTCGTCGGCAACAGCCGGGAGCTGCGGGTCCGCGGCCGCCTGACGACGCCTCTGGTCGCCTGGGCCCTCGCCGGCTCGGACCTGCGGGTCGACGTCGAGGCCTTCACCGCCTGGCTGATGGAACGTCAGGAGGAGGAGGGCCGCCCGCTGCTGGACCGGGACGCGATCCGCAAGGCCGCCATCGACTTCCGTCCCGCGCACGCCTGAAGCCCGGAACCACGATCCCCGCACACCCAAACGGAGTTGAACCATGTCCACCGCCACCCTGACCGGCGTATGCCCCGAGTGCGAGACCGACCTGACCGTGCCCCCGGTCACCGAGGGCGAGACCCTCTCGTGCCCCGAGTGCATCCTGACCCTCCGCGTCGAGGCCGTCGAGGACGGCCGGCTGACGCTGGAGATGGTCGAGGTGCAACTCCGCGACTGGGGGCAGTGACATGGGCCGACTCCGCGCCGTCGCCCTCGTCGCCGACCGGGTCGCCTGGGAGGAACGCCTCCTGATCGAGGCGGCCCCGGCCTTCGGCCTCCGTATCGACTGGATCAACGACGAGTCCCTCTCCCTCGGCCACCCCGACGCCCCGTCCGTCAAGGGGTACGACACCCTGCTGATCCGCAGCCGCAGCTACACCCGCGGCGGGCTCATCGCCACGCTGGCCGAGGCGGCCGGCATCCCCACGCTGAACACCGCCCGGGCCATCCACGCCTGCGAGAACAAGGCCGCTCTGCGCGCCCTCCTGCACTCCGCCGGTGTGCCGGTGCCCGACCACCGGCTCGTGCTGTCCCGCAAGGACTTCGACAAGGCGCTCGCCGACCTGCCACTGCCCCTCGTCCTCAAGCCCGTCTTCGGCGGCATGGGCAAGCGGGTCACACTGATCCGGCACGCCGACACCGCGCACTCCGTGTACGACTACATCGAGGACCTGGCCCACGCCTTCGAGCAGGCCAGCGTCGTGGAGCCTTACCTGGGCGGCAGCTCGGTGCGGTGCCTCGTCGTCGGCCGCGAGCTGATCGGGGCTGCGGAGTTCGAGAGCGGCGGGAGCGACTGGCGCAACAACGCCGCGCTCGGCAACACGAACCGCCCGGTCGCCCACGACCCCGACGTACTCAAGATCGTCGACGCCGTGGTGGACGTGCTCGGGCCCGGGATCTACGGCATCGACCTCTTCGGCACCCCCGACGGCTACGTCGTCAACGAGGTCAACCACGCCCCCGGCTTCCGGGCCGTGGCCACCGCCACCGGAGCCGACATCCCCTCGGCCATCGGCCGCCACGTGCAGGAGCTGCTCGTATGATCCGCGCAGGAATCGTCGGTGCCTCCGGGCTCGCCGGCGGCGAACTCATCCGGCTCATCACCCAGCACCCCGGCCTGGAGCTGACGTTCCTGGGCGGCTCGTCCAGCATCGGCAGGCGCCCCTCCGAGCTCCACCCCGGCCTGCGCATCCATCAGAACCTGACCGTGCGACCGGTCACCGAGCACGTCGCGGACGAGGTCGACGTCCTCTTCCTGGCCACTCCCGCGGCGGTCTCGGCCGAACTGGCCTCGCTGTTCGCCGACCGGATTCCGGCCGTCGTCGACCTCAGCGGCGCCTTCCGCATCCGTACCCCGCACCTGCACGACCGCTGGTACCCCAAGGTCGAGCGGCGCACCGACCTGGCGGACCGCTTCGTCTACGGCGTGCCCGAACTGGTCGGCGACCAGCTCAGGGACGCCTCGCTCATCTCGCTGCCCGGCTGCTACGCCACCGCGATCACCCTGGGCCTTGCCCCGCTCACGCTCGGCCTCGGGCTCGAACTGAAGACGGTGGTGGTGGACGGCAAGAGCGGGTCCAGCGGCGGCGGGCTCCAGTTGCGCACCTCCGACCTGCACCCGTTCAGATCCGGTGCCATCGCCCCGTACTCCCCGACCGGGCACCGGCACGCCGCCGAGGTCGCCGACTTCCTGGAGCGGAGCAAGCCCGGAACGGTCGGCAACCTGTCGATGTCTGCGTACGGCGTCTCCCACGTGCGCGGGCTGCTGACCTCCTCGTACGTCTTCACCGACGAGAAGGTGGACCAGCGCGAGCTGTCACGGGCCTATCTGCGCTTCTACAAGGGGCACCCGTTCGTGCGGGTGCGACGGCACGACGAGACGCTCGTCCCGGTGCCCGACCCGCAGGTCGTGCTCGGCTCCAACTTCGCCGACGTGACGGTCCTGCACGACGAGGAGGGTGGCCGGATCGTCGTGCTCGCCGCGCTCGACAACCTCGTCAAGGGCGCCGCCGGCCAGGCCGTGCAAGCCGTGAACCTGCGGTTCGGCCTGCCTGAGGAGACCGGACTGACGCAGCAGCCGGTGATGCCGGCATGAGCGCACAGCACCCCGCGCCCACGGTGGTGAAGCTCGGCGGGAGCTGCCTGGACGAGCTCGACGGCGACTGGTGGGACGACCTCGCCCGCCACGCCAGGGACCGCTCCCTGGTGCTGGTCCACGGCTGGTCCAAGCCGCTCAGGAGACTCAGCGCCCGGTACGGCGAACCGTCGGCGATCCTCCGCGACCGCTACGGCAACCAGAGCCGGTGGACGACCCCCGAGGTCATCGACGACATCAAGGCCGTCAGCGCCGAACTGGCCGAGGTGGTCCTGGGGCGGCTGGAGGCCCGCGGCGTCACCACCGAGCGGCTGCTCGGCAGCGACGGCCTCGTGAGCGCCGGCGAGGGCGAGCGCTGGTGGTGGCGGGAGAAGCGACTCGTCGAACTGGACAACCTCGTCGGCCCGATCACCGGGGTGGACGTCTCACCCCTGAAGCACATCCGGCCCGGCCACGCCTGCCTCCTCACCCCGCTGGCGCGGAACGCGGCCGGCCAGGAGGTCAACACCGACGCCGACCGGGCCGCGGCCGCGATCGCCGGAGCCACCGGCGCGACCGACCTCGTCCTCGTCACCGACGTCGCCCACCTCCTGATCGACGGGGAGCCGGTCCGCCGGATCGGCCGCCGGGAAGCGGCCGCCTTCCGCGACATGGGCGCGAAGGGCGGCATGCGCAAGAAGCTGCGGGCCGCGGGGGAGGCCCTGGACCAGGGCGTGGAACGGGTCGTCATCGGCAGCGCAGCGGTCACGGAACTGCTGGCCGGACGCACCGGCACGGTCATCACCGACGCGCAGGCACCCACCCACACCTCAGGAGCGAGCGCATGACGCGACCCCGCGTACTGGTCGTCAACAACGGAACGCTGTCCCTCCGGCAGCTCCAGTCCCGCTTCGAGGCGCTGGGGTCACGGACCGAGGCGACCGACGCCCGGTCGGTGCCCGCACGGGTGGACGGCCGCTACCAGGCGATCGTGCTGAGCGGCACGAAGGTACGCGCCTACGACCGCGAGTACTACAAGCCGCTCATCGACCTCGTCACCCGTGCGGACGTCCCGGTGTTCGGCATTTGCGGCGGTCTGCAGATCCTCGGTGTCGCCGCCGGCGGACACCTCGAAGAGGGGCCGCAGCGGGTCGGCGGATACGAGGCACAGGTCGACACGGAGGAGCCGCTCTTCACCTATGTGAAGCCGACGGTCACCGTCTTCCACCGGCACACCCTCTACCTCCGCGAGGCCCCGGCCGGCTACCGCACCATCGGCCGCTCCGCACACGCGCCGGTCGAGTTCCTCCGCTCCGACGACGGCCGGATCTTCGGCTCGCAGGCCCATCTGGAGTTCCGCAAGGACGGCCTGGAGATCCTGCGGGGCTTCGCCCAGCTCTACCGGTGATCCGAACCCCCGCCACCCGACCCCGTACACACCAGACGCAAGGAATCAGCCATGAGCGCTCCGGAAGAGCGGCAGGACCCCGCACTGACCGTCCACCTCAACGGCAGTCGCGGTGACATCAAGGGCTGGGTGGTCGTCGACACGCTCGTCGACGGCCTGGCCATGGGCGGCACCCGGATGACCGCCGGGGTGACCGAGGAGGAGGTCGCGGGCCTCGCCCGCGACATGACCGAGAAGTTCACCCTGGCGGGGCTGCGCATCGGCGGCGCCAAGGCCGGGATCGTCTCCGACGGCACGGACCGCGAGGAGACCTTCCGCACCTTCGGCCGCACGGTGAAGCCACTCCTCCACGGCGGCATCCACCTCGGCATCGACATGGGCGTCACCCCCGCCGACCGCGCCGTCTTCTTCGCCGAGGCCGGCTACGACCCCCGCTACCGCCTCGGCGCCCCCGACATGCCGATCGACTGGCGTACGTACTACGAGCCCCTCATCGACGCCACCGGTCATGGAGTCGGGGTCGCCGCGATCACCGCCCTGGAAGCGAGCGGGCGCACCGGACCGGCCCGGGTCGTGGTGCAGGGCTTCGGCGCCGTGGGCCGGGCCGTGGCGCGGTTCCTGGAGGACCGGGGGCACGTCGTCGTGGCCGTCGCCGACGTCCAGGGCACCATCAGCGCGGAGCGGCTGCCGGTGGCCGGACTGGTGGCCGTCACGGACGAGTACGGGCGGATCGACCGCAGCCGCCTGCCTGGTGACGTCACACTCTCCGCCGAGCCGGACGCCTGGCTGGACGTCGACGCGGACCTCCTGGTCCTCGCGGCGCAGAAGCACGCGCTCACCGCCGAGAACACCCACCGCCTGAGGGCCGGACTGGTCGTCGAAGGCGCCAACCTCGCCTCCAGCGCGGTGGCGAAGGAGAAGATCGCCGCTTCGGGGGCCTCCCTGGTTCCCGGCGTGATCGCCAACATCGGTGGCGCCGCCTCGGCGGCCCTGGCCGTCACCCGGGTCGTCCCCTTCGACCTGCCCGCCCGCGCACGCAAGGAATGGGTCTTCGACTGGGTCGGTGACCGGGTGCGGCACAACACCCGGGACCTGCTGGAGATCGCGGCCGCCCGGGCGGGGAACCCGCTGCCCGAACTGCTCGCGGCCCGCCGGAAGGACCGCTGATGAGCACGGCGGCCACCCGGGTGGACACCGCTGCCGGGACGGCACCCGCGGCGCTGACCGACCCCGAACAGCGCGCCGCCGCGTACCGCCGGCACGGCTGGTGGCGGGACGAGACCTTCCTCGACGACCTGCGCAGGCAGGCCCGTCTGCACCCGCGCCGCCTGGCCGTCGCGGGACGGCGCGTCACCGAGTCCCGCACCGACACCCTCGACTACGCCGAACTGGCCCGACTGACGGACCGGTTCGCACTGGCCCTGCTCGACCTCGGCGTACGGCCGGGCGACTTCGTCGCCGTACAGCTCCCCAACCGGTGGCAGATGGTGCCGCTGATCTTCGCCTCCATCCGCGTCGGTGCCGTCGTCATCCCCGTCTCGCCCGTCTGCACGGAAGCGGAACTGCGCCACCGCCTCGGCCTCACCGGAGCGCGGGTGTGCGTCACGCTCCCGGAGTGGTCGGGGACACCGCTGGCCGAAATCGTCACGCGGCTCAAGGACGAACTGCCCTCCCTGGAACACGTGCCGGTGGTGGACGGCCCAGCCCCCGAAGGCGCGCTGTCCTTCCACCGGCACTTCGTGGCCGAGGCGCGGGAGGAACGGGAAGGAGCCGCCGCCCGTCTGGACGGGTTGGCGCTCGGAGCGGACGACCCGTTCGTGGTGCTGTTCACCTCCGGCACCACCGGCCCCTCCAAGGGCGTCCTCCACAGCCAGAACACGGTCCACTCCGCGATATGCGGGTACGCCGACGCCTTCGGGGGCGGCGACCACTGGGTGACGGCCGTCTCGACGCCTCTCGTCCACCACTCGGGGTTCGCGCAGGGCGTCCTCGCCGGCGTCATGCTGGGCGGCACCACCACCTTCCAGGACGAACGCCGCAACGAGGCACTGCTCGACCTGGTCGAGCGGTACGGCGCCACCCTCCTGTACGGCCCGCCCGCCACCCTCGCCGATGTGACGGCGTCACAGCGGGCCCAGCGCCGCGACACGAGCACGCTGCGGCATGTGGTGATCGGCTCGGCACCGGTCCTCCAGGAGCTGGCCGACGCGGTCCACGAGACGCTGGGCTCCCGCGCCCACTCGCTCTGGGGCATGTCCGAGAACGGACCGGTGACCACCACCCGGCCCGAGGACCCCGCGGGATGGGCGGCGCGGAGCAACGGCACCCCCATCGACGCCATGGAGACGCGCATCGAGCCGTTCGGGGCGAACGGCACTCCGGAAGCGACGGGCCCGGTGGGACGGCTCAAGGTGCGCGGTGCGTCCCTCGCGCTCGGCTACCACAGGCGCCCGGAGGCGTTCGCGGCCGAACTCGGGCCGGACGGCTGGTTCGACACCGGCGACCTCGCCCGTGACGACGGCCGGGGCGGCGTCCGCATCATCGGCCGGGCGCGGGACGCGATCGTGCGGGACGGGCAGGTGGCGCCGATGACCGAACTGGAGGCGGTGATCGGCAGTCACCCGCGGGCGGTCGAGGCGGCTCTGGTCGGCCTGGAGGTGCCGGCGGGCCGTGCGGAGGCGGGAGGGCCCGGGAACGAGATCGTCGCCGTCGTGGTCGGACGCGGCGGGCGGGGCCCGACGCTCGACGAGGTCCGGGCCCGGGTCACCGGGGCGGGCCACGACGCCCGGTTCCTGCCCGATCGCCTGGAACTGGTCGGGGCCCTGCCGAAGACGCTGACCGGCAAGGTGCGCAAGGCGGAGCTGCGTGAGCGGTACGCCGAGACGACACCCGTTCCCTGAGCCACGTCCGCCCCGTGTCCGCCGCCCACCCCGATGGCTGGAGCTGTCATGCCCGAACCCGCACCGGTCTCCATGTCGGCGACGCTCGCCGCCGACGAGGCCCTGGCCCGACGGCGCCGGGCCGGAGAACGCGTCCTGCCGATGGCCAGTGGGGAGATAGGCCTGCCCGTCCTTCCCGCGCTCCGGGAACGGCTCGCGGCGGCAGCCGCCGAGAACGCCTACGGCTCCGTCGCGGGAAGCCACGCCCTGCGCACCGCCGTCGCCGGGTACTGGGAGCGGCGCGGCCTCGGCATCGACCCGGGACTGGTCGTGGCCGGCCCGGGCAGCAAGGCGCTGCTGTTCGCGCTGCTCCTCGCCATCGGCGGCGACGTGATCGTGCCCGTCCCCAGCTGGGTCAGCTACGCGGCCCAGGCGCGCCTCGTCGGGGCCCGGCCCCTGCCCGTGCCGATCCTGCCGGGGCAGGGCGGGGTGCCCGACCCGGAGAGGCTGCGCGAGGCCGTCGCCGGTGCGCGCGCCGCCGGACGCGACCCGCGGGCCGTGGTCGTCACCGTGCCGGACAACCCGACCGGCACGGTCGCCCCGGCCGCCACCGTGCGACGGCTGGCCGAGGCGGCCCGGGAGCTCGACCTCGTCGTCGTCTCCGACGAGATCTACCGCGATCTCGTGTACGACACGTCCGCACCGGTCTCCTCCCCGGCCCTCTACGCGCCCGAGCGCACCGTCGTCACCACCGGTCTCACCAAGAGCCTGGCCCTGGGCGGCTGGCGCACAGGCGTGGCCCGGCTGCCCGACAGCGATGCCGGGCGGACCCTGCACACCCGGCTCGTCGCCGTCGCGAGCCAGATCTGGTCCAGTCCGCCGGCGCCGGTGCAGACGGCGGCCGCGTACGCCTTCGGAGAGCCACCCGAGGTCACCGAGCACATCGCGGCGAGCCGCCGGCTGCACGAGAAGGTCGTACGCGCGGTCGCCGCCCGCTTCACCGCCGCGGGCGCGGAGCCGTTCCCCGTCGCCGCGGCCTGCTACCTCTACCCGGACTTCGAGCCCCTGCGCGAACCCCTCGCCCGGAAGCACGGGGTACACGACGGAGACGCCCTCGCCCTGCTGCTGTCCGAGCGGCACGGAGTCGGTGTGCTGCCCGCGAGTGCCTTCGGGGAGCCGGGACGGCCGTTGCGCTTCCGCGCGGCGACCAGCCGCCTCTACGGCGACACCGACGAGCGCCGCACGGCCGCGCTGGCGTCGGACGACCCCGTCGCACTGCCCTGGATACGGCAGGCGGTCGACCGGATCGGTGAGGTCCTGGCCGACCTCACGGGCGCGGAGGCCCGCGCCCTCGTACCCCATTCCTGAACCCGCAACTCACCTACGCGACCGAGGAGTCAGACATGTCCCACCCCCGCCAACCCGTCCTCTTCGAGGCTCTGTACGACGGCGTACGCCATGTCGGCTTCGGCCGCCCCGAAGAGGGCGCCCCGCAGACGCTGCACCGGGTGGAGGACGGACAGGTGGCCGCCGCCTTCATCGCCACGGACGGCTCGGAGGCGGCTCTGCGGGACGCCCTGACCGAAGGCGCGGCGACGACCGTCGTCGTCACCGCCGGGGACCCTGAGCTGCGACTCCTGCCCCCATTGCTTCCGGCTGCCACGGGCGCTGCCCTGCTGAGCGGCTTCATGGGTACGCACAAGAAGAAGTGGGGAGGTGAAACCGCCCCCGAGGGAGCCGAGTTCACCCCGCCCAAGTGGTTCTTCAAGGGATTCGGCGACTGGGTGCGGCTGCCCGGGGAGGTGCTGAACGTCCCCGCGCGGCCGGTGGCCCTCATCGAGGAGCCCGAGGTCGCCCTCGTCTACGTCAACGACGCCGACGGCACACCCCACTACGCCGGCTACACCTTCGGCAACGACCTGTGCGACATCGGTCTGCACCGTCAGGACCCGGGCTACAACCCGTACTGCAAACTGTGCGACACCGCGCTCACCCCCTGGCTCTTCCTCGGCCCCCCGCCGCGCACGGTGACCGGCAGGGTCACCATCGTCAGGGACGGCGCGACCGCCTGGGAGGGGCCCTTCGACTGCGGTGACGACGCGCTCTACCACCGGGTGCGGGACATGGCGGACCACCTGTTCACCTATCCGGCGGTGCGCAGGCCCGGCCTGGTCAACTACATCCTCCTGGGCGCCGACGAGGCCAGCTTCCACGACGGGTTCCGGATCGCCGACGGCGACCGCATCGCCATCGACGTGAAGAGCCACGGGGTCACCTTCGAGAACCAGGTGCGGTACGTCTCCCCGCCCCCTGCCACCACCCCGGCGGCAGCACCGGCACCCGTCGCCACGGAAGCACCGGAGCATGTCGCAACGGCATGAACACCTCGTGAAACGAGCCCGGTTGCACTGTGCAGACACCGACCGGCGCGTGCACGCTCGGAGAACCACCGGACCGCCGGGCCACCGGACCACCAACCACCGGATCACCGAACCGCCCCACCGGGCCGCCCCACTCCGCCCGAACGCCCCGAAGCCCGACTTCGCAGGAGGAGACCGCACCGTGCCCGCCAACCGTAGGAAACAGGTGCACCTCGCGGCGCAGCTGCCCGGCATCCACAACGTCACCGTCTGGTCGGACCCGCGCTCCGGGAGCCAGATATCCCCCGACTCCTTCATCCGGCTCGCGCAGACGGTAGAACGCGGCAAGTTCGACTTCTTCTTCCTCGCCGAAGGGCTGCGGCTGCGCGAGCACAAGGGGCAGGTCTACGACCTGGACATCGCGGGACGCCCGGAGAACCTGACCGTGCTGAGCGCCCTGGCCGCCGTCACGACACACCTGGGCCTCGCCGCGACGGTCAACGCCACCTTCAACGAACCCTACGAGGTGGCCCGCAGGTTCGCGACCCTGGACCGGCTCAGCGGCGGGCGGGCGGCCTGGAACGTGGTCACCAGTTACGACGCCTTCACCGGCGAGAACTTCCGCCGGGGAGGTTTCCTGCCGGAGGCCGACCGTTACACCAGGGCCGCCGAATTCCTCAGTACGGCACGGGAACTGTGGGACAGCTGGGCCGAGGGTGATCTGCGGGCCGACGCGGCGACGGGGGAGTTCGTGCGGGCCGGGGCCGGCCGCTTCGCCCACAGCGGCCGGCACTTCGACATAGCGGGCCGGTTCACCACTCCGCCCGGCCCGCAGGGTCACCCGGTGATCATCCAGTCCGGCGAGTCCGACGCCGGCCGCGAGTTCGCCGCGTCCGACGCCGAGGTCATCTTCAGCAAGCACAACCGCATCGACGTGGCGCGCGCCTTCTACCGGGACGTCAAGCAGCGCCTCGCCCGCTACGGCCGCAGTCCCGACGACCTGCTGATCCTCCCCACCGCCAACGCGGTCGTCGCGGACACCGACGAGGAGGCCGCGGCCTACGCCAGGGAGATCAGCCGCGAACTGGTCAGCCCGCAGACCGCGATCGCCCACCTGGAAGCGGTCTGGGGCTGCGACCTGTCGGCCTACGACCCGGACGGGCCGTTGCCGGAGACCGAGCCCGAGGACGAGGCCCACCTCCTGAAGGGGCACTCCGTGTTCCGCAAGGGACGGGCGGAGACCGCGCGGAAGTGGCGCAAGCTCGCCGAGGAGCGGAATCTGTCGATCCGGGAACTGGTCATCGAAGTGGGCGGCCGCCAGACGTTCGTCGGAAGCCCGCACACGGTGGCCGACGCCATCGATCACTTCGTCCAGACCGAGGGCGCCGACGGATTCGTCCTCGTCCCCCATCTGACCCCCGGCGGCCTCGACGACTTCGTGGACCGGGTGGTGCCGCTGCTCCAGGAGAAGGGCGTTCACCGCGACGACTACACCGGCACGACACTCCGCGGCCACCTGGGCCTGTCCGACGTGCCCCGCCCGACCGGGTGGGGCGGCCCGGGCGTGCGAGACGAGCGTCGCGACGAGAAGGAGATCCCCGCATGACCGGCACCCCCGGACCGAATGGCACCCCCGGCACCGCACTGCACCTCGCCGTCGCGCTCGACGGCGCCGGCTGGCACCCCGCGGCCTGGCGCGAGAAGGATGCCCGGCCGGGTGAACTGCTCACGGCCGATTACTGGGCGGCCCTGGTGGCGGAAGCGGAACGGGGCCTGCTCGACTTCGTCACCTTCGAGGACGCCCTCGGTCTCCAGTCCGCCGACTTCCACCGGCCCGACGACCGTACGGACCAGGTCAGGGGCAGCCTGGACGCGGTGCTGCTCGCAGCCCACATCGCCCCGCTCACCACCCGCATCGGTCTGGTCCCGACGACGAACGTGACCCACACCGAACCGTTCCACCTGGCCATCGGACTCGCCACGCTCGACCACGCCGGCAGGGGCCGCGCCGGCTGGCGCCCCCAGATATCGTCGCGCGCCGCCGACGCCGCCCACTTCGGCCGGCGCACCACGCCGTTGCTCACCGAGGAGGACGTGACCGACCCGGAGCTCATCGCCAAGCGGCTGCGCGAACTCTTCGCGGAGGGCGCGGAGGTGGTGGAGGCCGTACGTCGACTCTGGGACAGCTGGGACGACGACGCGGAGATCCGGGACGCGTCGACCGGACGCTTCATCGACCGTGACAAGGTCCATCACGTCGACTTCCACGGCACCGGCTTCAGCGTCAAGGGCCCGTCGATCACCCCGCGTTCCCCCCAAGGGCAGCCGCCGGTAGTGAGCCTCGCCCACGCGTCCACGCCCTACGAATTCGCGGCCCTCGGCTCCGACGTCGTCCACATCACGCCGCACGACCGGGCGGGAACACTCGCGATCGTCGCCCAGGTCGCCGAGGCGGTCGAGCGCACCGGCAGGGACGTCGAGGCCAGGCCGTTGCGGATCTTCGCAGACCTCCTCGTCCTCCTGGACGACGAGCCGGGCGCCGCCGCCGAGCGCCTGGCCCGCCTGGACGAGGTGGCCGGCGCCGAACTCACCTCGGACGCGCAGGTCTTCGCCGGAACGCCTGCGGAGCTGGCCGATCTGCTGATCGACCGCCGCTCCGCCGGCCTGGACGGGTTCCGCCTGAGGCCGGGCGCCCTGCCGCACGATCTGACGGCGATCACCCGAGGTCTGGTACCTGAGCTGCAGCGCCGGGGGGTGTTCCGCACGGAGTACGAATCCACCACCCTGCGCGGCCACTTGGGCCTGTCGCGCCCTGCCGGCCGCTACGAGACGGCGGACTGACGAGTCCCGCCGGCCTCTCGCCCGGGGCGCCTGCTCGTCGGGTCCGGGTCCGTGGAACGCACGCCCGGGCCAAGCGGCACCGCCGTGGAATCCGGGCCGCTACGAGCGGCACCGCCGGGCACAGCCCGCGGCGCCGCTCGTAGCGGTCACGGTCACCCGGTGGTCAGCCGCACTTGAGCATGCCGGCCTTCTGCTTCGCGGCGAGAACGCGATGGACGCTCTTGTCCACCTTGGCGCGGAAGGCCGCGTCCGTGCCCATCCGGGTCTGGACGGCCTTGGCCATGGCCGGCACCGTGTTCGGCTCGACGGTCAGTACCTGGTCGCCGCCGGCGGCCAGGAACTTCACGGCACGGTCGGCCGGCGGCACGGACTTGACCGCCACCGCGTTGCCGAGATCGTCCGAGATCACGACTCCCGTGAAGCCGAGTGACTTGCGCAGCATCTCCTGAATCACCGTCGGGGAGAACACCGCCCTGTGCTTCGGGTCGATCTTGCTGTACGTGGCCAGCGAGATCATGACGAACGGGGCGTTCGCCTTGATCCCCGCCCGGAACGGGGCGATGCTCGCGCTGGTCCTGGTGGTCACCGAGTCCACGACCTTCGCCGTGGTGTCGGTGTTGCCGCGGACGTACCCCAGTCCAGGGAAGTGCTTGAGCGTGGCCAGCACGCCGGCCTGAGCGAAGCCCTCGGCGAAGGCGGTGCTGTGGGGGGCGACGGTCGCGGCGGTGTGACCGTACTCCCGGTTGTACCGGCCGATCGGAGCGTTGTTCTTGCCCAGGCTCGACGGCACCACGTCGGCGACGGGCGCGAGGTTCAGGTTCACGCCGGCGGCCTTGAGCTGCTTCGCCCACGTGGCGGCCGAACTCCGGAGCTTCGTGGTGGACCAGGTTCCCTGGGTGAGGCCGCTCGGTATGGTCGAGAACCCCGGGCCGGACAGCACCTGGACCTGACCGCCCTCCTGGTCGGTGGAGACCAGCAGGCCCACCCGATGCCCGGCCACGGTGTCCGCCTTCGCCTGGAGACTGTCGGCGAGCGACTTGGTCGCCTTCGTGCCGGACGCGCTCCGGCCCGCCAGGAACACCGACCCGACGTGGTACTTGCGCAGCACCTCGATCCGCTTCTGGTCCGGCTTCGAGGCGTTCACGCCGCCCATGAAGAGCTGCCCGACACGTTGAGGCCCGGTCATCCCGGCGAAGACCGTGTCGACGCACGAAGCGGCCCGTGGCGCCCGGTGTGCCGACGCGGAATCCGCCGGCACGGCGTGGGAGGTGGCGGCTACGCCCAGGCCCGCTGCCACCAGCGAGAACGTCAGCAGGGGGACGGGCCAGACGGCCTGCTTGCCCTTCGAACCACGAGACGATGCCGGACGCACAGCCATACGGAACCCCTTCCGGTACCGACCCCGGGCCGGGCACTGCTTGCTCGGCCGTCGATGACGGTCACCTCCCCATTTAACCCGCATCCCCCGGAAGCCGCTCGCCCCGCATGGGGCAGCGGGCATTCCCGCTGGTGGGGACCCCGTTCGGCCGCCCTCGCGGCCCGGCCGCCGCCCGGTGAGGCGCACCGTGTCCCCGCCTGCGGAGCCGCAGGGCTCGCCTTCGTGGAAATCACCTGTTCAGGCGCCCGAGAAGCGAACGCTCCCCGACGTGGCCGTTTTCGGGGTGTGACGGGACTCACGGTTGCACGGACGGTCACGGCCCTGCCGAGCCGAACAGATGGCAAATCGGGCAACGTCTTCGCAAACGCAGGGTAGTAGATGCGTCTTCAACAGTTTGTGACGCATCGTTAGGGAGGGATAGGTCTAGACCGCTTGCCCGTGAAGAACCCAAGTGGTTAACGTCACCCCGCCTTCACTCCAAGCCTGGAGGGAGGCGCAGCGATCACTCAGGGGGAGAATCATGCGTTCTGTTCGTTTCCAGCTGGTGCGTGCGTGTGTGGCTGTGACGGCGATGGCCGCCATCGGTGTTTCCGCGCCCGCCGCCACCGCGGCCGAGGCCGCCCCGACCGTCTCGGCCGAGGCGGGCGCGCCCGCCCGTGCCTTCGCCGCCGCCAATGAGGCATCCGTCCTCGCGTCGGCGACCGTCTGCGGTGACGGTTACGAGTTCGTGGACGCCAAGGCGCTCCCGAACGCCGACAAGCGCTACGGCACGCTGTTCTTCTACATGAAGGGCAACAGCGCCTGCGCGATCCTCGACAACAACACTCCCGGCGGCGCCAACTTCATGGACCTGCGGATGTACCCCGGAGACACCCCGAGCGCGGGCGGGCACGACAGCGGGAACTTCTCCTCGTACGCGGGTCCCGTGCGCAGCAGCACCCAGGCCGCGGGCGGCCGGTGCGTCACCATCACCGCGCTCATGAAGAACGAGGCCGGCACCTCGAACCTCATCAACTGGAAGGGTGGTTACGTCTTCGCGGTGGACACGCCCTCCTCTCCTTGCGCCTGATCATCACGTCAGCGCGCGATTGCCACCCGCCTGTCCCGCCGTGTGACATGAGCTGACGGCATGCCTCTTCGCGTGCGAGCCGCAGTCCTGTCGGGCGCGTGGGCGAAGAGGTTCCGCGGCCGGACGCCGTGGGTCAAGCCCGACGCAGCGTCGCCGGCCGCGGGTCGGTAGGCCCCTTCCGGGCGCCGTCCACGTGGTGGGAGTCCTGCGGACGGTCCTCGATGTCGAACCGGCAGAACACCCAGTCCATGCGTCCCTTCGGTGACTTCATCAAGGAACGACGTCTGATGGAGGACGACGACTACTGGGTCGGCCTCGACGGATTCACTCCGCCGGCACTGTAGGCCCGCGGTGAGAAGTGCTCCCCGATCCGATCGGGGAGCACTTCTCACATCCAGACGAGTCGCCCGGCGGACACCGAGCAGACCGGATGGTCGCCGGCGGCGATCGTCTTCAGCGTGTGCGCCACGGAGTCGAAGAAGTCGGCCAGTGACTCGTGTTCGCCCGTGGAGGTGATCTCACCCACGCGCCAACTGCCGACCCGTCCGTCTCGTACGTCGACGGAGTTCCCCGACCGACGGTGCGCTCGCGCTCTTCCCGTCGCCGGGATCAGAAGAGTGTCTTCTCCGCCTCGGGTGTGAAGGGAAGGAAGCCGTCGACCCGGCTGTCCAGGACCTTGCGCGCCCACTCGTGGTCGACCAGGAGTGCCCGGCCGACTGCCACGAGGTCGAACTCGTCCCGCTCCAGCCCTTCGACCAGCGCGTCCAGCGTGTCGGTCCCCGCGCCGCCCTGCAGGAAGTCGGCGTTGAGGCCGACCGAACCGACCGTGATGGCCGACCGCCCGGTGAGCTTCTTCGCCCAGGCCGCGAGGTTCAGGTGAGAACCCTCGAACGCCGGTTCCCAGTACCGTCGTGTGGAGGCGTGGAAAGCCGTGACTCCGGCATCCACCAAGGGAGCGAGCACCGCCTGCAACTGGTCGGGGGTGTCGGCGAGGCGGGCATCGAAGTCACTGGCCTTCCACTGGGAGAAGCGGAAGATGACCGGGAAGTCCTCGGCGACTCCCTCGCGTATCGCCTGCACGACTTCGGCGGCGAACCGCGTCCGCTGGACGGCGTCGCCTCCGTACTTGTCCGTGCGCCGGTTGGTGAGGGACCAGAGGAACTGATCGATGAGGTATCCGTGCGCGCCGTGGATCTCGATCCCGTCGAAACCGATCCGCTCGGCGTCCCGGGCGGCCTGGGCGTAGGCGCCGATGACGTCGTCGATGTCCGTGCTCGTCATGGCACGACCGCCGCGCTCCACGCCGGTGAGGGTGAGGCCGGACGGTCCGATCGGAGGCGAGTCGGGAAAGGGGGACTGACCCGGTTCCCGCACCATGCCGATGTGCCAGAGCTGCGGGACGATGCGCCCGCCCGCGGCGTGCACGGCATCGACCACCCCGGTCCAGCCCGCGAGTTGCTCCTCTCCGAAGAGGTGGGGAACAGCGTCGTCGTCACCGGCCGACGGGTGGTCGATGTATGTCCCCTCCGTGATGATCAGTCCCACTCCAGCCGCTGCGCGGCGGGCGTAGTAGGCGGCTACGTCGGCGCCCGGGACCCCGCCGGGCGAGAACGAGCGGGTCATAGGGGACATGACGATCCGGTTCGGGACGGTCACTCCCCCCAGGGTGAACGGACGGGACAGAACCCGTGCTGCGGGAAGCGTCACTGGGGTACTCCTCTGAAGTCGATCGGTGATACGCGGGCTGAATCGCGGACGGTGTCCAGGACACTCGCGCAGGGGCCGCGGGGATCCGGCGGAGCCGCCTCGCACACCGGCGGCCGTGCCGGCCGCCGGTGGCGTCATCTCCCTCGCGTCTCCGCGCGCACGTCACAGCCTGGTGGTTCTGCTTGTCGCCCGGCCGGGTGCCGCTCCGACCACCCCGGCTCCGGGGGGCCATGGCGGTTGGGCGTCGAGGCGGTGGGGTGCCACGGCCTCGACGGACGAGCGGCATCCGGGGTTCAGCGGGTGTCTCCCCGGGCGTCGCGCACTCGCACACCCGCCCTGAAGACCGCCTCGACGTCGAGCAGAGCCGCGGTGTCCTCGGCCGGATTTCCGCGCACCACGAGCAGGTCCGCATCGGCCCCGGCCGCGATGCTGCCCTTCCGGCCCTCCACGCGGCACAACCGCGCGGCCAGACTCGTCACGGACTTCAGCGCTTCGAGGGGCGTGACGTCCAGGCGGGTCAGAGCGGCGACGCCGTGCGGGAGGACGTCGTGCGGCTTGAACGGCGCGATGCCCGCGTCCGAACCGATGACGACCCTGGCCCCACGACGGTAGAGCTTCCGGTTCGTGACACTCATCTTGCCCACGACCGCGGCCATGGCCTTGGGCGGGGTGACGGCCACACGGGGGTCCACGCCGAGCGACAGACTGACGAACGTGTCGCTCGCCGCCACGGCGTCGACGATCTCCTCGACCGGGTCCACACCGTCCGCGCTCAGGAAGGTGACGTGCTCCAGACTGTCGACGCCGGCTTCGAGAGCGTCCTTGATCGCTTGCCCGCCATGGGCGTGGGCGGCCACCGGCAGGCCGAGGCGGTGTGCCTCGTCGACCACCGCCCGCAGGTCCTCCAGGGTGTACTGCGAAGCGTGCGGCGGTACGGAGTCGGGGGTCATGGTGCCGCCGCTGGCCATGATCTTGATGACGGCGCAGCCGCGGGCGTGCCGTTCGCGTACGGCCGCCCGAAGGGCATCGGCGCCCTCGGTCTCGCCGCCGAGGAAGTGGCAGTGTCCGCCGTGCGTGGTCAGCGGCGGACCCGCGGCCAGGATCTCCGGGCCCGACTCCGGTTGGACGGCGTACTCCTGGACCAGATCCAGGGAGAGGTAGTTCCGGTCGCCGAGGTCGCGGACGGTGGTCACCCCGGCCTGCAGCGCGGTCCACGCCGTCGTCCGCATCTGCTTCAGCAGGTCCTCGTCGCCGATCTCGGTCACCGAGGTCACGGGGTCTGCTCCGGCGTCGAACGCCAGGTGGATGTGACTGTCGATCAGACCAGGCAGCAGACATGCCTCCTGGCCGAGGTCGATGACCTCACTGCCGTCGGCCGGTACCTCTCCGGAACGGTCGACCCGCACGATGCGGTCACCTCGGACATGCACGGTCGTGGGTCCCGACATCGTGAATCCGTCGAACATCATGCCCGCGTGCAGAGCAAAGGAATGCAATGTAGTTCTCACTGTTCGCTATGTGTCTCGGTGCTGTGGCCGGCCGACGCACGCCGTGTGCCGTCCAGGGGACGAACGGCGCACCGGGGCCTGTGCGGCGGCGCAGGGCGCATCGTGCGGGCGCGTTTCCCCGGGTGGCCGCCGATGCCGTGTTACGCCGTGTCGGCGATGTCCTGCACGTGGCCGAGGGGTCTCGTGACCGGCACGCTCGCTTCCGCGACGTCGAATTCACTCCTTGGACGGGTCGCGCAGCGGAACACCGATCCGTAGGATGAATACGTCCGGAGCGCCGCTCCGGATAAAACCCTAACGGAGCGGTGCTCCGCTAGTCAATGGAGTGCCGCTCCGCTTCATGTGAGGTGTCTTTTGCCGTCGCTCATGCGCGCCGACGCGCTCAGGAACCGCGCTCTGCTCCTGGCCGCCGCAGGTGAGGTCATCGCCGAACGAGGCACCGACGCGTCCCTGCGGGACATCGCACGCCGCGCGGGTGTGGGCATCGGCACGCTGTACCGCCACTTCGCGGATCGCGAAAGGCTTCTCGAAGCGCTGCTCGACGCCAACTTCGACGCGCTGCGCAAGCGCGCCGACAGCCTGCTCGCGGCGCCGGATCCCGAGGCGGCTCTCCTGGCGTGGCTGAGAGAGCTGGCGGCGGGTTCGGCCACGTATCGGGGGCTGCCGGAGTCGATCATGGAAGCCCTGGCCGACGAGCAGTCGGGGCTGCACGATGCCTGCGAACAGACGAAGTCGGCCGGCGGCCGACTCCTTGAGCGTGCGCGCGAGGCGGGCCGCATCCGCCCGGGCCTGACGATCCACGCGGCCATATCGGTCGCTCTCGGCCTCTCCTGGGCGGCTCAGCACTCATGCGATCTCGCGGGTCAGGTGGACCACCTGCTCTCCGCGGCGATCGGGGTGAACGATGCGAATCGCTGACGCCCGCCGCTGGCACGTCGTCCGGCCGACGCCCGGAAACGGGCCGCAGTCCGATGCACGGCTGACGCGGCCGCTGTGTGCGAGGAATGCCCAGGCGCCTCGGACGGCACCGGGCCCGAAGCGTCGGGCCCTGAGGAGTTGATCTGTATCCGCCGTATGCGCCGTATCCGACAGGGCACATCAAGGGGGCGGCAGGCGGCGTGCGCGAACTCGTCTTCGAGCCCGACGCGTTCGCCCCGGGCCCTGGGTGTCCGCTTCGCCCCGCCCCGGCGGGGGCAGGGACTCGGGGTGGTGCCCATAGGGCCGGGCTGTCAGCTCGCTCTTCCTGCTGGTGACGCGGGTCGTTGCCGGACGGCCGCTCCTGGGTGCGGTGCTCTGCGCGCGCCCGCGTCAACGCGCTTTGCCGTGCGGCGGCGGACGCTCGTCCGCCGCCGCACGGCGGTCAGTTCCTGTGGCTCGTCGACGACGACGTGCCCGGGGATGTCGCTACGCGGCGGACCGGTTGGCCCAGGCCTGCTTCAGCGCCTTCGTGTAGGCATCGGCCGACTGGACGCCGCCGACACTGTAGCGCCGGTCGAGCACGACGAACGGTACGCCCTGGGCGCCGACCTCCACGGCCTCCCGCTCATCGCTCCGGACCTCGTCGGCAAAGGCCTTCGGGTCGTCGAGGACCGCCACGACCTCGGCCTCGTCCAGTCCCGCCGCGACGGCCACGTCGATCTGGGTCTGCCGGTCGTAGACGGAGCGCTCCTCGCCGAAGTTCGCCCGGAACACGAGGTCCGCCAGCTCGTCCTGCAGGCCGCGGGTCTTCGCGAAGTGGATCAGGCGGTGGAGGTCGAAGGTGTTGCCGAATCGGCGACCGCCGACGATGAAGTCGAGGCCCAGCCCCCTCGCCAGATCGGCGGCCTGCTCCTCGCGGGCCACCTGCTGAGCGTTGGTGCGCCCGTACTGCTTGGCGACCACGTCGACGTATGACGAGTTGCCGTTCTTCGCGTCGGGGTTGAGTTCGAACGACCGCTGCACGACCTCAACCTCGTCACGGTGCTCGAAGGCGGCGAGTCCCTTGGCGAAGGCGGCGCGGCCCGAGTAGCACCACGGGCAGGCGATGTCCGTCCAGATTTCGACGCGCATGACTGGTATCTCCCTGCTTGCGATACCGCGGGCCCGAGACACGCGCCGCGCGGTGCTGGGGGCGCCCCGTGAATCCCGCATTGCGGTGACGCCCGTACACAGTCGCCCGGCCGGGCGACCCTCCTCATAGTAGACGACCGGACGTCTACGATTCTTCCCGCCTGATGGCCATCACGCCTGATGGCCATCACGCCGGGTGGAGGGCAGGCCGGGCGGGAGCGGCACCCGGCCAGGAAGTGCATCAGTCGCCGGTTCGATCCCGTGGGCCGTCTCCGTCGCTCTCCCGTCCGTGCGGCCCGTCACTGTCCGCGAGGGTGTTGCGGGGCCGCCTCCGGGCCTGAGCATTCCTGCCGCTCCCGCCGGTCGACTCTCTCGTTGATTCGCTCGCTGATCTTCTCGGCGATGACGCCCAGGGTGTCCAGTTCGGCGGGGTCGAGAACGTCGTAGACGAGGTCGCGTACCAGGGCGACGTGCCCCGGCGCGGCCTCGACGAGATGGGCGTGGCCCGCTTCGGTCAGGATCGCCTGGGTGTAGCGGCCGTTGGTGGGGTCGGGCTCCCGGCGGATGAGCCCCCGTCGCTCCAGCCTGCCGGCCATGTGGGAGAGGCGGGACAGCTCGGAGTTGACGAGGACGGCCAGGTCGCTCATGCGCATGCGCCGGTCCGGCTGGTCGGACAGGCCGGCGAGGACGTAGTACTCCACGTAACGCAGCCCCGCGTCCTGTTGCAGCTGCGCCTCCAGAGCCGCCGGCAGCTTGTGCAGCATGAGGCCGAATTGCAGCCACGTCGCCAGCTCTGCGGGCGTCAGCCAGCGCGGCGGATCGTTCGGATCCGGATGATCTTCGGGCATGCGCCGAGTCTACCGACGTGAACGTTCAAGTGGCGCACTTGAACGTTCACGTGAGTCGGTCTAGTGTCTCACTTGACGGTTCAAGTGAGGGCGATGCCGGGGCTGAAGGTCACCGGTGCGCGTCCATGCACGTGATCTGTTCCCCGCTCGGCATGGGCAGGCGCAAGGGCATCCTGCGGCCCGTGGAATGCGGGTGCTCCCGCGTTCACGCGGCGCCGGTCCGGATCCTCGATCCCGATTTCGAGTCGGATGCATCCCGTGACGGGGTGCCGTCAGGCGCACGACATCACCACCACGACGAACGGCGGGTCGGGACATGTGGCTCAGCGCCGCGTCACGGCCCGCCACGCATCCGCCGGCCCGGCGTCACGTGGCCGGCCCACCAAGGAGGAGAACCATGAACGACCTCAAGATCGCCGTCATCCTCGGCAGCACCCGCCCCGGCCGTAACGGCAAGGCGGTCGCGGACTGGGTGGTGGACCGGGCCGGCGCCCGCGCCGGTGTCGACTACCAGCTGGTCGACCTCGCCGACTACCCGCTGCCCCACCTGGACGAGGCCGTCCCGCCGGCCATGGGCCAGTACCAGGGTGAGCACACCAAGACCTGGGCGGCCAGGATCGCGGAGTTCGACGGGTACGTCTTCGTGACCCCCGAGTACAACCACTCCACCTCCGGCGTACTCAAGAACGCCATCGACTACCTGTACGGCGAGTGGAACAACAAGTCCGCCGCCTTCGTCTCCTACGGCTCCCTCGGTGGCGCGCGGGCCATCGAGCACCTGCGAACCGTGGCCAGCGAACTGCAACTCGCGCACGTGCGACAGCAGTTGTCCTTCTCCCTGTTCACCGACTTCGAGAACTTCTCGGTCTTCAAGCCGGCCGAGCAGCACGACGCCGCCGCGACCACGCTGTTCGACCAGCTGGAGTCGTGGGCCCGCGCCCTCAGGACAGTCCGGGTCTGACACCCCCGCCCGCCGAAAGACGGGCATCGCGCGAACGTCCATCACTCCCGGGCGCGGCCCCGGAACCGAGTGCATCCCGGTTCCGGGGCCGCGCCCGGGCCGCCTCGACCGTTACGGCCATGCGACCGGGCCTGGCTCCCCCCCCGTCCTCATGCGCGACCCGTGCTCAGCGGCGTCGGGTTCGCAGGCCGTGCTCAGCATCCCCAGGAAGGACCCACCGTGTCCGTGTCAGACCTCGACGCCCTCGATCACTCCGCTCCCCGCTCTTCCGGTACCCACGAGCGAGGTGTTCCGCTGCCCGCCGCCCACGACGCCGGGCTGCTGCTTATACGCCTGGCCCTCGGCGTGACGATGGCGAGCCACGGGACTCAGAAACTCTTCGGCTGGTTCTCGGGAGGAGGGGTGGACGGAACGGCGCAGTTCTTCTCCTCCGTGGGTTATCCCTCCGGCAAGGCGATGGCCGTGATCGCGGGGCTGAGCGAAGTGCTCGGAGGGCTCGGCCTGGCCCTGGGGCTGCTGACGCCGCTCGCCGGAGCGGCGATCGTCGGAGTCATGGTGAACGCCGTGGCCGTCAAGTGGGGTGGTGGCTTCTTCGCCCCCACCGGCGTGGAGTACGAACTCACCCTCGCCGCGGGAGCGGCGGCCCTGGCGATAAGCGGGCCGGGGCGATGGGCACTTGACGCCCGCCTGCCCGGTCTGCGGAAGCACCGTTCGCGGTACGGCTTTGCGGCGGTGACCCTCGGCATCCTCGTCGCTGCGGTGGTGCTGCTGTTCCGGGCCTGATCAGCTCCGTTCCGCGGCGCGGGCGGACGGTCATCGACCTGAGTGTGCGGGGCGCCGAACCCTCCAGGGCGGCCCGCACCGCCGAACCAGCGACCTTCCAGCGTCACCGGCCGCGATCACCGCCATGAGCAGACGAGTCGCCCGCCGAGGGCCGGCCGCCCCCGCCGACCGGCCGGCCTCACCGCTCCGGCTTCAGCTCAGGCAGCGGGAATCCCAGAGCCAGAGCGGCGTCGGCGGGAGTAGGTTGCTGCCAGTGCCTGGCCACCGCTTCGTGTGTTGCCAGAGAACGCAGTTCGGCGCGGTCAAGGTAGAGCGTGCCATCAAGGTGGTCGGTCTCGTGCTGAACGATTCGTGCGGGCCAGCCCGAGAACTCCTCGTCGAAGCTCCGTCCGGTCTCGTCCTCCCCGCGCAGCCGCACGTGCTCATGCCGGGCGACGACGGCCTGCCAACCGGGGATGCTCAGACATCCTTCGAAGAACGCGGCCCGGCGCTCGCCGACGGGTTCGTACAGCGGGTTCACCAGCACCCGGAAGGGAAGCGGCACTCGGCCACGGATCTCGCGTACCTCCACGGGCATCTCCGGGCGTGTCCCGCGCAGCTCAGGCGGCAAATCGACCGGATCCTCGACCACGGCAAGCCGCAGCGGGATGCCGACCTGCGGCGCCGCCAGACCCACTCCGGGCGCGGCACGCATGGATTCCTTCATCGCCTCGACGAGGCGACCGAACCGCTCGGCACCGAGCTGTCCCTCGTAGGGCGTGGTCGGCTGCCGCAAGACCGGGTCCCCGGCACGGACGACAGGCAACGGCCGGGTGGTGGAGAGGAGTTCATCAACGAGATCGACAAGTTTTCCGGTTTCCATCGCTCCAGCATCTCAAAGACCCGAGGCGGAGATGCCCTCGGGCGCAGCCGGGGCGTCTCGTTTCTGAAGCTGCGTCATACCGAGTTTAGGGAGGGCTGCGAACCGGCGGGCCGGGCGATCACCCTCACAGGTGTTTCCGGGACGGAAGTGTGTGGCCTGCGAACGGGACGAGCGACGGGCGACGCGGAGTAACTCTCTTACACAGAGAGGGAGTGCGGGTTCGGCTACCAGTGCCCCCGCTTCCAGCTTGTTGTGACGTGTCCGGAAGGCGGTCCGCCCCGCGGCCTGGCCTGTCGGCCTGACCGCGGGGCGGTGATCGCTATGTGCGGATCAGAGCATCCCTGTCGCTCACCGGACGATGCCCGCGGCTCTCACCACGGTCTGCGTGACGGTGTTGCCGCGACTGTCCCCGGCGTGCACGCGCAACGTGACGTACCGCGCGGACTTGGGCGCGGCCAGCGTCGTACTCACCTTTCCGTTGCCCCGGCCGCTGATGCGTGCCGTCGTCCAGGTGGCGCCGTCGTCGTAGGAGACCTCCACCTTCCGCGTGTGCAGCGCCGCGCGCGGGCCACCCTGCAGGTGCACGGGCTTCACGACCAGTGCCGCGTTCCGGTCAGCCCTGCCGTCCAGGTCGGTGGGAAGGGCGTAGTCCACCTGGATCAGCGGGAGTTGCTCGGCCTCATCGGCATTGCGGGGTGTGGAGGAGACGAACGACCACTCGGTGCGGGTACTGGTCGAATAGGGGAACTCCGCAGTTCCGTTCCGGGTGCCCGTGTACACCAGACGGTAGGTGCCCTTGGCGGGCGGGACGGTGATCCACACCCCGTTCTCGCTCGTGCCGAGCAGGGAGGCGCCGCGGTACAGCTCGGTCTTCCCTCCCACGGTCTCGTCACTCCCGAAGGAGGAGAAGTTGGCGTGATCACTGCCGGAGTCGCCCCAGCCCGGGATGACGACATCGATGAGGTCGCCGGTACGGGTGGGCCGCTGGATCGTGCTGTTGAGGCGCGGCCGGATGACCGCCCCGAACCAGTGCACGTCGGTGGTGCGGCCGGCCGGGTAGCGCACCTGGTCGGAGGCGCTGAACGCCACCGGGAAGAGCAGTGCCTCCTCGGACCAGTTGAACGCGTCATCGGTCGTGACGTAGTCGGTGCGGTGCGTGCCCGCCGTGCTCAGCCGGGTGGTGGCGAAGTTGTACGCCGTCCACGGGTGGATGTCGTAGCGGTTCTCGTACACCTCGCGCCCGTTGGGGTTGCGGAAGTCCGCATCGACGCGGGCGAGCTGCCGCTCCGTCGGAGCGTAGGTGAGATCCGCGGGGATACGCCCCTTCCAGGTGCGGACCAGGTCGTACAGGTAGTCGGTGTCGGGATGGGACACGGCGCGCAGGGACACGCTGCCCGAGGGGCTCGCGTCGACACGGGCCATCAGCTTCTCGCCCTGGGTGCGGGACAGGCCCACGACCTGGATGCTCGATTTGATGATGGGCTCGCGCAGACGTCCGTCGAGGTCGTTCACGAACAGGAGCAGCTTCACGCCGGCGGTCTGCGCGGCTCTGATCTGGTCGTCCGCGGTGTCGTCGTCGCTGGAGTCCCAGGGCACGACGGCGGCCTTGCCCCTGGCGTCGACGCCCTTGTAGTCCGCTGCCATGCCGGCGCCGGGGTGGATCAGGGCGAAGCCGTGGTCGCCGTCCGGGAGACTTGCGGATCCGGGCAGGACCCACAGGTCGTCGAACTCCTGGGATCCGGCGGTCACCGACAGCAACGGCTGCTGGTCGCGCCAGCGGACGGTCAGGTACTGGGTGCCGTCGGTACCCGGTGCGGTGGGTGCCGTCCAGATGCTGTCGTAGCCGTCGCCGAGCCGGACGCTGTCGGTCAGCGAGCTGTTGTCTTCGAACTGACGGTGGAGGTCGAGGCGCCGGAAGAGGTTCTCCGTCTTCCTCGGCGTCCTGGCGGATATCTCACGCAGCTTCGTACCGTCGAAGACGAGGTCGGTGTCGTCGGTGATGTCCACCTGCGGGAGGACCATACGGGCATAGCCGGCCGAGGCCTCGCCGTGCGTGCCTTCGACGCGGAAGTCGGCGTAGACGGTGTACCGGCCGGCCGGCAGCAGCTGGTCGGAGACACCCCCGCTGTAGATGTAGGTGCCCGCGTAGTCGTCGCCCTTGCGGTAGAAGGTGAGGGCGCCGTACGTGGCTTCACCGGAGCGCCCGGTGATCTTCGCGTTGACGTGGGTGAGCCGCTGGCGGGTGCTGACGCCGAGCAGGGTACGGGTGCGAACCTTGCCGTCCACGGACGCGGTGAGCCGACCGGTCCAGCGCTGCAGTTCGCCCGCCTTGGCGCGGTCGGTGCGGACGGTCACGGCAGCGGTGCCGTGGGCGGGAACCTCCTGTCGGTCCTGGGACAGGGCGAAGACGCCTGCCGGGACACCGGGTGCGTCCACGGCCAGGTCCACGGTGACGGCCCGGTCCGACGTGTTGGTCCAGGTGACCGTGGACTCGACGACGGCCTGGCCCTCGCCCGGCGTGTTGATCCCGGCGTCCGCCGTCCCGGTCGCGGTGAGGGTTCCCACCGCTGCGACGGCGTCGACGCGGCCGTTGCCGCCGTCGTCGATGCTGTTGCCGGGCGTCGGATGAACCGTGCTGATCAGCGCGTCCTTGACACGGGCGCCGCTCCAGTCCGGGTGGGCTGCGGCCACCAGGGCCGCCACTCCGGCCACGTGCGGCGTGGCCATCGAGGTGCCGCTGAGCGTGAGGTAGGAGCCGGAGCCAGAAGGGGCGTACTGCGATCTGGCGGCGAGGATCCCGACGCCGGGGGCGGTTATCTCGGGCTTGAGGGCGTCGTCGCCGTAGCGCGGGCCGCGGCTGGAGAAGTCCGCGACGGCGTCGGCGGAGTCCACCGCGCCGACGGTCAGTGCCGAGTCCGCGGTGCCCGGCGACCTGACGGTCTGGGCCTCGGGTCCGCTGTTGCCGGCCGCGATCGTGAACAGCGCACCGGTCTCCTCGCTGAGCGCGTTCACCGAACGGGCGAGGAGGGTCTCACCGTCGGCGCTCTCGTTGCTGCCGAGGCTCATGCTGACGACTCGGGCGTGCACGTCCCGCGCGGCCCATTCCATGCCGGCGACGATCCAGGAGTCGTAGCCCGATCCCGCGTTGTTGAGGACCTTGCCCACGTGCAGGTCCACGCCGGGCGCTACGCCCTTCTCCTTGCCGTCGGAGGCGGCGCCGCTGCCCGCGATGGTGGAGGCGACGTGTGTGCCGTGTCCGTTGCGGTCGGTGACGTCCTCCCCGGGCACGAAGCTGTCGCTGTCCTCCACGGCACCCTTCAGATCGGGGTGGCCGGGGTCGTAACCGGTGTCCAGGACTGCCACGTCGACGCCGTCACCGGTGTTGCCGCCGGACCAGACGTCGGGCGCGCCGATCTGGGCGACCGAGTCGCTCAGCACCGCCTCCGCCTTGCCGTCGAGCCACACCTTGGAGATGCCGCCCTTGAAGGACGCGCCGGCGTCCCGGGCCGAGCTCGCGGATGCGGATGTGGAGCCGGATCCGGTGAGGGCGGCCCACAGGGAGCCACCGTCCTCCCGGTCCGCGGCCAGCGCGACACCGTTGAGGCTGGTGAGCGGGAGCGTGACGGCGCCCGGGATCGCGTCACCACGGCGGCGCAGGGTTGCCGCCCCCGCGTCCTTGCCGCCGTAGGTCACGATGAGGGGCAGGTGATCGAGACGGGCGTCGTCGTAACCGTCGGCGATGAGCCGGGTGACGTTGAACAGCCGCCGGTCCAGGGAGCCGGCCGCCAGGTAGGGGGCGGCGGAGTCCGGATAGACGTAGGTGTCGCCGCCCACGGTCATCACCCGGGCGCCCGTGGGCTGACCATCGGGACCCTCCACGGCTACGGTGCCGGGGCCGCCGTTCGCGGCGGGAGTGACGGTGACCTCGTCTCCGGTGAGAAGGGTCACGACCGCGGCGGCAGGCCGGCCGGTTGAAGTTCGGGCAACGACGTCGGACTGCGCGGAGTTGGCCGCGCCGAGAGCCGGGGAGGTGTGAGCCGATGCGGGCACGAGCGGGGTCGCCGCTGTGACCAGGACGGCGGCCGCGAGCACGAGCAGGCGGTTCCGTCTTCCAGCAGGTTGGTGTGTCAACGGGAATCCTGACTTGAATGGTCTTACAGGCCGACGGGAATGTATGTCCTTGAGGTCGATCTTGGGAACCCCTTGGCAGTGGACGTAACACACCGTCAATTCCCAGGTGACACACGCTATTTGCCGTTCGATATTTCGATCGTCGGTAGCGGTGCCGGCACGGTTCCCGCTGACTCCGGTACTGCCCCGAACCGTGGGTGCGTCGTGGGGCAGAGGGTGGGTGTGACCGGGGAGTGGGCCGCGACCCGTCTCGACGTCACACACACCATTGCCGCAAACTGTCGTGCCGCCCGAGTTATCAGACAGCCTGTCGGAATGGAACGCCCTTTTGAGTCGCACGGACGGCTTACTCGGACAGGCCGTCCCAGAGTGAGCATTCGTGTGCGGGATACGGGTCTACTGGGTGGATCCCGCCCGGTCCCTGAGCCAGCGACTGCACCGACGGCGCGTGAGGTGACGAAGCCCGGAGGGCGGGCCAGAACGGGGCGCCGGGGGTGTTCGGGTTGCCGGTGCGCGCGAAGTCCGTCCAGTAGTCGATCATCTGGTCCGACAGGGCGCGCTGGCCGTCGTTCCGTGGTCCTCCGGTGGGGAACGAGGTGAACAGGAACGGCATCTCGAAGCCGTGCGCCGCACCGTAGGGGAAGCCCGGGTTCGCCGGCAGGCCGGCGAGGACAGGAGCGTCGGGATCGTTGAACTCGTAGCCGAAGAGGGGCAGTCCGGGGGCGCGCGCGCTGATGGCCCGACCGGCTGCCAGCGTGGTGCACGCGAAGGACCGATCGGTCAGCACCGCCGCCCACGCCAGCGCGGGAGAGGGATGACGTGCCGCCGGATACCGCGCCTCGACGGCCGGTGCCGCCGCCCCGAAGGCCTCCGCCAGCCGGGCTCGGTAGTCGCCCTCGGTGCGAATCGGGGACGTGGCGAGCGACAGGCCGACGAACATCCGCATCTCGTCGTGGTTGTTGCCCAGGACGACCGGCACGCGGTGGAAGCGCCCCGCCACCAACGCCCGGGCCGGTGCCACGGGCAGCAGCCCGTTGCCGAACGCAGGCCGGTTGAAGGACTGCATCAGCTGCGCGGTGGCGAGCCGGTCCGTGCTCTGCCCGCGCAGGCACGTCAGAACCTCGTTCTCGCCGCCCTCGGTGCAGCCCAATTGCCGGGCGGCTTCCGCACCGGCCGTCTGGACCTCGGCCTGTGAGGCGAACGGCTCGTACGCCGGTGTCCCGGGACCGAGCGCGCCGCGCGGAAAGGACGTGAGGCAGGAACCGCTCTGGAGAACGGCTCGCTGGAAGAGTCCGGCGGCCGTCGGCGACGTGAGGTGGGCACAGACACTGAGGGCGCCGGCGGACTCACCGAACAGCGTGACACGGTTCGGATCACCGCCGAAGCGGGCGGCGTTCGCTCGCACCCACCGCAGAGCGGCCTGCTGGTCCGCCAGGCCGAACGGCGGGGCGGCGCCCAACCCGGAGTGGCCGAAGTAGCCGAAGATCCCCAACCGGTAGTTGACCGTGACGACGATGGCGTCTCCCTGGACCGCCAGCCCTTCAGCGCTGTAGTCACTGCCCGAACCGCCCAGGAACGCACCGCCGTGCATCCACACCAGTACGGGCCGCTTCCCCGCGGCCGAGTCCGCCGCCGGCACCGCGACGTTGAGGTAGAGACAGTCCTCCGAGCCGATGACCGCGCCCGCACCTGGTGCCGGCATCTGCACACAGCGTTGAGCCGGCCTCGTGGCCTCCCGGACACCCTGCCACGCGGCGGCGGGCACAGGGGCACGCCAGCGGAGCGGTCCGGTCGGCGGTGCGGCATAGGGAATGCCGTCGAACGAGGTGTACGAGTCGTGGGACACGCCGCGTACCAGACCCTGCTCTGTCCGTACGACCGTACGGTCGTGTCTCTCCGAGCCAGGAGACCCGAAGCCCGCGCCGGCCGCGGGTACGGCGGAGGCCCACAGCAGGGCCATTCCGCACAGCAAGCGGATGAGCGCCACGTGGAGTCCGGCTCTTACGTACGGACGTGGTGCTGTCGTGGTCGAGGGCATACGTACCACCGTTCGTTGATCGGCGACGGGACGGGACGACGGGGCGGGAGGGCGGTGGCACGTGGCAGCACGCGACCGCGCTGGGCCGGGGGACGAGAACCTTGCTTCGGGAACAGGCCGGACCGACCCGCCGGCGATCAATACGCTAGAACCTCCCGCGCACTGGAGGTTCAAGGGACTGTGACGCAGGACACGTGGAGCATCGGTGAACTCGCGGCCGCAACGGGCCTTCCAGTCAAGACGATCCGCTATTACTCCGACAGCGGTCTACTGCCGGTGGCCGCTCGTAGCGCCGGTGGTCACCGCCGCTACGGCCCCGAGGCGTGGGAGCGAATCCGGCTCATCAGACGCCTGCGGGCACTGGACACCCCCATCGCGACGATCACGCAGGTAGTCACGGGGGAGTGCACGCTCGGCGAACTGATGGCGACCGAGCTCGAAGCAGTGCAGGAACGACTGACCGGACTGAGGTGGCGCGAAGCCACACTCAAGTCACTGAACGACTGTCCGAGCGAGGAACGGCTCCGGCGTCTGGAGATACTCTCCCGCGTGCAGCGGCTTTCGGAGGCGCACCGCACGCTCACCGATCACTGGTACCGCGCACTGTCCGAGGCCATGCCCAAGTCCCGGCTCGACATCATGGTCGCCATGCTGGCACCCGCCCCGCCGCATGACCCCGTCCCCGCCACTGCCCTGGCCTACGCCGAACTGCACCTGCTCATTTCCACACCCGGTTTCACCCGCTGGACCCAGGATCACGACGAGGAGATGAGGGACGGTCCGGCCTTCTACGCGGAGATCGACGAAGCCGCCGCGCTGACGGCCGCCGCTCTGGCCCAGGGCCTGCCGCCGGGCGCCGGCGACGCGGTGGACGCCTTCGTGTCCGCCCACGCGCGAGCCCGGCGGGAGTCGGACACCGCCGCCTTCCGAGTACACCTGCACGGGCTGGTCTCCCGGTCATCCGCCTTCGACCCCCGACTGGAGAGGTATTGGGCCCTGGTCGGCACCACCACGGCCGGGCGCGTACTGAACATGACGGAGGCGCATCGATGGCTCACCGACGGACTGTCGATGTCGATCGCCGCAGCGAACATCTAGCCAGTCCCGGACTTCGCGGGCCGTTGATTCGGATCTGCTCCTTGTACTTCCGGCGAGCTTCGTGCCAGGCCGGTGAACGCACGTGTATCACAACGGAGTTGCGCGGCGATGGAGGTCGTCATGAGGGCAGGAACACTGCTTGGCGGGTCATCATCCCGGGTGCCTTCGCATGCCATGATCGACGGCGTACGGAGCCCTGCCGACTGGAAGGACATCATGCCCGCCTACGCCATAGCGCACCTGCAAGAGACCACCCCGGTCCCCGAGATCCTTGAGTACATCGAGCGCATCACCGCCACCTTCGAGCCGCACGGCGGCCGATTCCTGGTGCACGCCGCACAGCACGAGGTGAAAGAGGGCAGCTGGCCCGGGCACGTCGTGCTGATCGGCTTCCCTGGGATCGCCGAGGCACGGGCCTGGTGGGACTCACCCGCATACCAGGAGATCGCACCACTGCGCTCGCGGCACATCGAGGGCGACATCATCCTGGTCGAAGGCGTCCCCGAGAACTACGACCCAACTGCCACCGTCAAGGCGATGCGGGAGACCCTACCTGCCGAATGACCCCAGGTCCGGGCCCCCAGCGCCACGGCGCCGGGCCCGCACAGGTCGAAGGCGGTGCTGGGGTCTGGTGGCGGTCTCGCCTGACCTGCCGCTCGATCAGGCTGAACACCAGTGACTGATCGTTTCAATATGAGCTGGTGGGGCGCTTGGCATCGGGATGAGCTGTAGGTGAGCCGTCATGAATGGTCACCGACCGGTGGATGACCGTCCCAGCGCGGTCTGCGCGTCGACTGCCGCGAGGACAGTGTCAGCCAGTTCCCCGGCGGACTGTCCGCCACCGGCGTCGATGCGAGCCAGGCCCAGCCTGTCGATGGCATCGATCATCAGTGCCTGGTAGCGCTCCGTGCGGGCCAGGAACTTGTCCATCAGGACCCGTTCCTCGTCTGCGTCCCGCCGATCAGAACCACTCGTACATCACGCACACCGACGACCCTACTGATCCTTCTGGGACATCCGCGTCCGCAGGTGACCCACGTGAGAAGATCTAGGACTGATCGCTGCCGAAGGCGTGTTCTTTGAGGAACGCGCCCGCGTGAGCCGCTGCTTCCTCTGCGGTCGCGTACGGTGCTACGCAGGTGGCCGTGTCGGACGCTCCATCAGCGCCTCGACCAGTCCAGCTCCAACCTCCGGACGGCGCCTGCACCAGCTCCGCGGTCCCTCCGAACAGCGCCAGCGTGTTCTTGCCCGCTGTCAGCGGTGCTGGGCGGGTGACGGCATCGGGCCACTTCTTGCGGGCACCCTGCCGGGTGATGCCCCAGACCGCTCCCAACTGCTCATAGCTCGCGCCGTAGGAGCCGGCGGTGGCCGCCGCCCGCTCCGTGAGCTGCCTGACCTCGCGATCCAGCACCTTCCACGCGGCCAGGACGGACAGCGCCACCTCGACCGGATTTGCCTCCCACATACGGGCGGTGGGCAAACCGGTCTCCCGGGAGCGGATGGCCGAGGCCAGGGGGTTCAAGGCTTCGTACAGTGCAGTGTCGAGCTCCGCCTGCTCTTCTGGGGTGATCTCGAAGGCCGTCATGCGGACAACTATAGTTTACAGAAGGGGTCGCGTAAACTAAAGTTTCCATGCTGCGGCGGTCTCGCCACTTCGAAGCGGCACTCGGGGCCTCTGGTCCGGGTCTACGCCAGACCGGCCCATGCTGCTGAGCGGGGCGCGAACTTGCGCGACGGGCGTCGTCTCCTACACCCCCGTAGTGCAGCCCAGCGGGTGCACAGGGCCCGCCGCGGTGAGCCCTGCACACCTCCACGTCATACCTCCTTCTCTTCCCCGGCAAATGCGCGGTCCGTGAAGCCCCGCAGGCGGATCAGGAGGGCACGGCAGGTGCGCTGGAACTCCAGATCGCGGGACACCCCCCATCCCCACGAGCCTCCGTCGCGCTGCGGCTGCGCCATCGCAGCTTCGATGAGGGGCAGTGCGGGGCGTGCCGCCTGTCCCATCCGGCTGAGACAGGCGGCGACATCGCCCGCGGTGGAAGCGTTGTCCTTCCAGGCGGCCAGCAATGCCGGCACGACCATGTCGGCCGCGCTCGCACCGACTATCTCCCACAGGGCTGACGCGACGCGGACGAGGGTCCACGAGTCGTTCAGCACGGCCGAACCGTTCTGCTCATTCCTTGCGTTCTGCTCGACCTGCTGATTCAGGATCCGTCGCAGCAACGGCACTACAGCCGCGGCCGGAGGTCCGATCCTGCCGGCGAGGCTGATCGCGTCTCCGTTCCGGCTGTCGCCCAGGAGGCGCTCCAGCAGCGGCAGGACGTTCTCGGGGCGGCGTTCGAGTTCCCAGACCGCACCCGCCGCGGCGGTGCGCAGGGTGGCATTCTCGGTGTCGGTGAGGGGGCGGACGACGTCCAGGGCGGATGCGGCGCGCGTGCCGAACGACGCGAGCGCCTTCAAGACAGCCTCCGCGGTGCGCCACTGCTTGTGCCGGACGGAAGCCTCAACCGCTTCGGTGAGTGCGGGCACGGCCGCCGGATCACCGAGCTTCGCCAGGGCGGAAGCGAGAGTCGTCGGGCTCACATCGGGCCACTCCCGAGAGTGGTCGACGTCGGCGAGGCGGCGGGCCAGTCTGGGCGTGAGTTCTGCGGCGCACTGCGGCAGGTGCCCAAGCGCGTTCAGAGCGCGCCATGCATCGGTGTCGGTGTCCAGCGCGGTCAGCAGACTGGGCAGGGCCCGTTCGTCTCCGAGACCGGCCAACGCCACGACGGCCTGCTGGTGGGCACGGCGCAAGGCTCGGTGCGGACTAGCCCAGGCGCCAGGCCGGTGCGTGGTGCGGTGGGCGGTGACGTATGCGGCGAGGGCTTCCCGGGCCGGCTCGGCGAGGGTGGCCAGTGATCCGAGCGCCCCGGCCGCGGCCGCAGCGGTGTAGGAGTCGCGCGGCAGCAGGCAGTCACCCAAGAGCCGCACCAGACCGGTGTGATCACCCCGCAAGGACGTGATCAGACTGCGTGCCATGCCAATGGCGTCATACCGGGTGCCCGGGTCCGGGCTGCCCAGCTGCTCGATGAGCAGAGCCGTTCGGCCCTCGGCGCGCGTGCCCAGAGCCGTGTGGAAGGTCAGCAGCAAAGGAGTGGTGGCGGCGTGGACGCGTCCGTCGCGTTCGAGGTCGGCGAAGGCTGCCGCGATGTGCCCGGGGACGTTCGGATCGGGTTCGGGCTCGGTCTCGCACGCACACGGACGGGACGGATCCCGTTCCTCCTCCTCCGGCCGGGGTGCGGGTGTGACTCGGCGGAGCAGTTCGATCGCGGTCGGCACCGTCTGGCCGTCGATGGAGTCGGGAGCGCAGCGGGCCCGATGGACGAGGGCCGCCAGACGGGTATCCGGATCGATCGTGCCGCTGTCGGCCAGCGCGTCCAACCACGCCCGCGCCGACGGGGCAGCCGCAGGCAGACGGAGTGCCAGGTCAGCCATCGTCCGCACCACCAGCAGACGTTCTGCGGTCCCGCCTTCTTCCACGAGGCGGCTCCGCAGAAGCTCCACCGCGCGTTCGGCGTCGTCCAGAAAGAGCCCCAGACCCTCGATGGACGCCCTGCGCACCAGCAGGTCGGGGTCACAGGTGTAGGCGACGAAGGCGTCGGCCTGCTCGCGCATCAGGCTCGCGGTGTCGGGATAGATGGTGGACTCTTCACCATCGTCGCCGCAGATGACGGCATAGAATTCTTCGGCCCCGATCACTTGCCGTTCGATGCTCAGCAACAGCGCGACGACTTCCCCGCGATCGGGAGTCGCAGGGTCGTCCGCCATCGCGAACAGGAACGGCAGACTGGCCACCGTGCTCGAGTACACACTCCCCTGGTGGAGGGCCGCGCCGTAGAAATTCCCGAATGCTTCCTTCCTCTTGTCGGGGTCGAGCGAGACCATGCCGCGCAGCCAGCCCGGCACATCGTCAGCGACCCCGTAGGCGTGCCCCAAGGACGCCCAGTCGATGTTCTCCAAGTCGTTGATCATGACGGAGACTATGCCGGGCGGCACTGACACCTCCGACAGAACAGACCACGGCGCCCCCTCCGTAGTAGGTGCGGAGTGCCTCCGGCGCGCCGGGCGGAGCATCGAGGTCCTCTTTCGCCGCAACGTCAGATTCCTTGACGGCTTTGGAGTGAGCGAACCGTCGCGTAGAGCAGTCCATGGACGAGTGGCAGTGCGTCAGCCAAGGTGACGCACCAAGGACTGAACTGAGGGCTTGGTCCGTGACTGGTCCGGATCTTGTCGTGAGCTGGGTGAGAGCGGAGGCAGAGAAGGCCTGGGAGGCGAACGGGCCGTTCTCAGAAGGAGGTGCGGATGTCGCTGCGAGGGTCACCAGCGACCAGCCGGTCCTTGTAGAGCCCGCCCTGCGCCAGACGGCGCCATGGTCGGGCGTGCCGCAGGGACACGCCGATGTCCGGGTCGGCCGAGTCCAGGTCGATGTCCGCGACCGCCAGAGCGGGCGCTCCGTCGGGGGGGCATTGTGCCAGCCATCGGCCGCCGGGCGCCACGATCCCGGACGGCACCGTGGCGCTGAACTGTGCCGGCACGGCGTAGCCCACCCAGTAGCAGTACAGCGTTCCGTAGGCCTGGGCGACGCGCGCCCTCGGAGCGTCGTCGACCATCACGGAGAGAAGAACGCAGTCGACGCCCAGACGCTCGTACTCAGCGAAGAGCGGTGGGAAGTTCGCCTCCACGCACAGCGCGCAGCCGATCCGGAAACCGTCCACCTCGAAAACCAACGGCTCGCGCCCCGGGGTGTACAGGTAGGAGACCTCGGTATGCGACAGGTACCGCTTGTCGTACCTGGCGACCAGCTCGCCACGGTCGGAGACGACGAAGAGGCTGTTGTGGGGCCTGTGCGGCGGTGTGAGCGGGTGAAGCGACCCGAACGCCGTCCACAGCCGCAGTTCCCCAGCCAGCGCAGCGATCGATCGGGCCTCCTCGCGCACGACGTCCCAGGCCGCCCGGCTCCAGTCAGCGGGGACCGGGTTGCCGTCCGCGCCAGCCGCCATTACGTGCTTGCTCGGATAGGCGATCGCTCCCTCGGGAAACTGAACCAACCGTGCACCCGCCTTGGAGGCCTCGGTCATCAGGGTCCGGATTTCCTGCCCGGCGGCCCGTAGTGCTCCTTGATCAGTAGGGTCCTCCGGCACCGTGCTTTGCGCGACCGCCAGCCGCAATGTCCTCATCCCACGGGGACGTTCCTCGGGTGCAGACGTGGTGGGCATCCTTCTCCGATCGGTGAGCCCTTGCTCGTGGTCGGCCGGGGAGTCAGACCCTCAGCTGGGCCGGATCGCCCTGTGTGGGACCAGGGGTGAGGCGGGTGAAGTACTCAGTCGCCATGATCTTGCTCCTGATCTCCTCTGACATGCGGGCGAGGATCCCGGGCAGCGGTCGTTCGCGGGCGACCTCCCCACGGTGCGCGAGGATCGCGCGCCACTTCTGCGCCAGGTACGAGGAGGCTCTCGTCGTCGGGATGGGCGAACACGCCAAGCAGGGAAGGCCAAGTGGAGGACACCGACTTCACGGAGATCAGCTCGTCGGAGTCAGGCATGCTGACCCCCTGCGATCGAGACGCTCAGCGCGTCGGCCGGGAACCGGCCCGGCCACTGGAAGACAAGCCGTGCGTTCGGCTTGTCGAGCACATCGCCGGGCGGCAACTGGTCGTCGGACGTTGCGGCCGGGTGGACGGTCATCGGCGGGTACCCGCTCGCGCGCACCTCGCGGTCCCAGAGGCGTACGCACTCGGCGAAGCGCTCCGCCACCTCTTCGGCTGCTGGGCCGTAGGCGTGGATGAAAAACTCCGTGATGGCGTCAGCCGGCACCGGGGCGTCCTTGACCTTCCGGTAGGTCAAGTAGGCGAGCGAGCCGTTCGTCAGGATCGCGGCCGCGTCCGGCTGCTCCACGAGCGTCGACCCCTGCGGTGCGGTCAGGCGGCAGAACCCCGGGAGGGTGGTCGCGGCATAGACCTGCAATGTCTCGAAGTTGAACATTCCCCGGACGACGAGGCCGGTGGAGCGCTCGTACCGAGGCCGGCGCAGCGCCTCGTCGAGACCGGCGGTGTCACCGGGAGTCCCGTCCTCCCACCGCACCGTGACGTCGCCATGGGCCAGCTGGACGGCCGGGGCGGTACGAGCGGCGGCGCCGCGGTCCCGTACGAACCCGCAGTACGTCCAGTGCTCGCAATGCAGCACGTCGCCGCGCCGGACCAGGGTGAGGGAGCGGGTGTAGCCGGCCATTTCCAGTGGCACGACCAGCCGCGCCCCTTCGGCGAGTTGCTCTCGCCATGCGGGTGAAATGTCGGACGCGTTGTGCGTGATCATGATCCCGTCGAAGCCGTCGGCCGGGACGTGGCCGGGCGCGCCCAGTCCGCCGTCGCCGAGGACGGCGGTGACCCGGCCGCTGCCGGCTTCCGCGCACAGCCGTTGTGTTCGCTGCACCACGTACCGGTCGACATCGACAGTCACCACCCGGCCGCGCTCTCCGAGGACGTGCGCCAGGAGCTCCGCGTTGTATCCGCCGGATCCGACCTCGAGGACGGTTCCCCCGGCCTTCGGCTTGAGTTGCTCGGCCATGTCGGCCTGGAGCCAGGCCGCGCTGACTGAGCTGGTCGCCCGGCCGCGCTCGTCCCGGCGGGTTACGACGGCCAGGTCGCCGTCGTACGCGGTCTTCAGGGCCGTCTCCGGCGTGAACCGGTGCCGGGGCACCGTGCGCAGTGCCTCTTGGACCGCTGCGGAGGGCGCCCAGCCGCCCGCGATGACGGAATCTGCCATGCGGTGGCGCAGCCGGACGGCTTCGGCCGGCTCTCCGGGCACCGGCATCAGTTCGGAGGTGGTCGGGTAGGCGTTGACCGGCGGCAGGCCGGGGATGACACCGGGCCAGACGGCATCCAGTGCGTTCGCGGCCGGGGTGAACACCGGGCCGAGACATCCGAGACCGTGGGGGTCGTGCCATTCCCAGCGGATGAACTTATGTGGCTCCGCGGTGGTGAGGGTCCCGGTGAAGCCGGCGATCCGGATCACGGCGGTCACCCGCGGGACGCCCTGGGCTGCGTCGGTGAGGATGGACACCACGCCGGCGCCGGTGGCGTGCAGGCCGGTCTCCTCGGCGAGCTCGCGCACGCCGGCCACGTCCAGCGGCTCCGCACCTTCGATCTTCCCGCCCGGAGCTTCCCACATACCGCGTCTGGACCAGCCGAGCAGGACACGCCCGTGCTCGTCGGTCACAACAGCCAGCGCCCCGGCAACGGCGTAGCCGGTGGCCGGTACGGACCGCTCCACGGCGACCGTGTCCGCACACGGACCGCGCAGAACCAGCGCCGCCAAGTCGCCGACGGCGATGCGCTGCACGCTCGTCCATCCGCAGGTGAGGGCGCTGATCTCATCTTCGTCCAGTGCGATGCGCCGCTTCTCGGCCGGGGTGTGCGCGGCCAGCGGGGTAATGACCAGCATGGTGCCGCCCTCGCGCAGTCGGCGCCCGAGCGCGTGCAGGACACGGGTGCGGTCGTTCAGGAAGGCCACCGAGAGGCGGAACACCACCAGGTCGTACAGGTCATTGCCCAGCGGGGCCGGGTCGTCGCGTTCGATGTCCAGGCACAGCCACCGTACCTCCGCGTCAGGGTGGTCCGTGCGGGCCTGCTCCAGGGCGTCCTCGGCGAAGTCGGCTCCGTCGACGGTGTACCCGAGCGAGGCAAGGTGCGCGGACATCTCGCCCGTCCCACACCCCACGTCGAGCGCGCGGCCGCCCTCGGGCGCCGGCGCGTGCTCGACGAGCAGGCCCTTCTCCTCGTCCCCGAGCCGCCGGAGGCCGCGCCCCTCGGTGCAGCGCTCGGACCAGTCATTCCGGGTCATTCCCACAGATCGCTCCTCGTTCGTGAAAGGCGGGTTTGTCGGTGTCAGGGCAGTCCGACAGGTCCGTACAGGGCAGCCGAGGGGGATCTCGGGGCGGGGCCTGAGCAGGCTGACCACGCCCGCCCGGTACATCGGGACCGGAGAGTGCAGTACGACGGGATGCGAGAAAGAGCGGTCATGGCACCTGCCGGGGTACGGCGGCGAGCGGAGGCAGCGTCCAGGACAGGGCCTTCTGGCCCGCGCCGGAGGAGACGTGCTGGCCCCCGGAGCTGTCGCGGAGGTCGACCCGGTACCGCTCGGGCCGTCCGGCGTGCTCCCAGCGCGTGTGGAGATCCTCGAGTTCGGCCCACACATCACGCGGCCCGTGGACTCGAACGGTGCCGTCGTCCGGGCCGGCCACGGCCCAGGAGCCGTCATCGGGCGCGACGATGGTCATCGTCTCCGCCTGGAAGTCCCGGACCAGACCGGGTGCGAGGTAGGCGGCGGCGAGCCAGAATCCGTACGCCTCATCCGGCGGAGGCGTGAGCCGCGTGGACCGTGCCGTGCCGGGGTTGTCCTTGATGCGGGCGCGGTGGTCCAGGGCATTGAGCCACCGGTAGCCCAACAAGGGGCGGTACCCGCGCGGCCTGCCCCGCAGGACCGCCTCGACCGTGCCGGCCGCGGTGCGGGTGACAAGGAGTTGTCCCGGCCAGCTCGGCGTACGGGTCACGAGCGTCGTGAGCAGCCGGCCGCCCGGCGAGAGCTGCTCCACCCATGGCACCGGGATACACGGCACGCCGATGCCTGAGTGGACTCGGTCGTACGGCGCCTTCGCCTCGTACCCTTCGAGCGCGTCACCCTCGATCACCTCCGCACCGACATCGAGACGGTCCAGGTTCCGCTGGGCGAAGGCCGCCATGGGTCCGTCCCGCTCCACGCCGGTAGCGAGTCCGGGACCGGTGACGGCGGCGGCGAGTGCAAGGGAGACGCCGGGGCCCGGCCCGAGCTCGAGATACCGCTGTCCGGAACCGAGTTCCGCGGCTTGGAGGGCTTCGATCGTGGCAGGGGTGTAGGTGGACATGGACGTCATGTGTCCGCCGGTGACCGGCCCGCGGGGGAGAGCGTCGAGGAGTTCGCCGTCGCGCTGGAGCAGGACCGACTCGTCGCTGTGGATCAGCTCGAGCCACTTCTGACGGTCGTCGGGGTGGGAGCCGTCGAGGAGGCGCCAGTCGATCGGGTCCCTACCCGGTCCGCTGATCCGGACGTACGCGTGCGGGAGCAGGATCTCGCGCGGCAAGCGAAGCAGCGCGTCGCGCAGCAGCGAGTCGGTCAGGACACCATCAGCTGTGAGCCGGTCAACCATGTCGGCGCGCCGACGACTCGTCACCATGTGGAGGTCATGTGCCATCGCGGTGTCCTTCACGGGAGTGGGTGCAGGGGCAGGCATGGTGGCCAGGCCGCGGACCGGTGAGGCCCGCAGCGGTGCTGCCGGCGCGAGGTGGAGCAAGTTCCAGGCGAACAGCGCGGCACGCACGGCTGCCGGGGTCGAGGGCGCGTAGTCCCGCCACCTCGCCGAGAGCCTTGATGTCGGGGCCGGTCGCCGGGATTGCCCAGTCCCGTTGGTCCAGTTCGAACGGCTGAGGTGTTCTGGTGAGCCGGTGGGCGCCGCAGGTGTTCCGGATTTCGGCAGTGTCCTTCTCGGTGGTCACCGAGTCCTCCATGGCAAGGGGATGGCTGGGGGGCAGGGGTCAGGGGTGCAGGGAGTAGCAGCGGAGCACGTCAAGGTCGGCGGTGTGGACGGTCGACCAGCCGGAGGTGAGAGCCTCGGCCTCGGCCGGGCTGATCCCGAGACCTCGGCGGGGATCGGTGTCCTCGCGGCGTCCGGCGATCTCGGTGACCACCCAGAACGTCCCGCCGGGAACAAGAAGATGGCGGACGCGGTTGAGGAAGTCCGCTTTGTCCTCCATCCACCGGTAGACCAGGCGGCAGGTGATGACCGCGTACGCGGGCTCCGGAAGTGCCGTGAGGTCGCTGCCGGTGATGTCGGCGCACCGCCACGACGGACCGGGGGCGGGGCCTTCGTCCTGGGCGGCGGCGAGCGCGACGGCGCTGGGGGAGATGTCGATGCCGGTGGTGCGGTATCCGAGCTCGTGGTGAAGGTGGCGGGCAAGGGCGCCGTCGCCGCAGCCGATGTCGAGGGCCGGGCGTCCGCAGCCGGGGCCGAGGAATGTGTCCATCAGCCGGTATTCAGGGCCGTCGAGTTGCCGGTAGCGGCGGCCGCCTGCCCAGAACGGTTCCCAGTACGCGGCGGTCGAGGTAGTCATGAGGCTCCTTCACGGGCGGGTGGCACGGCGGTACGCGCGGGCGGGACGGGCATGTACCGCAGGGCGCGGACAGGGGAGACGAGCAGGAGGATCACGGGGACGATCTGGAGGACCGCCCCGACGGTGAGGGTTCCGCGGACGCCGAGAGGGAGGACCAGGGCGCCGGCAGCCGCGGTGGCCAGGGGCCGGGCTCCGGCGGTCACCGTGGTGCTCGCGGCCTGCATGCGGCCCTGGAAGCAGGGCTCGCACAGGATCTGCCTCAGGGACCTCTGGCTCGTCCCGGAGGCTGTCGCCCAGAACAACCATGAAGGCGGCGCCGAGCACCCGCTCACCGTCCGCCGCGTGGAAGTGGAGCAGTTGGCAGAAACGCAGGCGGTCGGGGCTGATGTGTATGCCGACTTCCTCGGCGAGCTCGCGTACCGCTCCGTCGTCGAGGAACTCGCCATGCTCAAGGCGCCCTCCGACGACCGTGAGCATCCCGGGGGAGTGCCACGACGCCGCCTGGTGCCGGACGGTCAGGACTGGGCCGTCGGCGGGACGCTGGAGCAGGACCATGACGTTCCCGATGCTCCGGTGGACGGCGCTCACGGGGTCGGCCCTCCCTCATGAGCCGGTCCAGGGTCCGCCGGCCCCGGGTAGTGAGCTCGGCGTCGCAGTTGTCCGGCCCCCCGGCCAGGCAGTTGACCGCGTCCAGCCCGGTCAGGCAGCGCAGCGAGTGGCGTTCGGCGTCCGACAGCTGCCGACCGTAGGACCGGAGGAACGCCTTCTCGCGGACCGGATTGTCGGTCCGCCGGGTGGTCGCGATGATGACGAAGTCCTGGACACGTGCCGTCGGCCGAGACCGTTCGAATGGGGTTGCCTCCGGTTCGTCCGCGCTCGGCTGTGCTGCTGTGTTGCCCGAGGTCAAGTCGATCCCCCTGTCCGGTCGTCACGGCTGGTTCGCGAGGCTCAACGACGCAGCCCTCGATATCGAACACACGTTTTTCGGTCGGACCTGAAGTCCCGGGATAGAGCGTTCGAGGAACCGTGGAAACTGCACCGACCCGGCTCCTGCAACGGCACTGCCGCCACACGAGGTTGGCCGAATCGCCGAGGTTCCCAGGCGCCGTACGCCCCCGGGCTCGCTGGTGCGAGTGGGGCCAGTCGGGGAGTTGTGGAGTGCGGGGCTTCCGGTACGCCACGACCCTCGTGGAGCTGACTGTGCACGTGCTCGGTGGCGCCATCGAGCGACACATCCCGGAGGAACCTTCCTTGGGCCGAGCGGAGGACGACGACCCGTGGCGATCACTGATGGCGACATCGCGGAGTTGCTCACCGCCGGCCGGCCAGGCCCGCGAAGGACGAGCCGGACCACCACCACCTGGATTTCGGCTATGTCTTCGCGAGGGCTGACACCGAGGTCGGGTGTATCCAGGAGTCCGAGGCGGCCGGTGCTGCCTGGTACCCGCTGGATCTGGCGGAGCGCGTCGTGGGGCCAGCCCCGCATCGCGCGGGCAGTCACCGCATCGACCGGTATCAGGTAAGCCTTCCACCACTGGCAGCTCTCGTGGTCGGCTGAGGGGCGGGGACATGTCGCGGTGGCGTGTTGTGGGCCGGGTGAAGCGGCGTGTGCTCTTGTGCGCCCCTTCGGAATACCGCCTCTGCGGCTGGTGCGGAGATAGCTTGGTTGCCGAATATCCCAAGTGGCGGGCCGGGCCCGCCGGACTGCAAGGAGTGCTGGCTTGCTGAAGCGTGCGGGGTTGTCGGTGGCTGCGGCTGCAGTGCTCGCAGGGGCTGTGGTGCCGGTTGGTCTGGCGAGTGAGGCGTTCGCCGCTGGTGCCATGGCGGGCGTGTGCAACTCGTCGGTTGACGGTACGTACTGCGGCTACTACTCGGGGTCGGCGTACACCGATCGTGGTGATGCGGGGGCCAAGGTGAAGGAGATCCAGGCGCTGCTGATCCAGCATCACGGCTACTCGGTGGGACCGACGGGTGTGGACGGATACTTCGGGGCGGGGACGGAGTCGGCGGTGAAACGACTCCAGAGGGGCCACGGGTTGAAGGCCGACGGCATCGTGGGTGCGAAGACGTGGGACCGGCTGCGTGGGGAGCCGTTGGATTGATGAGGGCGATCCTCTCCGGCTTGGCCCCCGATGCTGACGGCCGTGTGTGCGACGGCGGCCCTGACGCCAGAGTCCTCGTGGCGGTCCTCAGCTCCGGGTGTCACACGGTGCGAGGAGACTGGCGAGCTCAGCGATCGCCCCCGGGGACGGCTTGACCTAGCGTCGGACGGGGTGAGTCAGCGGAACCTGTCGGCCCATGACAATGCGCCGCCGGTACGGTCAGTCCGTGTGCACCTACGCTTTCGTCCACTACAAGTTGCACTACGCGTGCGTGTCGTGCCGGATCAGCTTCAAAAGGCATCCCAGCGAAGCCGGACACACATGCCCGCGCTGCACCGGGCTGCTGCTGTGTGCCGGCCACGACTTCGCGGCACCCCGACGTCGCAATCGGAAGGCATGGTCGGTCGTCGCCGTGGTCCTGAACGCCGGGCTGCGCTACGAGGGCTTCGCGCCATGCGGTTGCGGGCGGGAGCCGAAGTTCCGCCCTCGAACCCGTGCCCAGCTGCGCGCCCGCCGCATGGTCGCCGCTCGCACCGGCGCCCCGCTCGCCGAGCTGCTAGGCCAGGCCGACCCGCTGGAGACACGCTGAACCCGGAAGGGTTCACGCAGCTTCCTTGGCCCGGCTCCTCGACGCACGAGCAGTTGCCGACTCAGTCGGTGTCGGTCGCAGCGAGCACGGCCAGGCGTCGTCGACCTGGGGAGACTGCGGCCAGACCGATGTCCCAGGCCACCTGCTCAAACCATTTGGTGTCGGCGCCGAAGCCGTGCCAGACGCAGTCCCGCACGTGCGCCTCGACCTCGGCAGCGCTGGCTCCCTCTGGGCTTTTGGCCAGAGCGGCCAGGGACTGCCAGGCCGCCAGACGGCCGTAGGCACCGTAGGAGCCCGAGCTGTACGCCCCTCCCGTTGACGCTGCGGCGAAGAGCACTCGCCATGCCTGGGCCGGCGGAAGGACGGCAACTGACAGCGGGATCTTCTTCCCCGCCCCGTGCAGACACTCCAGCCCCAGCGCCAGGAGCACGGCCGGGACGGAGTCGGCGTCCAGGTTTTCAGCGAGGTCGAAGGTGCGCGCCTCGATGCGTCCGTTGGACTCCTTGGCGCAGTTCGCTACGGCCGTCCCCATCGCGGTGGCGGTGGCCGGGGTCGTCGTCTCCTCCGCCGTCGGCACACGCGCGTCGGCGTTCACCGCCAGTTCGCGGCTCTCCGACGGTCCGTACGGCATCGCGTGACTACCGCCGCGGACGCTGTAGCTCGGCAGATCCGCGTCCTCCTCCATACCGGATGGCATCAGGGGCAGCCAGCCCAGCGGGTGATGACTCCAATGCGGCGACATCGCCCAATCCGCGATACCCGGCACCTCCCCGACGACCACACCTCTGAGAACCAGCTCATGGACCAGACAGGCCCGAAGCTCCTCCGAAGCCCGGCCGGCGAACGCCGCCACCAGGTCCGCCGGCTCATGGCTGGAAGCCAGCAACGAGGCCGTGTAGCGATCCAGCTTCCTGCCGGAGACCTCAGCCAAGGAGACCAGCCGCAACGCCTGGGTGACATTGTCGGGGCCAGCGGTGGTGGCCAACAGCCGAAGCAGATGGTCGAAGACACTTCGGTACTGCCATATCTGCCCCCCGGTGCCGTATGTCCTGGCGAGAGCGATGCCGAGGTCAGCAGCAAAGGCAGCATCCCCTTGCGCGACCCGGCCATCGGCCATCGCCCACACGCCGGTGACATCCGCCAGCTCCGGCAACTCCGTCACGATGTTCTGTATCTGATCGGCCACGCCCAGAGCCTAGGCATCCGGCCGCCCCTTCACATCTCATAAAAACCCTCTCCAGGAGCAAGCGCGGAACAGCTGCCGGGGCGGCCGGGCTCCCGATCGGGTCTCAGAACCGCACTCACCCAAGTGATGACGAACTCACGTTCCGGAAATGGCTTGTGAGAGGACTTCGGGCGGGACGACGGCCCCCAGGACACCCCCGGAAGCGACGCCGACGACGTCGATGATCAACGGGCCCTTCGGCGGCGAAGCCCTGGCCACCGCCATCCTCGACCGACTCCTCCACCACTGCGAGTCGTTCCGATCAACGGCCTCGGCTACCGGCTCAAGAACCGCCTCACCGCCATCGAAGGAGACGTCGGCGTCGCCTGACGGACTGCCGCACCATCAAGGACCAGATGGTGAACTCCTGCCCCGGGCCTGCCTGTCCAGGTACTCGATCAACCTGGTTTCGCTCCGCTTAATACGCTCCTGTTGATCGTCGGGCAGCGATGCCAGCGCATCGACGAGAACTCGCTTACGGGGAACATGAACCATCGCGCCGGAGTAGATCCTGCAGCCGGAACACCACGCGAACCCGATGCACCGCTCAAACATGGAAGACTCAGGCGGATGGAAGCGGTAGTGGTACGAGCGGGCAGGCGTCCCGCAGGCCGCACAGATCCGCCGATCCCCCTCGGGTACCGTCTCCCAGGCCGCGACCTTGCGCCATCGCCACCGTTCGCCGGGCGCTCTTCACATCGTCATGCGAAGCATTCTTCCTCATGATGAGCCGCCATGGCATCACGTCCCGGCCCCTGCGCTCAGGTCTGCACGTTCACTCGTCATTACCATTGCACTTCAACTCGTACGCCGACAGGCGATCCTGCGGTGCTTCACCCAGAACGCATCCCACCCCGCCTACGCGGCGATGCCGGAGGCCGGCCGTGCGCAGAAGATCATCTCCGTGGCCCGTGTTCGTGCTGTGCCTGCCGATTCTCAGCGACCAGCCGCTGCTGCGAAGCCGGTCAGGTGTAGCCCGTGCTCGCGGCCCTGTTCAAGGCTGTACGAGGCTCTGCTGGGCGGGCAGCCTCACGCCTCTTCCGCGGGAATGGCAGGCCGCACCGCGTAGCGGCTGCGCATCGCGTCGCTGGCTGCGGGGCCCGCGGCGAAGACGTAGGCGGTGCTGTCGTCGAGTCGGCGGCCGGTGTTGGCGTCGACGACGACGGGCTCGACTTCCTCGCCGCTGTGGGCGTCGACGAGGATCATGCTGCGCTCCGCCGCTGTGAGCCGGGCATTGCCCCACGCGGCCAGGGCGACGATCACCGGGCGCAGCGAGCGTCCGAGTTCGGTGAGTACGTACTCGTGCCGGACGGGACTGGTCTGGTAGGGCCTGCGCTCCAGCAGGCCGTCTGCGACCAAGGTCTTCAGCCGGGTGGTGAGCATGCTGGAGGAGATGCCCAGGTTCTCCTGGAAGTGGTCGAAGCGGGTGTAGCCGTCGAAGGCGTCGTGGAGGATGAGCAGTGTCCACCACTCGCCGACGTGTTCCACCGTCGTGGACAGTGGGCACTCCCGGTCCTCCAGCCTGATCCGGCTTGCCATGGCGACCATCCCCTCAGTTACTGCTAAAGTCGAAGTTAGTAGGTTCTATTTTAGCAGTAGGGGCGGGAGTGGTGCCTTGAACGCCCGCACCATGGAACGGAGCACACCGTGACCACATCCACCAGCGAATCCCTTGAAGGCCGACGCGCTCTGGTCACCGGCGGCACCAAGGGCACCGGAGCCGCGATCGCCCGACGGCTCGCCGAGGCCGGCGCGACCGTGCTGGTCACCGCCCGCAGCCGCCCCGACCGCGTCGAGGAGGGGATGTTCATCACCGCTGACCTGTCCACCATCCAGGGCGCCGCCCATGTCGCCTCTGAGGTAGAAGCCCGCGTGGGAGGCATCGACATCCTGGTCAACACCCTCGGTGGATCGGAGGCGCCGGCAGGAGGATTCGCCGCGCTCGACGAGGACGACTGGGCCAGGGAACTGAACACGAACCTGCTGGCCGCCGTCCGTCTGGACCGGGCACTTCTGCCACACATGATCGCTACGGGCAAGGGCGCGGTCGTACACGTCACCTCGATCCAGCGCCGCATGCCGCTGTGGAACGGCACCCTGGCCTACGCCGCCGCCAAGGCCGCCCTGACCACGTACAGCAAGGGCCTGGCCAACCAGGTCGCCCCGCACGGCGTCCGCGTCAACACCGTCTCGCCCGGCTTCGTGCAGACCTCGGCCGCCGACAACCTCGTCGCCCGGATCGCCCACGACGCCGGCATCGGCCAGGAAGCGGCGCTGGGCCGGCTCATGGACTCTCTGGGCGGCATCCCGCTCGGCCGACCCAACCGGCCCGAGGAGGTCGCCGAGCTCGTGGCCTTCCTCGTTTCCGACCGCGCCTCGGCCATCGTCGGCGCCGAACACGTCATCGACGGCGGCACCACCCCCACCGTCTGAATCCGCCACCACCATCAGGAGCGTCATGCACGACAACCAGCCCCGGACCATCAACCCGGACGACCTGCCCGAGGTGATCGCCCGCTACCTCGCGGCGCACCGCGCCCACGACACCGCCACTGCGGTCACGACGTTCACCGACGACGCCACGGTGATCGACGACGGCAACACCTACCAGGGCAGCGCCGCAATCGAGCGGTGGCTGGACCGGGCCGCCGGCGAATTCACCTACACCATCGACCTGACGAATGCTCAGGAGGTAGACACAGCACACTACATAGCCACACACCATCTCGAAGGAAACTTCCCCGGCGGCACCGTCGATCTCCTCTATCGGTTCACACTGCGCGACGACCTCATCGAACACCTCTCCATCGAACCCTGAGGCCGCTCCCACGCGCCTGCCCAGCCACCCGACAGGAGCCGGCCCTGAGCGCTGATTCTCGGATCATGTTCGGAGTCGGATGACGAGTGCTGCGAGCGTGACGGTTCCGCGGTGGATGCAGGCACGTTTCTCGTAGTGCGCGGCTATGGCACGGATGCTTGTTGAGGCCGTTGACGGTGCGGTCGACGGTGTTGCGTTTCCCCGCACTTCGCCTCATGGCCTGGAGGTACGCCGGGAAGGGCGCCTGACGGGTCGAAGCCCCGGGTCAGGCGCCCTTTCGCAGGTGTCTAGAAGAAGCCCAGCTTCTTCGGCGAGTAGCTCACCAGCAGGTTCTTCGTCTGCTGGTAGTGCTCCAGCATCATCTTGTGGTTCTCCCTGCCGATCCCCGACTGCTTGTATCCGCCGAACGCCGCGTGGGCCGGGTAGGCGTGGTAGCAGTTGGTCCAGACCCTGCCCGCCTTGATGGCCCGGCCCGCCCGGTAGGCGGTGTTGGTGTCGCGGGTCCAGACGCCTGCCCCGAGTCCGTACAGGGTGTCGTTGGCGGTCGTGATCGCGTCGTCGAAGTCCGAGAAGGACGTCACGGCGACCACCGGTCCGAAGATCTCCTCCTGGAAGACTCGCATCCGGTTGTCGCCCTCGAAGATCGTCGGCTGGACGTAGAAGCCGCCCTCCAGCTCGCCCCCGTGCTCGACGAGCTGACCGCCTGTCAGAATCTTCGCCCCCTCCTGCTGTCCGATCTCCAGGTACGAGAGGATCTTCCGCAGCTGCTCGTCGGACGCCTGCGCACCGATCATCGTGCCGGTGTCCAGCGGGTGGCCCGGGACGATCTGCTCGGTGCGGGCGATGGCCGCCTCCAGGAACTCGCTGTAGTGCCCGCGCTGGATCAGCGCCCGGGACGGGCACGTGCACACTTCGCCCTGGTTGAGGGCGAACATGGTGAATCCTTCGAGGGCCTTGTCGCGGAAGTCGTCGTCCAGCGCCCACACGTCGTCGAAGAAGAGGTTCGGCGACTTCCCGCCCAGTTCGAGCGTGACGGGCTTGAGGTTCTCCGAGGCGTACTGCATGATCAGCCGCCCCGTCGTGGTCTCGCCGGTGAAGGCGATCTTCGCGACCCGGGGACTCGACGCGAGGGGCTTGCCCGCCTCCGTGCCGAATCCGTTGACGATGTTCACGACGCCGGGCGGAAGCAGATCCGCGACCAGGCTCATCCAGACGTGAATCGAGGCCGGGGTCTGTTCGGCCGGCTTGAGGACCACCGCGTTGCCCGCGGCCAGCGCCGGCGCGAGCTTCCAGGTGGCCATCAGGATGGGGAAGTTCCACGGAATGATCTGACCGACCACACCCAGCGGCTCGTGGAAGTGGTACGCGACGGTGTCGTCGTCGATCTCACTCAGCGAACCCTCCTGGGCGCGCAGCGCACCGGCGAAGTACCGGAAGTGGTCGATCGCCAGCGGAATGTCCGCCGCGAGGGTCTCGCGCACCGGCTTGCCGTTCTCCCAGCTCTCGGCGACCGCCAGTTCCTCCAGGTTCTCCTCCATGCGGTCCGCGATCCGGTGCAGGACGGTGGCCCGGTCGCCCGCGGAGACCGCTCCCCAGGCCGGGGCCGCTGCATGGGCCGCGTCCAGTGCGCGCTCGACGTCCTCCGCGGTCCCGCGCGCGATCTCGGTGAACGGACGGCCGTTGACGGGGCTCGGGTTCTCGAAGTACCGGCCACCTGCCGGAGGGACGTAGGCCCCGCCGATCCAGTGGTCGTAGCGGGACTCGTACGAGACGATGGCACCCTCGGTGCCCGGCGCAGCGTAACGGGTCATCTCTGTGGCCTCCCGGATCCGGTGCCGCCCGCCGTTGGACAGCCCTCGGCCCGAGGCTAGGCAGCGGCACGTTGCAACGCCGTTGCACGGAGCGCCGGTGAGCGGTGCCTGCGGGGCGGGCCCTACGCGCGCTGCTCCGCGTCGAGTCCCCGGGCCCTCGCCAGCAGGGCCGCGCGCCGCTCCGGAGGAGCCGCCGCGGCGAGAGCCCGCCACACCGGGAGATCCTCGGTGCCCCACGGGCTGTACGCCCAGTCGGCGAGCAGGCCGGGGTCGCCCCGGGCGATCAGCGCCGCCCGCAGCTGGTCCGCGATCCTGCGGCGCAGCCGGACGACGGCGGGCGCCTGCGAACGCGGCAGCAAGGGGCCTGCGTACGCACCGAGGGCCGCCGCCACCGCACCGGAGTCCAGCCTGCGGGCGACCGTGTCGAAGTCCGCGTCCACGGGCGCGCGCAACCGGTACGGGCGTGAGCCCAGCGACTCGGGTCCCAGAAGCCGGCGGAGCCGGGCGAGTTCGGCCCGCAACGTCACCGGGGGCACGGACTCGGCCTCGTACAGCTCGATCAGCAGTTCGTCGCCACCGAGCCCCTCGGGGTGAAGGGCGAGCGTGACCAGGATCTCGCTGTGGCGTCGGCTGAGCCGGATCCTGCGCCCGCCCAGCACGAGGAGGGCCTCGTCCCTGCCGAGCGCGGAGAGCCGCACCGCGGCCCGGGCGGGTTCCGGTGCGACGAGCGCGAGGTGGGACTCGGCGGCCCGGGCCACGGCGTGGACGAACGCCAGACTGTGCGGGTGCGCGAGCCCGTTGCCTCCGGTGATGTCGACGGCGCCGAGCACCCGGCCGGTGTGCGGGTCGTGCAGCGGGGCCGCCGCGCACGTCCACTGCTGGACCGGCCGCAGGAAGTGCTCGGCGGCGAACACCTGGACCGGGCGGTCGACCGCGAGGGCTGTGCCGGGCGCGTTCGTGCCGGCCTCCGACTCGGCCCAGCGGGCGCCCTCCACGAAGTTCATCCGCTCCGCCCGCCGGCGTGCCCTGGCGTGCCCCTCCACCCACAGCAGCCGGCCGTGCGCGTCGCAGACCGCGAGGAGATGCTCTCCGTCCATCGCGTAGGCACCCATGAGTTCCCGGATCATCGGCATGACGCGTGCCAGCGGATGGGCGTCCCGGTACGGCCCGAGTTCGTCCGCGGGCAGTTCGACCAGGGCCGCACCGTCCGGGCTCACCCGTGCTCGGGCCGATCGTCGCCAGGACTGGCCGACCACGGACCGAACCGGTGTCTCCAGCCTGCCGCCAGAGGTGAACACCTCATGTGCGCGGCGCAGTTCACCGAGCCGGGCGCCGGGGTCGGCGTCCGCGGGCAGTGCCACCCAGGGGTCCGTCAACTCACCCTCCCGTCCCTGCCGGCGTGGCTCCCATCGTCGGGCCAGGGGGCGTCGGCGACAAGCACCGGGCACGGGGGAATCGCCGTCGGCGCACCCATGCGGCCCGTGCCCGCCGCGGGTGCGATCCCGCATCGGTCGGCAGCCGGACCGCTGGGTTTCTGAGACCCGGCGGGCCAGGCGGGCCAGGGCGATGCAGGACCGCGTGCGGGGTGTCAGTCCTTCGAACTCGTCACGGGCCGGGTGCAGCCGACCTCCGGCGGTTTGGCCAGCTGCGTACGGGTGAACAGGACGTCCCCGACGAAGAGGTCGTAGAGCAGCACCCCGACGACTCCGCCGACCAGGGGCGCGACGAGAGGAATCCAGAAGTAGTCGCTGAAGGCGCCCTGCAGGGTGCCGGGCAGGGCGAGTTCCTGCCAGCCCAGCGCCCAGGCGAACAGGCGAGGGCCCAGGTCGCGCGCCGGGTTGATCGCGTATCCGGCGTTCGCGCCGTACGACAGGCCGATGGCGGTGACCGCCAGGCCGATCAGGACCGGTCCCAGTGAGACCCTCACCGCGGGGTTGCGTAGGTCGATGATCGCCATCACGAACATGAGCATGAAGGCGGTGCCGACGACCTGATCGACGAACGGGCCCCAGATGCCTCCGTCGAAGTACGCCGCGGGGAAGGTGCCGAAGATGGAGAAGGTGGCGAGGGTGTGGCCGTTCGTCTTGGGCCCCTTCATCGCCAGGTCCAGCGCGTTGATCGCGTCGTGGTAGACCGCGTACACCAGCGCGGCACCGGCGAAGGCGCCGACCACCTGGGCGGCGATGTAAGGGACGACCTTCGGCCAGGGGAAGCGGCGGCGTACCGCGAAGGCGAGGGTGACCGCCGGGTTGAGGTGCGCACCGCTGACGCCTCCGGCGACGTAGACGCCGAACGTCACGGCCAGGCCCCAGCCGAGTGAGGGCACGATCCAGTCGCCCGCCGCCAGGAAGCTCGTCGTGGGTCCCGCGGTACGTCCCGAGCCGGGCAGAGCCGCGACCACCATGGCCGCCACTCCGCAGCCGAAGGAGATCAGGACGAACATGCCGAGGAATTCCGCGAGGCACTCGCCGAGCAGCCCTCCTCGACGTTTCAGCCGTGAGGGCTTGATCAATGGGGGGATTTCAACAGCCATCATGACTCCTAGGGGACTGACTGACCCGGCCGGCCGGGTCACCGGCGGGTGCTCACCTCAGCGCGTCGTGCCGGCTCGACGCGCACGCACGGGGTGCCGGCACGACGCGCACGCTGCGCGGCGGAGCGGACGTCATGAGGTAACGGGGCGCCGACGTGCCGGGGCACCCTCCGCGACCCGGGCGACGACGTCGGGAGGTCCGGGCGGGCCGACGACGCCCGCCCGGGAGGAGGGTTACTGTCCTTCGCCGACGGCGCGGTACTGGAAGCGCGTCACCCAGTGGGGGAGGTCGCGTTCCAGTTCGCTTCGCTGCTGGAGACCTGCCTCGAACAGCTTGCCCGCGACGTGCTGCTGCGCGGGGCGGTTCACCGCGGCCCAGAACGCGTCCATCTGGTCCTTGAACTCGGCGTCCGGCCTCAGGGTGGCGACGTTCACGAAGCGCTTGATGTCCCTGATCGTCTGCAGGTCGAAGGAGGAGATGCGGGACGCCAACTCGTCCACGAAGGAGTCGAGTTCACCGTCGGGGAAGGAACGGTTCACGTATCCGTACTGCTCGGCGCGTGCTCCGTCCATATCGAGGCCGCCGTAGAGGATCTCGAAGGTCCGGCCCCGTCCGACCAGTCCGGGCAGGCGTGTGGCGGGACCGCCGCCCGCGATGGCGCTCATGCCGATCTCGAACTGACCGACGATCGCCTTCTCGCGGCTGGCGAAGCGCATGTCGGTGGCGAGCAGGAACTCACTCCCCGCGCCGCGCGCGATTCCCCTGATGGAGGAGATGGTGGCGAAGGGAAGTTTGGTGAGACGGGTCAGGAGCGCCGTGTAGGGATGGACTTCTTCCGGGTGGGCGAGGACGTGATCGAGTTCGTCCTTGGCCGACAGGTCGTAGTGCGCCATGAAGAATTCGGGGTCGGCGCTGTCGAAGACGATGACGGCGACGCGGTCGCTCTTCTCCGCACGCGTGAAAACCTCGTTGAGTTCGCTCGTCATGGTCGAGTCGACGAGATTGACCGGAGGATTGTTGAAGGTGACGCGCCACAGGGTGGGGGAGTGTTCGGTCAGGGTGAACCGGGTGGGGGAGGCCATGGAACGCGACGCTAATACCCGATGTCCGTGCCGGATCAGAGACTCGCCCAATGACATGCAGAGTCGTGTTGTCACACGAATTCCAGCCGTGTGAACCTTTTTCATGAGCACGGGAACGCCTCCCGGTGGACTTCGTACGTCAGCTGCGCGTGCCCGCTTCGGAGCGAGGGGAACGATCGGCCGGAGAAAGCTTCTTTTCCAGAACAGTTCATCGCGCCAGGTGCCGTCGGCGTGGAAATGGTCGTGGGCGATGCCCCAGGGGCTGAATCCGTGCTTGCGGAGGATCGCCTGGGACGCGAGGTTCTCCAGTTGGGTGTGCGCCTCCAGGCGATGGAGCCGCAATTCCTCCTCGGCAATGCGCAATGCGAGGGCGACGGCACGGCTCGTGCGCCCGTGTCCTTCGTGCAGGGACGAGACCCAGTAGCCGAGGCAGCCCTTCTGGAACGGCCCGCGCAGGATGCAGCTGATGCCGATCTGGCCTTCGCACCGGGTGCGCACATCAGGTCGTCAGGCCCGGCCGTGTTCCCTGCCGGACCGGGTCCGGCACCCCGTACCGACGTCGCCGACGCACTTCGTCCGCCGGTGCGCCCCCGCCGACCCGCACGTGCCCCTGGCAACGCATCCCGAAAGGATGAACCCCGGCCGGATATCCACGTGCCGGGGACACCGATTACTCACGCTGCTGCTGTGCAGAGGACAAGAGGTGGTACCGACCGGCGCCTTCACGCCGGCAGCGCCCGGGTGGGCAGGCAACGACAGCCCAAGCGCGTTCCGCCGAGCGCGGTGCGCCAGAAGCCCGAGGACCTTCACCGGCTTCCGTGGACCGATCACGCGCGGTACTGGTTCGACAACACGTTGACCGGCGGTGTGGCCGCCCTCATCGGCTGGCTCGCGGTCGCCTGCCTGGCCATCGTCGTGCCCGTGAGCTCCGTCCTGGTGTGGACGGACGACAGCGCGCCTCCCGCGCCGTGGGCGAAGGTCGCGGCGGTGTGGCGGACCGTCGGGCAGACGCTCCGACTGGGCGGCGAGGTCGGTTCACCCCTGCGCATCGCCCTGTCCGTACTGCTGGCACTGGTGGCCCTCTTCTACGTCTCCACCCTCGTCAGCCTCATCACCACGGCGATCACCGAGGAACTCATCGCGCTGCGGCTGGGACACTCCACGGTGCTGGAGCGGGGACACACCGTGGTGCTCGGCTGGTCGGCGCAGATCCACACGGTGGCGGCCGAGCTCGTCGCCGCCGACACGAGCGGGCGGCGCAGAGCGATCGCGGTGCTGGCCGACCTGGACAAGACCGAGATGGAGGAGGAACTGAGCGCCGAGGTGGGTGACACCGGGCGTACCCGGATCATCTGCCGGAACGGACGTGCCACCGACCCGGTGGCACTCGCACGGGTCAGCCCCGGCACGGCCGACGTCGTCCTGGTGCTTCCCCGGGACGAACCGGACGAGGACGCGGAAGTCGTGAAGACCCTCCTGTCGCTGCGGGCGTTGGTCGGCGACGACTGCCGTGTGAGGATCGTGGCCGTGGTGCGCGACGAGCGCTACCGGCTCGCCGCCCGGCTTGCCGCAGGAGCGAATTCGGTGGTAATCGAGGTCGACGACATCACCGCCCGCCTGGTGTCACAGTGCGTGCGGCAGCCAGGGCTCTCTCTCGTCTACCAGGAGCTGTTCGACTTCGCCGGGGACGAGTTCCACGTCGTCGACGCCCGGGCGCAGGCCGGTCGCACCTTCGGGCAGGTGGTACCGGCCTATCCCACCGCCAGTGTGGTGGGCCTGGTGGGGGCGGACGGAGCGGTGCGTCTGAACCCGGCACGCGACTCGGTCGTCCGCCCCGGTGACAGGCTCGTCGTCATCGCGCGGGACGACGGCACGGCGTCGGCGACCGGCATGCCGGTCGCCTTCGACGAGTCGGTGATCGTGTCGGGCCCGGTGACGCCGTCGCGGCCCGAGCGGCTGCTCCTGCTCGGGTGGAACCGCAGAGCGCGGCGCATCGTCGACCACCTGTCGGGGCACGCGACGGCAGGCACCGTGCTCCACGTGGTGACCGAGAACACCGAGGCGGCGCGGGAGGAGGTGCGGAGCGGGGCCGCCGAGGCCACCGGCCTGCAGGTCGCCTTCCACCGCGGAGATCCGACGCTGCCCGGCACGGTGGACGCCCTGACACCGTCCGCATATGACGGCGTCATCGTCCTGGGGGCCGACCACCCGGCCGGGACCGGATCCCCGGACGACCGGGCACTGGTCACCCTGCTGCTCCTGCGCGCCCTCGAACAGGGATCGGGCCGCCCGGTCTCCGTGGTCACCGAGATGACCGACGACCGCAACAGATCGATCGCACCGGTGGGCCCGGGCGCCGACTTCGTCGTCAGCGGCAAGCTGATCGGGCTCCTGATGGCGCAGATCTCCCAGAACTGGCTCCTCGCCGACGTGTTCGAGAGCCTGCTCGCCCCAGGCGGAAACGGGATCCACCTCAGACCGTCCGGCGACTACGTCCGGGAGGGCGGCCACGCCTCGTTCGCCTCGGTCGTGGAATCGGCTTCGCGGCGCGGGGAGTGCGCCATCGGATTCCGGACCCGTGACGGTGCGCGGGACCGTCCGGGCCATCGGGTCCACGTGAATCCCTCCAAGGCGACCGTCCGCCGGTGGAGCGCGGACGACGACGTCATCGTGATCACGGCGCGGTGACACACCACGGCGGGGCACACGCGAGGCCCGCAGGCCGTTCCCGTACCCGAGCCCGGCCGGCGGATCGCGCGTAGATTGGAGGAGAAGGCAGCCCTCCACGGCCATGGAGAGCGCGTGATGACGATCGACATTGATTTCACGGAATTCTTCGATGCCACGCCGAGCCCCTACGTGATGGTGGATACGGACCTGAGTATCTGCTACGTCAACCGGGCGTACCTGCACAGCACGGGGCGGACCCGGGACCAGCTCATCGGCAGGTACTTCTTCGACGCCCTCCCCGAACGCCCCGGTGCCGCCTCGGACGCGCAAGGGAATCTGAAGGCGTCGATGCGCATGGTCCTGGAGACGGGGAAGCCGGACACCCTGGTGCTCCAGCGCTACGACATTCCCGCTCCCGGCGAGCCGGGCGGTTTCGAGGAGCGCTGGTGGTCCGCGATTCACACGCCCCTGCGCGGTCCCGACGGAAAGGTGAAGTGGGTCGTCCAACGGGCCGAGGACGTCACGGCCTTCGTCCACTCACGCCGGGCGCGCCGGCTCACCGAGGAATTCACCGACCGGGAGAAGGGCATGGCGGCCGAGCTGTACACCCGGGCCGGCGAGCTCCAGAGGCTGAACCAGAAGCTGCGCGAGTCCAACGCCCGTGAACGCCAGATCGCCGTCACCTTGCAGGAGGCGATGCTCACCGTCCCGGACCTGGACCGGCACGACGACAACATCGCCGTGCGCTATCTGCCGGCGACGACGTCGTTGAACGTCTGCGGGGACTGGTACGACGTCGTCGACCTGCCGCCCGACCGCTTCGCGGCAGCGGTCGGTGACGTCGTCGGTCACGGGCTGCAGGCCGCGGCGGTGATGGGTATGCTCCGCAGCGCCCTGAGCGCGGTCATCCGTGCCATTCCCAGCCCGGCGCAGGCCCTGGAAGTCCTCGGGCTCTATGCCCGGTCCCTGGAGGGTGCGACGGCTGCGACCGCGGTCAAGGTGCTGGTCGACACCCGAAGCAGTCTGATCATCTACAGCAACGCGGGACACCCGCCGCCGGTCCTGCTCCACCCTGACGGCACCCACGAGTTGCTGGACAAGGCGACCGATCCACCGCTGGGGGCGCGCCTGCACCACGTCCCACGTCCCCAGGCGGGTCTGGCCTACACCCCCGGGGACACCCTCGTGCTGTACACCGACGGCCTCATCGAGCGTCGTACCGAGGACATCGACGTCAGCCTGGCGCGGCTGACCGGAGCCCTTGCCCAGGACAGCACCCTCACCCCGGCCCAGATCGCCGATTCGCTGCTGGACCGACTGGGTATCGCCGGGGGCGCCGCCGACGATGTCGCGCTCGTCGTCATCCGTCTGTAGTCGGCGTCGTCGCGCCGACATGTGGGGTCCTCGTCCCGCAGCCGTCACGCACCGGCCGTCCCGCGCCGTTCCCGTACGGCCGGCCGGTTCCCGCCCTCGTCTGCGGCGACGGCCTCCGGGCGGTTACGCGGATCGGCCCACCGGGCCAGCAGCACGGCGGGGTCTGCGGTGAAGACGGCCCGGCCGGCGATGATCCGGCGCTCCCGCTCGGGACCCGGGAGAGTGAGGCGGTTCAGCGCGCCGAGCAGCGCGTCCCGGTCGGAGGCCCGCTCGGTGATGCCCGCGGCGGCCATCTCGGCGACCCCCTCGGCGCCGTGTCCGGGAATCGGCCGGTATCCGACGACGGGGACGCCCGCGGCGAGCGACTGCACGGCCGTCTGCCCCGCCGCGTTGTCGACCAGGGCGCTCGACACCGCCATCAGGCCGGGCAGGTCGTCGACCCAGCCCAGGGCGAGGACGCCCGGGAGCCGGGCCGCGCGGGCCCGAAGGCCCTCGTCCCTGCCGCACAGCAGCACCGGCAGATGACCCGCGCCCGCGAGCAGGCGTGCCGTCTCGGTCAGCCCCCGCCCCACCCCCCAGGCCCCGGCCGACACCAGCACCACCGGCCGGCCCCCGCCCTGCCGCGCCACTTCGCGCGCCCACCGGGACGGCGGCTGTCCGCCCGGACGCGGCCGGGCGGCCGCGGTGAAGGCCGCCGGGACGACCGGACCGCACACCTCCGCAGGGCGCCCGGTCGACGCGCGGACCCGTTCCGCGGCGGTGTCCGTCAGACACAGGTGCAGGTCGTTCCCCGGATGGAGCCACTGCCGGTGCACGGCGAAGTCGGTGACCACGACCGCGCTGGGCGGGCAGCCGGTGGCGTGGGCGGTACGGAGCCGCCCGGTGATCTGGGCGGCCTGGTGGAAGGTCGGCACGAGGGCGTCCGGCCGCCACTGGCCGACGACGCGGAGGAGACGGGACGCGAGGGCGGCGGCGAGCGGCCCCGTGTCCGGCGCCCAGCCCCTCCACCCGCCCGGTACCCGAGCCCCCCGGTCACGGAAGAACGCCGAGTAGACCGCCTCGTAGGCCCACGGGCAGCGGCGTACGGCCGTGCGGTAGGCGGCGCGCATCCCGCGGCCGCCACCTGCGGGCAGCATGTCCAGGAAGTCCACGTACGCGGTTCGGTGGCCGGCGGCGCGCAACCGCCCGGCCAGTTCGTGCGCGACGGCGTCATGTCCCGCACCCATGCTGGCACTGACTAGCAGGAACCTGCTCATTCCTGAATATTCCTCGCAGAACGGCAGGTGTGCCACATCCGGACAGGTCACGTCGTTAGCCCGAAGCGGTCACGCGCGTTTGCCGGTGGGTCCGTTCCATGAAGGATGAGTCAGGACGGTCCGGTGTCGGCGGGCTCGGAGAGGAGCTCGCCTGTCGGCGGCGACGGAGGACGGAAAGCCCATGCGCGCGAGCCCCCCACCTCGCAGTAACCCCGCAGCCGGCGACGCGGCGCCCGGGGCCGGGCGGCCTGCCCGCAGCGGACGGCGGGTCGTGCTGATCACCGGTGCCTCGTCCGGGATCGGTGCGGAGGTCGCGTCACGCCTCTCGGCCGACGGCAGGTGGGAACTGCTGCTGAGCGGGCGGGACGAGGACCGGCTCGGAGCGGTCGCCGCCCGTACTGCCGGAACCGCGCTGCCGATGGACCTGGGCTCCCAGGAGGGCTGCCGGAGGCTCGCCGAGGCGGCACTGGCGCACAGCGGCAGAGTGGACGCCCTCGTCGCCGCGGCCGGGCTCGGCTGGGCAGGCGCGTACACGGACATGACACCCGCCACCATCGACCGCCTGGTGAACGTCAACGTCTGTGCCGTGCTCCACCTCGTCCGTCTCGTCCTGCCGCAGATGGTGGCCCGCGGTTCGGGCCGGCTCGTCCTGCTGGGCTCCGTCGCGGGACGGTACGGCGTGCGTGGCGAAGCGGCGTACGCGGCGACGAAGGGGGCGCTGATCCCCTTCGCGGAGAGCCTGCGCTACGAACTCCAGGGCACGGGAGTCCAGCTCTGCCTGGTGCAGCCAGGGCCCGTGGCGACACCGTTCTTCGCCCGCCGCGATGCCCCCTACACACGCTCCTGGCCGCGGCCGGTGCCAGCCGGGCGGGTCGCGGCGGCCGTCGAGGAAGCGCTGGCCGGCGGACGGGACCAGATCACCGTGCCGCGCTGGCTGGGCGCGCCCGCCCGGGTGCAGGGCATGGCGCCGAATCTCTTTCGCAGGCTGGCCATGCGCTTTGGCTGAGCCGATGCCCGGCCGCCCGGCCCGGCGCGGCGGCGGCACATGATCGTCCTCTGTGTCGTGCTGGCCCTGGTGGCCGCACTGGGGAACGCGGCGGCCTCCGTCCTCCAGCGCCGTGCCGCGGCGACCGACGGGTCCGCGTCCGTCGGGGGCCGCCCGGCCGGCCGGTTCGGCTTCGTCCGGCTCCGGGTCTGGCGCTGGGGTGCGGGGCTGCTCGCCGTCTCGGGTGTGGCACAGGCGCTCGCCCTGGCGGCCGGCCCGCTGGCGGTGGTGCAGCCCGTGATGACGACGGAACTCCTGTTCACGCTGATCCTGGCCGCGGTCGTGTTCCGGTGGCCGCCGGGAGCCGGTACCTGGGCGGCCTTCCTCGCGATGGCGCTGGGTCTGGCGGCCTTCCTCCTGCTCGCCGGTCCGGGCGGTGGCACGGAAACCGTGCCGCCGGGGAGATGGCTGGTCAGCGCCGTGCCCGCGGCGGCAGTGTCGGCCGCGTTGATCATCGTGGGCATACGGCGGAAGGGCTCCGCCCGGGCTGCGGTGCTTGGTACGGTGACCGCCATCGGGTTCTCCTTCACCGCGGCCTTGATCAAGGACACACTGGGCCTGTTGCCCGACGGGCCGGGAGACCTGTTCACCGCGTGGCAGCTCTACACGGGCGCCGCCGTCGGCCTGGCCTCCTTCCTGATGCTGCAGGCGACCCTGCGGGCCGGATCGCTCGCCGCGTCACAGCCCGCGCTCACGCTCGGCGACTCACTGCTGAGCGTCATCCTGGGCGTCTCGCTGTTCGACGAGAGCATCTCCCTCGGCTGGCGGGTGCTTCCGGAGCTGGCTTCGCTCCTGCTCATCGCGTTCGCGTGCGTACATCTGAGCCGGTCACCCCTGGTGTCGGGAAAGGAGGCACAGCGATGGTGAGACGTGGTGCCATCGGAAGTGCGGGCCGTGCGGCCGGCGTGGCGGCGTGCGCGTCCGGCCTGCTGGCGGCCTGGCACATCGGGCCTGCCGCCACCTGGCTGCCCCCTGTGCGCAGGAGGCTCAGCCCCGGGCTCGACGGCCGCGGACGCCCCGACCACGTGGCGCTGACCTTCGACGACGGGCCGGATCCGGCCAGCACCCCGTACTTCCTGCGCGCCCTGGCCGATCACGACGTGCGGGCCACCTTCTTCGTCGTCGGCGAGTCGCTGGAGCACCATCCCGCCCTCGGCCGGGCCCTGGTGGCGGCGGGGCACGAGGTCGCGGTTCACGGGTGGCATCACGACCGCCCTTGGTTCCCCGCGCCGCTGCGCGACGCCCGCGAGGTCGCCCGGACGGCCGACGCGGTGCGCAGGATCTGCGGGACGGACCCGCAGTGGTACCGGCCCCCGTACGGGATCCTCAGCGGCGGCCGCCTGGCCGCCGCCCGCCGCGCGGGGCTGCGTCCGGTGCTGTGGTCGTCGTGGGGCCGTGACTGGACGGCGGACGCCGACGCCCGGTCGGTGGAGGCCTCGGTCCTCGCGGACCTGTCCGGCGGTGGCACCGTGCTGCTGCACGACGCGGACGGGTGGAGTGCGCCGGGCGCATGGCGGGCGACGCTGGGCGCGCTCCCCGCTCTGCTGGCGGAGTGCCGCCGACGCGGTCTGAGCACGGGCCCGCTCAACGAGCACGGGATCGGGCACCGCCACGCGACTTCGGTGCGGGTCTGAGCGAACCCCCGAGTACGTCTCCGATCGGCCTCGGGGGTGGGAAGGGACGTGCATCGCCGGCCGGACCGCGTGGAGATACGAGTGCGCCCCGTGTGGCCGGCCGGATGGCCCTCCGCTGAGTGGATGGCGTGGCCGATCTCCCCGGGACGTGCGGGCCGTGCCATCCGTCCCGGGGAGCGTGCCGCCGCGGATCGACCGCTCGTCGCATCCGCGGTGTCACCCGCTCACGGAGCGATCGCCATGTCGAAGATGTGGATGTTCGCATTGGCGGGCAGGACCACGAACTCGGCCGACCTGGAGGGGTCGAGTGGAATCGAGTGGGCGAACACCCGGTATTCCACCGTGGCGTTGCCGTAGCCGTCCGGACGGTTGCGCCCGTCCGTCGACCTCACCAGCGTGGCGCCGTGCGCGTCGGCCGGGTCGAAGGACCAGTTGGGAAAGCCGAACGTCCCGCTGCTCGACGTGCCGTCGGTGTAGTACACGGTGGCGGTCCCCGTCGCGCCGCTCGTGACACCCGAGCCGAGGAAGACCAGTTTGCCGCCCTTCCCGGCGACCTTCACCGCCTGGCCCCCGCTGGACACGTTGTCCTTCGTGCCCGCGGCCACGTCCGGCCAGGTCAGCTCGGCTCCCAGTGCGTCGACCTTCGCGCCGCGCGTCAGTCCGGCCGCCGCCAGCCGCTGAGCGGAGAAGCTGTTCCCCTCGCCGTCGTAGTCGCCCGGTCCGGTCGCCGACTCGTCGGTGATGCCGACGTTGTTGTACGCCGCCGCCAGATTCGCCTGCGGGGAGCCGGAGCGCTCGGTGCGGATGCCGGTCGCCGTGCCGCGGCCGTCCCCGCCCCGGTAGGTCGCGGTCGCCGTGAACGTACGGATGACGAACCCGGGGCGCCTCTCCGGGACCTGGATCCGGAAGGACGCCTCGGCCGACGCGCCGGCCCCGAGCGTACCGTCGACGCTGCGCACGGACGGCTGGACCGCCCAGCCCTTCGGCCCGGAGAAGGCGACCTGGAGCGACCGAAGGCGCTGGGGACCGGGGTTCTTGACGGTGACCGTCACTGCGGAGACGGTCGGCCCTTCGAGGTCCACGGGTGCGATGGTCACCTCGGTGGCCGCGGCTGCCGGCGGGACGTCCTGGGCGGACGCCGTCGCCTGGGCCGGCATGAGGGCCGTCACGCCGGCCGCCGCGACCGCCGCCGCCAGTGTTCTGAGCGAAGCGAACCGTTGTGCTGGTCTCATCACGTGCTCCTTCGATTCACAGAGGGGCGTGGGGCAGTGGGGGAAGAGCGGGTGAGCGGGGGAGACGCGGCCGCGTCGGAAGCTCATGACACGGGCGGCATGTCCGTGCTGCGCGAGTCGAGGCCGGAGCGGAGGTTGACCCAGCTGCCTCGCGTGAAGTCCGGGACCGCGACCGGGCGGCCCTTCTTTTCCAGGGACATGACACTCAGTGGGACCGGTGCGCACCAGGAGGCCGAGTCGTACACGTCGATGTCCGGCACCAGTCCCGCGCGCATCAGCTGCACGGTGCGCCACTGGAGTACGTAGTCCATGCCGCCGTGGCCGCCGTTGTTCGCGGCGTCGTCGCCGATCTTCTTCCAGAGCCAGTGGTCGAACTCCTTGAGGTAGGTGTCGAAGTCCCGCCAGGAATGGCCGCCGTGATCCGGTTCGACGTAGATGCGTCCGCCGGTCGCCGACGTGCCGGCGTAGTCCTCGAAGATGCCGCGGCTGCCGGCGAGTGAGTTGATCCGGCTGTACGGGCGGGGCGAACTCACGTCGTGCTCGGCCCTGATGGTCCTGCCGTTGGCCGTCTCGATCGCGCAGCTGACCAGGTCGCCGTTGATGTACGTCTCGCGCCACGACGGGTGCGACCTGGGCACGAAGCGTTCCCGGTAGTCGGCGAGCCCCTTCGGAGCGGTCGCCGTGGCCTTGAGCGTCGTCATCCGGTCGCCCCGGTTGATGTCCATCGCGGCGGCGATCGGCGCCAGTCCGTGCATGGCGTAGAAGGAGGCGGTGCTCCGGGTGTGCCAGCGCCGCCGCCACGCGTCGGTGTAGTACGTGTCCGAGAAGAGCAGCTCACGAAGGTCGTGGAGGTAGCCGCCGTGGCCGTTCGTGACGTCCCCGAAGAGTCCTTCGTGCGCCATCTTCAGCATCGCCAGCTCGTTGCGGCCGTAGCTGCAGTTCTCCGACAACATCAGGTTTCTGCGAGTGCGCTCCGAGGTGTCCACGAGGTCCCAGAGTTCGTGGAGTTCGGTCGCGACGGGCAGTTCGACGACCGCGTGCTTCCCGGCCAGGAGAGCGGCCTTGCCCTGTTCGAAGTGGAACTCCCACGGGGTGGCGACGTAGACGAGGTCGATGTCGTCCCGCCGCAGCATCTCGGTGTACGCCTCCGCCGATCCGCCGTACTCGGCGGGGCGGGGCTTGCCCGCCGCGACCAGGGCGTCGGCCGTGCGCGCGGCGCGGTCCGCTCGGATGTCGCAGACGGCCGTGACGACACAACCGGGAACCACGGACCAGCCCGTGGTCATGCCGGAGCCCCGGTTGCCGAGCCCGATCACACCGACCCGGACCGTCCTGTGCGGCTCGAACGGCACGTTGATCATCGACTTCTGGCCCGGACGGCGTCCCGGGGTGGCGGCGGCAGCCGCTTCCGCCGGTACCGCTTCCGCGGCAGCGGCCGAGCCGGGGCGGAGGCCCGCCGCGGCGGCCCCGGTGGCCAGTGTTCCTCCGAGCAGCAAGCGGCGTGAGACGGCGGGGATTCTGGGCATGGCGGGACACTCCTCGATGCGTCGACCGGCAGCACTGGCGGGGACGACTCTGGCCGTGACGCCAGTTGCATGTCAATAGATGCTCGAAAGAACTGCGTTACGAACAAAATCAAGCATCCGGCGCCGAGTTGGCGCGTATCGAGGAGTTCGCGGGACAGCCGTGGCGACTCGGTCCGGAGCGTCGGTGGCCGTCCGGCCGGGGCGTCCGTCAGTGCGCGTCGAGCCAGACCACTATCCCGGTGAGGTCGCTGAGCACGGCCGCGACACCCGCTCTGACGGCCGCGGCGCAGCGTGCCGCGGTGAAGGAGGCGGCGTCGTACGTCGAGGACATGCCGAGGCCCTCGCCCCGGAACGACGCGCCGGACCAGTCGACCGCCGTCACGTTCTGGGTGGGCTCGGCCAGCTCCGCGCCCACCACGAGGAACGGCTGGTCCAGGTGGTTCGGGGTGACCGTCGCGAGGGGATCGATCAGGTCGTTCCCCGCTGTGACGATGAGGTCCGGATCCATGTCCATGGCCTCGACGATGCTCGCTATGTAGTCGGCCGGGGAGTCGGCGGCCACCGTCCTGAGATCGACGTCTTCGTCGTCCGCCCAGTCGTCGACGGCCTTCACGAGTGCCTTCGTCGGACGGTCGTCGCCCGCGGTGAGCAGCACCACGCGGTAGTCCTTCGAGGGGTGCACCCCACTCCAGGAGCCGGGCTGCGGCGTGACGGTCGCCTCGGGGGCGGGTGGTGAGGCGCGGTCGACGAACTCCGGGCCGAGGGTGCCGACGGCGACGGGTTCCGGATGCGGTCGTGACCACGCGTCGCCGGAGCCGCATCCGGCGGCCAGCGCGGCGGCGGCCGCCAGTGCGGCGACGAACGGAAGGTGGGGGCGCAAGGCGATCGTCCTCCGGGTGGTGTGGATGGTGCGGCTCCATCCTGCTATCCGATTCCGTGCCCGCTTCCTCCTCCGGTGCCGTTCTCGCGCATGTTGTTCCACGGTTCGCTGAGCAGCCGGTTTCCGTTCATCCGTGGCATGCAGCGTGCACAGGCGACCTGAAGGAGCACCATGTCACAGCACGTCCGCCGCACCCTCGTGGGTGTCGCCGCGGTACTGATCGCCATCCTGAGCACCGCCGCCCAGCCGGCGTCCGCCCATGGGTTCACCTCGACCGTCTACGCCGACGTGACGTCCCGGGACGACGGCCGCATACGCACGTCACTGGAGCTCGAGTACGACCTCTTCGTCGTGTCCGCCGCGGACTCCGAGAAGGACGACCCGCTGTTCCGGGCCGGCACCGCGGCATTCGAGTCGGGTGACACGGCGGGGCAGGCGGCGGCGCTGGACGCCCACGCGAAATCGGCGATGGCCTATGTCGGCACGCACTTCGCGCTGACGTCGGACGGCGTCGACTGCGCACCACGGCAGAGCGGCGGCTTCACCATGGGACGGCGCGAGGGCGTGCCGTACGCCGGGCTGGTGGTCGACTGGGCCTGTGCGGGCGGCAGCCGGGCACACGAAGTGCGCAGCGGGCTGTTCCCCGATGCCGAGGGATTCGTCAAGGGCACCAAGACGATCGTCACGTACGCGATCGACGGCCACTCGGGCAGTGCCGCGCTCGATGCCGCTCACCCGTCCTTCTCGACGGCACAGACGCGGTTCGAGCGCTTCTGGGAGTTCTTCCGCCTCGGTGCCGAGCACCTGTTGAGCGGGATCGACCACATCCTGTTCCTGCTGGCGCTCATCGTCGGGTCGCGGCGGCCGCGCGAGATCGTGCTCGCTGCCACGAGCTTCACGCTCGCACACTCGGTGACCTTCATGCTCGCCGCCCTCGGCCTGGTCGAGGTCCCCGCGCGCGCCGTGGAACCCGTGATCGCCCTGTCGATCGCCGTGGTCGCGGGCTGGTACCTCTGGCGGATCCGGAGGACGGGCGGCGACGCCACGGCTCTCGAACCGTCAGGGGACGGGCACTTCAGCCTGGACCGCGCGGGCTGGACGCGCCTCGGTGTCGTGTTCTGCTTCGGGCTCGTGCACGGCCTGGGCTTCGCGGGTGCGCTGGGCATCGACGAGGCCTGGTCGTGGACGCTGCTGTGGTCCCTGCTGGTGTTCAACGTCGGTATCGAAGTAGTGCAGTTGACCATCATCGCCGTCGTCTTCCCCCTGCTGGTGCTGCTGCGCAGACGTGCCCCGGCGGCCGGACTCCGGGTTTCGGCGGCGGTCTCGGCGGGGGTGGCGGTCATGGGGACGGTGTGGTGCGTGCAACGTCTCCTCGGCGCGTGATTCCTGACATCACCGCAGGTCGGACGGTTTGCGGCTGATCGCGAAGTTCAGCCGGAACGGAGACTGAATTCGCGATGCGTTCACCGGGGCACAGCACCTTTACGAGGTCATCACATGCACACCCCGTGCACAAAAGGAACGAAGACTCGATGAATTTGAGCACCTCGACACAGGCCTCCGGGCTTGTGCGGCGCCGCGTGGCCACCGGGGTCACCGCGGCATTCCTGGGCGTGTCCGTCGCGCTCGGCAGCGGACTGGCGTCCCCCGCCACCGCCGCCGAGCCCGCGGCACTCACCGGCATCATTCTCGGCGTCGGCGCGAACGAGACCCAGCGCACGGTGACGTGGTACTCGTCGGCCGACACGGCCCAGACGCTCCAGGTCTCCCCGACCGCGGAACTCGTCAACGGCGAACTCCCGCCCAGTGCGGCCTCCTTCGCCGCCACCGGCGCGGCGAACACCACCGCCGGCGGTGGCTTCAACCGCCACGCCACGATCACCAACCTCAAGGAGAACACGGCATACTCCTACCGTGTCGGTTCCCAGGGCAACTGGTCGCCGGTCTACTCCTTCAAGACGCAGGACTTCGAGGGCGACTACGATTTCCTGTTCCTCGGCGACCCGCAGATCGGTGCCTCCGGGAACGCGCTGAAGGACCAGGCCGGCTGGGAGGACACCCTCAGGATCGCGACCTCGGCCAACCCGGACGCCGAACTTCTGGTCTCCGGCGGTGACCACGTCGAGAGCGCCAACAACGAAGCCCAGTGGAACTCCTTCCTGGCGCCCGACCAGCTCCGTCAGTACCCGCTGGTCGCCACGATCGGCAACCACGACGTCGGCGGCAAGGCGTACGAGCAGCACCACTTCACCCCGAACACCGATCGATCGGCCCCGTACTACGACAACGGGAACCCGACCGGGAGCAAGTCGGGCGGTGACTACTGGTTCATCCACAAGGACGTCCTGTTCATCGACCTCAACAGCAACAGCTACAACCCCTCCTCGGGCGGTGGCGGCGACGAGGCCCACGTCAAGTACGTGACCGACGTCATCAACAAGCACGGCTCCGAGGCGAAGTGGAAGGTGCTCGTCTACCACCACTCCATCTACTCGGCCGCCGACCACTCCAAGGACAACGACAACAGGATCCGGCGCCAGGACTTCACGACCGCCTTCTCCGACCTCGGAGTCGACATGGTCCTCCAGGGTCATGACCACAGCTACTCCCGCAGCTACCTCATCAAGAACGGCCGGAAGGCCGACCCCGCGGAGCAGCCCGGCGCGGCCGAGGTGTACCCGGGCCCCGGCGGCGTCCTCTACGTGACGGCCAACACGGCGTCCGGCTCGAAGTACTACGACATCGAGAAGCCGAACCCCGGTGACAAGGACCCCAATGGGACCGGCCCGGACCCGCTGGACCCCGACAAGCACTGGTACAACTCCGTGGAGAACCAGGAGCACGTCCGCAGCTACGTCAAGGTCCAGGTCAGGGCCGACAAGCTGGTCCTCGAGGACGTCCGCAGCGGCACGTGCGCCGCGCCGAACCCGTCCGTCGAGAACGGCAACTGGTGCAACAACACGCCGGAGAACCAGCCGGTCGGCTCGATCGTCGACAAGGTCACGGTGCACCCGTACCACGGTGACGGCCAGTCCCTCCAGGTCAACGTGCCGAACCCGGCTCCCGGTGAGTTCGGCTGGACGATCGACGGCTACAACGGCCTGGTCGACCTCGGCACCGCCAAGGAGCGCAACGGCGACCACTTCGAGGCCACGGGCAGGATCAACCCGCTCCTCGTCTCGGACAGCCGCCGCTCGCTCTCCCCGTGGTCGGTCTCGGCCAACGTGAGCGACTTCCAGGACGCAGGCAAGACGTTCTCCGGCGCCGGCCTCGGATGGACCCCGTACGTCCTCGACGGCGGCGCGGGTGCCAGGGCCGGTGACCCCGTGGCATCCGGCTACGACGACAAGGGCAAGGGCCTGTCGGTCTCGCGCGGCCTCGGCTCGGCCGAGCAGGGCCACGCCCGCGGCTCGGCCCGCCTCGGCGCCGACCTGGATCTGAAGATTCCGGACAGCGTGCAGAAGGGTGCCTACCGCGCCACCCTCACCATCACCGCGCTGAGCAGCTGATCGAACCCGTTCCACCGGCGGGGCAGGCCCTCTCCGGGGCCTGTCCCGCCTCCCGTTCCAGGAGAACCCCACATGCACGTGCCCGTCACGCACCGATCCGCCCCCAGCCGGAGCCTCGCCCGCATCGTCGTGCCGGCGCTGCTCGCCGCCTTCGCGTTCGCCGGCCTGTCAGCGGGCGCCGCCCGCGCCGCAGACGGCGACGCCACCTGGACGGTGCGTACCGGTACGAACAGCTACGGTGACGACCGGTCCAGCTTCAGCCACGCCGTCAACCCCGGCGGGCAGATCAAGGACTCCATGGTCGTCGCCAACCACGGCAGAACGTCACTCGAACTCGCCGTCTACGCCGCCGACGGCTACACCACCGGCACGGGACAGCTCGACCTGCTCACCAGGGACAAGAAGTCCGTCGGAGTCGGCGCCTGGATCCGCTCCGGGGTCACCACCGTCAGGATCGCGCCCGGCAGGACCGCCGACATCCCGTTCACGGCGGACGTGCCCGCCGACGCCACGCCCGGAGACTACGTCGGCGGCATTCTCACCTCCCTGAAGCAGCCCGACGTCGCTCAGGGCATCAACGTGGAACGCCGTCTCGGGATCCGGATCGAACTTCGGGTCGGTGGCGCGCTCAAGCCGCACCTCGCGATCGAGGACGCCCACGTGGACTACGAGGGCTCGCTCAACCCGTTCGGCAAGGGCGACGCCACCCTCAGCTACACGATCCACAACACGGGGAACACCATCCTGTCCGGACGGCAGAAGGCCTCCGTCTCCGGCCCGTTCGGCTGGTTCCGGACCGGGGCCGCCCCCATCCCCGCGCCGCCCGGGCTGCTGCCGGGCGAGAGCCGCCACGTGACGGTGCCCGTCCACGGCGTCGTACCCGCATTCAGGCTCGCCGCGACCGTGACCCTCACGCCCTCGCTCACCGACGCGTCCGGGTCCGTCACACCGCTCGATCCGGTCGAGGTCACGGCTCACGGGTGGGCGGTCCCGTGGACGCCCGTGCTGCTGGTCCTCGTGCTGGTCGCGGGCACCGCCGTGACGGTCGTCCTCGCGCGCCGACGGCGTGCACGGCGCACCAGGCGTGAGGACGTCCTCGTACAGCAGGCGGTCGAGCGGGCACTCAGCGGCCTGACGGCGAAGGAAGGCTGACGGCGAAGGTAGGCCGACGGCGGGTGGAAGACGAACGGCGGGACGGAGGCGGGCCGCCGCCTCGCTCCGCCCGTGTGCCGTGCGGGAGGCGGCCTCCGGCCCGTCCTCGTCCGTCCGCCCGGCCGAGGCTGTTGCCGCCCACCGTGAGCGGGCTTAACGTGACAGGAGTGATCTGACCCCCTGGTCGCCACGGGGCCCCGTTCCGGCGTCCCACGCGGGGAACGGGCGGCCCCTCCGGCACGCCCGGCTCGGCCGTCCGCGCTTCAGCCGACGTCAGCCGTGACCCGCGACGGCCTCGCCTCCACCGGAGGTAAGGAGGAGCGATATGGGCAGGCTGGTCTCCATCAACGTCGGAATGCCCGCGGACGTGCCGTGGCGCGGCCGGACCGTGCACACAGGCGTCTACAAGCGGCCCGTCAGCGGTCCGCGGATGGTGCGCCGCCTCAACATCGACGGCGACGGCCAGGGCGACCTCGGCGGACACGGGGGTGAGGAACGCGCCGTGCTGGTCTACCAGGTCGCCTCCTACGACTTCTGGAAGAGACAGCTCGGGCGCGGCGACCTCGACGCCGGTGGGTTCGGGGAGAACCTCACCGTCGAGGGCCTGCCCGACGACCAGGTGTGCGTCGGGGACAGGTACCGCATCGGCGAGGCCCTCTTCGAAGTCACCCAGCCGCGCGTCACGTGCTACCGAGTGGGACTGCGCGTGGGTGAGCCCCGGATGGCCGCACTGCTGGTCGCCCACCGGCGGCCGGGCTTCTACATGCGAGTCCTGCGGGAGGGCGAGATCGAGGCCGGTCAGGAGATCGTCAAGGTCGCCCCGGGGCCCGAGCGGATGACCATCGAGGAGATCGACGGGGTGCTCTATCTCCCCGGACACACCCGCGAGCAGGTCGAGCGCGCGCTGCGCATCCCCGCCCTCAGCCCCGGCTGGCAGGGGTCGATGCGGGCGCTGCTGGAGGCGGCGGACGGCGAGGGTGCGGCGGGCTCCACAGGCGCCGTGGGGCTGAGCGAGGCCGCGGCGTCCCCCGCGCCCGGATGGCCGGGCTTCCGCCCCCTGACCGTCACGGCGGTCCGGGCGGAGAGCCGGACGGTCCGATCGCTTTACCTCTCGGCACCGGACGGCTCGGCACTGCCGGCTGCCGCGCCGGGGCAGTTCCTGACGGTGCGGCTCGCCCCCGAGGGCGGCGGCGTTCCACTGATCCGGAGTTACTCGCTGTCCGGCGAACCCGGCGCCGACGCCTACCGCATCAGCGTCAAGCGCGAACCGCACGGCTCGGCCAGCACCCGGCTCCATGACTCCGTCGGAGTCGGGGACACCCTCGACGTCGCTGCACCCCGCGGCAGCTTCCGGCTCGTGCCGGGAAGTGACCCGGTGGTGCTGATGTCCGCCGGAGTGGGGGTCACACCCGTGATGGCCATGCTGCACGCCCTCGCGCACGAACGGTCACCGCGGCCCGTCTGGTGGCTCCACGGTGCCCACGACGGCACCGAGCACCCGTTCGCCCAGGAGGCCCGCCGTCTGCTGCGGGACCTGCCCGACGCCCATACGAGGATCTTCTACAGCAAGCCGGCCGGCACGGACCGGGCAGGGACGGACTACGACGAGACCGGCAGGCTCTCCGCCGGGCGGATCCAGGACCTGGAGCTCCCCGGTGGAGCCGACGTGTACATCTGCGGACCCGCCGCCTTCATGAGCGAGGCCTCGAAAGCACTGGGCGAGGCGGGTCTCGACGCGCGCAGCGTCCACACGGAGACATTCGGGTCCGGCGCCGGCCTCACGCCCGGCGTGGCGCAGCCCGGACCGGGCCGTGCGCCGCACCGGCCGGACGGCATGCCGCAGGACGGCACACCTGTCTCCTTCGCACGCAGTGGGCTGACGGTCCGCTGGGAGAAGGACCAGGGGTCGCTCCTGGAACTCGCCGAGGCGTGCGACGTCCCCGTCCGGTGGTCGTGCCGCACGGGTGTCTGCCACACATGCGAACTGGGCCTGCTCTCCGGGGCCGTGGACTACGAGCCCGGACCGGTCGAGCCGCCGGCCGAGGGCAACGTCCTCATCTGCTGCTCCACGCCGTCCGGGCCGGTGGTCCTGGACCTGTGAGACGTGCCGAGCCGGGCGGACCTCGCCCCGGCTCCCGGCGCCGCCGGTACGACGCTGCGACACTGGCGGAGTGACGGACATCGAGGACCGGACGGCCAGACGCCTGGAGCGGACCATCCTGGAGCTGCTGGGCCGCCGTCGTCCGGGTGCCACGATCTGCCCCTCCGACGCCGCGCGGGCGGTCTACGAAGGCGACGGCGACGGCTGGCGCGCGCTCATGGAGCCGGCCCGAGCCGCGGCCCGGAGACTCGTCGCGGCCGGCGAGGTGGAGATCACCCAGGCGGGCCGCCCGGTGGAGCCGGCCGAGGCCCGGGGGCCGATCCGTATCCGACGTGTCCTCTGACGCACCGGGACGGGCGCGTCCCGCTCCCCGGGGACCGGTCGGAGGCACCCGGCGGCCAAGGAAGGCGGCCCGCGCCGCGCGGGCGCGGGAGGGCGCGGCGGCCGAGCCGGATGCGTGCCCACGAAACCAGTGAAATACTGACAACTCGGGCTTCCGGATGATCTGGCGGGACCGGGCGCCAACGCTTCGCGCACCGCCCTCCACGGTCGTACCCGGCGCGTTCCAGAGGCCGCGCGTGAACCGGAGCGGTGCGGAGACGGCCCCGCACGGAGGCACCTCCGGGACGTGGCCTCGAGCGAGGCCGTGGCCCGTGTACGTCCCCAATCCCACAAGGACCGGTCCCATGAGCACAGACGAGCAGTTCGCCGTCCAGGAAGTCAGCCCGTCCTACTGGAGGGTGACCTTCTCCAACGGAGAGATCAACCTGATGGACCCCGACTCGGTCGAGCAACTCGCCGAGTTGATCACCCGTATCGAGCAGGACCCCGAGCTGTCGGTCGTCGTGTTCAGAAGTGCCAACCCGGACTTCTTCATGGCGCACTGGGACATGCTGTCGGACCGCTCGCGCGTGGCCGCCATGAAGCCGGCGCCTTCGGGCCTGCACCCGTACGCGGACAACATGTACCGGCTCGGCAGGGTGCCGTGCGTCACCGTCAGCGAGATCAACGGCCGTGCCCGTGGCGCCGGCAGCGAGTTCGTCCTGGCGACCGACATCCGCTTCGCCGGACCGGACGCCATCCTCGGGCACTTCGAGGTGGGGATCGGGTCCGTCCCCGGCGGGAACCCCACCGGCCGGCTGCCCCGTCTGGTCGGGCGGTCGCGGGCCCTGGAGATCCTGCTGGGTTCCGACGACTTCCCCGCAGACCTCGCGGCGGCGTACGGATATGTCAACCGCGTCCTTCCGGGACCGGAACTGGAGCAGTTCGTCGACACCTTCGCCCGCCGGATCGCCGGTTTCGACACGGTGGCGCTCCGGAAGACGAAGGAGCTCGTCGACGCCGGGACCCAGCCTCCGGTCGAGGAGTTCGGTGCGGCGCTGGCAGCGTTCTTCGGCACCTCCGGCAGGCCCGAGAACATGCACCGGGTGAAGCGGCTCCTCGACGGCGGCCTGCAGCAGCCGGACGGCGTGGAGCGCGACCTCGGCAGGCAGGTGGCGGACCTTTCGTGACTCCGCCGGACGGGAGGAACGGCGGAGGGGCGCTTCGGGGAACGGCGGCGGGGCGCTTCGGCGTCACGCCCCGCCGCCGTCACCGGCCCGCAACCGAGGCCGGCATCCGTCGTCACCGCCTCCCGCGGTGACGACGGAGTCGGTGGAACGTCAGCCGGGCAGGGCCCACTTCTGGTTGGCGCCGGTGTGGCACGCCCAGAGGTGGAGTCTGGTGCCGTCCGCCGTGGAGTTGCCCGACGCGTCCAGGCACTTGCCCGACTGAGGGTTCTTCAGGGTGCCGTCGGCCTGGGGGACCCACTTCTGGGCTCCGGTGTTGTTGCAGCCGTACAGCTGGATCTTCGTGCCGTCGGCCGAGCCGCCGCCGCTGATGTCCAGGCACTTGCCGAGTGCGCGGATCGTCTCGTCCGTGCCCACCGTCCACCTCTGGGCCGCCGACTGGTTGCACGTCCACAGCTGGATCTGCGTGCCGTCGGCACTGGATCCGTTCGACACGTCCACGCACTTGGCGCCGATTCCCGTGATGGCACCCTCTCTCGGTCCCGGGGTGCTCCCGAGTTCCTTGATGCGGATGTTGCGGAAGGACACGTCGTCGTCGGTGCCGTGGTTCTGCAGTCCGATGTGACCCTGCTGGAGGCTGCGGGCGGGATCGGTGTTGGTGAAGTCGTTGATCTTCTGCCCGTTGAGGAAGAGCTGGAGGCGTTCGCCCTCGACCCGGATCTCGTAGGTGTTCCACTCACCCGGCGGGTTCAGTGCCGCGTCGCGTGCGGCGAGATCGGCCGACTTGAATCCGTAGACGGATCCCGTGGTGCGGTCCGGAGTGTCCGTCGCGTCGATCTGGATCTCGTATCCGTTGTCGACGGCCGACCACGGATCGTCGGAGGCCGGAAAGCCCACGAAGACACCGGAGTTGTCGTCACCGGCCTGCCGCCAGTCCAGCTTCAGGGAGTACGCCTTGTACTCCTTGGCCTGGTACCAGAACAGACCGAGGCCGCCGCGGGAGGTGAGCGTGGCGTCGCTCTCGCCGAAGGAACCGGGGCCGGCCTGCTTCCATCCGGTGGTGCCGGAGCCGCCGTACAGCGTCGTGTAGCCCGTCTCGGGGCGGCAGTCGGCCTCCGTGAGGCGCGCGGCCCAGCGGATTCCGCCGAGGAGATGGCGGCGGAAGACCGGGTCGGCGTACGAGTCCTCGGTGTGACCGCCGCCGGTGTAGAAGGCGCGCCCGCCCTGGTAGTCCTTGCACCATGCGATCGGATGGTCGGCGCCCATGCCTCCACCGCTGTAGGTGGACTCGTCGAGTGAGGCCAGGACGTGTGCGGTGGTGCGCGGGTTGGTGCGGTAGTCGTACCACTCGTCGGTGCGCTGCCAGGTCCTGCCGAGGTGGGCGGTGGCGTCGTGCGCCCGGTCCTCGACCGTGACGGTGGCGGGCTGGATCTGCGGGTGCGACCGGAAGAGCGCGCCCGCCAGGCCGCCGTACCAGGTCCAGTCGTACTCGGTGTCGGCCGCGGCGTGGATGCCGACGTATCCGCCACCGGCCTGGATGTAGCCCTCGAAGGCGGTCTGCTGCGAGGCGTTGAGCACGTCGCCCGTGGTGGAGAGGAAGACGACGGCCTCGTAGCCGGCCAGGCCGGCGGGGGTGAAGACCGCCGCGTCCTCGGTCGCGGTCACGGTGAAGTTGTTGGCCGTGCCCAGCTGGCGCAGGGCGGTGACACCCTCGTCGATGGAGGAGTGGCGGAAGCCGGCGGTCTTCGAGAAGACCAGTACGTCGTACGCGGGGTCGGCCGCGGCGGCCACCACGGGGGACGCGGCCAGTCGTGCGTCCGTCCCGGCAGCGGCGGCGGTGGCCGCCGCGGGCAGCATGGCGGTGCTCAGCAAGGCGCAGGTGCCCCAGGAGGCAAGGCGCCGGAGTCGTCGGCTCATGGCAGGATCCACTTCTGGTTGGCGGAAGCGGTGCAGGTCCACAGGTGGAGCTTCGTGCCGTCCGCGGAGGCCCCTCCCGCCGCGTCCAGGCACTTGCCCGTCGCGGGGTTCCTCAGGGTGCCGTCGGACTGCGGTGCCCATTTCTGGGCTCCGGTGTTGTTGCAGCCGTACAGCTGGATCTTCGTGCCGTCGGCCGTGCCGGCGCCGCTGATGTCCAGGCACTTGCCGAGTGCGCGCAGTGTGCTGTCGGCGGCGACGGTCCATGTCTGCGCGGCGGTGTTGTTGCAGCCGTACAGCTGGATCTGTGTGCCGTCGGCACTGGCTCCCGACGCGACGTCGACGCACTTGCCGGCGATCCCGGTGATCGCGCCGGTCCGCACAGTGGATCCACCGGTCGTGAAGGTGAAGTCGTCGACGTCGAAGAGGGATCCGCCGCCCCCCTTGAAGACGAGGTGGAGGGTGGTGGTTCCGGCGGGACGGTTGGTGAGGTCCACGGACACGTTCTGGAAGGCCTCCCAGCCCCCGGTGACCGGGACCTGCACCGATCCGAGGAGGGTGCCGGTGGGCGTGCCCGCCCGCACCTCCAGGGTTCCTCCCACGCCGCCCGAGGCGATGCGGGCCGTCATCCGGGTGGCGTTGGCCAGGACGTACGGCTTGAAGGAGATCCAGTCGCCGTTCTCTATGTGGCCGACCGCCTTGCCTCCGTGTGCCGCCGTCTTGTCGACGATCTGGACCCCGGCGGAGTCCCCGAAGTGCTCGGCCTGGCGCTGGCTGCCCTGGCTGATGTTCTGGTCGTGCGTGGTGAGGGCGGGCTGACCGTTCGCGCCCTTGTCGGTGTACTCGGCGTCCCAGACCCCGAAGATGTTGGCGTTGGGGTCGTGTTCGCCGTCGGCGATGGTCTGCACGGTGCCCGAGCATCCGGTCGCGGAGGTCTGCGGGTGTCCGTGGCTGTCATGGCCGACGATGAAGGTCACCTTGACCTTGGAGCAGTCGATCGCGCCGTCCTCGGGGTCGGTGACGGTGACCTTGAAGGGGACCGCGGCGCCCGGGTCGATGATGGAACCGTCGGTGGGCAGGTCGAGGGTGACCGTCGGTGCCGTGTTGCCGACGGTGACGAGCACCGAGGCGGTCGCCGTGTTGCCCGTCCCGTCGGAGACGGTCAGCTCGGCCGTGTAGCGGCCGTTCGCCGTGTAGGTGTGTGCGGGCTGGGCGGCGGTCGAGGTGCCGCCGTCGCCGAACTTCCAGGCGTAGGTGAGCGGATCCCCGTCCGGGTCGGAGCTGCCGGCGGAGGAGAACTTCACGGCGAGGGGAGCGGTGCCCGAAGTGCGGTCGGCGGTCGCCTTGGCGAGCGGGGCGCGCCCTCCGGTGACGTACTCGATGCGGTAGACCGCGCTGTTCGCGTCCCCGTTGAAGTAGCCGGTGCCGTAGTCGAGCACGTACAGGGCGCCGTCCGGCCCGAAGGCCGAGTCCATGACCTGGGTCCCTTGCCACGGGAACGCGTTGATCGACTGGACGGTTCCGTCGGAGCCCTGCTCGATCCGCTTGATCCACCTGCGGCCGAACTCGCCCGCGAAGAAGTCGCCGTCGTAGCTCTGGGGGAACTTGACCGCCGAGGACGACGCCGCGTCGTAGCGGTAGACGGGGCCTGCCATGGGCGATTCGGAACCACTGCCGAACTCGGGGACGGATCCGCCGTCATAGGGGACCCAGGCGGCCTGGGCCGGGGGGAGGTCGGTCAGGCCGGTGTTGTTCGGCGAGGTGTTCTTCGGGGCGGCGCAGGAGAAAGCCGAGCCCGACGTCGACGTGGCGAAGTTGTAGTCGACGTAGGCGTTGTTGTTGCCGGTGCAGTAGGGCCAGCCGTAGTTGCCGGCCTTGGTGATCCGGTTGAACTCGACCTGGCCGGCCGGCCCGCGGCCCGCGTTCGCGGTACCGGCGTCGGGGCCGTAGTCACCGAGGTAGACGATGCCGGTGGGCTTGTCGACAGACATCCGGAACGGGTTGCGGAAGCCCATCGCGTAGATCTCGGGCCTGGTCTTCGCGGTGCCCGGCGCGAACAGGTTGCCCGACGGGATGGAGTACCCGCCGGCGGCGTTGACCTTGATGCGCAGCACCTTGCCGCGGAGGTCGTTCGTGTTGCCCGCCGAACGCTGGGCGTCGTAGGCGGGGTTGCGGTTCGCCCGCTCGTCGATGGGGGTGTAGCCGTCGGACGCGAAGGGATTGCTGTCGTCGCCCGTGGAGAGGTACAGGTTGCCCTGGGCGTCGAAGTCGATGTCTCCGCCGACGTGGCAGCACAGACCGCGGCTGGCGGGGACGTCGATGACCTTCGTCTCCGAACCGAGGTCCAGGGTGCCGTCGGTCCTGAGCACGAAGCGCGAGAGGCGGTTGACGCCGTCGTACGGTGCGAAGTCGGCCGCCGAGCCGTTCGCGGGGGCGTCCCCCGCGGGGGTCGACAGCTTCGGTGCGTAATAGAGATAGACGAAGCGGTTGCTGGTGAAGCCCGGGTCCACGCCGACGCCCTGGAGTCCCTCCTCGTCGTGGGAGTAGACGTCGAGCTTGCCGGTGACCTTGGTGGTGCCCGCGGCGTCGGTCAGCCGCAGGGTGCCGTCGCGCGAGGTGTGCAGGACTGATCGGTCGGGCAGGACGGCGAGGGTCATGGGCTCACCGGTCTCGGCCACCCCCTTGGCCAGGGTGACCTGCTGGAACTCGTCGGCCGCGGCGGGTGCGGCCTCGGCGGGTCTCTGCTGAGCGGTGAGGGCGCCCGCGGCGGCGAGCAGGGTGCAGGCGAGCGCCGCGAGAGGCCGGGTGAATCTCCTGTGCACGCGATACCTCCGTGTGGTGACGGGGCGGGGTGAAGCACAGGCGCGCGCCGTCGCGCCAGCGGGCCGGGTGCCCGGGGGAGGGGTGGGCACCCGGCCGTTGTTGTCCGGTTCAGATCAGGAAGGTAATGGCTTTTGCACCGGCCAGAAACCCCTTTGACGCACCGGAACGCAACTTCCTCTAGTGGGGAGACAAAGCGGCCGTCCGGGAATCCGCCCGCCGGGGACCGGGGTGAGCCCCGCGCGGGAAGGTGCGGGACGCCCTGCGCCCGCCCGCGGGCAGGCCGTGCTCGTGAGGAAGGCCCAGGTGGGGGGAGTCGGTGACCCCCGCCGCGCGCACCGGCCGACAGTGTGTCCGCCGCCTCACTCCGTGTCCGCTATAGGAACTCATGGAGGGTTGTACGTGCAGTGTTCACGTACCTGACGGAATCCGGTCAGTATTCCGGTGGATGTTTTCGGCCATGGACATCCCCCGTTTCGGAATCCCCGAGAAGCTCGCCGACCGCATGAGCATGGCCGAGCAGCACGAATACCTGCGCACCAAGCTGACCCGCCGCCGTGTCCTCCGCACCGGCGTGGCCACCGCGGCCGTCGCGGGCACCGGACTGGCGGCGTCGGGCCTGGTCTCCCCGTCCGCGTACGCCGCCGGGCCGGACGTGATCACGTCGCACCACAGCACGACGCAGGTGGACGGTTCGCTGGTCGCCCCCTTCGGCAGGCACCTCGCGTACGGGGCGGACCCCAAGACCCAGATGGCGGTGTCCTGGCAGGTCCCCTTCGCGGTGAAGCGGCCCTACATCCGCATCGGAAGCAAGCCATGGGCCCTCAGCCGCAAGATCGAGGCCGAGGTGCGGCACCTGACGACGCCGATGCTCAACGGCGGCAAGATCGCGGCCGCCGAGCAGTACTACGTGCACGCCGCCCTGGAGCGGCTGAAGCCCGGCACGACGTACTACTACGGCGTCGGTCACGACGGATTCGACCCCGCCGACACCCGTAACCTCGGCACACTCGGCACCTTCACCACCGCGCCGGAGCGCGCCGGGGCGTTCACCTTCACGGCCTTCGGAGACCAGGGCGTCAGCTACCACGCGCTCGGCAACGACCAGCTGATCCTGGGGCAGAACCCCGCCTTCCACCTGCACGCGGGTGACATCTGCTATGCCGACCCGTCCGGCTCCGGGCAGACCTCCGACACCTACGACGCCCGGACCTGGGACCAGTTCCTGGCCCAGACCGAGACGGTGTCCAAGACCGTGCCGTGGATGGTGACGACCGGCAACCACGACATGGAGGCCTGGTACTCGCCGAACGGCTACGGCGGCCAGAACGCCCGCTGGACCCTGCCCGACAACGGCCCGGACCCCGTCCACCAGCCCGGCGCCTACTCCTTCACACACGGCAACGTCGGCGTGATCGCGCTCGACGCCAACGACGTCTCGTACGAGATCCCGGCCAACTTCGGTATCAGCGACGGCAAGCAGACGCGCTGGCTCGACCGGCGCCTGGGAGAGCTGCGGGCCCGCCACGACATCGACTTCGTCGTGGTCTTCTTCCACCACTGCGCGTTCTCCACGACCAACGCACACGCCTCGGACGGCGGCGTCCGTGACGCCTGGGTGCCGCTCTTCGAGAAGCACCAGGTGGACCTGGTCATCAACGGCCACAACCACGTCTACGAGCGCACCGACGCGATCCTGAAGAACGCCGTCAAGCGCCCGGTCCCGATCGGGGAGCGCACCGACCCCACGCGGGACGGCATCGTGTACGTCACGGCGGGCGGTGCCGGCAAGGCGCTGTACGACTTCCCGGCACCGGACAGCTACGAGGGCCACGTCGCGGACCTGGAGAGCGTGAACACCTACCACGTGGTCAAGGGCGGCGGAAAGGCCACCGAGACCGTGGAATGGTCCCGGGTGCGCTACACCGGCTTCTCCTTCCTCGCGGTCGAGGTGGAGGCCGGACGGCACCCCCGCATGAAGGTCACCGCGCTCGCCGAGTCGGGAGAGCGCATCGACCACTTCGAGATCAGCCGGGGCTGACGGCGGCGTGGCCGGTACCTCCGCGGAGATACCGGCCACGGGCCCGGGGCCCCGTCCCGACCGTCACCCGGTCACGACGTGCTGCGCGCCGGTGATCTGCGGCAGGGGCAGACGGCCGAGCGCGGTCAGGTATTCGGCGACGATGCGCTCGATCACCTCCGCCGCGGGCAGGATCGCGTCGACGAGGCCGGCCGACTGGCCCGCCTCGACCTTCCCGTCGCCGATCCGGCCGTGCAGCGCGGCGTCCTTGAGGCTGGAGGACCCGAACGCCTCACGCCGTGCGTCGAGTTCGGCACCGGACTCCTCAAGGTGCCGCATACGGGCGGTGAAGTCGTTGTCCAGGGCGCGTATGAGACCGAGACCACGGCCGACCGTACGGGTGTCCTCCACGCCCGCGGCGAGGACCGCGGCCTTGTACTCCGCGTGCACGGTGGCCTCCTCCGTGGCGAGGAACCGCGTCCCGAACTGGGCGGCGCCCGCTCCCAGGGCGAGCATCGCGGCGAGCCCCGCGCCGTCCGCCACACCGCCGGAGGCGATCACGGGCAGGTCCGGCACGGCCGAGACGACGGCGCGGACGAGCACCTGGGTGGTCACCATCGCGGGCGGCGGATGCCCGCCGGCCTCGGCTCCGACGACGACCAGGCCGTCCACGCCCGCATCGGCCGCCTTGCGGGCGTGCTCGACACCCGCCACGACGTGCAGGCACACGGTGCCCACGTCGTGGAAACGCCGCAGATAGCGGCGCGGTCCGCCCTGCGAGGCGATGAGCACCGGGGGCCGCCGGGCGAGGAGCAGGTCGATGACGTCGTCCGCCCCCGCGCGGTACAGGGGCAGGTTGACCCCCCAGGGCAGGTCGGTCCCCGCGGCCGTCTCGTCGAGCACACGCGCGAGGTCGTCCAGGCGCATGGGCCCGGCGGCCACGACCCCCAGCCCTCCGGCGCGGCTGACCGCGAGGGGCAGAGCCGAGCTCGACGAGGCCCACGACATGCCCGCCTGGACCACCGGGAGGCGCGTGCCGAGCAGGCGCGTGACCGGGGTGGGGATGCTGATCATGCGGACACCTCGTGTTCCGGCCCGTCGAGGAGCCCGCGGGCGTGCGCGGCCAGCCGGTTGCGCTGGATCTTGGAACTGGCGGTCATGCCGATACTCTCGAAGCCCTCGACGATGCGCAGATGACGGGGAACCTTGAAGCCTGCCATGCGGGTTCGCGCCCACGCGATCAGCTCGTCCTCGGTGGTCCCGGGTCCGGTCAGCACGACGAACGCGAAGGGCACCTCGACCAGCCGTTCGTCCGGGACGCCGACCACGACGGCCTGCCGGACCTGCGGGTGGCGGTGGAGCGTGTTCTCCAGATCGGCGGGTGCGACGTTCTCCCCGCCCACCCGGATGATGTCCTTGGTCCGCCCCACGAAGTGCAGGCGCCCCGTGGCGTCGAGAGCTCCGACGTCGCCGGTGGCCAGCCAGCCGTCGGAGTCGATGACGGCCGCGGTGGCCTCGGGGGCGTCGAGGTAACCCCGCATCACGTTCCATCCGCGCACCAGGATCGAACCGGGCTCTCCGGGGGCGCAGTCCCGGGTGTCGTCCGCGGCGCGGACGCGTACCTCGACGCCTGGTTGCACCAGCATCGCACCGGACGCCCTCACCTCCTCGTCCTCCCACCAGCAGGACTGGGCGACGTTCGGGGACGCCTCCGACAGCCCGTATCCCGCGACGCACTCGGCGGCTCCCAGCTCGTCGATCACCCTGCGGATCACCGTCGGGGAGGCCGCGACCCACGCGCCCCTGAGGCGGAGGGCCCGGTGCGCCCGGTCGGGGTGGTTGAGCAGCATCAGTGCGATGGTGTCGTTGCCGGAGAAGTGGGTGCAGCGTTCCCGCTCCATCAGCCGCAGCGCCTCGGCCGGCTCGAACTTCGGCATCGTCACCAGGGTCGTGACGTGCTGAATCGACGCCAGCACGGACAGCGTGCTGCCGGCGACGTGGAAGAAGGGCCGGGCACTGTGGAAGCGGTCCCCGGGGCGCAGGCCGAGGCGCGCACCGGAGAAGAACGCGTCGGCGCACATGCTGCGCTGGGTGAGGAGTACGCCCTTGGGCCGGGAGGTCGTCCCGGAGGTGTACTGGACGAGCAGGACGTCGTCCGGGGTTCCGGTCGCCGGGGCCTCTCCGGCGCCCTCGGACAGGAACCGCGGCCAGGACGTGGCCCAGCCGGGCACCTCGTCCCCGCACACGACGACCCGGCGCAGGCCGGGCAGCCGGGCGCTGGTGGCGGTGCCGTCCGCGCCGATGCCGAGTGCGTGGAGGATGCCGAGGAAGTCGACGCGCAGCACCCGGTCGGCGACGAACAGCGTGGTGACCCCGGCGTGGACGAGGGTGTGTTCGACCTCGTCGGCGGTGTACCGGGTGTTGACCGGCACGGTCACCGCGCCGACCGATCCCAGAGCGACGAACAGCGCCACCCAGGTGGGGCCGTTGCCGAGGCACAGACCGACACGGTCGCCCCTGCCGATGCCGGCGGCGACGAGTGCGGACCGGATACGGGTGACCTCGGCGGCGAGCGCGCCGTAGGTGAGGCGTTCTCCGGCGGTGACCACCGCCTCCACGTCCGGGGCGAGCAGCGCCGCGCGTTCCAGCGCCTCGTGGGCGGTCAGGGGACAGGCCTGCCTGAGGTTCATCGCTGCTCCTCGTCGGTGGTCACGGGGCTGTCGGTCACCGGATCCCCGGTCAAAGGCCGGTCGGTCGCGGAACCGCCGGAGCCTCGCCGTGAGAAGCGGTCCACGCCGTCGCGCCAGCCACCGTCGGACAGGCACTGTTCGATGGCGGACATCTCGATCCGTATGCCCCGGTCGAGGTCGGTCTCACTGCCGAGGTCGACGGCCCGCTTGGTCAGGGAGATGGCGAGGGCGGGTGCACCTGCGATGGCTGTGGCGACGTCCGCTCCCGCCTGTGCCAGCAGGTCGTCGGACACGACGCGGGATACGACGCCCAGGTCCAGAGCCTCGGCGGCGGACATGGAGCGCCCCGTGAAGAGGAGTTCCTTGGCGCGGCGCTTGCCGATGGCCCGTTGCAGGCGCTGGGTGGCGCCGACCGTGCCCCAGTGCGGTTCGGGGAAGCGGAACGTCGTGCTCTCGGCGGCGACGGCGAAGTCAGCGGCGAGCGTGATCTCACCGCCGGATCCCACGACCGCGCCGTGCACGAGGGCGACGACGGGGCGGCGGCACTCCTGGACGGCCTGGTAGGCGGCGAAGGAGGCGAGCCGCCGGCGGCGGACCCAGGCAGCGTCCCGGCCGGCCCGTTCCTTGAGGTCGGCCCCGGCACAGAAGGCGGGCCCGCGCGCGGAGAGGAGCACCACGCGGACGTCGTCGGCGGCGTCGAGTTCCTCGAACACGGACCGCAGTTCCCGGCACATGCGGAGGTCGACGGCGTTGCGGGCTTCGGGCCTGGCCAGTTCGACACGGGCGATGCCGTCGGTGACCGCACACGTCACGCGGGGTGCGTCCGGGCGGGACGGTCCGTCTGCGGTGGTCGTCCCGGAGTCGGTGGTGGTCATCTCAGATCACTCCCGCGGCCCGCAGGCCCTCGATCTCGTGGTCGTCCAGGCCCGCGAACCGGGCGAGCACGGCCTCGGTGTCGGCACCCAGCAGCGGTGGGGTCCCCGCGGGCACCGGTTGCCCGCCGGTCTCGCGCAGCGGTGTGCGCAGGGCCCTGAAGGTGCCCTCGGTGGGGTGCTCGAACTCGGTGACGACTTCCCGCGCCCGTGCCTGCGGGGCGGCCAGGGCCTCGCGGACGTCCCGGACCTCCCCTGCCGGTACGTCGGAGGCCCGCAGGTCCTTCAGGAGCTGTTCGCGGTCCCGGCCGCCGATGGCGGTGCGCAGGGCGGTCATCACGCGGTCCCGCTGGGAGACGCGTCCCGCGTTGTGCCGCAGGGCCGGATCGGCACCGAGCTCCGCGAGGCCGAGCACCGAGCACAGCGGCGCCCAGTGCTGGTCGCTCCCGCTGATGTGCAGCCAGCCCCCGTCCGCGGTCCGGAACGCCGCGGACGGCACGCGCCCGGGGTGCTGGGTGCCGGTGCGCACCGGGTCCTCGTCCAGCGCGAACAGCCGGGCGGCGTTGAGGGCCTGCAGACTGAGCTGCACGTCCATCATGGAGACGTCGAAGTGGCGGCCGCGCCCGGTGACACCGCGGCCGGCCAGCCCGGTGAGGGCGGCTATCGCGATCCAGAGGCCGGACGTCATGTCCGCCACCGGTATGCCCGCCTTGCTGGGCGGGCCCTCGGGCTCACCGGTCATGGCCATCACCCCGGACAGGGCCTGGAAGACGGTGTCGTAGCCCTTGCGCAGGCGGTCGGGGCCGCTCTGCCCGAAACCGGTGGCCGAGATGTACACGAGTCCCGGATTGTCGGTGCGGAGATCGTCGTACCCCAGGCCCAGCCGGTCCATGGCGCCGGGGAGGAAGTTCTCCACGAGGATGTCGGCCCGGCCGGCGAGTCTGCGGGCGACGTCCTGCCCGCGGGGGTCCTTGAGGTCCAGGGTGACCGAGTGCTTTCCGCGGTTGAAGGCGAAGAAGTAGGCGCTCTCACCGTGCGGGAGACGGGGTTCGAAGGCGCGCGTCTCGTCGCCACCGCCCGGCCGTTCGACCTTGATGACGGTGGCTCCCTGCTCGGCCAGGATCTGGGTGGCCATCGGGGCGGCGAGCACCCGGGAGAAGTCGAGGACCGTGATGCCGTCGAGCGGCCCCGGCGTGGTGCTGCCGGTCACCTGCGGAACCCCCGCATCAGTGCGTTGACGTCCTGGCCCGCCCGCATCGCGGCCTCGGTGGGCAGGTCCCCGACACGGTAGAACAGGTCCTTCGCCGCCCGGAGCGCGCGGGGTTCGACCGCCGCCCACCGCTGCGCGATCTCCAGCGCCGAGTCGACCACCCGGTCCGGTTCCACGACGCGGTTGGCCAGGCCGTGTTCCAGGGCCTCGTCGGCGGTCAGCAGTCTGCCCGTGCTGATCAGTTCGAAGGCGAGCTTGCGGTTCAGGTGCCGCTGGAGTCCCGTCATGACCAGGGCCGGGACGATGGAGTGCCGGAGTTCGGGGTAGCCGAACTTCAGGTCCGTCGCCACGACCGTCATGTCGGCGCCGATGGCGAGCCCTGCCCCGCCGCCCACGGCCGCACCGCGGACGGCGGCCACGACGGGCGTGCCCATCCGCTGCATCTGGGTCTGTACGCGTGCGGTCAGTTCCGCCCGTTCCAGGACGGCCTCCGGCCGGTCCGGGGTGAGGCCGGAGAATTCCGACAGGTCGGCGCCGGCGCAGAAGGCGCGGCCCGCGCCGGTGAGGACGACCGCGCGGACCCGCTCGTCGTCCTCGGCCGCGGTGAGCGCGGCGCTCAGGGCGCGGGTGAGCGTGGTGTCCAGGGCGTTGAGCTTGTCGGGGCGGTTGAGGGTGAGGACGCGGACGGACTCGCGGTCCTCGACGAGCAGTGTGCCGGAGGCGGCGGCGGCCGTGTCGGCGGGCTGCCCGCTGGTCGTGACGGTCACAGAAGGTTCTCCTCGGTGGGGCGGGGGGTCAGGCGGCGGTGGAGGGCTGGAATCCGGCGCGGGCCACCATGCTGTGCAAGGGGCGGCCCAAAGCCGCCTCGCAGGCCCGGGACGCGGCGGCGAGTGCCTCCAGGTCGATGCCGGTGTCCACGCCCATGCTTTCGAACAGGGACACCAGGTCCTCCGTGCACACGTTCCCCGTGAGGCCGGCTCCATAGCCGATCTTCGACGGGTGGCCGCCGACTCCTCCCAGGGCGCTGTCGAAGTGCCGGCAGCCCGCCTCCAGGGCGGCGACCGCGTTGGCGACGGCCGTCCCGCGGGTGTTGTGGAAGTGGGAGATGAGCGCGAGTCCGGGGTGGGCGCGGCCCAGGCGTTCGAAGAGGGCGGTGACCGTCCTGGGAGTGGCGACGCCTGTCGTGTCCCCCAGGGTGACGGCGTCCGCGCCGAGTTCGACGAAACGGGCGACGTCGTCGGCCACGCGCCCCGGGTCCACCCGCCCTTCGAAGGGACAGCCGAACGCGACGGACACGACACCCACGAGCCGGAAGCGCCCGTCCGCGAGGGCGGCCATCTCCTCGACGCGCCCCCACTGCTGCGCGCGTGTGCTGCGCAGGTTCCTCTGCGTGTGGCTCTCACTGGCGGACACCAGCAGGCTCAGTTCCTCGGCGCCCGCGCCGCGTTCGAGATCGGCCAACGCCCGCTCGACGGCACGTGGGTTCGGGCATGTCGCCTTGAACGCCACTCCGGGCCGTCGGGTGACGCCCGCCAGGACCTCACCGGCGTCCGCGAAGGCGGGCACCCACTTCGGATGGCTGTAACTCGTCGCCTCGATGCGGCGGAAGCCCGCCTCGGCGAAGGCGTCCAGCAGTGCGATCTTGTCCGCGGTCGGCACGAACGTGGGTTCGTGCTGCAGCCCGTCCCGGGCGAAACACTCGCAGATGGTGACCATGTCGGTCATCGAGCCACCTCCTCAGGATGACGCGACCACTTCTACGCCCCACGTGTTGATAATGTCAACACCTAGCTCTCGTCGAGGTGCTCCCGCTCCCGCTTCTCCAAGGACAGTGCCAGGTCCGCCAGCTTCTCCAGTGCGCGCCCCAGGATCTCCGCCTCGTCGTCGGAGAGCAGCGCCGTGAAAGCCGCGTCCCGCTCGTTGGCGGCCGCGATGAGGCCCCGGTACGCATCGACCCCGGCATCGGTCAGTGCCAGTTGCCGACTGCGGCCGGCGCCTTCCGTGCGGCGGACGAGATCGCGTTCGACCAGGCCGCGCACGACGCGGCTCATCTGGGCCTTGTCCAGACCCGCCCGTCGGGCGAGGCGGTTGAGCGTCAGGGTCGGATCGGCCGCGATGAGCGCGATGGTGCGCCATTCGCCGAGGCTCACGTCGAACTCCCGGCGGTATCTGAGCGCGGCGCTGCGCGACAGGGCCGACGACGTCCGCGAGAGCCGGTAGGACAGCAGTTCGGAGATCGGCGCCAGGTCCCGGCCGTCATCAGGTTTCACCATGGGCCGCATGGTATCTCCGTTGAAGGTGTTGACTTTATCAACTTGGGCATCGGAAACTCGCCATGCCCGCCGCTCTCGGCGACATACCTCGACAAAGGAGTCGTACGTCGTGGCCGACCCCTCGACCTCCATCGCACCGCAGGACGCAGTCGACACCTCCGAAGTCGACCGCGCGGCGACCTATCGCACCATCGCCTGGCGCGTCATGCCGCTCCTGGTCATCTGTTACGTCGTCAGCTTCATCGACCGCACCAACATCGGGATAGCCCAGCAGGGTCTCGAGAGGGACCTCGGCTTCGGCTCCGCCGTCTACGGCCTCGGCGTCACCCTGTTCTTCGTCGGCTTCATCCTCTTCGAAGTGCCGAGCAGCGCCCTGCTGGCCCGGCTCGGCGCACGCAGGACGATGGTCCGCATCATGGTGTCCTGGGGTGTCGTCACCCTGGGCACCTCCCTGGTCCACGACGAGATCACCTTCTACGTCGCGAGGTTCCTGCTCGGAGTGGCCGAGGCCGGCTTCTTCCCCGGTGCCCTGTACTTCCTGTCCCGCTGGTTCCCCTCCGCGCGGCGCACGCGCATGACCGCGGTGTTCTTCGCGGGCGTCCCCGTCTCCGGCGTGCTGGGCTCCCTCATGTCCGGCAGCATCATGAAGGCCTTCGACGGCAGCACGGGGCTCGCCGACTGGCAGTGGCTGTTCATCATCGAGGGGATTCCCCCCATCCTCCTCGCCGGTGCGGTGATGCTGTGGCTCGTCGACGAGCCGGAGCAGGCGCGCTGGCTGAGCCCCGCCCAACGGGCCGCCGTCCGCGAAGACCTCGACGCGGACCAGCGGCGCAAGGCCGGGAAGACGTCCGGCCGGGGACACGGCGGACTCCTCCTCGCCCTCAAGGACCCCAAGGTGTGGACCATCGGCCTCTGCGCCTGCGGCGCCTACACGCTCGCCAACGCCGTGTCGTTCTGGACACCGCGGATCATCGCCGACGCCGGCGTGGGCGACGTCCTGGACCTGGGCCTGTTCTCCGCGCTGCCGCCGCTGCTCGGCATCGTCGTCATGCTGATCGTGGGACGGCACTCCGACCGCACCCTGGAACGCCGCTGGCACGCGGCCCTCAGCTGGACCGTGGCGGCCCTGGCCATGATCGCGATCTCGCTGTCCGGGGACGATGTCGCCCTGGTCGTCGCCCTCCTGGCCGTCCTGGCCGCCGCGCACTACTCCGGCCTCACCGTCTTCTACTCCATCCCGTCCATCTACCTGGGCGAACGCGCGGCGGCGACCGGTATCGCCCTGGTGACCTCCATGGGCTCCTTCGCCGCCGCCGCATCGCCGTCCCTGCTCGGATTCATCCAGAGCAGCACGGGGAGCCTGTCGCTCGGCCTGCAGATCAGCGCCGGCATCGTGCTGCTCGCCGTCGTCCTCCTGCTCGTCGGGGTCAAGGCGAAGGACCTGCGGGAGGAGCGCCCCACCTGACGACGCCGGTGCGAGCGCGAGCCCGGGGAGTGTGGCCCCTCGGCCCCCCGCCCGGTCGGCCGGGCGGGGGCCCAAGCCGTCCTCCTTCCTCACCTTCCGGCTGTTTTCGGGGCCATGGTGATCGATGCGCACTTCTCGACGTATACAGACGCCCGACCCCCGATGGTCATCTCGCGTACGCCCGGTTCGAGGAGCTTTTGACTCACGTCATTGCTTTGCGAACCATCGACCCGAGAAGGACCCTCACATGCCCCACACCGGTGACACCGAGTCACACGAGCCGAGCGGACAGAACAGGCGGGGCTTCCTGCGGAACGCGGCTCTGGCCGGGGCGGGCGCGGCCGCCGCGAGCGTCGGCGTGACCACGGTAGGCGCCACGTCCGCGTCCGCCGCGGATTCCGCCCGGCATGGCGGGACCGGCACGTGGAGCCCGGATCCGGCCTCCCTGCAGTTCACCCTCGCGGTCATGCCCGACACCCAGTTCCTCTACTGGGGCAGTCAGGACAGCGTCAACAGGACCCCGCAGGAGGAGTCCTTCCGCTACATCATCGAGAACAGCGGCAACCCCGAGGCCAACATCGTCTTCATGGCGCATCTCGGTGACCTCACGCAGGACGCCGATCCGCTGTCGTTCGAGCAGGTCGACAAGGCCTTCGGGGTGCTGGACAAGCACGGTGCCGCGTACAGCGTGCTGGCCGGCAACCACGACGTCACCGGCGACGACAGCCGCGGCGACACGCCCTACCTGCGCACCATGGGCCCGCAGCGCTTCAAGCGGGCCAAGACGTTCGCCGGCGCGGACCGGACCGGCTACAACACCGCGCACGTCTTCGAGGCGGCCGGCCGCTCGTGGCTGCTCCTCGCCCTGGACTGGCGGACCACCGACCAGGGCTTCGCGTGGGCCAACGAGGTCATCAAGGCACACCCGAAGATGCCGGTGATCCTCACCTCGCACGACATCGTCGCCTCGCCGTACGATGACAACGTTTTCCCCTACGAGTCCGGCGACCCGGAGGACAACGCCGTGCTGTCCGGCTACGGGCAGACCGTCTGGGACAAGCTGATCAACGACAACGACCAGATCTTCCTGACCCTCAACGGTCACTACTGGCCGCCCGGGCGCACGACCAAGAAGAACGGCGCCGGCAACGACGTCGACATGCACATCACGAACTACCAGAACCGCTACTTCGGTGGCGGCGGCATGATCCGGCTGTACCACTTCGACCTGGCCCGGGACACGATCGACGTCGAGACGATCAACCCCTGGATCCTCGCCCAGGACCCCGACTCCCGTAACGACCTGGCCGCCGAGCACGCCAGGATCACGGGCCCGGTCGACAACTTCTCGATCCCGATCGACTTCGAGAAGCGGTTCTCCGGCTTCATCCCGATCCCGGTCCGCCCGTCCCGCCCGGCCCACCGCCAGCTGGTGAAGGGCACAGTGGCGTACTGGCGCTTCGACGGACAGGGCACCCCCGGCGCCTCACTCGGCGCGGGCCAGAAGATCCGTGACCTGTCGGGCAAGGGCAACGACCTGACCGTGATGACCGTGCCGGGCACGGCTGACGGCGCGCTGTCCTGGTCCGCCGAACACCACCCCGACCAGCCCGGCCACGCCAGCCTGAAGTTCGCCGGCGGCAGGAACCCGGTCAACGGCTCGTATCTGACCACCGGGGCGAAGGCACCTCTGAACACCGAGACGTTCAAGGGCGGGTACACGATCGAGACCTTCGTCATGATGCCGCTGGACTGGGACGGGGGCAGGAACGGCAACGCCTCGATCCTCAGCCGCCGGGGCGCCGCCGGGGACGCGGGCAAGCACGGCAAGAACACGGACCCGAAGGAGCCGCTGGCCCAGCTCGCCATCACGAACAACGGCCGCGAGGCGCAGTTCAACCACTACCCGACGAACACCACCTACCCCACGACCAACTGGGGCCACGGCATGCCGGAACTCAAGTGGTTCCACCTCGCAGTCGTCAACGACGGCAGCCACACCAAGCTGTACGTCGACGGCGCTCCGGTACTCGACAACCCGAGCAGGGTGTCCGCGGGCCTGACCTCGCTCGGACTGCCCTGGCTCGTGGGCGGCCACGAGTACGCGGGCGCGGTCGACGTCGTCTTCCACGGCAACGTCGGCGACATCCGCATCGTCGGCCGGCCGCTGCCCCACAGTGAGTTCCTGACGGCCGAGTAGGCCGTTCGCCCCGCGTCCGCGATGTCGTCCTCCCGATCCGCCACGGAGACACGTGCCGGATCGGGAGACAGGTCAGGGGTACCTCAGAAGGCCTCCTCGCCCTGTCCCAGTCCGAGGCCGGTGGTCCAGGAAGTGAACGACACACCCGCTTGGTAGATCTCGCTGTCGCCCGGCGCGTAGAAGTACGTGCTGCGGCTGGAGGCGTCGGGCATGGCCAGCTTCAAGGCACTGACCTTGATGGTGTGTTCGGGAGCGTCGGAGATGTTGTAGATCGCGGTGGTGTGCAGGGGTGAGTCGGGCCTCAGCACGAGCGTGCCGCCCCGGCCGTTCACAGTGACCGGGGCGGGCGTGCCGTCGTCGGACTTCCTGACGGTGATCAGCGGGGTGTCCGGCAGGGTGCAGACGACGCCGTCGTGGGCGAGCAGGGTCAGGTCGAACCTGCGCTTGCTGAGACCGGCCGTGTATCCGCCGAAGTGGAACGAGACGTCGTCGATGGTGCACGGACGGGGCTTCGTCGGCTCGGCCTGTCGGCGGCTCGCGGCGGGGGCGCCCGCCGTCGGACGGTCACCGATGGTGGCGCTCGCCACCGCCGCACCACTCAGCAGAAGGGTGGCGGCCGCCGCCGCGACAGCGGCGGCACGGGAGTTGAGACGCATGAGGTATCTCCACGAACAGTAGGGAATGCGGATGGGCGACGCGTGCGGTCAGAACGCGCCGAGTCCGCGCGGAACACCCAGACCGGTCGGCCCGTCCCAGCCGGGGCCGGCGTTGCACAGCGCGGGACCGACCCCGGGATACGAGGCGCACTGGTGGTAGGTCTCGTTGTTGCCGCTCGTGACGTCCGTGAAGGCGGCCTTCGGCGCCCGGTAGAGGCTCCTGGGCCCGTCGACGGCCGAGAGGTGCCCGGTGCGGGTGAACAGCCCGGCGACGTAGGGCGCCGACGCGCTGGTCCCTCCGGCCACGACCCAGTTGTTGGGTTCGCCGCTCTGCGGTGCGTAGGTGTCGTACACGGCCACACCGGTGGCGGGGTCCGCGACCGCCGAGATGTCGGAGGCAGCCCGGTGCCCCCCGCAGGCGGCGGTGACCGAGGACGGCTGGCCCTCGGCGGCCGGGAGGGCCAGTTCGCACCCGCTGCCCGCGGCGTACCAGGCGGCCGGCTTCTCGCCGTCGGCGGGCAGGGTGACGCCGCCGACGCTGATCACGGACGGCAGGGCGGACGGCCAGAGCTGGTGCACACCCCCGTTGAAGCCCGCGTCGCCGGTCGACGCGGTGATGGCCACGCCCTTGTGGTCGAGAGCGGTGCGGCGGAAGCCGTGCGTGTTCTGGACGTCCGCGCTGAAGCCGTAGCTGATGCTGACCGCCGAGGCGCCCGCGGCCACGGCTGTGTTCACCGCCTGCGCGAAGTCAGCGGTCGACACGTCGTTGTCGTCCTGGGCGTCCTGCCAGGGTACGGAGATCTCCAGCAGACGGCAGGAGGGGCAGGCCGCGGAAGCCATGTCGAGGTCGAGGGCCGTCTCCAGCGCCGCGCCCTCCTCCATGAGCCGGCCCTGGGCCCCCGTCTGCGGGGCGGGCCGCTTGCCGCCGTCGTAGTTCATCAGGGAGAGGCAGCCGGAGGCGACGGTGCACGGCGGAAGGCCGAACGTCTTGCGGTAGACGGCGAGGTCGTTCTCCAGCGTCGGATAGACACCCGCGTCGATGATGGCGATGGTGCCGGTGCCGCGCGAGGCGGCGGGCAGCCCGTAGGCGGTCTGCAGATCGGCGGGACCGTAACCGGCGGGCGCCTGAGCCCGCAGCGGTGTGTCACTCCCGGCGTCCTCGGTGACGACCTCGGCGTGGCACAGGGGGCAGACCGAGCGCGAGCCGTGGTGCTTCAGAAGTGTGCCTTCCCGCACCTGCTGGTGCAGACGGGCGACACCCTCGCCCGAATTCGCCTCACCCGTCAGCCGTGTGACGGGTAGTGGGGAGATGACGGCCGCGTCCGCGGTGGGCGCAGCCGAAGACGGCGCCGTGTTCGCCGTGAGCGCGGAGCACACCAGCCCGGTGACCGCTGCCGTGGCCAGCGCCCACTGGCGCGTCCCTCTCGCTGATCCTGCCCATGCCCGTATCCGTCGCCTCACGCGCCCTCACTTCACTCGGTGGTTCGGGGCTCTTCGCATCTCGACATGGAGAACCCCTGACACTCTTGCAACGGAGCTGCTGACGCCTTGAGTTGTGTGTTTGTGATCACACCAGGGTGGGGCGCGGATCAGGTCACTTCGTGTCGCTGTCCCTCCTCAACGGATGCCGCATCCGGATCCACATGTCACGTGCCTGTCTGCCCGCGCGTGTCCTGCTCCGCGCGACGAGGACGCGCGCCTGTTCCGCCGTCTCCACCATGGGACCGGAGCCGCGCAGCGGCTTGCCCGCGGTCTCGTGCAGGAAGAAGGTGGCGACGAGACCGACGACGCCCGCGACCATCAGGTAGTACGCCGGGACCATGTCGTCGCCGGTCGCCTCCACGAGGGCGGAGGCGAACAGCGGTGTGGTCCCGCCGAACACGGACACGGAGATGTTGAAGGCGATCGACAGGGCGCCGTAGCGGATACGTGTCGGGAACAGTGCCGGGAGCGTCGAGGCCGAGGCTCCCGCGAAACAGACCAGCAGCAGCCCGAGAACGCCGCAGCCGATCGCCGGCAGCAGGATGCCGCCCTCCTGGATGAGCAGGAAGGCGGGAATCGCCAGGGCGACGAGTGCCACGCTCCCCGCCATGAAGACGGGCCGGCGGCCCCAGCGGTCCGACGACCTGCCGACCATCGTGATGGTCAGCACCACGAGCAGCATCGTGCCCAGCACGAGCAGTTGGGACGTCGTCTCCGGCTCACCGAGCGTCCCCGACATGTAGGTCGGCAGGTAGGAGGTCACCATGTAGTTCGTGACGTTGTAGACCAGCACCAGGCCCATGCAGATGAGCACTGCCTGCCAGTGACCGGTGAAGATCTCCTTGAGCCGGCCCTTGCCGGACTGACGCGCCTGCTCGACGGGGTCGCCCTCGGCCAGGGCCTCGGCCTGCGCTTCCTCCTCACGCTGGAAGACGGGGGTCTCCTCCAGCTTCAGCCGCATGTACAGGCCGATCAGGCCGAGCGGCCCGGCGACGAAGAAGGGAATGCGCCAGCCCCAGTCCGTCAGCCCGTCCGTACCGAGCACCGCGGTCAGCACGGTGACCAGTCCGGAGCCCAGCGAGTATCCGACGAAGGTTCCGAAGTCCAGCCAACTGCCGAGGAGTCCGCGGCGTTTGTCCGGTGCGTACTCCGCGATGTACGTCGTGGCGCCCGCGTACTCGCCCCCGGTGGAGAAGCCCTGGACCAGACGGCACAGCAGCAGGAGCAACGGAGCGGCGAAGCCGATCGTGGAGTAGGAGGGGAGGAAGCCGACGGCGAAGGTGCTCGCCGCCATCATGATCATGGTGATCGCCAGCACCTTCTGGCGCCCCACACGGTCGCCCAGCGGGCCGAACACCAGGCCGCCGAGCGGACGCACGAGGAAGGCGGCGGCGAAGGTGGCGAAGGTGGACACCACCTGCGCACCGGGCGAACTCGACGGAAAGAAGACCTTGCCGAGGGTGCCGGCCAGATAGGCGTACACACCGAAGTCGAACCACTCCATGGTGTTCCCGAGTGCCGCCGCCGTCACGGCGCGACGCACCTTCGGGGGGTCGGTGACCGTCACGTCCTCGGCGGCCAACGCCTTCTTGCGGCGCCGCAGGAGCGTCCGCAGCATCCGGTCGGTCGCCCCCCGGTCACCTCGGCGGCGGGGAGCACCCGGCTGTCGTCTCGGTCCCGGCATGACTGTCCTGCCCTCTGCTGTAGCGCTGCACAAGTCGCCGCACCGCGCGGCGCCGCCATCTGGTCCTTCGTAGGGGCCCACCTTGTCCGCAGGTTCCCCGGAACGTCGCGTGACTGTGCCGAGGGAGTGAGTCAGGGGACCCGTACGGACGAGGCCGGACAGGTGAACGCGTACGCACGTCGCGGCGCTGCGGGCCGCCACGGGCGTGGCCGGTGGATCAGGCGCCGCCGCAGGCGGTTCCGCGCCCTCGGCCGCCGCTGCACCGTGGTGGTCATGCGCTCCTGTTCAGCACGGGAGGCGTACATGAAGGCGCCCCGCCGAGGACCGTGGGCACTCGGCGGGGCGCCACACCCGCGCGTGCGCGAAGTCTCCGACGGGGCATCACCCCGGCCGGACCGAAACGTGTCCTATCGAGGCATCACCGACAGCGACCTGAGCCGGGCGTGTCCCTTGCGCCACCCCGACACGTCGAGTGCCACATAGCGAGCGGTGGCCTGGGTCGTCAGGCCCCGTACGGCGGTGAGGCCCTGAAGGGTTCCCTTCTGCCCGTACGTGACGCCGTCGTCGCTGAACTCGACCGTCGCGCCCGGAACGCGCCCCGGCGTCCACTCCGTCAGGACCCGCCCGATGGGCAGGGAGGCACCGAGATCCACCACCAGCCGGGCTGCGTCCGAGCCGGGCGTCCACGAGGTCCCGGAGTCCCCGTCCACCGCGGCCGCGGGGTCGGACATACCGTCGGGGAGCGGGCCGGTCGGGAACGTCTCACAGCCGAGGGCCGCGTCGTCGAGCGGATAGGCGGTCGTGCCCCGCACGGACACCTTGCGGGGCCTGCCCCGCCGCAGCCGGACCCGCATCCGCCGGCCGTCGTCGGTGGTCACGACCAGATCGCAGGCCGGCCCGGTCAGCAACAGGGTGGACGCGTCGACGACATCCGCCCGGACGCCCGCCGGGACCGCCGCTCCGGTCGCCGAACGCAGGGTGAACCGCGCTGCGGCTATCTCGGCCGTCGCCGCGGCGAGCTCGGCGGTGAAGTCGGTGCCCGCCGGCGTCACGATCTGCGAGCCGGCGTACAGGCGGAGGCCGTCGTCCTGCCGGGGCACGGAGACCACGGTGGTCACCGGCGCGGACGAGAGGTTGAACAGACTCAGATGGCCGCCGACGGTGCTGGCGTGGACGACGGGGTCCTGAGCCAGCGGTGCCTTCCGGGACGCGGCGGCCTTCACCTCGGCGGGCTCCCCGGACGGGTGGCCCTCCACGGTCAGTGCTTCCGCCGGGCCGTCGGAAAGGATCACGACGTCGCCGTAGACGGCGAGAGGATTCCCGCCACCGCGTACGACCAGTCCGGCCCGTCCGTCCACCGACAGCCAGCCGCCGCGGCTCGTCAGGTCCGCCTCGGGGAACCGGGCAAGATCTGTCCAGGTCTTCCCGTCGTCGGAACCCTGCACCCGGTACGCGGTCGCGGCCGCGGTCTCCCATGCCAGGGTGAGGCGGTCGAACTCCGTGGTGCTGCCGAGGTCCACGCTCAACCAGCTGTCCTGACGACTCCGTTCGCCGACGGCCACGGCCCAGCGCGTGCCCGCGTCTCCGTCGAGCACGCGCTCCGCCCCGTAGCCCGTCGCCGCCGACGAGGCCGTGGCCGTGCGGCCGCGGGCGAGGTCGGGACCGCCTTCGCCGTTCGTGACACTGAAGGTGTAGAGGGAGTACCCGTACTGCGGGTGACCGGAGACACCCTGCATGCGTACGTGGCGGCAGGAACTCCCTGGAAGCGCCAGCGTGTCGACGCGCGGCCCGGGCTTGACCTTGACGTCGCCGCTGTCCGCGGAGCCCACCTCGGCCGAGCCGTCCGCCGCCGTGTACGTGCGCCTGCCGTCCAGTCCGGCGAGTCCCGGCATGGTGAGGTTGTGCACCCGCAGGCGCCCCTCACCGGGGGCCGTACCGCTGGTCGCGTAGACGACGGCTCCGGAGGGCAGTGTGGTGAAACCGGCCAGTCCGGAGTCGAGTTCGAGCAGGGTGGCAGTGGCGTCGAGGCCGTCGCGCACCTTCGTGTACGTGGTGACCGAGCGGTGCAGTACCTTCGCCCCGGTGGAGGGCAGGAACACCGGGCTGTTGCCGCTCAGCGCGAACAGCCAGTCGTCATGAGCGGGCTGCCACGCGAACTTGACGAAGCCCGGTTTCGTCACCGACGCCGCCCAGGCCGCGGGGGACTGCTGGACCACCAGCCCGGGACCGGGCCCGAAGTCCCGCACACCCGACGCCTTCTCGAAGAACTCCGCGCCGGACAGCGGGCGTACGATCCCACCGTGCGACGCCCGCCACGTGTGCAGCAGGTAGCTGATGGCGATCTCGGCCCGGGCCTCGGGCTCGTACTTCGCCTCACCCGAGAACTTGGCCAGCCGGTGGACCGGAGCATAACCCTGGTAGGGGATCAGCCGTTCCGCCATCGCGGCCTCGGCCCAGGCGGCGGCCCGGTCGCCCGTCACCTGCGCGAGGAAGGCCAGCGGAATCACATCACGGCCGTAGAGGTGCTCGCGGTCGGCCACCATGGGCATCAGCGGTTCCCCCGCGTCGCTCATGACCATCAGGAGGGTCCGCCACAGCGGCCCCGCGTTCGGCTGCGCCGTCAGGACCTGTGGCATGGGGCGTCCCGCGGTGATGAAATGAGCCGCGTTCCGGCCGGAGGTGCGCCACAGCTCCTCCTGGTAATGAGGGCCGAAGGACTCGTGGTTCTCGACGATGAACGTGTCGTAGAGGTTCGTCGCGGTGTTCGCGTTGACGGGCACGCCGTCGACCCGAGCGGGGTTGGCCAGGTCCGCGGCGGGCAGGCCCGCTTCGTTCCTGGTCCAGCGGCCGAAGGCGGCCTCCCAGTCGCCGTGACGGGGATCGGAGGAGGACCAGGCGAGGCCGGGTGCCAGCGACTGGGCGTAGACGCCCATCTCCTCCAGCTTCGTGTCGCCGACGAAGCCGCCCTTGAGCCCATTGGCCGTCCAGCCTCCGGAGGCGGGGTCGGCCGCGGTCCCCAGCGCCGTCGTGTACTGCGCCTGTTCCGCGGCGATCGTCTCGACGTTCTGCCGGGTGGCGGCGTCCAGTTGGTCCCAGAGCAACCTGGCCGCGAGTACGAAGTACAGCTGGAAGGTGGTGTCGAAGAACAGTTTCCGGCCCCATTCCGTCCCGCCCGTGAGGCGGTTGGAAGCGGCGAAGTGCTTGATGGTGGCCAGTGTGCGGCTGAGGAGCACGTCCTTGGCGATGCCGGCGCGCTCGGCGTCGTAGGTCCCTTGGGTGAGGAGTACCGCATGGCCGAGTACGACGGCGAAACCGAAATCCTTGGCCGTGTAGTGGCCGAGTGCATCGTCCCACTGGGTCTCCGCCCAGCGGGTGTGGGTGAGCAGGACCTGGTAGTAGGTGGCCGCGACGCCGTCCTGGTCCGCCACGTCGGCGGGACGGACACCGGGGCGGGCGGGCCCTGCCGCTGCCGCCGCTCCGGTGGTGAGGGGCAGGGGGCTCGCGGCCAGAAGGCCTGCCAGTCCTGCGAGTTGCACGAAGCGGCGCCTGTCGTAGTGAGCCGGGTCGCTTGCCATGGGTCCTCCGAAGAGTGCTGACAACGTTGTCAAAGTGGTGGCTCATTTTTTACCCCGTCCGAGCGGCCGTCAAGGGCCCTGACCGTCTGATGTGCGATGGAGACCCGAACCCCCGGCACCCGGCACCGGACCGCACACCGCACACGCGCTCCGTCTGCGTACGGTGAGGCCCTGCTGGCCAGTGGCCGAGTGGCCCTCAGTGCGACTGCGACTGCGACTGCGACTGCGCTGCGCCCGTGACCGCGACTGTGGCCACGTCCGCGCCCGTGACCCCGACTGAAGGCCCCTTGCCGGCAGGCTCGTTCACTGCCGGCTCGGTGCCGGGCCCTCCGCTCGGCGCGGTGTCCAGTCCTGGGCGAGGAGCCCGAGCACCACCTCGTCCAGGAACTCGCCCATCACCCAGGCCGAGGAGCGCAGCACACCCTCGCGGACGAAGCCGTTGCGCCCGGCGGAGCGCAGCATGGCGGTGTTGTCCGACAGGGCCTCGATCTGCAGTCGCTGCAGGCCGCGCACGACGAAACCGTAGTGACACAGGACCGCGACCACGTCCGTTCCGAAGCCACGTCCGCGGGCGTGCGGGAGCAGGCCCAGCCCGATGTGCGCGGTCCGGTTGTGGGTGTCGATGCCCCACAGCGCCGCGGAACCGGCGAGCGTGCCGTCGGCCAGATCCACCACCGAGAACTGGACATGCCACTCCTCGTCGTCGTCCACCACGAAGTGCGAGCCCTTCGACCCGGGCGTGACCGGACGCCACGGACGGCCCTGGGATCGCGCGTGGTTGACGACGTCGTCGTGGAGTTCCGTCTGGAGGACCGGAATGTCGTCGTCGTGCCGGGCCCTCAGCCCGACCTTGTCGCCCTTCAGCATTCGGACTTCCTATCCGACCTGGTGTGCCGACGGCAATCGGATAAGCGCCGCCCACCGCCGTGCGCCGCCTGACGGTGAGGGCGTCCCCGGTGATCCGGGCCTCCCCTGTGCGGAGGCGGCCCCGGCGAAGGGAGTGCCGCCCGCACCCCGGCCGGGGATCGCCACTCTGTGGCGACGCCCACGAGGGGCCGCGTACCCGTCCAGTGGGCCGGGCGACGATGTCGTCGGCCGGATCCGGTCAGCTGGGCGGGTTGAGCTTGCGGTAGTACGTCCAGCTGGTCTCGTTGGGCTCGGTCCACTTCTCCGGGGCATGGGCGAACGCAGGGTTGCGGTCTGCGATGTACGCGCGCGTGCGCTCGGGGACCTCGGCGTACGAGCCCAGCTTCCGTCCACGGCAGTGAAAGGTGAGCCCTCCGGGCCGCTGCCCGCGCGCCATCCACGGAAGCCACGGGGACATCCGCGTCCACGACATGGTCGCGGGGACACTCGGTGCGGAACCGGCCAGATCGGCGCGGTCGGCGAAGAACTGGAACAGCTCCAGGGCCTTGTAGGTGTCACCGGCCGAGTGGACGGGGTAATCGGCCACCGGCAGCGGCGAGGGGTAGGAGAGCGGGATCTCCAGACTGAAACAGACCTGCGCGCCGAGATCGGTCGTCGGGACCGGGAAGGGACGCCACTTCTGGTTCGCCGGGTCGTTCCAGACGTGTACCACCGGCAGGTCCTGCCAGGTCTCCAGGATCTCGCGCGTGACGGGGTCCAGATAGAACGCGGCCTCGCGGGTCAACAGTTGATACGCGCCCGGGTCGGTGCCGTCCTGGACGAGGCGGGCGACATTGAGCCCCTCGAAGCCGAAGACACGCTGGTAGGGCTCGTCGGGTGCCCAGGAGTAGACATCTCCCGACCACCAGTACGTGACCTCCTCGCCGTCGAGTGAGGCCCTGGTGCGGGCGAGGGAGCGGAGCGCCTCTGCGGGGTTCGTCATACGCCGTACTGTGCGCGACGGCCACCCAGACCGGCAAGTTCCGCCTGGAGCACGCGAGGTGGTGGTGCGGCTCCACCACCCGGACGCGCACCGCGGGGACGGCGTCTCCTGAATTCCGTGGCCTGCACCACCACTCCGCGGGGGCACCTACCGGCCCGGGCCCCGGCCCAGGCATGTGTTTCAGCCCGGACACCTGCTGCCCGTCCTCGAACGCCTCAGCGGTGTCACGTCCGGTGGTCCCGAACCTGCTGTCATCAGCTTGCAGACGCCCACGGCCGCAGTTTCTCCGGATTGCGGACCGCCCAGATGCGCGTGACTCGTCCGTCCTCCACGTCGAACGACGCCACGGTCATCACGACCCCCGCGTGCACGGCCACCAGCCCGGGCGCACCGTTGACCGACCGCTCCAGGAGTTCGAGCCCCGGAGCCCTGTCCGCGAAGACCGCCATGTACTGGGCGATGCGAGGGCCGCCCTCGACCGGGCGGAGAGCGGCGCCGGCCGCGCCGCCGCCGTCGGCGGTCATCACGGCGGCCGGATCGAGCAGGCCCACGAGGGCGGCGATGTCCTTGGCCTCCCAGGCCGTCTTGACCCTTCTCACCACCTCGGCCCGACCGGTCGCCGCTACCCGCGTGTACGGGACGCTCACCCGCCTTCGGGCGGAAGCCGCCAGCTGCTTGCACGCCGGAGGCGTCCGCCCGAGAACCAGCGCTATCTCGGCGAACGGATACCTGAACACGTCGTGCAGGACGAAGGCCACCCGCTCGGCGGGTGTCATCGACTCGAGGACGACGAGGAAGGCCATGGTCACCGAGTCGTCGAGGACGATCTGGTCGGCGGGGTCCGCGTGCCCTGCGGGACCCGCGCTGCTCCTGCCCCCCTCCGCGCGGTCGGGCACCGGCTCGGGCAGCCACATGCCCACGTAACGCTCACGGCGGGCCCGGGCGGAGCCGAGCACGTCGAGGCAGATGCGGCTGGTCACCGTCGTCAGCCAGGCGCCGGGGGACAGGATCTCCTCCCGCCGGCTTCGTGACAGCCCGTACCAGCGAGCGTAGGCGTCCTGCACAGCGTCCTCGGCCTCGGTGATCGAACCGAGCAACCGATAGGCGACATTGAGCAGTTGACGGCGCTCACCGGCTACCTCGTCCGGTCCGGTTCCGACAGTCCCCATGTGCCGGCCGCTCCCTCGCCTTACCTTTCGCGTACCCGCGTCGTCGAGTTGTCGAGACTCTATCGATCTGCTGCCCGAGGGCGGAAAAGGGGACCGTGACATGACCACTCAGGAGTCGGCGAGCACGGGGGAACGGCGCAGCTCGTCGTTCGTGCGGACCGCGATCGCCCTGCAGACCCTGACCATCTTCCTCCAGGCGGTGTCCGCAGGGCTGCTGCTCAGCACGTCGTACGGGGAAACGCTGCACAGCGCCGGGGCCCGCGTGATGTACGGGGCGTCGATGCTGTACGTACTCGCGGCGCTGCTGGTGTGGAAGCCGGGTGGCGGACCCGTCCGGCCGGTACTCCACGCATCCGGCTTCCTGGTGCTCGCCTCGGTCCAGGTCGTGCTCGGCATCGCGCACGTCACTTCGGTGCATCTGCCCCTGGGTGTGCTGATGTTCGGCTTGAGCGTGCTGGCCCTGACCCGGCGGTGAGGCAGGTGCCGGGACGGCTCATGCCCGGTGACGGGGCGGATGCCGGGCCGGCTCTCATCCCGCTACGAGCGCATCCCACTGTCCCCGGGTCGGGCCGTCGTGCTCCGGGGCGAAGTCCGGACGGGCGGCCAGCCAGGCGGTGAGGTGCCGGTCCACCTCGTCGGTGCCGTAGGCGTCCTGGGACGTGCGCACGAGGTGGCGCACCTGGGCCCGTGCCCTCATCACGACGGGGTCGTCGAAGGCGCAGAGCGCCAGCGCCGCAGCCCGCCGGTCCGAGGGCGAAGCGCCCTCGGCGAGGCGTTGCCCGTGGGTGCGGTCGGCCGTCACCTGCGCGTCGAACCAGGGGCGGAGGGCCTGTGTCGCCCAGGCGTGGTAAGCGGCGGGGTCCACTGCTGTCCGCTCGACGTGGGTGGCGAGATGCCGCGCGGCGAGCAGGCCGAGGGCCACGCCGTGACCGAAGGTGGGATTGGTGTGGATGAGGCTGTCGCCGGCGTTGACCAGGCCGGTGACCACTGGTCCGTGGTCGTCGGAGAGAGCTGTCCAGCGGTTGTCCAGGCCGGCCATGGCCAGGACCGCCGACTGCGGTTCGGGGGCCAGATCGAGCCAGGCTGCGGTGGCGGGGAAGCGGCGGGCCACGGCCTCGAACACGGCGGGGTCGGTGAGCGCGCCGCGCGTCGGATCAGTTGTGGACAGCACCAGGCTCACCGCGAAAGTGCCGTTGTCGGACGGGAAGACGCCCGCGAGTGCGAACGCTGAGGCCGAGCCGGTCTTCACCCGCCCCGGGTCCCGGGGGCCCGTGGGACGCAGGCGGTACCAGCGGCACAGATAGGCGATCCCGGTGCGGTGGCTCTCGACCACGGGAGGCCGGCAGCCGGCCGCGACCAGCCAGGCGGGCACAGGCGAGCGACGACCGGACGTATCGACGACGAGGTCCGCCGGGTGCGCTTCCGCGCCCACCCGCAGGCCGGTGACCCGGGTGGGGCTGTCCTCCGCGAAGGTGAGGGCGTGCACGCGCCTGCCTCGGCGTACCTCGACCGTGGGTTCCCGCCGTACGGCCGCGCTCAGGGCGGTCTCCAGCACGATGCGACGGGTGCGCAGGGTCACCAGGTCCTCGTCGCCGGGCCTGTGTGGCGGATGCCCGTCGAACCAGTCGAACTCGTGGTATTCGCGGGCTCCGCGCGCCAGCATGTCCGCGTAGACGTCGGGAGCCTCGGCGAGCAGCACCGTGCGTACCGGCGCGAGGAGTGAGTGCGGCTGGACGGCCTGCGGTACACGGGGCCTGCTCCAGTGGAAGAAACCCTGGTCCGGATCGTCCGCCGCTTCATGGGGGTCCTGCTCGAAGACCGTGACCGAATGGCCCCGTCGGCCGAGCATGAGTGCCGTCCCCAGCCCGCTGATACCCCCGCCGATCACCACAACCCGCGCCACCGCGTTCCCCTTCGCGTCGTGTTGCGGAACGAGCCTACCGCTACATGATCTTCAGCCGGGCACCGCCCTGCCGTTGCCGTTGCCGTTGTCGTAGGCCGACGGCGGGGCCTCTGGTGGTCCTGGGCCGCCACTCGACCGTGGCACACGGGTCGCAGACGCGGCGGCCCGATCGCCGTGACCCGGTCCCGTTGGGCCGGGTCACCGCCCGGCCGGCGGAACCGTGCGACGCTGCCTGCCCGCATGCGCAGCGGAAAGGGTCGGGCGTGTCCGCTCGACCACACTGCGTGGTCGATTGCGCGCGCGGCGGTCCAGCCGCAGCATGGAGGTGAAACCGCGACGGACGGGAGCGATCCCACCGATCAGCGGGGCGAGAGCCGGAGCGGTCCACGGATTCGTCCGGCGTGACCAGGAGGGAAGTGAGGTGCGGAGCCGTAACCCCCTGCGCCGGGGCGCTGCCCTCGTGGCAGGTGCCGCCCTGCTCATCCTGGGCGTCGCGCTGCTGGTCCTGCCCGGTCCGGGACTGCTGCTGATCCTCGCCGGCCTGCTGGTCCTCGCCGACCAGTTCCCCGCCGTGGCCCGCTACGTCGACCCGGTGCGCGACCAGGCCATGCGTGCCGCCAGGGAGAGTGTGGCCTCACCGGTCCGCATCGCCGGTTCGTCCCTCACGGCGGCGGTCCTTCTGACGGCGGGCCTGATCTGGGGGCTGATGCCCGAGCTTCCCTTCGGCGGCTGGCCCACCGGCGTCGGTCTGATTCTCTCCGGTCTCATCCTCGTGGCTCTGCTGGTGTACAGCTACCGCACGACGCGTACCGACGGATGAGAGCCTGACGGCCGCTCCCGTCGGGCTCGGAGGGGGAACGCTGCGCGCGCCGCGTTCGTTCGGTCTGCGTGCCGTCCTGCGACGAGGAGCGCCATGCCGAACCCGGGATTCCCACCTGTGCGGGCACGTGGCCGAGGGGCCGGCTGGTATCGCGGAGACTGCCACGTCCACTCGGTGTACTCGGACGGTGAGCTCAGCCCCGAGGAGCTGACGGCAGGTGCCCGCGCGGCAGGACTCGACTTCATCGCCACGACGGAGCACAACTCCGCCGCCTCGATGGGGGCTTGGGAACCTCATGCCGCAGACGACTTCCTGGTCGTGCTCGGTCAGGAGGTGACCACCAGGGCCGGGCACTGGCTTGCCGTCGGCATCGCGCCGGGGCAGGTGATCGACTGGGACTACGGCGCGGGTGACGCGCTCATCGGCCGAAGCCTGGACCGGGTCCACGCGTCCGGTGGTCTGTGTGTGGTCGCGCACCCGTACGCTCCCTATCCCTCGGGCAGCTTCATGTACTCCCACCAGGATCTCGACGCGATCGAGGTGTGGAACGGGCTGTGGGCGTCGGACCGTCCCTGGAACGCCGACAACGAGACAGCTCTCGCGGAATGGGGACGGGGGCTCGCGGATGGAGTGCGGGCAGGGCTGTGGCGGCCCGCCATGGGGAACAGCGACACACATCTCATCGGTCAGATCGGCATCCCGCACACCGTCGTACTGGCTGAGGGTCTGAACACCCCTGCGCTCCTTGCCGGGCTCCGCGCCGGCCGAAGCTGGATCGCCGAGTCCTCCGGCGTCGAGTTGTCGCTCGCGGTCGTGGCGGCCGGCCGGACCGCGGGGATCGGTGAACACCTGGCCACCTGCGGAGCACCTGTCACGGTGCGTGCACACATACGTGGTGTTCCCTCGGCCGGCGTCAGCTTCCACACGCAGCGGGGCGAGGTGCACCGTGTCATGCTGCCGGAGTCCGGCGCGGGTACCGCCGTATGGCGTACGACCGCCCAGAACACGTCGTTCGTGCGGATCGAGGTGCGACATCCGTACGGTCACATGGCCGCTCTGACCAACCCGGTCGTGCTTGTGTGAGCCGTGAGCCGTGAGTCCTGGACCGGCCCGGGAGGTCCTGCCAAGGCGCGGCGCACGCGGCCGGTTCCTTCGTGCAGGTGTGTTCCTCCCCGCGTCGTTCCTCCGGCAGGTCGTCACCGGCGCCGGTACGGGTGTTCACACCTGCGCGGCCGTCACATGTCGGTGTGTCGCCACCGAGGCTGGTTCCCGACCGGCGTGTACGGCGCACCTGCAGGGGCGCGGACTCCGGGTGGCAGTGATCCGTTCGGTACTCCGCGCGCCCTGCCTGCGGCCACCGCCGGTGGAGATGATGAGCGGACCGCACGTGATCCCGACGACTCCGCACACCTGTCTCCGACAGGCCCATCCGGTGGAAGGAAACACGTTGTTGCTGCTCATCTCTCCCGACGGTGTCCAAGAAGCCCTCGAATGCGCCAAGGCGGCGGAACACCTCGACATCGTCGACGTCAAGAAGCCCGACGAAGGCTCGCTCGGCGCGAACTTCCCCTGGGTCATCAGGGAGATCCGCGCCGCGGTTCCCGCGGACAAGCCGGTCTCGGCCACGGTGGGAGACGTGCCGTACAAGCCCGGGACGGTCGCCCAGGCCGCGCTCGGCGCCGCCGTCTCCGGCGCCACCTACATCAAGGTCGGCCTCTACGGATGCACGACGCCCGACCAGGCCGTCGACGTCATGAGAGGAGTCGTCCGGGCGGTGAAGGACTACCGGCCCGACGCCTTCGTCGTCGCCTCCGGCTACGCCGACGCCCACCGGATCGGCTGCGTCAACCCGCTCGCGCTGCCCGACATCGCCCGCCGCTCGGGCTCTGACGCGGCGATGCTCGACACGGCGGTCAAGGACGGGACACGGCTCTTCGACCACGTGCCGCCCGCCGCCTGTGCGGAGTTCGTCCGCACCGCGCACGACAACGGCCTGCTCGCCGCCCTCGCCGGCAGCATCAAGGCGGCCGACCTCGGGGAACTGACCCGTATCGGCACGGACATCGTGGGAGTGCGCGGAGCGGTCTGCCAGGGTGGCGACCGCAACACCGGCAGGATCCAGCCGCACTTGGTGGCCGCATTCCGGGCCGAGATGGACCGGCATGCCCGGGAACACGCAGCGGCCGCGGCGAGCTGACGCGCCACGCATGCCGACCAACCACTCAGGCCCCTCGACCGGCGCCGGAGCCGGGCGCATCCCGGTGCTCGACCCGGCGACGGGCGAGACCTTCGACGAGGCTCCCGACCAGCATCCTGACGAACTGGACGCAGTCGTCGACCGGGCCCGCGCGGCCTGGCTCGGCTGGCGTGCCGACCCCTCCGCCCGCAGGCACGCACTCATAGCGGCGGCCGACGCCGTCGAGGCGGCCGCGCCGGACCTCGCGCCCCTGCTCACCCGCGAGCAGGGCAAGCCACTGCGCGAGTCGTACGCGGAAGTGGGCCGCACGGCAGCCCGCCTGCGCTACTTCGCCGGGCTGTGCCCCGGCCGTGAGGCGATCACGGACGGGCGGCCGGTGCGCAGCGAGCTGCGGTGGCGGCCACTCGGACCCGTCGCGGCGATCACTCCGTGGAACTTCCCACTGCAGCTCGCCTCGGCGAAGTTCGCGCCCGCTCTCGCCGCCGGCAACACGATGGTGCTCAAGCCGTCCCCCTACACACCTCTCGCCACGAGGTTGCTGGGATCCATCATGTCCACCGCGCTGCCCGAGCACGTACTGACGATCGTCACAGGCCGTGAGCCCCTCGGCGCGCGCCTCGCGTCCCACCCGGGTATCCGGCACGTGACCTTCACCGGCTCCGTGCCCACCGGACGAGCGGTCGCCGGGGGAGCGGCCGCCACACTCGCCCGCGTCACCCTGGAACTCGGTGGCAACGACGCCGCGGTCCTGCTGGACGACGTCGATGTGGACCGTATCGCCGACCGGCTGTTCTGGGCGGCCTTCCGCAACTGCGGACAGGTCTGCATGGCCGTCAAACGCGTCTACGCCCCGGCCCGCCTCTATCCCCAGGTCGTCGAGGCCCTTGCGCAGCGGGCCAAGTCCGCGGTCGTCGGAGCCGGACTCGATCCGGGCTCGGAGCTCGGGCCCGTCAACAACGCCGCCCAACTCGCGCGCGTCGAGCGGTACACGGCGCAGGCCCTCGCCGACGGTGCGCAGGCCGTGACCGGAGGCCACAGGCTCGACCGGCCCGGATACTTCTTCGCCCCCACCGTCCTCGCCGACGTGCCCACCCGGAGCGCGGTGGTGACGGAGGAACAGTTCGGCCCCGTGCTGCCCGTGTTGCCCTACAGAGACATCGACGAAGCCGTTGAGGCCGCTAACGACACCGGCTTCGGCCTGGGCGGCTCGGTGTGGGGAACCGACCTGGACCGTGCCGAGACCGTCGCGGGACGGCTGGAATGCGGGACGGCCTGGATCAACCACCACGCGGAACTCTCCCTCGCCCAGCCCTTCGCGGGCATCAAGGAGAGCGGGGTCGGCGTCGCGGGCGGCCCGTGGGGGCTCTACGGGAACCTCAGACCGTTCGTGGTGCACCGCCCGGAGGACACGTGACCCGCAGGTTCGACGCGGCGGTGCTGCGTACGTACGGAGGGCGGTTCTCGATCGAGGAGGTGCGTCTCGACGAGGGGCCGGCCGACGGTGAGGTCCTGGTCGAGATCGCGGGCTGCGGAATGTGCCGGACCGACCTCGCCGTCCGGCACTCCGCGGGCCGCACGCCGTTGCCGGCGGTGCTCGGTCACGAGGGCGCCGGAGTCGTGACGGAGGTGGGCGGGCCGCACACCGGCCTGAGCGCCGGGGACCACGTCGTGCTGAGCTTCGACTCGTGCGGACACTGCCGGAACTGCATGCGGGCGGCTCCCGCCTACTGCGACTCCTTCGCCTCGCTGAACCTCTTCGGGGGGCGCGAGGAGAACCCGCCTCGGTTCACCGGCGCCGATGGAGGTGCACTGGCCCCGCGCTGGTTCGGCCAGTCCTCCTTCGCGGAGTACGCGGTGGTCCGCGCCCGCAATGCAGTGAGGGTCGATCCCGCACTGCCGGTCGAACTGCTGGGACCGCTCGGCTGCGGCTTCCTCACCGGCGCGGGAGCGGTCCTCAACAGCTTCGGGGCCGGTCCCGGGGACACGGTCGTCGTCTTCGGCACGGGTGCGGTGGGTCTGGCCGCCGTCATGGCGGCCGCAGCCGCCGGGGCGGTCGTGGTGGCCGTCGACCGGCACCCCGGGAGACTGGCCCTCGCCGAGCGGTTCCACGCCGTGCCGCTGCACTCCGCGTCGGCCGGCCTGGACGACCGAATCCGCCATCTGACCGATGGGGGAGCACAGTTCGCGCTGGACACCACCGGCTCCGCCAAGCTGATCAACGACGCGCTGCGTGCCCTGCGTCCCACCGGGCACCTCGGTCTGGTGGCGCGCCTCCACAGCCCGCTCGCGCTCCAGCCGGGGACGCTGGACCGAGGCCGCAGGATCTCGCACATCTGTGAGGGTGACGCGGTGCCCGCCCTGCTGATTCCGCGTCTGACCGCCCTGTGGCAGGCGGGGCGTTTTCCCTTCGACCAGTTGATCCGGACCTATCCCCTCGCCGACATCGACGAGGCCGAGCGCGACTGCGATGCCGGACGTGTGGTCAAACCCGTCCTGATTCCGGATGGGACCCGCCGGCCCGTCCTTTGACCGCGGTGCCCGCCGCGCAGCCCAGGTGCGAGGAAGCACCCGCACCGTCCGAACCCGCACCGTCCGCACCCGCATCCGGAGGAGTAGCACGCATGGCAGAGACCGCACAGCAGAGCACCGAAGTGGAGGGCGTGGACGGGGGAGTCGGTGTGACCGCCCTCCTGGTTGCCGCGGCCCGGGCGATCGAGACCCATCGGCACGACAGCCTGGCACGGGACATCCACGCCGAGCACTTCGTGCGCGCCGCACCCGCGTCGGTGGACTGGCCGGTCCGCATCCAGCAGGTCCCGGACGGCGATGCGAATCCGCTGTGGGGGCGCTTCGCACGCTACTTCGGTCTGCGGACCCGGGTCCTCGACGACTTCGTGCTGCGCTCGGTGCACGGCAAGGGAATTCGCCAAGTCGTCCTGTTCGGAGCGGGACTCGACACTCGGGCGTACCGGCTCGACCTGCCCTCGGGCAGTGTGGTCTACGAGATCGACAGGGCAGGTGTACTGGCCTTCAAGCGAGAGGTGCTGGACGGCACGTCCGCCAGACCGAAGGCGGCGCGCGTGGCGATTCCGCTGGACCTGCGGGCCGACTGGGCCGCAGCGCTGGTCCAGTCGGGCTTCGACCCGGCCGCACCGAGTGTCTGGCTGGCCGAGGGGCTGTTGTTCTACCTGCCGGCCGCCGCCGAGACCTACCTCATCGACACCGTGGACACGCTGAGCGCGGGCGGCAGCTCCCTGGCCTACGAGGTGAAGCTCGAGAAGGACCTGCTGGCGTACCGGCACAGCCCGCTCTACGTGGCGACGAAGGAGCAGCTGGGCATCGATCTCCTCGACCTGTTCGACGCGGAACCGCGACCCGACTCCTCGGGCAGTCTCGCGGGGATGGGCTGGTTCACCTCGGTGCACACCCCCTTCGAGTTCACTCGCCGGCACGGACGCGGCCCGCTTCCCGAGCAGAACGACGCGCTGGAGGGAAATCGCTGGGTGTTCGCCGAGAAACAGCCGTGACGCGTGCGCTGCGGGCCGCTTGGCCCGCAGCGCGGCCTTCGTCGTACGCCGGCACGCTTCCCGCGTGCCGGCGTTCCCGCGTGACGGACGGATCCGCGGCACCCCGGCCGGCGGCCTCACACGTGTGCGCGGGACTGGGCGCGACGACTCCCCTGCGGCGTGTCGACAAGGGCTGTTCGAGAAACCTTCATCCGTAGCGGGAACGCCCCGTGACGGGCGTGGCGGCGCTGAGCTGCGGTGATGACCAGCGGTACAGACGGCCGGCCTCCGCACACATGTGGTCCGGGTCACAGGGGTCCCACTATTGACGCGTGTGTTCCAAACCGGTTTAGTGAACGCCGGTTGAACGTTCAAACCGGTTTAGCATCCGGTGAGGGCGTCACCCGGCAACGTGTCCGTCTTCCCGGGCACACAGACAGCGGAACAGACAGCGGAAGGCGCCATGGCTCGGAAGCCCACCATCGACGACGTCGCACAGCGTGCGGGTGTCTCGCGCAGTTCCGTATCGTTCGCACTGAACAACCGGCCCGGGGTCGCCGAGGAGACCAAGGAACGCATCCTCGCTGCCGCGGCCGAACTCGGGTGGACGCCGAGCCGTCCGGCCCGGGCGCTGTCGCTGGGCAAGGCCGGAGCATTCGGCCTCGTGCTCGCGAGGGAACCCGACCAGATCGGCGCCGACCTGTTCTTCCCGGCATTCATCGCGGGCGTCGAGATCGCCTTGGGCGAGCGCGGCGACGGGCTCATGGTGCACCTCACCACCCCCGAGCGGGAGCAGTCCGTGTACCAGCGGCTGGCCGCCGACCGCCGGGTGGACGGAGTGCTCCTTACCGACCTCCGCCACGACGACCCGCGGCCCGCCCTGATCCACCGGCTCGGGCTGCCCGCGGTCGTGGTGGGACAGAGCGACTGGAGCGACGGGCTCAGCTCCGTCGGTCTCGACGACCGGCCCGCTTACGTCGACGCCGTGCGGCGCCTCGCCGAGCTGGGACACCGGCGTATCGCCCATGTCGAAGGGCCCCAGGAGTTCCGCCACGCGCACCGCCGCCGGGTGGCCTGGGAGCAGACACTGCACGCCCTGGGACTGCCGGAGGGGCCCGTACGGCCCGGCGGCTTCACGGCCGAGGGCGGCGCCCGCGCCACCCGCGAGCTGCTGTCGCTGGCCGAGCCGCCCACCGCGATCGTCTACGGGAACGACCTCGCCGCCACGGCAGGACTGTCCGTGGCCCAGGAACTCGGCGTTTCGGTTCCGGACCGCCTCTCGGTCGTCGGCTACGACGACACCAGTCTCACCCGCTACACCCACCCGCCGCTCTCCTCCGCCCGCGCCGACGCGCGCGGCTGGGGCGAGGCCGCGGCCCGTGCCCTGGACGGGGTGCTGGCCGGCGAGGAGGTGGCACACGTCGTGCTGCCGCCCGCCGAGTTCATCCCCCGGGCTTCGATCGGCCCGGCCCCTCGCGTCTGACGCGCGAGGCACCGGGCCGACGAGGCACGGCAAGGAATTTCCCGTCCGGCGACGAGGCCGGGCGTGAACAGTTCGGAGAGTTTGCATGCTGAGGAGAACGGCGTACTCGCTGGTCGCGCTCGCGCTCGCGGGTGCCGCGACCGCGACCGCCTGTGGGCGGTCGGCACCGGACCAGGCGACCGCGGCGACCGCACGCGGTCCCATCACGGTCTGGCTGTCGAACAACGCCCAGGAAGTGGCCTGGGGCAAGAGCATGGTCGGCGCCTGGAACAAGAGCCATCCGGACCAGCACGTCACGGTCCAGCAGATTCCGGCGGGCAAGACCTCCGAGGAGGCCATCAGCGCCTCGATCATCGCGGGCACCAGCGCGTGCCTGGTCTTCAACACCGCGCCCGCTTCGGTGCCCACCTTCCAGAAGCAGAACGGTCTCGTGCCGCTCAGCGACTTCCCCGACGGTGACGCCTACATCCAGAAGCGGGGCGGCGCGCTCACCGACCAGTACAAGTCGCAGGACGGCAAGTTCTACCAGCTGCCCTGGAAGAGCAACCCGGTCATGATCCTCTACAACAAGAAGATCTTCAAGAAGGCCGGTCTCGACCCCGAGCACCCTCAGCTCGCGACCTACGACCAGTTCCTGAAGACCTCCCGCACCCTGGTGCACAGCGGCGCCGCCAAGGCGGCGATCTGGCCGGCGCCCAGCAGCGAGTTCTTCCAGTCCTGGCTCGACTTCTACCCCGCCTTCGCCGCCCAGACCGGCGGCAAGCAGCTCATCGAGGACGGCAAGCCGCAGTTCGACTCGCCGGCCGGCCGCCAGGTCGCCGCGTTCTGGCGCACGATGTACTCCGAGAAGCTCGCACCGCAGGAGCTGTACCCCGGCGACGCGGTGAACGACGGCAAGTCCGCCATGGCGACCGTCGGAGCCTGGGCCGTCTCCGCCTACAAGGACAGCGTCGACATCGGGGTCGCCCCCGTGCCGACCGCCGACGGGAAGTCGGCGGACAAGACGTACTCCTTCAGCGACGAGAAGTCCGCCGCCATGTTCAGCGCCTGCCGCAACCGCGGCACCGCCTGGGACCTCCTGAAGTTCGCGAGCTCCGCGAAGCAGGACGGAGCGTTCCTGGAGGCGACCGGCCAGATGCCGATGCGTGAGGACCTCACCGAGCGCTACGCGGACTTCTTCGCGAAGAAGCCGCTCTACAAGGCGTTCGCACGACAGGCCCAGCACGTGGTCGAGGTCCCCAATGTGCCGGGGTCCATCGACATCTGGCAGGCCTTCCGTGACGAGTGGACCAAGTCCGTCATCTTCGGCGGCGAGCCCACCGACACCGGTCTGCGTAAGGCCTCGGAGAAGATAACCAAGCTGCTCGACGAGTACGGGGACCAGTCATGACGAACCTCCGAACCGCCGTCACCGCCCCCCGCGCGGGCAGCGCCGCCGTCGGCGGCCCCGCGCCGGCGGAAGGCGCCGCGTCCCGCCACCGGCGGCTCACCTCCTGGACCGGCTCACTGTTCGTGACGCCGTACGTGCTGTTCCTGCTCGTCGTGTTCGCGGTCCCCATGGTCTACACACTGTGGATCTCGTTCCACCGCTTCTACTTCACGGCTCCCGGCACGCACGTGGACTCGCCCTGGGTCGGGTTCTCCAACTACCGGGACGTCTTCACCGACCCCGTCGTGGGCCGGGCCTTCCTCAACATCGCCGTCTTCCTCGTCATCAACGTGCCGCTCACGGTGCTTCTGGCGCTGGTCCTGGCCGCGGCACTCAACGCGAAGATCCGCTTCCGCGCCTTCTTCCGCGCCGCCTACTACCTGCCGTACATCACGGCGAGCGTCGCGCTCGTCGGGGTGTGGCAGTTCCTGTTCGGCTCGGACGGTTTCGTCAACCACCTCCTCGGCTCGCACGCGCCGGACCCCTCGTGGCTGGTCAACTCGCACCTCGCGATGCCGATGATCGCCGTCTTCGTCACCTGGAAGCAGCTCGGCTTCTTCGTGATGCTGTACCTCGCCGCGCTCCAGAACGTCGGCAAGGAGCTCTACGAGGCGGCCTCCGTCGACGGGGCCGGCCGCGTGCGGCAGTTCTTCTCGGTGACCGTGCCGGGAGTGCGGCCCGCGACGACCCTCGTCGTGATCTACGCGGTCATCACCGGAGCCAACCTCTTCAGCGAGCCCTACCTGCTCACCGGCGGCGGCGGTCCCGACCACGCCTCCACCTCGCCCGTCCTGCTGATGTACCAGAAGGGCATCGAGCAGGGTCACCCCGACTTCGCCGCCGCCCTGGGCGTGGTCCTGGTGGGCTTCGTCCTCGTCATCTCGCTGGCCGCCCGCAAGCTCACCGAGAGGGGCAACTGAACATGAGCGTCTCCACCCCCGCCCCGGGATCCCGCACTCCGGTGAGCCCGGCCGCAGAAGCACCGTCCTTCGGCACCCGGAGGACCGGCACGCGGTCCGCCAACGCCCGCCGCACCCGCGGAACGGTCGTCAAGTACGCCGTCCTCTCGCTGGGCGCGCTCGCGTTCCTCTTCCCCTTCTACTACATGATCGTCGGCTCGCTGCGGAAGACGACGACGGGCGACCTGTCCTCCGCCGTGCCCAGCGGGCTCACCGGCAGCAGCTACTCGGCCGTCAACGGCGCGATCTCGCTGGGGCGGTCCCTGCTCAACTCCGGCATCATGACGATCGGTGTCCTCCTGTGCACCCTCGTCTTCGGCGTGCTCGCCGGCTACGCGCTGGCCCAGCTGCAGTTCCGCGGCCGGGGGACCGTCTTCGCCTCCCTGCTGCTCGTGCAGATGGTCCCCTTCCAGCTGCTGACCCTGCCGCTGTACGTCCTCGTGGTCCGCGACTACGGGCTGGGTGACAACTACATCGGGATGATCCTTCCGTTCGCGATCAACTCGACGGCCGTCTTCCTGTTCCGCCAGTTCTTCCTCCAGATGCCGCAGTCCCTCTTCGAAGCGGCCCGCCTCGACGGCGCGCGAGAACTGCGCATCCTGTGGAGCGTCGCGCTGCCGATGGCACGCCCCGCCGTACTGACCGCGATGCTGCTGACCTTCATCGGACCGTGGAACGAGTTCCTGTGGCCGTTCCTGGTCACCAAGGACGTGCACAAGCAGCCGCTGGCCGTTTCCCTGGCCAGCTTCCTGTCCAACCTCCAGGGCACGGTCGCCAACCCGACCGGCGCCCTCCTGGCCGGCGCCTGTGTGCTGGCCGCCCCCGCAGTGGTGCTGTTCGTCCTGTTCCAGCGCCACTTCACCTCGACCGACATCGACTCCGGAGTAAAGGGCTGATTTCCCGAATGAGCACCACCAGCGCCACCTCGCGCATCCCCTACCGCCTGGTACGCAAGGGCCTGATCATGTCCCCGCTGCCCGGCGAGGCGAACGAGGCCGAGGGAGTCCTCAACCCCGCGTCCGGCCGCACCCCCGACGGCCGCCTGCACCTGCTGCCGCGCCTGGTCGCCGAGGGCAACGTGTCCCGCGTCGGCCTGGCCGAGGTCACCTTCACCGACGGCGTCCCCAGCGGCGTCGAGCGGCGCGGAGTCGTCCTGTCGCCCGACGAGGGCTGGGAGCGCGGCAAGAACAACGCCGGTGTCGAGGACCCCCGCATCACCTGGGTGCCCTCGCTCGGCAAGCACGTCATGTCCTACGTCGCCTACGGTCCGCTCGGCCCCAAGCCGGCCCTCGCCGTGTCCGAGGACCTGACCGAATGGACGCGCCTCGGCCCGATCCAGTTCGCCTACCAGCCGGACCTCGACACCGACCTCAACCTCTTCCCGAACAAGGACGTCGTCCACTTCCCGGAGCCCGTACCGGGCCCCGACGGCGAACCCGCGTACGCGATGCTCCACCGCCCGATGTGGGACCTCGGCTGGTTCCGTCCCGGTGAGGGCGTCCACCTGCCGGCCGGGATCACCGACGAGCGCCCCGGCATCTGGATCTCGTACGTGCCCGTCGCCGAGGTCGAGGCGGACATCCGCGCCCTGACCCGTCCCCGCGACCACCGCCTCGTCGCCCTGTCCGAGCACCCGTGGGAGTCCCTCAAGATCGGCGGCGGCCCCGCCCCGATCCGTGTGCCCGAGGGCTGGCTCCTCATCCACCACGGCGTCTCCGGTCACATCGAGGACCCGTTCGCGCAGAACCAGAGCGTGTCCTACGCGGCCGGCGCCATGATCCTGGACCCGGCCGACCCCGCGAAGGTCCTCGCCCGTTCCGAGGAGCCGCTGATGGCACCCGAGACCGAGGAGGAGCGCGCGGGCACCGTCCCGAACGTCGTCTTCCCGACGGCCATCGAGGAGATCGACGGGCAGCTGTACGTGTTCTACGGCATGGCCGACGCGCACATCGGCGTCGCCCTCCTGGAGCGCACGGCATGACATCCGCGCCGGCCCCCCTCGGCCTCGGACTGGTCGGCTGCGGCGGCTTCGGGGCGTATGTCCTGGACGCCGTGGCGGGCCTGCCCGGGCTGCGCCTGACCGCTGTCGCCGACCCCGACCCCGTACGGGCGAAGGCCCTCGGCGAGCGCCACGGCGTCCCCGCGCTCGGCTCCCTGGAGGAACTGCTGGAGCGCGAGGACGTGGAGGCCGTCGCCATCGCCACACCGCCGGCCGCGCACGCGGCGATGGCCACGGCCGCCCTGCGCGCCGGCCGGCACGTCTTCTGCGAGAAGCCGCTCGCGACCACCACCGAGGACGCCCGCCAGGTGGCCCGCGAGGCCGAGCGCGCCGGGCGTGCCCTCGTCGTCGACCACGTCCTGCGCTACAACCCGCTCCTCAGGGCCCTGCAGGGACTCATGGGGGAAGGGCTGCTCGCGCCCCCGCGCCGGTTCCTCTTCGAGAACGACGCCTCCGACGAGGACCTCGGCGCCGGCCACTGGTTCTGGGACCCGGGGCACAGCGGAGGCATCTTCATCGAGCACGGCGTGCACTTCTTCGACGCGGCGCGCGCCCTGCTGGGCTCCGATCCGCTCAGCGTGCGCGCGACGGCGGTACGCCGGCCGGGCGGGCCCGTCGACATGGTCAGCGCCGACGTCCTCCACCCCGGCGGGGTTCTCGCCTCGCACCTGCACTCCTTCACCCACGCGCACCGCTGCGAACGTCAGCTGATGCGCCTGGACCACGGTTTCGCCGAGACGAGGATCGACGGCTGGATACCCGTCCGCGCCGAGATCTCGGCGTGGACCGGCGACGCCGGCGCCGAGGCGTGGGAACGCCTCCCGGCGCGTGCGGAGGCGCTGCTCCACGTCGACGGCTTCCGGCCGCACGGCGGCGAACGCGTCACCGTCACGGTCGAACGCGGCGCCGGAGGGGCCGACCTCACGCGCGGACGCGACGAGGCACGCTTCGCACCGCACCACGTGCGAGCCGTCCTCGACCTCGGCGGTGAGCCCCGCAAGCCGTACGTCTACACCGAGAGCGTCCGCGCCGCCGTGGCCGATCTGGTCCGTGTCGCGCGTGACGGAGGCACCCCCGTCGCTGACGCGATCTCCGGTCTCACGGCCGTCGCCGTCGCGGAGGCCGCCACCGTGGCCGCCGACACCGGCACGGAACAACGTGTCCCCGGCCCCGACGGCCTCGCGGACACCTTCGCACCACCGCACCTCCAGGAGTCCTCATGAGCTGGTGGCAGGACACCGTCTGCTACGAGTTGTACCCGCGCGCCTTCGCCGACTGGGACGGCGACGGGACCGGCGACCTCGCCGGAGCCACGGCCCGCCTCGGTCACATCGCGGAACTCGGCGCGGACGCCGTGTGGATCACACCGTTCTACCCCTCACCGCTCGCGGACGGCGGATACGACATCGCCGACTACACGGCCGTCGCGCCCGACCTCGGCACCTCCGAGGACTTCGACCGGCTCACCGACCGCGCCCACGACCTGGGCCTCAAGCTCATCGTCGACCTCGTGCCCAACCACACCTCCGACCAGCACCCCTGGTTCCGGGAGGCGCTCGCCGCGGGCCCCGGCTCCACCGCCCGCGGCCGGTACCTCTTCCGTCCGGGCCGCGGCCTCGCCGGCGAACTCCCGCCCAACGACTGGCAGTCCGCCTTCGGTGGCCCCGCGTGGACCCGCGTGGCCGACGGCGAGTGGTACTGCCACCTCCACGCACCCGAGCAACCCGACCTCAACTGGCGTGAGGAGGAGGTGCGTTCCGCGTTCTCCGACGTCCTGCGGTACTGGCTGGACCGCGGTGTGGACGGCTTCCGTGTCGACGTGGCGCACGCTCTCTTCAAGGCCGAGGGCATGCCCGACGCCGGTCCCGGCCAGCACCAGGACCCGCTGCGCAACCACCTCATGCCCTACTACGACCAGGAGGAGCTGCACCCGCTGTACCGCGAATGGCGCAAACTCCTGGACACCCACCCCGCGCCGCCGGGCGCCGTGGCTCCGCACGACCGGGTCATGGTGGCCGAGTCCGCCGTGTTCGACCCGGCCAGGCTCGCCCGCTACATCCGGCCCGACGAGATGCACCAGGCCTTCAACTTCGCCTTCCTGGAAGCCGCCTGGGACCCGGCAGAGCTGCGCCGGGTCATCGACGCCTCGCTGTCCGCGCCCGGTGGCGGAGCTGTCACCTGGCTGCTGTCCAGCCATGACGCGGTACGGCCGGTGACCCGTCTCGGATCCGCCCGCCGCGCGCGGGCCGCCGCCCTGCTCATGCTCGCACTGCCCGGCTCCGCCTACCTGTACCAGGGTGAGGAGCTGGGCCTGCCGCAGGCGACCGTCCCCGACGACCGCATCCGCGACCCGCTGTGGGAACGCTCCGGTCACACCGAGCGGGGACGTGACGGCTCCCGCGTGCCGCTGCCCTGGTCCGGTGATCTCCCTCCGTACGGATTCACCACCGCCCGTGCCGAGCGCACCTGGCTGCCGCAACCGGACGACTGGGCCCCCTACACCGTGGCCGCCCAGGAACGGGACCCCGCCTCCACACTCACCCTGTACCGCGAAGCCCTCCGGCTGCGCCGCGCACACCCCGCGCACGACCCGACGGCCGCACCCCGCTGGTACTCGGCCCCGGCCGACCCGTACCTCGCGTTCCGCCGCTCCGGGCTGACCTGCGTCGTCAACCTCGGCACGCAGCCGCTGCCGTGGGCCGCGCTCGGCGTGACGGGAAGCCCCGTACTGGCGAGCGGCCCCCTCGACGGCGGCACGATCCCGCCCGACACAGCTCTGTGGCTCGTCGACGACACCGAACCGCAGCACAACGAAGGAGACGGCCATGGCCGCGTCCACTGAACCCTCTCCGCGCACCGACCTCTCCTCGCTGGTCAAGGCGTACGACGTGCGCGGCGTCGTCCCCGACCAGTGGGACGAGTCGACCGCCGAGCTGTTCGGCGCCGCCTTCGTACGCGTCACGGGAGCGCGCGCACTCGTGACCGGACACGACATGCGCGGCACCTCACCCGGCCTCGCGCGCGCCTTCGCACGCGGCGCCGCCGCGCAGGGAGCCGACGTCACCGAGACCGGTCTGTGCTCCACGGACCAGCTCTACTACGCCTCCGGCGCACTCGACCTGCCCGGTGCCATGTTCACCGCCTCGCACAACCCCGCCCGCTACAACGGCATCAAGATGTGCCGCGCCGGCGCCGCGCCGATCGGCCAGGACAGCGGCCTGGCGGAGATCCGCGCGCTCGTCGAGCAGTGGTCCGACAACGGCGCACCCGCGCCGTCCACCGAACGCACCGGCACCGTCACGCACCACGACACCCTGGAGGATTACGCACGCCACCTGCGCACCCTCGTGGACCTGACGGCGATCCGTCCGCTCAAGGTCGTCGTGGACGCGGGCAACGGCATGGGCGGCCACACCGTGCCGACCGTTCTCGCCGGGCTCCCCCTCGACGTCGTACCCCTGTACTTCGAGCTCGACGGCAGCTTCCCCAACCACGAGGCCAACCCGCTCGACCCGGCCAACATCGTCGACCTCCAGGCCCGTGTGCGTGCCGAGCACGCCGACCTCGGCCTCGCCTTCGACGGTGACGCCGACCGCTGCTTCGTCGTCGACGAACGGGGGGAGCCGGTCTCACCCTCCGCCATCACGGCGCTCGTCGCGTCCCGTGAACTGGCACGCAGGCCCGGTGCCACCGTTCTGCACAACCTGATCACCTCCCGCGCCGTGCCCGAGGTGATCCGTGAGGCCGGCGGCACACCCGTGCGCACCCGCGTCGGCCACTCCTTCATCAAGGCCGAGATGGCCCGCACCGGTGCGGTGTTCGGCGGCGAGCACTCCGCGCACTACTACTTCGCCGACTTCTGGAACGCCGACACGGGAATGCTCGCCGCGCTGCACGTCCTCGCCGCGCTCGGCGGACAGGACGGCACGCTCTCGGCCCTGACACGCAGCTTCGAGCGGTACGCCGCGTCCGGAGAGATCAACTCCACCGTGGTGGACCCGGCCGACCGCCTCGCCGCCGTCCGCAGCGCCTGGCGCGACCGGAGCGGTGTGACCCTCGACGAACTCGACGGTCTCACCGTCGACGGCGACAGCTGGTGGTTCAACCTCCGGCCGTCCAACACGGAGCCCCTGCTGCGGCTCAACGTCGAGGCGCGCGACCAGCAGACCATGCGGAGCCTGCGCGACGAGGTCCTGGCTCTCGTCCGCGCGTGAGCCCGCGGCGGCCGTGAGAGCGGCGCGGCCCCCGCGCGCGCCGCTCTCACGGTGCGGGGAGATCACCCTCGCGAATCCGCAGGACGTACGCCGCGGTCAGGGCGACGGCGCGGTCGTCATCGTGTGACAGACGTTCGAGGGCGGCCGACGCGGCGGCCCCGGGGATGTCCGCGAGCGCCTGCGCCAGACGCCGGCGTGCGGGCGCCTCCGGGAACCCGCGGTCGAGGCGTTCGAGGAGGAGCGCGGCGATCCGGTCCGACAGGGCGGGACTCCGCGCCAGGGTGCCCAGGACGTCGGCCGCGTCGACGTCGTTCGCCTCGCCGACGACCATGTCGACCAGCGTCGGGACCGCGTCTGCCACCCCCCGCGCTCCGAGCGCCAGAGCCGCGTACCCGCGGACCACGCCGTCCGTATGTCCGAGGGCGTCCCGCAGCAGTGCCGTCGCCTCGTCACCCGGTATCTCGACGAGCGACCGGACGGCACGCCTGCGGACCTCGGCGTCCGTCGCGCCGAGTCCCTCGGCGAGCAGCGCCGGCCCGTCACCGCCCGACCGGGCCAGTGCCCATCGAAGGGCACCGGCCACGTGCGGGTCCGCCTCCCGCAGCGCGGCTTCGGCCAGTGCCTCCACCGGCACCCCTCCCACCGCGGACAGGGCCGCACGCTGGCGTGTCCCCGCGCTCTTCGACCCCAGCGACTGCAGGAGTGCGACGATCTGTAGGACGTCCTCCCAGTCGGTGGGTTCCGCGGCATCGATCCGGCGCAGCCGGGTCAGCAGCGCCGTCTCGTCGGCGATGCGTTCCCTGGTCTGCCGGATGAGGTCGTCGACGAGCTCCGAGGGTTCGAAACCGGAGTCGTCCAGTGCGCGTCCGACATCGCGCAGCGACAGGCCCAGCGACCGCAGGCTCTCGATGTGGAAGATCCGCCGGATGTCGTCACCGGAGTACTCGCGGTAGCCGGATCCGGTACGGCCCGTCGGCCGCACCAGGCCGAGGGAGTCGTAGTGCCTGAGCATGCGCGCGCTGACTCCGGACCGTCGCGCGACCTCACCGATCAGCACTACCCTCCACCCTCCTGTTCCGGCCGGCCGAGGACCATGATGCGCTTCGCCTCCTCGATCGCGAACGTGAATCCGGCCTCGGGGTCGCGGTACAGCCGTTCGGTGGCGATCGCGTGTTCGCGTGCGCCGGGCTCGGCGTCCGTGGCCTCCGTCGCCGCGCGCAACGCCGGAACGGCCACCTCGCCGAGTGCGACGAGCGCCCGGCTGAGACTCCGGCGCGTCTCGTGTCCGCCACGGCCGAGCTGCGTCGACAGTATCTCCGCCAACCCCTCCTCCTGCCCCTCGGGCACGAGCACGACCGCCGCCCGCCAGGCGCTCCGGGCCACTTCGTCGTCGGGATCGGCCAGGAGGGCGCGGGTGATCGCCGGCCACGCCCGGCGATCACCGATCTTCGACAGTGTGTGCAGCGCCTGGCTCCGTGCCTGCGGCCGCTCCGAGCGCAGCTCCGCGATGAGCCGCGGGACCGTCGTCGACGGCGAGTGACGGGTGAGCGCCCACGTGAGCATGTCGCGCACCAGGAATTCGGGCTCGACCGCGCAGCGCTCGACGAGCGCGCCGACGGACCGCGGGTCCGGGGCCGTGCCCACCGCCAGCGCGGCACGCAGCCGCGTCGAGGAACTGTCGCTGTCGAGCCCCCCGAGGGCACGGCTCGTGTCGGAATCCTCTTCCGGCAAGGTCATCGGGACCACCTCCTGTGCGCCAGCGAAGACCTTGTCACCGTGTCAAGGTCAAGCGGGCCGCGATGACGACGCATGACGCCCGGACCTCGGAGGCGTCGAGGCCGTGGTAGGCGCGGATGCTCGACGGGCCGTCAAGTCATGGTCACAGGCTGTGTGTTGTGGGTAAAGAAGTACCCGGAGTGTCGACATTCTTCACTCGAACATTGAACTGATTACAAGATGGTCACTAAAGTCGGGCCTCGAACCTTCGTGTGATCGCCACCCATCCGGGGTGGCGGCGAAGGAACCGCCGATTCCGTGACATGCACGGAGCCGGGACCCTGTCCCCCCACAGCCCGGTAGGCGGCTCGAGGAAGAAGGAGCTCGCCTTCGTGGCGTCCCACCGTCGTCCCAAGCAGCCGAGCCGCACCCGCGTGACCGTGCTCACCGCGACCGCCGCAGCCGCCGTGGCCCTGTCCTCCCAGGCCGCCCACGCCGACCCCAAGCCGACCAAGAACGAGGTCAAGGCGAAGGTCGACAAGCTCTACCACGAGGCCGAGGAGGCCACGGAGAAGTACAACGGCGCAAAGGAGCAGCAGGACAAGCTCAAGAAGCAGGCCGAGGCCCTCCAGGACAAGGTCGCCCGCGGCCAGGACGAGCTGAACACCCTGCGCGGTGAACTCGGTTCGCTGGCCACGGCCCAGTACCGCTCCGGCGGCCTCGACCCGTCGGTCCAGCTGCTGCTCTCCTCGGACCCGGACAGCTTCCTCGACCAGGCCTCCGCGCTCGACCAGCTGACGGCCAAGCAGGCCGAGGCCCTGCAGAAGATCCAGGCGAAGCAGCGCACCCTCGCGCAGCAGCGCAAGGAGGCGCAGGCCAAGCTCGCCGACCTCGAAGACGTCCGAGAGACGCTGGGCAGGAGCAAGCAGAAATTCCAGGGCAAGCTCGCCGACGCCCAGAAGCTGCTCAACACCCTCACCGCCGCCGAGCGCGCCAAGATGGCCGCCGACGACCAGCGCGCCAGCCGTGCGGCCGGTGACCGGGTCGCCCTCGGCAACGAGGTCCCCGCGTCCGCTCTCGGCGCCGCCGCTCTCGCGGCCGCCGACACGCGGGTGGGCAAGCCGTACGTGCGCGCCGCCACGGGCCCCGACTCCTTCGACTGCTCGGGCCTGACCATGTGGGCCTACGCCCAGGCCGGCGCCGACATCACCCGCACCACCTTCACCCAGATCAACGAAGGCACTCGCATCGCGCGCAGCCAGCTCAAGCCCGGTGACCTGGTCTTCTTCAGCAACACCTCGCACGTGGGCCTCTACGCCGGAGGCAACAGCGTGCTGCACGCCCCCTACCCGGGCGCCTACGTGCGCTACGAGTCGATGAACACCGTCGGCAGCTTCCAGGCCGCGGTGCGCATCTGACCGTTCCCGAACGGGCTGTCCGACATCGCCGGCCCCGGATGTGCTGCTCCTCCTGCCCAGGGCCGGACGGCAGCACATCCGGGGCCGGCGACGTCCGGCCGCGGGTACCCGGACTCGTGGTCCCAGCCGTCAGCCGGACGCTTCAGGAGCGGTCCGGCCGCGCTTCCTCCGGAGCCCGGCCGCCCGGCCCCGAGGTTCCCGACGAGCGGAACACCCGGATCCCGACCAGGACGAGCAGCGCGAGGCCGGCTGCCGCGAGCACCACCTTCGAGTAGGTGGAGACGTACCCCGAGACCACGTCCCATTGCTCACCCAGGAAGAACCCGGCCAGCACGAACGCCGTGTTCCACAGGGCGCTGCCGAGGGCGGTCAGCGTGAGGAAGACCGGCAGGCGCATGCGCTCCACGCCCGCCGGTACGGAGATCAGGCTCCGGAACACCGGGATCATCCGGCCGAAGAAGACCGCCTTGGCGCCGTGGCGTTCGAACCACGCCTCCGTCTTCTCGATGTCCGCGACCTTCACCAGCGGGACCTTGGCCGCCACGGCGGTCACGCGCTCGCGGCCCAGCGCGGCGCCGATGCCGTACAGCGCGAGTGCGCCCACGACCGATCCGAGGGTCGTCCACAGCAGAGCGGCGTAGAGGTTCATCCCGCCGGTGCTCGCCGTGAATCCGGCCAGCGGGAGGATCACCTCGCTGGGCAGCGGCGGGAAGATGTTCTCCAGTGCGACGGCCAGTCCGGCCCCTGGTGCCCCGAGGGTGCCCATCAGGCCGGTGACCCATTGCGTCGTGCCGCTGTCGATCATGCGAGCCACGGTAGTGACCCCAACCTGAAGTCACCCTGAAGAAGCCGGCGGGCAGGGGGACCTGCCCGCCGCTCCGGCACCCTCAGTACATGTGTCCCGTATGGGCGAGGGCCTGCTTCAGCAGCACGCCCTGGCCGCCGGGCATCTCGCTCTGGACGGCGGGCGACGCCGCTTCCTGCGGGCTGAGCCACACCAGGTCCAGTGCGTCCTGCCGGGGGCGGCAGTCGCCGGTGACCGGGACGACGTAGGCCAGGGACACCGCGTGCTGGCGGGGATCGTGAAACGGGGTGATGCCCGCCGTGGGGAAGTACTCGGCGACGGTGAAGGGCTGAAGAGAGGCGGGGACGCGGGGGAGGGCCACCGGTCCCAGGTCCTTCTCCAGGTGGCGCAGGAGCGCGTCGCGGACCCGCTCGTGGTGCATGACGCGGCCGGAGACGAGATTACGGCTGATCGTGCCGTCGGCACCGATCCGGAGGAGCACGCCGATACTGGTGACCTCTCCGCTCTCGTCCACCCGCACGGGCACGGCCTCGACGTACAGGACGGGCATGCGAGCGCGGGCCATGTGCAGTTCGTCCGTGCTGAGCCAGCCGGGCGTGGTCTCGGTCAAGTCAGACATCGCCCGATCATACTTACCGGGCCGCGTCCTGGTGGCCCGTCCTGCTCAGGAGCGCTCGGAAGGGGTCTCGGCCAGAGGTCTCGACGCCGCCGCACGGTGGGGGAGGAGCAGCGGGGTCGCCAGCAGGAGCACCCCCGCCAGGCCGACGGCCGTGCGGGGGCCGAGCAGACCGCCCAGCACGCCCCAGAGCGCCGTCAGGACCGCGGTCGCGGCCTTGGACGTCGCCGCCCAGGCGGACAGGGTGCGCGCGACCCGGTCGGCCGCGGTGCGTTCCAGCCGATTCGTGGTGCAGACGGGGTTGAAGACCCCGCAGCAGAAAATGAGTGCGAACTCGACACCGATGACGAGGAGGAGACCTCCGGTGCCGGGCCCGATGAAGGCGAGACCGACGGGCCAGACCGCGCGTGAGGCGCCGGAGACGACGAGGACCCGGTACTGCCCGAATCGCGTGACGAGAGGTCCGGCCAGCCGCGAACCGAGCAGCCCGCCGACCGACGGCACGGCGAACGCGAGGCCGTACTGCCAGGGTGCGAAGCCCAGCGGGCCGAGCATCAGGACGGCGAGCAAGGGCTGGGTGGCCATCACCAGACCGTTGAACAGGGCGGTGTTGAAGAACAGCGGACGGAGCGTCACGTCGGCGAGGATGTGGCGCCAGCCGTCGAAGAGGTCCCCGGCCCGCATCCGTCCGGGCTCACGCCGTCCTCGCTCCGGCTCGTGATCGCCGCCCGTCCCGCGGATGAGGAGAGCGGAGATCAGGTGACTGACCGCGTCGGCCACCACCGTCGCCACCGGGCCGAGGAGGCCCACGGCGACGCCGCCCAGCGGCGGCCCGATCATCGTGGTCGTCCAGGCGGTCGACTCGAACCGGGAGTTGGCGACGAGCAGGTCCTCCGCCGGCAGCAGCGTCTTCAGATACGCGCCGGAGGCGGCCCGGAAGGCGATGTCGGCCGCCGCGACGGTGACCGAGACCAGCAGCAGCTGCACGAGGGTGAGCACGCCGAGCGCGAAAGCGGCGGGGACCGTCAGCAGCGCCCCGAAGCGCACGAGGTCCATCGCCATCAGTACCGGCCGCTTGGGGCGGAACTCCACCCACGGGCCGAGCGGCACCGCTGCGGCGGCGCCCACCAGGGACCCCACGGAGGCGAGTGCGGCGACCCCCGCCGGTCCCGCGTGCAGGACCTGGACGGCGATCAGCGGAAACGCACCGAAGGCCAGCCAGGTGCCGAGCGCGCTGGTCGCGTACGCGCCCCAGAGCCGTCCGAACCGCCGCCCCAGCCGGTGCCCGCTCCTCATTCCCATGCCCCTCGCCACTCACCCGCACAACCGAATCGCGGTCGGAGGTATCAAAGCGAGCGCTGCACCTGCGAATCAAACAACCGCAGAGCCGCCGGCCACAACCAGTGGTTGTAGCCCTTAGGCTGGCGGCATGGACCTCGACACCGTACGGACCTTCGTGGCCGCCGCCGACGCGGGTCGGTTCCAGGACGCCGCCGTCGAGCTGGCGGTCACCCAGCAGGCCGTCTCCAAACGCGTCGCCGCGCTGGAGCGCACGCTCGGTGTGCGGCTGTTCACCCGCACGGCGCGCGGCGCCGAGCTCACCATCGACGGCCAGGCGTTCCTGACCCACGCGCGTGAGCTGACGCGTGTCGCCGAGCGTGCGGTCGGGTCCGTGCGCAGCGGCCGCCGTCCGCTGCGCGTCGACGTGATCGCCTCACGTGGTGCGGCGACCGGTCTGATGCGAGGCTTCCACCGCGCGCACCCGGAGACAGAGCTCGACGTGGTCATGCTGTTCGACATCGAGACGGCCGTCGCCGCGATCCGGTCCGGCGCGATCGACGCGTCCTTCCGCGCCGTGTCCGTGCCCGGCCGGCCCCTGCCCGAGGACATCGCGTCCGTCCGGGTGCTCGACGAACCGCTCCAACTGCTCACCGGCCCCGCCCACGCGCTGGCCGGAGCCCGGTCCGTCACCGTCGCCCAGCTCGCCGGGCACCGCATCTGGATGCCCGGCATCGTCCCGGGTACCGAGTGGGCCGCCTACTACGACGATCTCGTCGCCGAGTTCGGCCTCTCCATCGAGGCGACCGGTCCCAACTTCGGTTCCGACGCGCTTCTGGACACCATCGCCGACACCCCGGCCCTGGCCACCTTCATGGGCGGGCAGACCCGCCTCGTCTGGCCGTCCGGCCACGGCCTGCGCCGGATCCCGGTGACCACCCCGACCCCCGTCTACCCGCACTCGCTCCTCTGGCACCGGGACAGTCCGCACCCGGCGCTCGGTTCGCTGCGTGCCTACCTCGCCGACTCCACCGCGGGCCACAGTGCGGCCGGGACCTGGACGCCGGACTGGGTTCTCCCGCGCTGACCGACTGACGGCCGTTCGCCTGTGATCGCGGTTCGCGGATCCCGCTCGGGGCGCGGCTCCGGCCCGGGCGGGGAGAGCAGGCGCCCTGCGGGCACGCTCGTGTGAGTGCGCGGCGTGCCCGTGCGACCGGCCGTGAGGCCTTACCAGGCGCTCGCTCCGCCGTCGACCGGGTAGTTGGCGCCCGTGATGAAGGACGCCCGGTCGGAGGCGAGGAAGGCGGCGAGTTCTACGATTTCCTCGGGCTGCGCGAAGCGCTTGAGGAGGACTTTGCTGGTGACGGCGTCCCTCAGGGCCTGGTTGTCGCCGAGGTCGCGGTCGCTTGCGGGAGTCAGCACAGGGCCCGGGCTGATGGCCACGGCGCGGATTCCGTGGGGTGCGCCTTCGAGTGCGAGCTGTCGCGTCATTCCGATGACGCCCGCGTTCGCCGCGGTGTGGGCGACCATCGGGGGAGTGGAGCCCGCGATCAGCCCTGCCTCGGACGCGACGTTGATGATCACGCCACCACCACGCTGCACGAGGTGCGACCAGGTGAACTTGGACACGAAGAAGGGGATGTCGAGTTCCCCGGCTTCCGTCGCACGCCAGTCCTCGACGGAGAAGTCGGGCATGGGGCCGAAGCGCTGCATGGCCGCGTTGTTGTAGACGACGTCGAGGCCGCCGTAGGCGCGGACCGCGTCGTCGGCCATGACGCGCACCTGCTCCGGGTCGGTGAGGTCGACCGGCGCGAGGCTCGTCATCTCGCCGCCGGCGCGACGCACGAGGTCGGCCGTCTCCTCGTTGGCCTCGGCCTGGATGTCGACGCCGACGATCTTGGCGCCCTCCCTGGCGAAGATCAGCGCCGCGACGCGGCCCATTCCTCCGCTGGTGCCGGTGATGAGCACGATCTTTCCGTCAAGTGTTCCCATGGTCCTGCTCCTGTTTCGTGAATCGTTCGGGGGTTTCGAGCCCCGCAATGCTCGTGTGCGTCTGGAAGGCGCGAGGTGGTCCGGCGCGGGATCGTGCCTTCGTCGAGGCTGGGCCGGTCTTCGCTCGGTCCTGCTCCGTGCCGGGGTGACGGTTCGGGGAGACGACTCGTCGTCGACTTCGTCCGGGAACCGGTCGTGGGTGCCGCCGGATCGGTGCTCGACGGGGACCGGCCGTGGATCACGCGGTCGATGGGGGTGCCGCTGGATTCGGCCGTGCGGCCGTTGGCGGTCATCCCGAGCACCGTCCCCGTGCGTAACACCGGAGCGCTCGACCGGGCGACGGTCCTGCCGCGCTTCGTGCCCGGGTCCGGGGCGTCCGGCCCGGCGCCCCGGAGTCCCGTCCCGGCGTCCGGGGCGTTCCTGATCCAGCGCTCGCGCTGTTCGGATCCGTCGAATCCAAGGGACATCACACCCTGCGAGGGGCAGCCGTGGCGGTCATTGCCGTGATCTCCGTTGTAACCGGCATGAAAGGCCGGCGCGACCGGCAGCCCGATCGCGTTCCCGCGTCTTCCGGCTTCCCGGGTGCGCGGTTCCGTGGCTCTGCGGTTCCTGCTGCTGGACATGGGCACCTCCGACGAATGGGCCGGGATCTCTCGAAACCGACATTTACTTGACTCGGCAAGCATGCATCTCGGCTTGACAGTCGTCAAGCGATTCCGGCCGTCCTCGGAGAGGTCCCCGCTCGCGGGCGGAAGCGGCATGGAAGACTTGTCACGCGCGGGAGGAATCCGCAGGTCTCCGGCCGGTGCCCCCGCCGGCCGGTCGGGCGCCGGAGAAAGGGCCCGCCGCGGCAGACCGCGAGGAGGTTGCATGGGCTGGAAGAGCGGGCGACGGGCGCACATGAATGACCGACATCACAGCGAGCGGTCGGCGCACGAGGCGGTGACCGGGTGACCGACGCGGCCCCGAAGACCGGGAGACGGCCGAAGCGGGGCAAGTACGCCCCGGCTCCACTGGACGAGAGCGAGATCCTTCGACGCGGCCTCGACACCTTCGCCGAACTCGGCTATGCCGCGACCACGGTGCGAGAGCTGGCGCGCCGTCTCGAAGTCAGCCACAACTTCGTCAACGACCGGTACGGATCGAAGGGTGACTTCTGGCGCGCTGTGGTGGACTACGCCCTGCTGGACGTCCAGGCGGGGTTCGACCAGCGGCTGGCGGAGTGCCGGGACGACGACGCCCGCCTGCGGAGCGTGATCGTCGAGCTCTACCGGCAGTCCGCGAACGCCTCGGCCATGAACCGGCTGCTGACGGACGAGTCCACGCGGGACTCCGACCGTCTGGACTATCTGCATCAGCGCTTCATCAAGCCGTTCTGGGACAGCGTCGAGCCGACCGTCACCAGCCTCATGGCCGCCGGGCGCATTCCACGGGTCCCGCCGCACGTCCTGTACACCGCCATCACCGGTCCCGCACTGGCCCTGGCCCAGGACCCGATCGCCGACCGGCTGAACCCCGCTGCCGCGCCCGTGGCGGGACAGGACAGGAACAGCCTGGCCGACGCGCTCTCCAGCCTCGTCCTGCACGGCCTGCTCGCCACGGGCGACGGATCCACGCGACCTGATCCGTGAGCAGGTGACATCGGGCCGCCGGCCTCCTCAGCGGGCGCGGATCGACGTCACCTCGTAGGCGACGGCGCGGCTCATGGACGGCCCGTGGCACGTCAACTGCCGGGGTGGTGTCCGGTGGGCGTGCACCTCCACATGCAGGACGGCCGGGTGAGGCGGGCGGCCGTCGACGCGGATCCGCCAGTGGTCGGCAGCGACGCGGGAGGTCGCGGCGACGGAGTAGGCGTGACGTCCCGCGGGACCGAAGCGCTCGAGCACAGCGGCCACGGCCGCCTGCTGTGGTGGGAAGAGGTCCGTGTACCCGCGCAGGTGCTCCGCGTGAACGAAGCCGGCCAGGTGCTGCCGGACGGCCGTGACCGCGGAGACGGCGTCCAGACCGCCGTAGTAGACGCCGTCGGGCGCGACGACGACGTTGGCCGCGAACCTGTCACCGCCCACGTGTGTGCACTCCCACACCAGGTCCGGCCAGCACTCGCTGAGGGCACGGCTCACGGGCCGTCCCCGCACCGCGCAACACGTGTCGTGCCTCCCATGGGTGCAGACCAGGACCACGGGAGGGCACGCCAGCCTGCCCGGGGCACCGAGGGCTCCCGCGATCTGCGCCAGATCCTCGTCGCGGCTCCACGTACCCCAGTGCTGGCGATACGCGCCAAGAGCCTCGAAGTTCAGTACGGCCCAGACCGGCGGTTGCTCCCTGCCGCGCCGACCGTGGCGTCTGACCAGCAGCACGCGGGCCCTGACCGCCTGCGCGGCGGCGAACACGAGCGCTTTGGTGTCCGGTTCGAGATCGAGACCGTCGAAGCCGTTGGCCGGCCAGCCGCCGCGGTACTCGATGAGGATCCAGACCGAACCGTGCGGTGCCGTGCCCACGATCGAGTCACCTCGCGTCCGGGCCGCGTCGGCGCAGAAGAAGCGCCCGGACGCCGACACCTCCTTCACCCCCCAGCGGGCACGAGCACGCCCGCGTGCAGCAGTCTCCCGACGAGATCGACGCCGAGGTCACCGGCGAGGTGGGTCTCACCGTCCAGCAGCCGTTCGACAGCGGGCAGGTCCGCCGGGGGGAAGTCGAGCCATCCCACGCGAGTGAGCAGACGCACGCACTCCAGCCGCGCTTCGAGGGCCTCACGGAGCCGGACCCGTGACGCGGGGCCGAGACGGTCGATGGCCGCCCGCTGGGCCAGCGGCCCCAGCGGTGCCGGGCGTGCCTGCCGCCGCTGGGCACGATGGAACCGGGGCGCGGAGTCGGCAGCGGCGACCGCGGCCATCAGCTTCTTCCTGACGATGCCGATCTCGCGCTCCGGGCCGTCCGTACCCAGAGGCAGGGACGTGCGCATCTCGGGATCGTCCCGCAGCGCCTCCAGTGCGACCTGGGCCAGCTGTTCGGCCAACGCGTGACGCGTCCAGGTGTGGACTCCGAGCGTCAGGTGGACCGAGATCTCACCCTGCGCCTCTGCCGCGTGCAGCCAGCCTCGCGGCAGATAGAGAACGTCGCCCGGTTCGAGCACCGTGTCGGTGTGGGCCTCGGCGCACGCGGCCTCGGCCACCGCGGACCGGTACGCCGTCCAGGGCTGATCACGGAGAGGGTCGGGATGCACGGGCCGGTGGACGACCCAGCGCTTGGTTCCCACCACCTGCACCACGAAGACGTCGTGTACGTCGTAGTGGTCGTCGAACCCACGACTCCGCGGCGGAGTGACGTAGGCGTTGGCCTGCACCGGATGTCCCAGTTCCGAGCCGAGCCCGGCACAGAAGTCCGCGACCGGCGCCCATGTGCGCTGCAGTGCCTGCAACACCAGGGTGGCGCCGTCGTCGAACGCACGCCACAGAGCGGTGTCGTCCACCTGATCACCGATTCCGGCCCCGACGCCCGCCGACGAGGTGTACGAGGACTCGGGAAGTGTGGCCCCGTTCTTGGCGACACGGAGAAAGGGGGTGCGCAGACCACGGCGTGACACCAGTTCATCCACCGCGGCCGCGGAGAACAGGTCGGAGAAGTCACCGGCGCCGTGGGCCAGAAACGCCGCACGCCCCCAGACGTCCCGTGCGAACTCCTGCGGGCCGAGGCCGGTCAGGCGTGACACCGACACCGCGGTGTCCGCCGGACCGTCCAAGCCTCCGGCACTCGTCGGGGGCGTACTCAAGAGCGACTGCCGGGCTCCTCGGCGCCTCCGTCGGCCCCACCGTCGGCCCCGCCGTCGGCTCCGCCGTCGTGGACGCCGGGTGTGCCTGCGGCTCCGCCGTCCGCGGGGCCTTCGGCGCCTCCATCGGCGCCTCCGTCGTGAACGCCGGGTGTGCCTGCGGCTCCGCCGTCCGCGGGGCCTTCGGCGCCGCCGTCGGCTCCACCGTCGTGGACGCCGGGTGTGCCCGCCGCTCCGCCGTCCGCGGGGCCCTCCTGCTGGTTCGGATCCTGTTCTGGGCTGGTCATGCTTCCTCCGGTGAGTGGAAGGGTTGCAGCCGAATTCCCTTGGTGACAGAAGCGTGTGGGAGAGCGCCCCCGTCATCAGGGCGTCGTCGTGATGAGCGTACTGCCGGTCGGAGAATGCATCGATTCGAGGGTGAGGAGGCCGTGCGACGTGTCGAGCGGTTCGGGCGGCCCGGGTGGTCCACCCGGGCCGCATGCCGCCCCATGGTTCGTTTAGGCCATTGGGGTGATGCGGGGCGACGGACGGACGGGTGCACCGAGGGTGGATCGGCCCGCACGAAGTGCGGGCCCCGCGAAGATCGTGTGAACCCTGATGGGTGCTTGACACGTGTCATGATCAGAGGCGCCCCGCACTTCGCACATCGGCGGAAGTCGAGGCGTCCGGCGGTCGCACCCCACTCAGTCCGGTACTGCGGGGTGCGGCGGTCATGGCGGCCCTGTCCCTCTTACCCCCCGTTGCGGCGGCAGGGCCGCCGACCGAGGTTCCAGGGGTTCGCCCCGACCCGCCGGGGTCGCGGTGGCGTCGAAACGCCGGCACACCCGACCGGGGGCGGGTCGTTTCAAGGCTCCCCGGCCGGTCCGGCCCGTGGGGGGACGGTCCGGCCGGGGTGCGGAGTCCGGTACCTGTCCTGGGGCAGGTACCGGACTCCGCCTTCGAATCCCCGCAGGAGGACGGCACGCCGCAGGATCGCGTCAGACCGTCCTGATCGCCGGGTCGGACACGCCGGGGGCCCCGGTCTCCACATGGCCTGCGAAGCGGCGCAGGAAGGTGCTGTCGGCGTCGGAGACGACCTCGACGTCGTACCAGCGAGCCGTCGTGCGAAGGTCGACCGTGTGGGAGACGGTCGCACCGGGGTTGACCTTGAAGGTCTGTGCCCCGCCGCCGTAGGCGTTGGTGACTGTCAGGTTGACCGCTGTCGGGGCGGAGTTGGTCATGCTGAGCGTCAGGTTGCCCGCGCCCGGCACGTGGCGTGCGGTGACCTCCGGGCCCGCCTTCTTCGCCGGGCCCTTCCAGGTGCGCAGGAAGCCGTTGGGGCCCCAGACGGTGAGGTCTATCCGGTTTCCGGTGGACGCGCTGGTGCTCCAGGTGTCCGAGAGGGTCTTGCCCGCCTCGACGGTGTAGGGCCAGGGGCCGTCCGCGCGGTTTCCCGAGGTGCTGTGGAAGTGTGCGCCGAGGCTCGGGCCGCCGGCGAAGGTCAGGGTGAACTTGCCAGTGGAGACGGTGGCCCGGCCGTCCACGTACGGGTTGTAGCCGAGCGCGCGGGTCGGCTTGGATCCCGCCTCCTGCTTCGGCAGGGTGCCCGTTCCCGGCGGGGTCGGGTGGTAGGACGGGTGGCGGTTCCTGTCCGGCGGGACGTAACCCGCCGTGGAGGGCAGCGCCGCGGGAGCCGTGTCCGGACGGGCGAAGTCGAAGGCCGACGTCAGGTCCCCGCAGACCGCCCTGCGCCACGGCGAGATGTTGGGCTCGTGCACCCCGAAGCGCTTCTCCATGAAACGGATCACAGAGGTGTGGTCGAAGGTCTCGGAGCAGACGTAACCGCCCTTGCTGTAGGGCGAGACCACGATCATGGGCACCCGGGGACCGAGCCCGTAGGGGCCCGCCTCGTACTCCCCGCCGCCCGGGTAGAGGTCCTTCGACACGTCCGCCGTGGACAGGCCCCACGCGGAGGATGCCGGCGGATAGGGCGGGACGACGTGATCGAAGAAGCCGTCGTTCTCGTCGTAGGTGATGAACAGCGCGGTCTTCGCCCACACCGCCGGGTTGGCCGTCAGGGCGTCCAGGACCTGTGAGATGTACCAGGCACCGAAGTTCGTGGGCCAGTTGGCGTGTTCGCTGAACGCTTCGGGGGCGGCGATCCAGGAGACCTTCGGGAGCGTGCCGTTGACGACGTCCGCCCGCAGCCGGTCGAAGTAGGTGCCGCCCGCCTTGACGTCGGTGCCGGTGCGGGCCTTCTCGTACAGGGCGCTGCCGGGCTTGGCGTTGCGGTAGTTGTTGAAGTACAGCAGGGAGTTGTCGCCGTAGTTGCCGCGGAAGGCGTCGTTGATCCAGCCCCAGGACCCGGCGGCATCCAGGCCGTCGCCTATGTCCTGGTAGACCTTCCAGGAGACCCCGGCCGATTCGAGCCGCTCGGGGTAGGTCTTCCAGCTGTAGCCCGCCTCCTGGTTGCCCAGGACGGGGCCGCCGCCCGTGCCGTCGTTGCCGGTGTGACCGGACCAGAGGTAGTACCGGTTGGGGTCGGTCGCTCCGATCATGGAGCAGTGGTAGGCGTCGCACACGGTGAAGGCATCGGCGAGGGCGTAGTGGAACGGTATGTCGTTCCGCGTCATGTACGACATGGTCGTGGCCGTCTTGGCCGGAACCCACTTGTCGTACTTGCCGTTGTTGTACGCCTGGTGACCACCGGCCCAGTCGTGGTTCAGGCCTTCCAGGAACTGCATCCCGAGGTCGGCCACCTTCGGGTTGAAGGGGAGGACCTCCTTCGTCCCGTCGGACTGGTGGAAGACCGACGCACCGTTGTCCTGGAGCACGGGCCGGGGGTCCCCGAAGCCTCGTACGCCCTTCATCGCACCGAAGTAGTGGTCGAAGGAACGGTTCTCCTGCATCAGGACGACGACGTGCTCGATGTCCTGGATCGTGCCGGTGCCTCCCTGCGCCGGAATGGCCGCGGCCTTGGCGATGCTCTCGTTCAGCATCGCGAAGGCCGCCGTGCCTCCCGCGATCTGCAGGAACCTGCGGCGGTCGAGCTCTGTCATGGGTGACGACCTCTGGTGTGGTGGGGAGTGTCAGGGGCGCCCCAAGGACAGCGGTCCCGGGGTACCGCACGGGGGCGGGTCCGTGACACTCCGCCGTACACCTGGAGAACGTAGCCCCCTGCTGTACGGACCTGCCCGTGAACGGCACGTACCCTCCCACGCCTGCGGCTCGTGGGAGGGTACGTGCTGACGTGACCGTGCAACAGGTGCCGGCGACGGGAGTGGTGAGCGGCGGCCTGATTCCGCCACCCCTGCGGTCCGCGAGGAGCACCGGTCCTGCCGCCGGTCTCCCGTGACCGCTGCGGGGGAGTCCCGCGGTCACTCGTGGACGGACCGGTCGCGCGCGCTCACCGCCTCGACCCCCGCCTCCACGAGCCCCGTGGCGGCCGAGGCCTTGTCCGTCACTCCGGTCCGCTCAGCCACTCCGTGGGCGGCCGTGCCGGTCCGTTCCCCGATGCTGCTCGTGGTCAGCGCGGTATCGGTCAGTGCCGGCGCGAGACCGTCGGCCTGGGCAACGGGGGCGGCCACCAGCAGGAAGGAACCGGCTGCGGCGATGGTGAGGGCTCGGCATACGTTCATGATCGGTACAACGCGCCCCGCTCCCGCAGGACACGCGTCTGTGCCGGGTTCCACCCCGTGGCCGCCTGTCCCCCCGACGGGCCGCAGGCGGCCGGAGGCTGTCGGGCGGCGGCGCGGCGGCCGGTGTCACGTCACCGCAGGAACTCGATGTGTCCATCGGTTCCGTCCACCCGGATGCGCTGGCCGTCCCGGATCAGACGGGTGGCCCCCTCCACTCCCACGACGGCCGGCAGACCGTACTCCCGGGCGATGACGGCGCCATGGGTCATCAGGCCGCCCACCTCCGTGACCAGGCCGGCGATTCCGACGAACAACGGTGACCAACTCGGATCCGTGAAGGTCGTCACGAGGATGTCGCCCGCTTCCAGATCGGCATCCGCCATGTCGAGGACGACGCGGGCCCGCCCCTCGACGATCCCCGTGGAGACCGGCAGGCCGATCAGGGCTCCGGCCGGCACGTCGTCGCGCCGGTATGCTCCGTTGACGGCCACGCCGTCCGAAGTGAGCACCCGCGGCGGGGTGAGCGCCAGGTACGACCGGTAGGCGTCCTTGCGCTGCCGGATGAGCCGCTCGTCCGCCCGTCCCGACCGCACGACCTCGTGGAACTCCTGGAAGGTGAGGTGGAATACGTCCTCCCGCTCCCGGAGCACACCGGCCCGCACCAGACGTCCGGCCTCCTCCATCAGGGCCCGTTTGTAGACGAAGTAGCGGCTGATGATGTTGTACTTGGGATACTCCCGGTACCCGATGAACGTCCGGACGCGGTCGATCATCCGCTTGGTCTCGTCGGCCATGCGCGCACCGTCCGGCAGTTCCCGAAGGCGTGACAGCACGTCACGTTCCTTCCGCAGAGCCGCCTCCCGTCCCTTTTCGAAGCGTCGCTCGGCAGCTCCCGGCCCGAAGTTCCTGACGTTGTCGAGGATCGCGGGCACGAGCGTGCCGGGGCGTTCGGTCCAGCGCGGCCGCGTGATGTCGATCTCGCCGGCGCAGCGCATGCCGTACCGGTCGAGATAGCCCTCGATGGCCTCGCGCGACTCCCTCCCACCCGCGAGTCCGTCCAGCCCGTCCAGCAGGTCCGCGTCGTCGGCGCCCTGCAGGAACGCCACCACCTCCGGGTGCGGACGGATCGCGTCCGCGACGTCGAGAAGTGCCAGACCCATCTCCGACGTGACGTTGCCGGGCGCGGACAGCGTGAGCGTGTCAGCGGCGTTCTTCTCGCCCAGCCATTCCCGCAGCTTGTCGTTGAGCCACCACGTGGCCTCCATGCCCGCCATGATCACTTGGAGGTTCAGCGGATCACCGAGGACCCGCTTGTGCTCGTCGAAGGCATCGAGAAGGAAGTCGAACAGCGCCGGGCCCGTCTTCTCCCGGATGTCCTGCTCCAACGCCGCGGTGGACGCCCGGCTGCGCTCGATCAGTTCGGTGACGACGGCCGGGTCGGTCTCGATCGGCGGGCCGCCGGCCGGAGCCCCGCCGGGGGCCGCGTCCGGCAGCGAAGGGATGAAGGCGTCGTGTTCGAGGACCGTCTCCAGAGCGTCCCTGATCAGGGGGTCGCCCTTCCCCATGACCTCCAGGAGACCGGCGCGGCTCGCCGGCGAGACCAGGCGGGGGGTGATGTCGACAAACAGCCTCCCGCCGGCCTCGTGCATCGGCACCATGGCCGTCAACGCCCACATCGACGACCCGAGCCGCTTCATGGGGTCGGTCATCATCTGCTGATGACCCACGCTGACGTAGACGTGATTGCCCTGGTCATCCGCTCGCGGGACGGGGAACAGCGTGGTGATCGGGCGGCTTTGCACGATCTGGAAATCGTCGTCGGTCAGGCACCACTCGATGTCCTGGGGGCCGGAGAAGAGCCGTTCGATCCGCCGCCCGAGACGCACCAGGCGTACGACCTGCTCATTCGTCAGCGCCGGGTGTTCCCGGTGTTCCGGGGCGATCGGCACATCCTTCGTGCCGCCCCCGGGCACGGGGACCACGGCCCGCTCCTTCGCGGCGATCGCCTTGGCGACGACCTCTCCCTCCCGGACCCTGAAGACGTCCGGATTCACCAGGCCGGAGACCAGGGCTTCGCCGAGGCCGAAGCCCGCATCCACGGTGGTCACCTTGCGGTCGCCCGTCACCGGGTCGGCCGTGAACATGATGCCGGCCGCCTGCGGGAACACCATCCGCTGCACGACCACGGCCATCCGCACCGCACGGTGGTCGATGCCGTGGCGCCGTCGGTAGACCACGGCCCGCTCGGTGAAGAGCGATGCCCAGCACCGGCTGATATGGCGCAGGATCGCCGAACGGCCCACGACGTTGAGGTAGGTGTCCTGCTGGCCGGCGAAGGAGGCCGTCGGCAGGTCCTCAGCCGTCGCGCTGGACCGCACGGCGAAGGCGGCGTCCTCACCGAGCGGGGCGAGCGCGCCGGCGATCGCGTCCGCGATCTCGCCCGGGACGGCGATCCCTTCGATGGTCCGGCGGATCTCCGCACTGAGTGCGCGGACGGCCTCACCGTCCGCCGGGTCCACGCGCGACAGTTCGTCGAGCCGGTCGTCGATCGACGGTGCTTCCGCCATGATCCGGCGGAAGGCGTACGTCGTCACACAGAAACCGTCCGGTACACGGACGCCGTCGACCGACGACAGCTCGCCCAGATGCGCCGCCTTCCCGCCGACCGCGGCGACCTGCGTCGCGTCGGCCTTGTGCAGGTCCATCACGTACTGCCCGGTCATTCCGACACCTCCGAGGCAGCCGTCGTGCTCGGTCGCGGCGCGCAGGCCGATCGGATCACCAGCGCGTCCCCTTCCCCCGGACCCGCTGCCGGGCGCGTCCCGGTTTCCGACGGTCGTCCCACTCGTCCGACGGCATCGTGCTTTCCGGACCCCGACAACAACACACGCACTCCGTGCTCCCATTTCCGCAGGTGGTGGCTTCGGCCAAGCATTCTGCGCCGCCACCGGGGCCTTGCCGCAAGCCCCCCTGTGCGCTATAACTTGGAAAAGGCAAGGAGTGCGCACTCCTTGCCTTTGTGTTGTGCCCCTGCCGGTGCGCGTTGCTGCGGCCCCCCGAGTCATGGCCGGCCTGCCGCGGCCGTGACCTTGTCAGGCGGACGCCCTGCGGCGGCGCACACGGCCGCGGAGCCCGAGGAGGAGTCCGCCGAGAGCGAGAGCCGCCACCAACGGGACGAAACCCTCCCCGCCCGTCCTCCGGACGATGTCGTCCTTGAGGCCGCTCCAGAAACCCACCCCGGCGAGGACGGTCGTACCCCCCAGCCAGACCGAACCGTCGGCGGTGGTCACCTGCCGTTCGACGGAAGCCCGCGCGGACTCGGTGAACCGCGGGTAGCGCTCGCGCATCTCGGCTTCCCCGACAGCGGTGAGCCCGACCCGGGTGAGGTCCACGCCGGTTCGGCGGGATTGAGATTGACCCAGAACTTCTTCGGGTCCAGGGCCAGCCAGGTCCGCAGATCCGCGCCGAAATCCTGGACCACCCTCGCGCCGAGTCCGGGGTCCTGCTGGTACTCCTCGGGGAGTGCCGTGCCGGAGTAGGCGTAGCTGAGGCCGTCGGACCCGTCGGAGACGTACCGCATCTCCAGGGTGGAGAACTCCACACCGCCGTAGGCGTCGGCACCGGTGGGGGTTTCGAGAGCGCGCCCGAGCGCCCCCGTAGCGACCTTGTTCCCGCCCTCGGCGCAGGAGCCCCTGGCGGCGAGGGGCGGAGCCATCGCCATCAGGGGCCGAGTGTCGCCGCCCGCCTTCTTCGAGACGCAGTCGGCGGCGGAGCCGCCGCTCAGCGGCATGGCCTGTTCCGCCCTGGCCTCCTGCTCGCCCTTGTACTCCCTGACGATCTTCGTTCCGCTGGCGATGATGGCACCGACCCGGTTCGTCCGCTCCGGCTTCTCCTTGGGGTGGTAGGACACGATCGACGCGAATCTGTCCGCGGGGATCCTGATCGTGAGCCTGTGGCACGCGGGACAACGCGCACGGTCGGAGAACCCCCCGACTGCCTTGCCCAGGAGCGCGTCGGTCTCTTCGGCGGACAGGCCGAGTTCCCGCAGGAACGGCGCCAGGATCTTCTCGTAGATCAGGGCCTCCGCATGCACTCCGTCCGCGTCGTACGCCCCCTCGGCACAGGTCACCGGGACGTAGACCGCGGTGAGTTCCAGGACGGTCCGGTCCGGTGGCATCTCCAGCGCTTCCCTGCCCGCGTGACGCAGCACTCTCCCGCGCCCTTCGTAGCGACGCCGGTCGGCCTTCCTCCGGCTGCCGGGGAGCCCGATGCTGAAGTCGAGGTTGTCGAAGGGCCCCGGCCTCGTATGCGACCGGCGCGGACGACGTGCGCCCGCCCGTCATACGCGTACGAGCTTCTCCTTCTTCTCGCTCTTCCAGAAACCCGAGAAAGTGATGCGGTCCTTGGGAAGGCCCGCGCGGACGAGGTGGCGCCGCCCCTCGGTGGCGAGCGTCGACTCACCGACGACGAAGGCGTAGCCCGCCGTGTCGACGGCGTCGTGGCGGCGGAGTTCCGCAAGGGCTGCCGCGCCGGGCACGGCGCTCGCGTCGTCCCGGACGACCCAGGTCACCGAGACACCGGCCGGGGCGGCGAGCGGCCGCCGGTCGCCCGCGAGCGGGATCTCCTGGATGACCCGTCCCACGGTGTCCCGCGGCAGGGAGCGCAGGATGCCTGCCGTCGAGGGCAGGCCGCTCTCGTCGGCGACCACGATGACTTCGGTGGCGTCCTCGGGACGGTCGAATATGAGCCCCTGGTCCAGAAGGGCGACCGGGTCACCCGCGCGTGTGGCGCAGGCCCAGATCGCTGCCGCGCCCTCCGGTTCACCGTCCGTGCCGCAGTGGACCACGAAGTCGATGTCCATCTCGGCCTCCCGGGGGCGGAAGCCGGCGACGGTGTAGTTGGCGCAGTGCGGCCGCACGGCCTCCGGGATGGCGAAGTAGGGATCCCACCACCGCTGTCCGGACAGTTCCGGAAGTGCGAACTCGACTTGATGCGGAAGTCGCAGGAACAGGCGGAACCAGTGGTCGTACCCCAGCCACGGGAAGTCGCCGAGCTGGTCACCGGTGATCGTCACGCGCTGCATGGACGGCGAGTAGCGCTCGGTGCGGACCACTTCGCCGCGGAACAGACCGGGTTGCTTGGGCATGAGCCTGGGGGTCTTCGACACAAGTGAAGGTTAGCCTAAGCTAACTCTCGCCCCAACCCCCGGGTGAGGTCCGCGTCGCCTCCGCCCCCTCATCCCGCGGGCCGGTCTCCTACCGGTAGAGCTCGGCGGCGAGCGCGATGACGGTGTGCGTGGCCGGATGGGCGTCGCGGGCGCGCCAGATGAGGTGCACCGGCACGGGCTCGGCGTCGCGCAGGGGCCGGTAGGTGATGTCGTCGCGACGGTACTGGGCGGCGGTCGACTCGGGCGTGAGGCCGACGCATCTGCCGGTGGCGACGGCGCGGAGCCAGTCGTCGATGTCCTGGGTGTATTCGACGCTGAGCCGCTCGGGTTCGGCCACAGACCGAGCATGGTGGTCCCGGTACGGCGGTCGATCGCCAGGGTGCGGCCGAAGTGGCGGCCGGGTCAGGCGGGATAGGCGTGCGTCTGTGCGGCCTTGACCGCGGCCCACACCGAAGCGCCCGGGTGGAGGTCGAGTTCGGCGGCGGCGACGGTCGTCAGATCCGCGGCGAGGGGCAGGTCGCCCGTGAGGTCCGCACGGATCTGATCGCCGTGCGTCTCGAGTCCCGCGACCTCGCAGCGCCACAGGTTGCGGGCGCTCGAACCGGTGGGCCGCTCCCGGTACAACGTGACGGCGCCCGGGGGGAAGGCGACGAACGCGGGTCCGGCGAGATCCTCGGTGGTGGTGATCACGGGCCCCGCGTCGAGGCGCACCCGGTGACCGGTGGCGTTGCCTCTGTAGAGGTTCAGCCCGACGAGCTGGGCGATGTAGTCCGTACGCGGATGGCGGGCGATGTCCGAAGGGGCTCCCTCCTGGACGACGTGCCCCTGTTCGATCACGACGAGCCGGTCGGCCAGCACCATGGCGTCCAGGGGATCGTGCGTGACCAGGACGGCGACAGCCTCGAAGTCCGCCAGGTGCCGCCGCAACTGGGAACGCACACCCAGGCGTGTACGGGCGTCGAGCGCGGCCAGCGGTTCGTCCAGGAGGAGCAGCCGGGGACGCGTCGCCAGGGCACGGGCGAGTGCGACGCGCTGGGCCTGGCCACCGGAGAGCACCCGCGGCTTGGAACCGGCGTACTCGGTGAGCCTCATCCGCTCCAGCCAGGGGGCGGCCTGCGCGCGGGCCTCGGACTTGGACGCGCCCCGGCAGCGGGGCCCGAAAGCGACGTTGTCCAGGGCCGTCAGATGAGGGAAGAGCAGGTAGTCCTGGAAGACCACGCCCACCGGACGCCGCTCGGGCGGTGCCCCGTCCAGGGCGACGCCGTCCAGGCGCAGGTGGCCGCCGGTGAGCGGGGTGAGTCCGGCCAGGGCGCGAAGGGCGGTGGTCTTTCCGGCGCCGTTCGGCCCGAGGAGCGCGACGACTTCTCCGGGGGCGACGGCGAGTGCCACGTCGAGACGGAACGTGCCGCGGTCCAGGACGAGGTGGGCGTCCAGCCCCTCCGAACTGCTGTGGCCGGTGCCGCGGAAGCGGCCGGACTCCTGGCCCGTGTGCGTCATGAGGTGGCCGTCCAGGGGTAGGGCGGCCCGGAGCGGACCGTGGGGGAGCGGGTGGGGCCGGTCATGTCGTGCTCATCCACCGGTCGCGCAGCCCGGCCAGGACCGCGACGGAGACGGCGAGCAGCACCAGGCTCAGCGCGATGGCCGCCGCGGGATCGCTCTGCAGCGCGAGATAGACCGCCAGCGGCATGGTCTGCGTACGCCCCGGAAAGTTGCCGGCGAAGGTGATGGTCGCACCGAACTCGCCGAGCGCGCGAGCCCACGCCAGGACGGAACCGGCCGCGATGCCGGGCATGATCAGCGGGAGCGTGACCCTCCTGAACGCGGTGAAGCGGGAAGCGCCGAGCGTCATGGCGGCCTCTTCGAAGCGGGGATTCGCCGCCCGCAGCGTGCCCTCGACGCTGATGACGAGGAACGGCAGGGCCACGAACGACTCCGCGACCACGACCCCCGCGGTGGTGAAGGGAAGGGTGATCCCGAACCACGAGTCCAGCCACTGCCCCACGATCCCGTTACGGCCGAGGGCCAGCAGCAGCGCGACACCGCCCACCACCGGCGGCAGGACCAGGGGCAGCGTCACCAGGGCGCGTACGAATCCCCGCCCCGGGAACTCCGTCCGCGCGAGCAGCCACGCCAGCGGCACCCCGAGCACCACGCTCACGGCCGTCGCCGCGCTCGCGCAGATCAGCGACAAGCGGAGGGCGTCCCAGACCTCCGGGCTGGTCAGCTGCTCCGGAAGGCTGCGCCAGGGTGCCCTTACGAGGAGGGCGGCCAGCGGGAGCAGGAGGAACGCGAGGCCGACGAGGGCGGGCAGCAGCAGCGGAAGGGGAACCCCGCGGCGGCCGCCGGCCGGCCGGTCACGCCGCCGTCGCGACCCGCCGCCGCAGGTGTCCCCACCGGCGGCGGCCCCAGTCACGGCACCCGGCCCGTCCAGCTCGGTCACGGTGCGAGGAATCCTGCCGAGGTCAGGACCTTCTGGGCTTCGGCGGACTGCACGTACCCGATGAACGCCTTGGCGGCCGCGGCGTTGGGCGCGTCCTTGAGCAGGGCGATGGGGTAGTCGTTGACGGCGTCGGCGGACTCGGGGAACTCCACGCCCTCCACCTTGTCACCCGCGGCCCTCACGTCGGTCTTGTACACGACGGCGGCGTCGGCCTCCTTCAGCTCGACCTTCGTCAGGGCGCTCTTGACGTCCTGCTCGTAGGAGACCGGGGTGACCTTCAGCCCGGCACCGTCGAGTGCCTTCTGCGCGGCGGCTCCGCACGGCACCGTCCGGTCGCAGAGGACGACCTTGAGGTCCGGATCGGTGAGGTCCTTCAGGGACTCGATCCCGTCCGGGTTGCCGGGGCGGGTGGCGATCTCCAGCTGGTTGCGCACGAAGGTCGCGGGCGTGCCGGACACATCACCCGCATCGGTGACGATGGCCATCGTCTTGGGGCTGGCGGCGGCGAAGACGTCCGTCGGGGCGCCGCCCGTGATGCTCGCCGCGAGACTGTCGCTGCCGCCGAAGCTGAAGGTGACCTTCGTGCCGGGGTGTGCCTTCTCGAAGTCCTCGCCCAGGGCCGTGAAACTCTCCTTGAGGGAGGCCGCGGCGAACACGGTCACTGTGCCCGACACCTTCTCCGACGCGCTCGACGCCGACGGGTCCGGCGTCGGTGACGCGTCGCCGGAGGAGGAACACGCACTCAGGGCCAGCAGCGCGGCCACGCCTGCTCCGGCCGTCCGAAGGGTTCGCTGCGCGGAACGGGTCATCACGGGTCGACTCCCTCTGACTCTTCGGAAGAGTCCGTCGGCATCCTGCGGGAAGAGCCCGGCGGGGGCCGGCCTCCTGGCCGGCGAGCTGCCTGCCACCGGAACCCCGAGGTGCGTCGACGTCGTACACGGTCACGTCCCACCTCACCTCCCGATCCGGTCCGTCTGCATGCGCTGATCATACTGCTGCAGATTCAAGGCGTAAGTCACTTGTGGCATTGCATGAGCTGGACTTGATGAGGAAGCGGTGGGCATGTGCGTTTATACGGTCCTGCCGTCCGGGTACGTCATTCCCGGAGGTGGTCTCTCGTGAACCAGTCCGCTGCGGCGGCCGATCCCCTGGCTGAACTCGCTCTGGGCGGTGACGTCGCACGCCCTGCGCGGCTCACGGTGTCGGACCTGCTCGCCTGGCCGCAGCACCAGGCGCAGGTCAGTTTCGAATGCGCCACCAGTGGCGCCCGGCGTCACCGGTTCACGGGGCCTCTGCTGCACGACGTCCTGGCCGACGCCGGTCCCGGGTTCGACCCTGCCCGCCGCAAGGACCGGCTGCGGTTCCTGATCGCGTTGTCAGGGGCGGACGGCCACCACGTCCTCCTCTCCTGGGCCGAGATCGATCCGGATTTCGGACAGGCGCCCGTGCTGCTCGCGGTGAGGATCGACGGCACGCCCCTGGACCGGATCGGGCCGCAGCTCGTGCTGCCCCAGGACCGCTGCGGCGCCAGGCACATCAGCGGGATCAACGGCATCCGGGTGGACGGCGGGTATCCGTCGAGCGTCTGAGGCGGGCGCGGGGCCCGGGCGCGCGTCGGCGGCCGACGGGTGCGGACGGATCGGGACGGGCGCCGGTCGGGGGTGCGCCGGCGCCGTGTTCGCTCAGGAGCGGTCGATGTGCACGTTGGTCGACTTCACGCGGGCGGTCGCCTCCACCCCGACCTCCAGCGCGAGCTCCTCCACGGCCTCGCGCGTGAGCAGCGACACCAGGCGATGGGGCCCCGCCTGGATCTCCACCTGGGCCGCTACGTCACCCAGCTTCACGGCGGTGACGATGCCGGGAAAGGCGTTGCGCACCGAGGTGTACGAGGCGTCGTCGGCCTCACCCGTGCCGGCGATCTCCACCGAGAAGGCCGCGAGGTCCTTCCCGTCGATGAGCCGGCGCCCGCTCTCGTCGCGACGGGTCGCCACCCTGCCGGCGTCCGCCCAGCGGCGGGCCGTGTCCGGACTCACGCCCAGGAGTCGAGCGGCCTGGCCAATCGTGTAGAGCTGCATGCTCCGAAAATAGGGTCTTGATCCATGCATGTGCAAGCCGAAAGGTGCGTATATGCATGCACGTGCGAGCTTGTGGAGGGGGGAGTACCTCGCGCCGGTGCGAAGCGGCGGCTCCCGTCGTCCGACAGGGACTCGTCGCCGCGCGCCCGGGCTACGCCGCCCTGCGTGATCGAGCCGCCGGACGCCGCTCACGATACGCCCGGTCGCCGGCCCGGCACGCCCCGCGCGGTCGACCGCGCGGGGCGTGCTCCCTCGGCTGCTCTTCGTCACCTTCTTGACAGGTGACGAAGAGTAGGTCAGAGTCGTCACTGTTCAAGGAGGTGTCGGACGGGCGTCCAGCGTGGCGTACCCGGCCGGCACCTCGTCGACTCACACGGCCGACACGGGGCACGGAGCCCCCGTCGCCCGAAACCGAGACCGCGTACGTCGCCGGGCAGGCGACCGCCGCACTTCGGTGGCCCATGCCCGGACGGAGCCGCGCCGGTTCGACTCGCGCGTCCCGGAGTCGGAGTCCGACGCGCCGAATCGTGCGTCACGGGCCGCCACAGCAGTCCGAGAAGCCGCGACCGCCGCGGCTCTCCGCTCACGAACCTCGCCGGGGTGAACAAGACCCGGCGGTCCCGCCCGGAGGTAGTTTTGATCACGCTGGTCCTCATCGGGCTGACAGGCGGCTTCATCACCGCCATTTCTCCGTGCATCCTCCCCGTACTCCCGCTGGTCTTCCTCTCCGGCGGCGTCCAGGGCGGTAAGCCGGAACAGACCACGACCCGCAGCCGGCGTCCGTACGCGGTGATAGCCGGACTCGTCGTCAGCTTCACGCTGATCACGCTCTTCGGCACCCTGGTGCTCAGCGCCCTGCCGCTTCCCCAGGACATCATCCGGTGGGCAGGCCTCGTCGTCCTGCTCGTACTCGGCATCGCCATGATGTTCCCGAAGGTGCAGGACCTGCTGGAACGCCCCTTCGCCCGTATCGGGCAGCGGCAGGTCGGCGGTACGCGCGGCGGCTTCTTCCTCGGCCTGGCCCTCGGCGCCGTCTACGTCCCCTGCGCCGGGCCCGTGCTCGCCGCCATCACCGTCGCGGGCGCGACGCACCGGATCGGCCTCGACACGGTCGCCCTCGCCGTCGCGTTCGCCATCGGCACGGCGGTCCCGCTGACCTTCTTCGCGCTGGCCGGTCAGCGCATGGGGGAGCGCGTGCGCGCGTTCCGCAGCCGGCAGCGCCGCGTCCAGTTCGTGGCGGGGCTTACCTTCGTCGCCCTGGCCATCGGTCTCACCTTCAACGTCACCGACGCCCTGCAGCGTGCGGTCCCCGACTACACGGCGAGCGTCAACAAGGCGATCTCCGGGTCCGCCGTCACCGGCGCGCTCGGTTCGGGCGGAAGCGAGAAGCTGAGCCAGTGCGTGCAGCAGCCGTCCTCCGGTCTGCACGACTGCGGCGAGGCACCCGAGTTCGCCGGGATCCAGTCGTGGCTGAACACACCCAAGGACGCACCGCTGACCCGTAGCTCCCTCAAGGGCAAGGTCGTCCTGGTCGACTTCTGGGCCTACTCCTGCATCAACTGCCACCGCGCGGGCGAGCACATCAACGCCTGGTACGACACGTACAAGCGGAGCGGCCTGGAGGTCGTCGGTGTGCACACCCCCGAGTACGCCTTCGAGCACGACCGCGGAAACGTCAAGGCCGGAGCCGCGCGCCTGGGTATCAAGTACCCGGTGGCACTGGACAACGACTTCGCGACCTGGCAGAACTACAGCAACGTCGCCTGGCCTGCCCAGTACCTGATCGACGCACACGGGCGGGTGCGGAACGTCGCCGTCGGCGAGGGCGGCTACGCGGACAGGGAGAAGCTGATCCGGGAACTGCTGACCGAGGCGCACCCCGGGGCGACCCTGCCGGCGCCCACGGGCGTGCCGGACCACACCCCGACCGACCGCACGCAGACCCCGGAGATCGGCCTGGGCGTGGGGCGCAGTGACGCCGTCGCCAACGGGCCGCTCGAAGGGGGACGCGAAGACTTCAGCTACGCGGACACGCCCGCACTCGGCCAGTACGCCCTCACGGGAGGCTGGGACGTGGGCAAGGAGTCGGTGACCAGTGGCCACGACGCCGCGATCAAGCTGAACTACTCCGCCCGTGAGGTCTACCTGGACGTGGGCGGGACCGGCACCGTCACCGCGACCGTCGACGGCAGGAAGACCACGTACAAGGTTTCGGGTGCGCCCAACATCCGCCGTGTGGTGAGTGGCCACGGCTCCCGGGACGGAGTGGTGACGCTCACGCTCTCACCCGGCCTCAAGGCGTACTCCTTCACCTTCGGGTGAGCCGCCGTCCGGCTGCCTGATCGGGGGACGGCCTTGCGGGTCGTTCCCCGATCGGGCGCATCCGCCCGTGCCCGGTCCGGCGTCCGCCGGGCCGGGCCGTTCCCCGTCCTCGGTCAGACCGGGGGCGGGCTCGCCGTGAGGATCCGGGCCGCCGCGAGCTCCTCGCGGGACGCCTGTTCGGCAAGCTCCAGATACCCGTACGCGTCGTCGCCGACCGGGATGCGCAGGGGGGTGGGAGCGTCCGCGGCGACGATGCCGAGGACGCGGGCCGCGAAGTCCTCGGGCCGGCCCGTCCCCGGGCCGGTCGCCAGGCCGCGGGAGCCTTCCAGCATGGCGCGGTTCGTCCCGTCGTATGCGGGGATCCTCCGGACGGCTTCGGTCATGGAGACGCCGTAGCGCGTGGCGAACATCCCCGGTTCGAGCACGGTGACGCGGATGCCGTGCGGGGCGGCCTCGACCGCGAGGGTCTGGCTCATGCCCTCCAGGGCGTGCTTCCCGGCGGTGTAGGCGCCTAGGCCGGGGAAGGCCGTCCGGCCGACCACGGAGGAGACGTTGAGGATGTGGCCGTGCCCCTGGGCCCGCATGAGGGGCAGGACGAGGCGGACGAGTCTCCAGGGGCCGACGACCAGGGTCTCCAGCTGGTCCCGCACTTCCGCGTCCGAGACCTCCTCGACGGCGCCGAACAGACCGGCACCGGCGTTGTTGACGAGGACGTCGACACCGCCGAGGCGGTCGACCGCGGTGTGCACGGCCTGCTCGCAGGAGGCAGCGTCACGCAGTTCGAGGGGGACCGGGATGATGCGGCCCGGTCGGGCGGCGGCGAGGTCCTCCAGGTCCGCCGTCTTGCGGGCGGTGACCGCCACCAGGTCCCCGGCGGCGGCCGCGGCGCGGGCCAGGGCATGCCCGAGGCCCGAGGAGCAGCCCGTGATCAACCAGCGTCGTCCCATGGTTCCCCCGTGATGTCTGATGCGGTTCCGGATGGCGGTGGCGTCGTTGGACGGTCCTGCGGGGTGTGCGTCGTCCGTGGCGGTCACGGCCGATGGCGGCAGTTCATGGTCGTGGGATTCCGGGGCGGGGTCATCCCTTCGGCGGGGGCGCGCGGAGGCACCGGGGCGCGCGTGCCGGCGCTTTCACACGTCCGCTCGTCCCGCGCCGGACCTGGCGTTCGTCATCACGTAACAGGGCCGGCATCCGGGGCGGCCGTGCGGTGCACAGGTCGCCCGGGAGCGTGGAGCCGCCTAGAATTTCCCGCATGGGCAGCCGGTCCGTCGATGGCAGCAGCGCGGGGGGCGAGACTGACCGCCGCGACCCCCTTCCGCAGACCGGAAAGAGTGGTCTGGCGGCTGTTCTCCACCGCGCGCTGCAGGGTGCGGTGCACCGGCTGGACGGCGCCTCGGCCGTCGTGTACCTCCTGGAGGAGGACGGCAACCACCTCCGTACGGCGATGATCGGCGGCAGTCCTCCGTCGGCGTTCACCCTTCCCGGGCGGATGCCCCTCGACGCCTCCTACGCCTCCGCGCGTGCGCTGGCCTCAGGGAACGTCGAGGTTCTGACCGACCCCGATGTGATCGAAGGAGAGCCCGGCGACGGGGCGCCCTACCCGTACCTCGCCGTCGCTGCCCCGGTCACCGCCCCCGGCCACCGCTTCGGGGCCGTCACCGTGCTCCGGGTCGAGACGAACGGCCCCTGCACGGCGGCCGATGCCGAGGCGATGCGGGACATCGGAGACGGACTCGCCCTCGACCTCGCGGCGCTCGCGGAGGAGGGGGTCGCCGTCGTACCGGGGCACATGCCCGTGCTCGTGCCCGTGTTCAGCGCACACGCGGAGAACCGCACTCCCGGCTGGGGCATCCCCGACGTCCCGGGATCCGCGGGGATGAGCCTCGTCTACCCGATGCGGCGGCTCGCCGACATGCTGAACCGGGCCACGACCATGGACCACATCGTCCGGGCGGCCAGATTCTGCGTCATGACCCCTTTCCATGCGCAGGCCCTGGCCCTCGTCTCGGCCAGGGAGGGGCGTCTCTGGGTCCTCGGACACACCGGAGACTCGTCGGACATCGCCAGGAACCTGCACGGCGCGGTCCTCGACGACTCGACGCCGGCGGCGAAGTGCGTCCGCGACCGCCCCGTGTTCATCTCGCAGCCTTCGTCGGACGAGTCACGGACGGAGGTCTACCTCCCCCTGCTGAGCAGCAGGCACACCATGGACGTACCTCCGGCGCAGGGCACGGGCGTCGTGGGCCTCTGCTGCCTGACGTTCGAGAGCACCCGCGACTTCCCACCCGAGGAGAGAGCGATCCTGAGCATGATGGCCGGCTCGCTGGGCGCGGCGGTGGAACGGGTCGAGCTGAGCAGGCAGCAGCGCGCCGCGGCCGAGACCCTGCAGAGGCAGCTGCTGCCGCCCACCCTCTCCGAACTCCCCAGGCTGACCACCACCGCTCGCTACCGGCCAGCCGTCGTCACCTCCGAGGCAGGAGGAGACTGGTACGACGTGATCACGCTTCCGGACGACCGGGTGGTACTGGTCGTCGGAGACGTGGAGGGCCACTCCATGGAGAGCGCCGCCGTCATGGGGCAGGTGCGCAGCGCACTGGTCGCCTATGTGACCGAAGGCCACCGGCCGGCCGCGGTGATCGACAGGACCAGCAGGTGGCTCACCGCCATGGGCGCGGGCCTGCTGGTCACCTGTTGTGTCGTCGCCCTGGACACCGTCGGGGGCATGGCCGACGTGGCGCTGGCCGGGCATCCGGAACCGCTGGTGCTGCTGCCCGACGGAAGCACCGACGTCCTGGACGCACCCGCCAACGTGCCTCTCGGCGTCACCGCGGAGGCCGGTTACCTCGGGCGTGAACACTCCCTCGTGCCCAGGTCGGTCATCATGCTGTACTCCGACGGACTGCTCGACTGGAGCACGGCCGACCCCACGGCCGGCGCGCGAGCACTGCTCGGCTCCGGCGACCCGGCCGCGCCGTCCGACCTCGAGGAACTGGCCGACCAGCTCATCGCCGACACGTCGGGACCCCAGCACCGGCGCGACGACGCTGTCGTCCTCCTCGCCCGGTGCGAACCCGTCCACGGGGAGGTGGTGCCGCGGACAGACAGCCTGCGCATCCAGCGCCGCGACCTGCGCGGGGTCAGGACGGCGCGGGACTTCGTGGACGACCGGATGCGAGCCTGGGGACTCACCGACATGGCGGACAGCCTCCAGCTCGTCGTCTCCGAGATCGTGACCAACGCTCTCGTCCACGCGGGCAGCGACGTCGAACTGCGCCTGCGGGTCTTCGCGGAGCGCATCAGGGTCGAGGTACGGGACTCGGCCAGCAATCCGCCCGTCCCCTCGCCCCTCTCGCTCTCCGAGGAAGGGCTCTCGCAGGCCGAGCACGGCCGTGGCCTCTTCATCGTCGATGCCCTGACCGAGGGCTGGAAGAGCTACCCGAACGGCCGGGGCAAGACGGTCTCCCTGGATGTGCTGATCCCCGACACCTGAGGCGGTGACGCGCCTTCGAGCTGCCGGGTCCGTCGCCGGGCCGGGGCACAGCCGGGGCCGTACGTCGTCAGGCGGGGCGGGCCGGACCCGCCCCGGGCAGGCCGAGGAGCCGGCGTGCCACGACCTCGACGGGCTCGTCGCGTTCCCTGGCGAGGGCGGTCACCGCCCGGCAGGCGAGTTCGCTGATCCCGAAGGCCAGCGCGTCCGGCGCGACCCACCCCGCCGCCTCGTCGAGACGGTCCGGGTTCTCCTCGACGCTCGCGGCCACGTAGGTCGCGGCGGCCTCGAAGACGTTGTGCCGGGGCCGGGCCGGGTCCCTCGGTGGCACGGGGACGGGGGGATGGGCGGTGAAGACTCTTCGCAAGGGCGCGAACGCACGGCGGGCGGAGATCACGTGATGCCACCTTCCCCGGACGGTGCGGTCGTGTTCGACCGCGCTCACATCAAGTCTTCCACCCGCCAACGGAGTTCGAACACGAGTGCCGGGTGGATGCCGGTGCTCCACAGCACCGGCATCCACCCGCTCCGGTCCATCCCTCAGCCGGTCCGCCGTCCGTCCGGCGTCACCGTCCCGGGTGGAGATAGGCGCGCCGGACCGTCTGACGGATCTCCGCACCCGTGGCGTCGGTCGCCGTCACCCGCAGCGAGACGAAGGCGTCGCCGCGCACCCGCGCGGGGCGTTCGACCTCCGCGGTCCAGCCGCTGGCGGTACGCCTCACGGAGGACTTCGTCCACGTCCGGCCGTCGTCGTACGACGTCTCGAACCGCGGGGTCACTCCGGCCGGTGCGGCCAGTCCCTCCTGCAGCCGGACGTGCAGGCCGACCTTGTGCCGGCGTCCGGGGGCGACGGCGTTCCGCTCGTCGACGGGGACGCCGTAGTCGACCTGGAGCAGGTGCAGCGGCGTCTTGTCGGTGGTGGTGTCGGAACGGAACGTCCACGCCGTCTCGGTGCCGGTGCCGTAGTCCCACGCGTCGGAGATCCGCGAGGTGGTCATCTCCAGGCGGTATTCGGCCCGGCCCGCGGGAACCGGCACGTTCGCCCAGGCGCTGTCCGCCCCGGAGACCCGCTTGCCGTCGCGGTAGAGCGCCGCCGACGCGCTGTCGCCCGCGCCGGCCCTGGTTCCGACGCCGCCCGACTCCTCGAAGAGCCGGGACCAGTGGCCGTCGCCGGAGTCGGTGAACTCCGGAATCCGCAGTTCGAGCATGTTGCCGTCGCGCACCGACGGGCTCTCGGTTCCGCGCGGGATCGAAGGGCGGGCCACTGCTCCGAACCACCGTTCGGCTGCGTGCTGCCCGGCACGGTAGGTGCGCCTCTGGTCCTGCATGCCCGAACCCAGCGGCAGGTCGACGTTCCCCGGAGTGGTGTGGGAGACCCTGTGCTGCCACAGGGTGTCGCCGGCCGTCACGTACTCGACGCGCTCGCGCCCGGTGGACACGAAGCGGCTGTACTGGTTCCAGGCCGAATCCTGGTACGGCCGCCACCCGAAGCGCTGCTCGCTGCCCCACTCCGACTTCCCGGTGCGGCTGTACGTGGCGCGGACCACTGCGCTGTTCCGCTCGGAGACGGTCATGACGACCTTGTCGGGCACCCGGCCCTGGGACAGCTGCATCACGTCGTAGAGGTACGGACTGTGCACCGTGCCGGAGAACTCGACCTGCGTGCGCCGCGTGGCCACCCGCTTCAGCAGGGCAGCGCCCTGTGCGGCACTGACGCGCACGACGGGCAGGGCGACCCTCTCGGTGTCCGGGCGCCAGCGCGTCCAGGGATACATGTCGGCGGGCACGGCCAGGATGACCGCGACGGCTCCCGCGTCGGCGGCCGCCTGCACGAGCGCCTGCTCGTCCATGGCCGCGTCGCGGATGACCGCCACCTTCCCGCGGACCTTGCCCCTGCCGAAGTCCGGGGCCGTGAAGGTCCCCGCGTCGACCGCCGTCAGCTTGGCTCCCTTGTCCCCGAACACGGGCGACCGCGGCATGTAGTACGGGTCGAGCGCGAGGGAGGATCCGGTGACCTCGGCACGCAGCTGCGGGGCGACGAGCTGCCAGCGCGAGGCGAACTCGAAGGTGCCGTCGGTAACGCGTGCGGTGGGACTGACGTAGATCCGCTTGGCGATGTCGAAGAACATGACGCCCTGGGTCAGGCTGCGACCGTCCATCTGACGGTACGTCTGATAGCTGACGACGCCCTGCTGTTCGGACGGCCGGGGGGTGCGGATGTGCACCTGGGTGGTCTTGCGGGAATCGAGGGTGACCGTCATGTCCTTGGTCACCTTCACCTCCGGGTCGACCGTCTGGCGCAGTTCCACTCCGTCGGCGGCGTCGTCCACGCTGGTGTACGACAGCTGGTACGTACCCTCCTGCACCTCGGCCACCACCGGGTTCAGGCTCGTGTAGCCCACGAAGCCGTCCTGCCCCCAGAGTGCGGGCAGGGTGTCCGCCGGCTTGCCGTTGATGTCAAGTGTTCTGACGGTGAGACGGCGGGTGGGTGCGGCGATGACGAGGCCGACGGTGGTGTGGGCGAGTACCGTGCCCGCGGCGGACTTCGCGGTGACGTAGCCGTAGTAGTCGCCGCGGACGGCCTTGGTGCCGTCGGTGCGCAAGGGGACCTCCACCGTGGTGCCGGGGGCCACCGTCACCCGCTTCTGGCCGAGGGTGATCGAGCCCGCCACGGGGGCGCGTCCGCCGGCTGTGTCGAGAGCGAGGTCCAGATCCAGCGTGAGTGCCTTGCCCGAGGTGTTGGTGTAGCGCAGGGTCGCGGTCGGGTGCTGGCCTCCGGGCTTTCCGGCCTCCACCGGGCCGAGCAGTACCGTGCCGGTGGCCGTCAGGCTTCCCGTCACCGCTGCGGCGAGGTCGATCCGGCCACCGCCCTGCTCGGGCTCCCTGGTGCCGGGCACCGTACGGGCGGTGCTGATCAGGGTGTCCTTGAGCTGCTGGGCACTCCAGTCGGGATGCTGCTGGAGGAGAAGCGCGGCGGCACCCGCGACATGCGGGGTGGCCATCGAAGTACCCGACGCGGTGGTGTAGTTCGCGTCGACCGGGGTGCCCATGGCGGTACCGGACGCGCGGGCGGCGACGATGTCCACACCGGGTGCGGTGACATCGGGCTTCACCGCGCCGTCGCCCCACCGGGGGCCGCGGCTGGAGAACGGGGCGAGCGAGTCGTCGCGGTCGACGGCGCCGACGGTGAGCGCGCCGTCGGCGGCGCCGGGCGCACCGACCGTGTTGTCCCCCTGCTCGCCCGTGTTCCCCGCAGCCACCACGAAGAGGGTCTCGCCGGACGCGGACAGCTGGTCCACCGCCTGGCTCAGCGGATCGGTGCCGTCGGTCGCCACGTCGGCGCCGAGGCTCATGTTGACGACCTTCGCGTGCTCGGCGACCGCCCACTCCATGCCGCTGACGACCGACGACATGTCGCCGTTGCCCTGGTCGTCCAGGACCTTGCCGATCAGCAGGTCCGCCCGGGGGGCGACGCCGCGATGCGTCCCCGACGACGCGGCCCCGCTTCCGGCGACGGTGGACGCCACGTGGGTGCCGTGACCGAAGGCGTCACCGGTGCCCGAACTGCCGGAGAAGTCCTTGGCGTTCACGATGCGACCGGCCAGGTCCGGGTGGTTCGCGTCGGCGCCTGTGTCCAGGACGGCCACCTTGACACCCTGGCCCTCGTAGCCCGCCTGCCAGGCGGTGGGTGCGTTGATCTGCGCGGTGCTCCGGTCGAGGACCGGGGTCACCTTCGCGTCCAGCCACACGCGCGGAGTGGAGACGACGCGGGCCCCCGGGGCGACCCCGGCCGGGGCCAACGCCGCCCAGAAGCGGCTCAGATCCTTGTCCGCGACGTGCAGCGCGCTGGCGCCGATGCTCGCCAGACGTCGTGAGGGCGCCGTCGGGTCGTCCATGCCCGTCAGTCGCCTCGCGAGCGTGGCCGCCGACTTGCGGGAGTCGGGGGTCGCCTTCGCCACATCGGTACGCGCGGTGTCGGACACGATCAGCGGCAGGGCGTCCGTGTGCGCCTCGTCGTAGCCCTGGGCGATCAGGGCCGTCACGTCGAACAGGCCCCGGTCCAGGGTTCCGGTGGTCACCAGATCCATGGCGTCGGACGGCAGCACCGACAGCGAACCGCCCGTCTCCTGGGTGTGGAAGACGATTCCGTCGCGCCCGGGTCCGGGTTCCACCGCGGCGGTGCGCCGTCCGTCGGGCCCCGGGGTCAGGATCACCCGGTCACCGGTCAGCAGCCGTACAGCCACTGCGGCACCGCGGCCGCTGGTCTGCGCGTCATCGGTCCCGGACGTGCCGGCCGAGGCCTGAGGTATGGCCCCGATCGTCATCATCAGTCCTGCCGAGATCGCCGCCGTCAGACGGTTCCATGACATCTGTTCGGTACCTCTCGTCCAACCCGTGCTCGTGTGGTGTCCACACCTTGGGCGGGTGGGCTGCGCATGTCACCGGTTTCCCGAGGTCACAACGGTGACATGTCGCAAGAGCGACAGCCGGTGCCGGCGGCGGACCTGGGACGGCGCGACGCGACAGGAGTGCGGAACGGGACGGCCGGAGCGTGCGCCTGGCGGAGCGGGTAGGGCGGACAACTGGCAGCTGGGAAAAGGGAGTTCCACACGATAGGTCGGACGGTGACGGGCCGTCGGTCCGGCGGCGGACGCGGGGGTTCCGGCGGGATCCGGCCTGAGGTGGGGCGGCTCGGTCCGTCCGCCGGCCCTGGTGGATGCGTCGGCCGGGCGAAAGGGGCGGACCGGACGAACAGTCGCGTCACCGGTTTGACAGGTGACGACATTGCTGTGAAGATCGAGTCACCGCTTGAGCGGGTGACGCACGATCCGTGTCCCTCGCCGAACGGTCCGCGACACACGGGATCCGTGTGTCTCCACTCCGAGAGGGACATCTCATGCCGCACACGTACACCGCAGCCGTGAAGGTCACCGGCGAGGGCCGCAACGGCGGCCACGCCCGATCCGACGACGGACTGCTGGACACGGGCCTGTCGCTTCCGAAGGAGCTCGGCGGGGCCGGCACGGCCACCAACCCCGAGCAGCTCTTCGCCGCGGGCTGGTCGGCCTGCTTCCTCGGCGCCGTCCGTCTCGCGGCCTCGGAGCGGAAGCTCCGGCTGACCAGCACCGAGATCGACACCGAGGTGTCGCTCAACAGCGGCGACGACGGCTTCTCGCTCTCGGCCGTCCTCAACCTCTGGGTCGGGGGCATCACACAGGCCGAAGCCGAGGATCTCGCCCACGCCGCTCACGAGATCTGCCCCTACTCCAAGGCGACCCGCGGGAACATCCCCGTCACGATCAACGCCTCCGCCGTCTGATCCGTCGGGTGTCGGCCTGCGTCCGCACCTCTGGTCCCGCGCCCGGCGCCACATCCCGGCGCGGGACCCGAGGGGGCGCGCGACCCGGCTGGAACGCCGTCACCAGTACGCCGCGCCCTGCGTCGTCGAGGCCCGGCGCGGAACGGAACTCCCGCCCCCCTCGCGCGAGCCGGAGCGCCCCCGCCGGAACGGGCGTGCCGGGCCGCGGGCGTGAGAGAAGGGGAAGCCGTGGCCACCTCGCCATCCCTCCGCGGCCGGGCCTCGGTCCGGCGAAGGGCGTTGGGCCTGACCCACTCGGAGGTCCGCAGCGCGCTCGAGGACGCGCGTGTCGATTACTTCGGTGCCCAGGGCGACGAGCCGGTCCGCGACGGTGGGCACGGTGCGGCAGCGCTGGCCGAATGGGAACGCATCGAGCGGTTACTCGCCGGCACCACAGCCGTCTACACGCCCGATTCCGACCCGCTCGTCCGGGAGGAGCGTGCGGCGGGGCACCGACACGAGGAGGCCGCGCGGCCGGGGCGTGCCGTGGGGCACCCGGCCGTGAGCCGTAAAGACATGATGGACCGTCAACTCGGTTTACACGAAGCCATGGTGGCGAGCGTGACCGGCGTCGAGGACCCCCGTCCCCCCGACGCGCCCGGCAGGACACGCCGGCGGGACAGGATCGATGCCTGGCTCGCGCTGGCGCTCTCCGACCACGGCGGCTTCCCCGTCCCAGCGGGCCCGCCCTCACCCGCGAGTGCCCGCGCGGCACTGCTCGCGGCACTCGCCCGTGCCGGCGCTCCGGCAGACGCACACGCACTGCCCTTCGTCGGGCGTCTCGCAGATGCCGATGCTGCCGCGGTCGTCGCTCTGGCCGCCTGGTTCGACGGCGTTCTCCCTTCCGTCTCCACCGGGGGCGAGACTGCGGAACGAGAAGACCCAGGGGCGCAACCCTGAGGCCCCGGCCCCGCCGGATCACTGCCGGCATTGCGGCGCGCCGCCCGTGCCCGCGTCGGCGGCTCAACATGACGTCGGACAGGTGGAGTTCGACGGAACGCGGTTCCGTCCCCGGCGACGCGCCCTCCGCGCCCTCCGGCCCGCGGGGCGGGTCACACGGTGGCGCGTGCGACGAACTCGGCCCTGATGTGCACCGTCCTGTGTACGTCGCGCCCGCCGTGCAGGCGCTCGGTCAGCAACCGGGCAGCCGCGCGGCCCACATCTGCCGCCGGATACCGGATCGTTGTCAGCCGGGGCCGCACCAGCGATGCAAAGGACGCGTCGTCGTGGCCGACGAGTGCCACGTCGCCCGGGATGTCGATGCCCATCTCGTGCGCCTTGTCCATCGCGCCGACGGCGATGACGTCGTTGCTGCAGAAGACGGCGTCGGGGCGATGCTGCCTCCTCATGAGCTCCTCGAACCCGGTGGCTCCGGCCTGACGGGTGTGCTCGCCCCGTACGACCAGCTCGTGCGGCAGCGGCATACCGTACTGAAGGGCCAGGGAACGCAGGAGCTCCAGCCGCGGATCCCCGCCCGTGGCGTCCCGGGGCCCCGCGATCACGGCTATGCGCCGGCGTTGCGCCGCGGCGACCTGCTCCAGGGCGCGCCGGGTGGCCGCTCGCGCGTCGGGCGTCACGAGGTCGAGGGGACCGAACGAGACGTCCGCGCTGACCACGACGGGTATTCCGGCGTCCGCGATCGGCTGGAAGTCCTGTGCCCTGAGCCGGAACGGTGTGATCACGACCCCGGCGAACCTCTGCTGCACCGCTTCGGCCAGCAGCGCCCGCTCCTCGTCCCGCCGTGCCCCGGTGTTGCACACGACCACGTGCAGTCCGAGGCCTCGCAACTCCTCCTGGAGGGTGGCCGCGAGTTGCGCGAAGAACGGGTTCGCGATGTCCGACACGATCAGGGCGACCAGGCTCGACCTGCCGGTCCGCAGGCTGCGTGCCGTGGCGTTCACGGAGAACCCCAGATCGGAGATGGCGCTCTCGACCGCGGCTCGGGTCTCGGGTGCGACCGGGCGCTTGCCGGACAGCACGTACGAGACGGTGGCGGAGGACACCCCGGCCACACGAGCGACATCGGCCATGGTGACCCGCTCTGGCACGCTACCCCTTCCTTTCGGAAGGTCACCCTACTTCACCAGGCCGAACGCGGTGAAAGCGCTCTCGCGGCACGGTTTATGTAGCCCGGCGGGGCGGACTCGCGCACCACGACCACACCGCCCGGGGGCAGCACCGCCATCCCCTCCCGTATCTCCGCTTCCGCCAGGCCCACCCCGTCGACCGCGACGGACACGCTGTCCTCCGTGTGATTGACCAGGAAGAGGTACGACTCCTGGTCGCCCCGGCGTCGCACCGCTTCCACTCCCGGCGGTGTGCACGCCACGGGAGCGATTCCGGCCTCGTCGCACAGCGCACGCACCACGGTGCGCAGGGCGTCCGCCGACAGCCTGGCCGCCGTGTACCAGCCGGCGCCCCGCCCGAAGTCGTGGCGCGTCACCGCCGGACCGCCGCGGGCCGGACCGCCCCGGGGGCCGTCGGCGAAGCTGAGAACGGTGCGGCAGCCGCGGGGTTCAACGCGTTCCGCCCACTGGCGCACGCGGGTGCCGTCCTCCAGCCGGACCTCGTCGTCCGGCCTCAGGGGCAGGTACTCGTCGACGATGAGGCCGAGCGTCTCCCGCAGCGCGCCCGGGTGGGCGCCGGGATGCACGCGGTCGTACGCGTCGACGACGCCACCGAAGCAGCCGACCGCGAGGTGCCCGCCCTGCTCGACGTAGCGGGTGAGGTTGTCGGCATCCCGCCCTGACAGGAGGTAGAGGCCGGGCGCGACGACGGCCCGGTACGACGTGAGGTCGGCGCCCGGAGCGACGATGTCGCACGTGACGTTGAGCCTCCAGAGCGCCTCGTACCAGTCGCGCACCGCGTCCAGGTACCGGAACTCGCCGGAGGGGCGGGCCTGGAGCTCCAGGGCCCACCAGCTGTGCCAGTCGAACAGCACGGCCACGTCAGCGGCCACGAGTGTGCCGGTCACCTCGCGGAGGGACCGCAGTTCGGCGCCGAGCGCGGTGGCCTCCTTGAAGACGCGGCCCTCGGTTCCGGCGTGGGGCAGCATTGCGGAGTGCCACTTCTCCGCCCCCGCGCGGGACTGCCGCCATTGGAAGAACAAAACCCCGTCCGCACCCCGCGCGAGGTGGGTCAGGCTGTTGCGCCGGGTCTCACCGGGCCGCTTCGCCACGTTGACCGGCTGCCAGTTGACGGCGGAGGTGGAGTGTTCCATGAGCAGCCAGGGTCGGCCGTCGGCCATGCCGCGGGCGAGATCGGCGTTGAGTGCCAGGTCGATGTGCCCTTCGGGATCGGCGGCGGGCAGGTAGTGGTCGATCGAGACGGCGTCGCACTCGGCGGCGAAGGCGTATCCGTCGACCTTCTTCTCCAGCGTTCCCATCAGATTGGTGGTGACCGGGACGTGCGGGGCGGCCCGGCGCAGCAGGGCCGTCTCGGCGCGATGCCGTTCGAGCAGGGCGTCCGACGAGAAGCGGCGGTAGTCGAGTTCCTGTCCCGGGTTGCGGAACGCGGTGGTGTCGCGAGGAGCGTCGATCTCCTCCCACTCGCCGTAGCGCTGACTCCAGAAGTCGCTGCCCCACGCCTCGTTGAGCGCGTCGAGGGTCTTGTACCGGCCCCGCAGCCAGGTCCGGAACGCCGCGGCGCTGGTGTCGCAGTAGCAGAGTGCGTTGTGGTTGCCCCACTCGTTGTGGACGTGCCACAGGGCGAGCGCCGGGTGGCCGGCGTAGCGGGACGCCAGTGCCGCGACGACGGCGTCGGCCGCTTCGGCATAGGCGGGGCTGCTGGGGCAGAAGACCTGCCTGCTGCCGTGCGCCAGCCGGGTCCCGGAGGAGGTCACCGGCCTGGCGTCCGGATGCAGACGCGTGAACCAGGGGGGCGGCGCGGCGGTGGGAGTGGCGAGGTCCACGGCGACGCCGTGACGGTGCAGCAGGTCCATGACCTCGTCGAGCAGGCCCCATTCGAAGGCCCCGGGGCGTGGCTGGATCCTGGACCAGGAGAACACGCCGAGGGTGACGAGGTTGACGCCTGCCCGGTGCATCAGACGGGCGTCCTCGAGCCAGGTCTCGTGGGGCCACTGCTCGGGGTTGTAGTCGCCGCCGTAGGCGATGCCGCCCAGGCGGCGGGTGATGTCGGCCAGCGAGGGGTTCATGACTTGACGGCTCCGGCGGCGAGTCCGGCGCGCCAGTAGCGCTGCAGGAGCAGGAAGGTGAGCACGATGGGCACGACGGACACCAGGGCGCCGACGATCGTGAGCGTCTGCAGTTCCGGCAGGCGACTGGTCTGCGACTGCCAGGTGAACAGGCCGAGGGTGACCGGGTAGAGGCGTTCGTCCTGCAGCATCACCAGGGGGAGCAGGAAGTTGTTCCAGATGACGACGAACTGGAACAGGAAGATCGTGACGAGTGCCGGCGACATCAGGCGCATCGCGATCGTGCGGAAGATGCGGAACTCGCTCGCGCCGTCCATGCGCGCGGCCTCCACCACTTCGTCCGGGACGGACGCGGCGGCGAAGACGCGCGAGAGGTAGACGCCGAAGGGGCTGACGACGCTGGGCAGGAACACGGACCAGAACGTGTTGGTGGCGTCGAACTCGGCGAACAGCAGGAACAGGGGCAGCGCGAGTGCCGTCGCCGGGACGAGGACCCCGCCGAGGATGACGGAGAAGACCGCTTCACGGCCCCGGAACGCGTACATGGCCAGGGCGTAGCCTGCCGCGGCCGCGAGCACCGTCGCGACGGCCGATCCGGCCCCCGCGTACAGCAGGCTGTTGAGCAGCCAGCGGGAGTACACGCCGTCCTGGTGGTCGAAGAGGGCGTCGAGGTTGTCACCGAAGTGCCAACGGGCCGGCAGCAGCCCGGGCGTGGTGACGAGATCTCCCTGGCTCTTGGTGGACGACACCAGCAGCCAGTACACGGGGAGCAGCATGTAGCCGGCCACCAGGGCCATGAAGACCGTCGTGATCACGGTCGACGCGCTCGCACGGGGCCTGCGCCCGGCGGGCGCCGAGGTCGCGTGTGCTCCGTCGGTGCGGGTGAGGATGCTCATGCCTGACTCCGGGAGGTGAAGCGCAGGAACGCGAAGGACAGCGCGAACGTCACCACGGCGAGCAGCACCGACAGAGCGGCGGCTTCGCTGTAGTTGTCACCGGAGGCGAGCGAGTAGGCGGCGAGGTTGGGCGTGTAGGTGCTGGTGACGCTCGTGGCGATCGACCGGAAGACCTGTGGTTCGGTGAACAGCTGGAAGGTGCCGATGATGGAGAACACCCCGGTGAGTATGAGGGCGGGACGGATGACCGGAATCTTGATGCGCAGGGCGACGGTCCATCCGCTCGCGCCGTCCACCCGCGCGGCCTCCCCGATGTCGGCCGGCACGGCTTGCAGTGCGGCGTAGAGGATCAGCATGTTGTAGCCGGTGTACGTCCAGGTCACGACGTTGCCGATGGACCACAGGATCGTGCCGGGTCCGAGAAGGTCCACGTGTGTGCCCACCGAGTGCAGGAGGCCGACGACGGGCGACAGTCGCGGGTCGTACAGGAAGGCCCACATCAGTGCGGCCACGACACCCGGGATGCCGTACGGGACGAAGTAGACCAGCCGGAAGAAGCGCTTGGCGCGTGCGACGGCCGAGTCCAGGAGCAGGGCGAGGACCAGGGCCAGCAGGAGCATGACCGGGATCTGGACGAGGGCGAAGCCGACGACGCGGAGCACGCTGTCGGCGAAGAAGGGTTCCTTGACGACGGCCGCGTACTGATCGAAACCGGCGAAGACGGAGTGGGTCCGGCCGAAGGTCCCACCGGTGCGCTCGGTCCTGTGCAGGCTCTGCCAGAAGGCGTATCCGACCGGCACGAGGGTGAACAGCACGAAGGGGATGGCGAACGGGGCGAGGAAGGCGTAGGGAGCGAGGGTGCGGCGCGGGCGGCGACGCGCCTCGGCCGGTGTTCTGGTGGGTATCACTGGCGGCAGCCTTTACGGGTGCTGTTCCTCGCCGGCCGTGCGGCCGGCGAGGAGTCACGAGGAGGGTGACGGGTCCGGTCAGCCGGTCACGTCGAGCGACTGCTTGCGCAGGGAGTCCACGCTCTGCGCACCGGTCCGCTCGAGCACGTCGCCGAGGGTGCCCTTGCCGCCGATGGCGTCGGCGGTCCCGTCGCTGAGGTAGCGGTAGGTGTCGGTCATCGTGGGGCCCCACGTGAAGCCGGTGTCCACGTCGGCCGAGGCCTGGGCGAAGACGTCGAAGATCTTCTGCTTGCCGTAGAAGTCGACCGGCTGCTTGAGGGCCGGCAGGTCGAGGCCGGCCTTCAGGGCGGGGTAGAGACCGCCCTCCCGGTTGAGGATCTCCAGGGCCTCGGGGTCGGAGTTCAGCCAGAGTGCGAACTCGGCTGCCTCCGCCGGGTGTTCGCTGCCACCGAGCACCGCCGTGGTGGAACCTCCCCAGTTGCCCGCCTGCCGGTCGCCGGCTCGCCATTGCGGCATCGGGGCGACCGCCCACTTGCCGCCGGTGGCCTTCGCGTTGTCCCTGATGGTGCTGTAGCCCCACGCCGCGCTGATCCAGGTGACGACCTCGCCGTCGCTCCACGCCTTGTAGAGGGCAGGGGAGAAGCCCTGGAGATCGGTGGCGACGAGCTTGTCGTCGATCATCTTCTGCCAGTAGTCGGCGACTTGACGGCTCTCGGGCCGGTCGACGGTGACCTTCCACGCGTCGCCCTCACGCTCGAACATGGTGGCCTTGTTCTGCCACAGCAGTCCGGTGAACCAGTTCGGGTCGGTCTGCGAGTAGTGGGTGATGTACTTGCCCGCCGCCTTGAGGGTGCGGGCGTCCGCCGCGTACTCCTCCCACGTGGTGGGTGCCTTGAGGCCGAGCTTGTCGAATACGTCCTTGCGGTAGAACAGGGCCATCGGGCCGGTGTCCTGGGGAACGGCCCAGACGCCGTCCTTGCCGTCGGCACCGAACTCGACCTGCGACCACGTCCAGTCCACGAACTTCCGCCCCGCGTCGCTCACGCCGGGACAGGCGGCGATGTCCCGCAGGCCGCTCTTCATCCGGAAACTGGCGAGAGAGTCGTACTCGATCTGGCCGAGGTCCGGGGCCTTGTCCGCCTTCAGGGCGTTGGAGAGGTTCTGATAGGTGCCGGCGTTGCCGGAGGGGGTCGTCTTCAACTTGACCTGAACATCCGGGTTCTGCTGGTTCCACACGTCGACGGCCTTCTGCATGCCCGGGACCCAGGACCAGTAGTCCAGCGTGACCTTGCCGGAGGACGGCTCGCACGAGGCGGAGTCCGCAGCGCCCTGCTCACTGCCACCGCCGCAGCCCGTCGCGGCCGTGAGGGCCAGCACCGCCACGCCGAGCGTGCAGCGCCGGGCCAGGGAAGTGCGATCACGCATCGCCATGAGGTTGCTCCTTACACCGGGATGCCGCTCCGACGAAGCGGTGGGCGCAACCATCACAACAGGAATCGACAGAAGTCAACGGGTGCGGAGCAACTCGTAGGTTCCGAGTCTCCTTCGTGATCTGTCGAAGACGCTGCTGACGGGCACTCAACAGGCTCTGACCTGCTGCTTTCATGAGGACGCGGCTCAATGTTCCGCAGCGGGTCGTCATGCGGAATCGATTACGTTACGGTGTGCCGACATCGATCCTGGGTCGTGAGAGGTGACGTCGTGCGGCGATGCCGGCAAGGAGGGGTCTCCGGGAGCTGACGGGGCGTCTGCCGGTGTGCCCCCGAGCACGATGCCGCCCCGGATCCGTGTGCCCTGGGCGGCATTTGCCCGTGGGGCACGGATTCCGGGGCGGAGGTGGTGGTGACCCGCTACGGCGGCGGTGACGGGAGTCCTTCGTCCCGCCCGGTCACGGCATCAGAAGACGTGCAGGAAGCATCCGAGCGCCACGGCGCCTGCGGCTGCGATCGAGGTCAACCTGAGGATGAACATGCGGATCATCGAGAGGGTCTCTTTCGGGAGAGCGTGATGTCTTGTTCCGCGCGCCCGGTCCCGTGCGGCTGTGCGGCGTGGAACGGGCTCGGGGTGGAGGCCGCACCGCCCGGTGTCCAGGGGGCGTCGGCCGGTCGCGTTCCTGCGTCTCCCGGCGTGCGGGGAGATGGCACAGGTGACCGCCTGTGAGCGCCCCGGGTCACAGACCGCCCATGCGTATGAGCCACCAGTCCGAGTTGTAGGCGCCGCTCTCCGCGTCGTGCGGCGCCGCGGGCCGCTCCTCCACGGTGTCCTTGAGGCGGATGGGATCCGGCAGCTTCGAGAACCGAAGGGTGCGCCGCAGCTGCGCCGCGTCGACGACCTCGTGTTCCTGCTCCATGGCGACACCTCTCTGTAGGGCTCCCGCGCCGGTTCGACGGCAGGGGCTGTCCGTCCGCGGCGACCCGGCCGGTCCGTGTGCGGCGCGAATCGTCACCTGCGGAGGTGTGAGCGCGATGTGCGTCACCTGTTCAGCAGGTGACGTAATCCTGCACCACCTGCCGTCACCGGTCAAGCGGGTAGCGGTGTCGGGATGCGGGTGCGGGGGCCTCGGGTGTGGCCGCCGGCTATCGCGACCGTGTGGAGGCCGCCTTCAGTGCACTCACTCGCTTGCGTGCGCGGTACGCGGCGGCTTTGATCTTGTTGCCGCACGGGTCCATCGCGCACCACTCCCGCCGCGATCCCCGGGAGCGGTCGATGTAGACCTGCGAGCACTCGGGATTGCCGCACTCCTTGAGCAGCGCCACTTCCGGCCCGCCGAGGACCGACACGGTGTCCTGTGCGATGGCGGCGAAGGCCTGCGCGGCGGACGGATCGACGACGTGCCGCCGCCCGTCCGGGGTGAGCTGCGGTACGGGCGCGGGCCCGCGGGCGTAGTCGTTCACGAGCGCCAGCGCGTCATGGTCGGGGGCCCTGTCGGCCATCTTCGCCACGATCAGGTGGTAGACGGCCTCCCGGAGCACCAAGGCCTCGCGGAGGTCCGCGGTCCCGCACGGGATGTCGCGGTCCAGGATGCCGCTCTCGCGGAACCACACGCTGAGGGCCTCGGGGGAGTGCATGTCCTCGCGGGGCTCGGCGCGGTGCCTGTAGCGCAGTGTTCCCGCGAAGTCGAGCGCCTGGGCTCCTCCTGCGAACGCGTGCATCATGTCACCACTCTAAACGGTGACATTTATGGACGCAAGGACCCGGCTGCGGGGTCGGGGGGCCGCCGCGCGGAGCGCCGGGTCGCTGCTCCCGTCCGGTCCGACGCCCCAGAGGAGCTTCTCGCGTCACCGCCTTGACGGGTGACGTTCTGCGTGTGACTGTACAGGAGCGACGCATGGCGCGACCGCGACGAATGAGCAGATAAGGCAGTCGGATGGTGGACACAGGCAGACGGTCACTGGAGAGCAGTAATCCCCTCCTTCGCCAGTGGAAGACCCGCGACGACAGCGCCGGCGCAGCTGGGCGTACGGCGGCGGCGCAAGGCCCGATGCGCATGGCTTCGCCGTCACCGGTCATGATCGACCTTCGCAAGGGCGCCGGAGCGGCCTACTCGGGGTCCGGCTCTCCCGCCCGGGACACCGGCGGAGTGATGACGATGGACGACGTGGTCGTCCGTTCGGCCATGACGCTCGGGGCGGTCGTCCTCGCGGCGGTCCTGTCGTGGGTCCTGCTGCCGGTGGACCCGATGCGGATCGGCACGTCGTACGAAATCGCCGGCGTCGCCGCCCTGACCGCGTTCACGCTCTCCGTGGTGCAGTCCTTCAAGCGCCGGCCCAGCCCGCCGCTGATCCTCGCGTACGCGGCGTCCGAGGGCGTGTTCCTCGGTGTCATCTCCGCCACGGTCTCCACCTACATCGCCCCCGGCGTGGTCGTCCAGGCCGTCCTCGGCACGATGGCGGTCTTCGCCGGAGTGCTGATCGCGTACCGGCTCGGCTGGATTCGCGTCACCCGCCGCTTCTACGGCTTCGTGGCCGCCGCGGGCCTGGGATACGCGCTGCTCACGGTGACGAACCTGCTGTTCTCCGCCTTCGGGGACCACGACGGACTCGGGTTTCGCAGTGGCGGCCCCGGCATCGTCTTCGGCGTCCTCGGGGTCGTGCTGGCGGCGGCGTTCCTGGCCCTGAACTTCAGGCAGGTCGAGGACGAGGTCGAGCACGGCGCTCCCCGGGCGGATGCCTGGCTCGCGGCGTTCGGGCTCACCCTCACCCTGGTGTGGCTCTACGTGGAGCTCCTCAACCTGCTCACCCTGATACGGGAAGAGGACGTCTTCTGACCGCCTGCCGCCGCCCGGACGGGCGCGCCGGAGCTGCGCACGGCCGGGCGGCGGCACCTCGATGAGCCCGCCCTACGGCTTGGGGCCGCCCGCGCGCAGGTAGCCCTGCTGCGCCGCGTGCACGCCCGCCTGGAAGCGGCTGCGCGCCTCCAGGTGCCCGAGCAGACCCGTGGCGATACGGCGGGCGGTGCGGGGGGAGACGCCCAGCCGCTTGGCTATGGCCTCGTCCGTATACCCCCGGGCGAGCAGCCGCAGCGTCTCCTGCTGCTGGCGGGTCAGCGCGTCGTCCTCCCGCTTCTCCTCGCGACCCAGCGCTTCCGCCCGGTCCCAGACGCTGTCGAACAACGCCTCCAGGGAGGCGATGAGCCCTCGCCCGGTCACCACCAGCGCTCCCAGTGAGGAGTCCTGGTCGTCCAGGGCCACCAGGGCCAGACGGTGGTCGGCGATGATCATGCGCGTACTGAGCGACGGTGCGGTACGGACCTCGGCGCCCAGCGAGGCGAGCCAGGTCACGTGGGCCACCGTGGGGGCGTGGTTGTGGATGCTGTCCAGGTAGACCGTGCGCATCCGCACGCCGCGCCCGAGCAGCCGCTGGTTGAGCGGACGGGAGGCGTTCATGTTCTCCTCGGTCTGCGCACCACCCGTGGCGAAGGTCTGGATCTCCTCCTCCACCTCTTCGTGCAGCCGTGCCAGGTAGTCCCGCACGTGGTCCACGCCGTCCAGGTGCACCACGGGCGGCCCGCCCGTGACGGGGTCCGAGGCCGGCAGCCGGCTGAGCAGGTCGGCCACCGCCGCCTCGCCCGCCCGTACCTGCTGCTCGCGCGAGGCGAGTTCCGCACGCTGCCGGGCCAGAAGCGTCTCCAGCGCGAGCCGCGGATTGACCACATGGACGCGGCGGGTGCCGTCCCCGGCCGCCGGCCGGACGAGCGACAGATCCGCCAACTCCTTGAGCACGCAATCGAACTGTTGGGAAGTCAGGTCCAGCCGCTCGCAGTGCTCCGGGGCCGTCGCGTGCGGATGGCAGAGCAGCGCGCGGTACACGGCCTCCGCCGTGGCGTCCAGACCCAAGGGGCCGAGCATCGTCTCTCCTTGCCGGGAGACAGGCGCCACCGGGGGGTGTCTCCGCAGGTCACGATGGATTCTCTTCGACTCTCCGATGGTGCTTCGGCAGAGATCATGACACGCGCGTGCCGCTTCGGGCAGGGGGCCTTTCGCGCCAATGCGTCCGGGGCCGCGAGGGCTGGACGGAAGGGGCCATGGCCTCATCGGTCCACTGACCTCACCTTCACCGTTGCATCACTTCATACAAAACTCGCCATGCTGCAGACCGCTTCCCACAGACAGTCGGAAGGCTCCTCATATGACTCGCCTCCACCGCGCTTCCTGTCCGGGACTCAGAACCCTCGTCCTCGCCGGGTTCGCCGTCGTCGCCCTCGCCGTCCCGGCCCGCGCCGCGACCGGCGCCCCGGTCGCCGACACCGGGTCCGCCCCCGCTGCCGCCGCACGGTCCCTGCCCGGCGGGCCCTCCGGCCACGTCCGGCCTCCGCTCCCTCCCGGTCCGCCCGCGCACGGACGGGACCGGCACGACTTCGGCTGGCAGTAGACGGGGGTTGCCGCACCGTGCGCACCGGTGCGGCCGAGGCGAGGTACGAAGGGAAGGCGTCGAGAGTGCGATTCCAACTGCTCGGGCCATTGAGCATCACCGACGGGCGGGACGTCGTCGTCCTGCCGCCCTCCAAGCCGACCGCGCTGCTGGCCGCGCTGCTCATCCGCCCTGGCTCCGTGGTGTCCACCGAGCACCTGCGCGGGGTCGTCTGGGGTGAGGAACAACCGGCAACCGCCAAGGCCGCGCTGCAGAGTTGCGTCCTCAGGCTCCGCCGGATCTTCGCCAAGTACGGCATCGAGGACCAGGCGGTCGTGGCGGTGGCCGGCGGCTACCGCATGAGTGCCGACGCCGAGACGCTCGACCTGCTGCACTTCCGGCGGCTCGTGGAACGGGCCGGCAGTTCCGGTGACGAGTTGGAGCTCTGCACCCTGCGCCGGGCACTCGCGCTGTGGCAGGGTCCCCCGCTCGCCAACGTCCCCTCCGACCTGCTCCATCGCGACGAGGTACCACGGCTCGCGGAAGAGCGTCTGCGGGTGCTGGAACGGGTCTGCGACATCGAACTGGATCATGGTCGCTGCCGCGAGACGCTCGTAAATCTTTGGGAGGTTACGCGCGTATACCCGGGCCATGAAAGGTTCGCCGAGCAGCTCATGCTGGCGCTCTACCGCACCGGCCGGCAGAGCGAGGCCCTGGCGGAGTGCCGCCGCATCAAGGGGTACCTGCGGGACGAACTCGGTGTCGGCCCACGGGCCGGACTCCAGCGGCTCGAACTCGCGATCCTGCGCGGCGACGACCTCGGCGGCATCGATACGGGCCGCGCACCCGGGTCGCTCGCCCCGGACACTCCGGCCGGCGCCTCCCCGTCCGGGGGACACGCGGGTACCCACGCCGTGGAGCCGGTCCTCCCCGACGAGCGGGCAGGCGGCGCCGCGGCCGGGCCCGCGCCGCTCCCCACGGTGCCCTGCTTCACCGGACGCGAGCGTGAGGTCGACTTGCTCGCGCAGTTGTTGACGACCCGTCGGGAGCCGACGGACCGCGCGCCCCTCGCGGTGCTGTCGGGGGCTCCCGGCATCGGCAAGACCGCGCTCGCCCTGCACACCGCCCACACGGTCGCCGCCCACTACCCCGGCGGCTGTGTACTGCTCCCGCTCACCCGGCCCGACGGCACCCCCCAGCCCGTGCGCGAGGTCACCGATCAGCTGCGCCGGTCCCTCGCCGCACCGGCCACCGGGCGCGGCCGGGCCCTGCTGATCCTGGACGACGTCGTCCACCCCGACCAGGTACGCCCGCTGCTGACCGCCGACGCGGGGGTCGCCGCCATCGTCACCAGCCGGATGGGCCTCGCCGCACTCGTCGCCACGCACGGCGGCACCGTCCACCGGCTGGGCACCCTCGAACCGGGGGAGTCCGTCGCTCTGCTCACGGCGGTGCTCGGCCGGGAACGGGTCGAGGCCGAGCCCTCGGCCGCCCGGCTGCTCGCCTCCGTGTGCGGGCACCACCCGCTCGCCCTGCGCATCGCCGCCGCCCGCCTGCTCACCCGGCCCCGGCTGCCCCTGGCCGACTGCGCGGACTGGCTGCGCCGCGATCTGCCCGCCCGGCTCACCCTGGCGGACGACCCCCGCATGTCGGTGCCGCTGACCCTGGACGAGGCGCTGGAACGGCTGCCCCCGGCGCTCGCCGAGGCGCACCTGCGGCTCGGAGCAGGAGCACCGGGCCCGCTGACCGCCATGGGAGCGGCCGACGCACTCGGCGTCCCGGAGGAGGCGGCGGAGGAGGTGATGGAGCGGCTCCTGGACGCCGGGCTCCTGGAGGAGGGCCGGTCCGGCGCCTTCTGGATGCACGATCTGCTCCGGGCGCATGCCCGGCGCGCCGCGGCACCCGGCACGAGAGACGCGCCGACGGCCCCGGCACGCACGCCCCGGCGTGCGGAGATCCCCTCGGCGGGCGGCGCCGCGGTGCTGCGCTGACGCGGACCGGCCCGCGCAAGGGCGGCATCCCGCCCCGCTCCACCCGCCACGAGCCCGGTCCCCGCACCCGTCGGGCGCCCGGGACCCGTGTGCCCGGCACCACAACCGAAGACGTCCCGACCCCGGGCCGCTCCCGCCCCCGAACACGAGGTGTGACGCACGCATGGCAACCACAACGCCGTACGCACAGACCGCCGGAACCCGGCCGCGAGTCCGGCGCGACGTCCTGTTCACCGAGACACCCGACGGGGTGATCTTCCACAACGCTGACGGCGGGTTCCAGCTCACCGCCAAGTCCGGTTACCGGTTCGCCACCCTCCTGGTGCCGTACCTGGACGGCAGCAGGACCGTGGAGGAGATCTGCCAAGGCTTCGGGGAGCGCCAGAAGACGATGGTGGGCGAACTCGTCACGGCGCTCTACGCGCGTGGCTTCGCGCGTCCGGTGCCGCCCCCGGCGGAGGAGCCGGCAGGCGGCCCGGCCGTCCCGCCGGCCGTCACCTCCCGCTTCGCCGAGCAGATCGCCTACATCGACCACTACGCCGACGACGCCGACGCCCGGTTCGCCCGCTACCGGGCCACCAGGGTCGCGGTCCTCGGCGACGGCCCGGTGGCCCGCTGGTGCGTGCTGTCCCTGATACGCAACGGCTGTGCCGCCGTGGCGGTCGCGCCCGGGCTGCTGGGCGGCTCCGGAGGCGCTCCGTCCGGGGAATTCGCGACGGCCGTCCGCGAGGCGGCCGAACTCACCGGCCTGGGCTGCCCCGTGGAGCTGGCGGCGCTGCCGGACACCACGGCCGGAGCGGCAGGCTGGAGGGCATACGAGGGGTACGACGTCGTGGTGGCCGCCGCCGGCCCCGACGCACCCGCGACCGTGCTCGCCCTCCTGCGGGAAGGCGTCCCCGAGGGCCGGACGCTGCTGCCCGCCTGGACGTTCGGGCCCCGGGCCGTGGTCGGCCCGGTGATGACGGCCGGGTCGACGGGCTGCTGGTCGTGCGCCGCCCTGCGTCTCGGCGCCGCCGGCGGCCCTGCCGGGGCGGCTGCCGACGTGTGGAGCGGGCTCGCCCTGGGCACCGGCACGACGGGTGCCCAGCCGGCCGGGCCGCTCGCGGCGATGCTCGGCAACCTGCTGGGATACGAGGTGTTCCGACTGGTCACCGACGCGCTTGTGGCCGAGACCCGGAACAAGCTGCTCGTCCAGGACATGGCGTCGTTCGACGTCGCCTCGGAGCCCCTGCTGCCCCACCCCCGCTGCCCCTTCTGCGCTCACGCCCCGGCATCCCCGGAGCCGGTCGACCTGTCCTCCGCCCCGGCGCGTCCGGCCTTCCTGCCCACGGTGGCCACCGCCCCGGACGACGACGCCGCCCAGGGCCCGCTGGCCGAACTGGACCGCCGCTCCGCACTGGTCGCCCCGCACGCCGGGATCTTCACCCGCTATGCGGACGAGCCCCTGACACAGACCCCGTTGAAGGCCGGCTCCGTCGCCCTCGGCCTGGGCCCTCACGGCCTTCGCACCGTGACCGCCTTCGACGTCCACCACACCGCCGGAGCCCGGCTGCGCGCGCTGAACGCCGCGGCTGCCGTCTACGCCGAACACGTGGTGCCGGCGACGCCCGCGGTGGACGACACGGTGCCCGCCGTGGACCCGGCGGCCCTCACCATCGCCTCCGGAACCGACCCCGGCGCCCCCGTCGCATGGACCTCCGCCACCTCGCTCGTCACCAAGGAGCAGGTGCGTGTCCCCGCGGGGGCCGTGCGCCCCTTCGGCCGCGACAACGCCGACCTGAGCTTCGAACCCACCCGGGCGGGCGCCGGAGCCGGGGCCGACCTGCCGGAGGCGGCCGGCTGCGGGCTGCTCTCCGCGCTCGCCCACGACGCCCTGGTCCGGGCCGTCAGACAGGCGGGTGAGGTGGCCGTGATTCCGCACGAGGCGCTCGGCGACGACCCCGAGGCGAGGTTCCTCCTCCGCTCCGCCGCTCACCTGGGGCCGGCCGTGGAGCTCCTCGACCTCGGCGAAACCGGCCACTCGGGCGCCCATGTCGTCCTGGCCCGGACAGCGGGACCCGCCCGATGGGCCGTAGGCGCCGCCCTCGACCGCGCGGGCGCCGTCATCGACGCCGTCCGGGACCTGCTCGGCGAGGCGCAGTACGAGGCCGACGCCGAGGGCGGGGCCACTCCCGACACCGGTGACCCCCTGCTGTGCGACCTGGACGCGGCCCTGATCGCGGTCACGCGTTCCGAACCGGCGCCGCCCGGCCCGGCCACGGACTGGACGCGCGTCCTGGACCGCCTGCGCGCCGCCGGCCGGGACGCCCTGGTCGTGCCCACCCACGCGGCCGACCTGCCCACCGCCGGCATCTTCACCGTGCGCGTCCTGCTCACCCGGGCTGTCACCGATGCGGGCTGACACCTCCGCGCCGGCGGAGGCCCCCGGCGCTGACACCTCCGCGCCTGCGGAGACACCCGGGCTCGGGCGTCCCGAAACCACCGCACGTGCCGAATCCGCGCGCCGCTTCGCCGAGGCGCTGAACGGTGCCCTCCGCGAGGTCGCCCCCATCGCGCCCGCCGTGGCGGTGGTTCCGCTCGGTGTCCGCGACGCGTACACCGCGGAGGACGACCCCCCGGTGCGACGGGGAGATGTGCCCGTGCATCTGTACGGACGGCAGGTGCTCGTCGGCCCCTGGCCCCGCGAGGGCAGGGCGGCCGGCTGCGGGACGTGTCTGGCCCGCCGGTGGCAGGGCGTACGGTCGGTGCCGCTGCGCGAGGGGCTCGAACTGCGCAGCGGCACACGGTCGGTGGGAGCGTGGCCGTACGCCACACCGTTCGCCGCGGCTGCCGTCGCCGGGCTCCTGGCCGGCCTCGCGTTCGCGGACCCGGATCCGGGTCCGTACCCCAGGGTGCACCTGGTGGACCTGGACGGCATGACCGTGCGCAGCCACCCCCTGGTGCCCGACCCGGAGTGCCCCGACTGCGGGACGCCCGGGCCGGACACCGCCGAGGGTGCCGCGCTCACCCCCCAGCCCGCCCCCAAGTACCGTCACGGCGCCTTCCGGGTACGGCGGATCGAGGACTATCCGCTGCCCCTGGACGCCTACGCCAATCCGTACTGGGGAGCGCTCGGCCCCTCCGTCGTCTGCGACGTGGCCTCCACCACCACCTCCGCCACCGTCGGCTGCTTCTCCACCCGGTCCGGGGAGTACCTGCGCGAGACCTTCTGGGGCGGCCACGCGGGCACTTTCGCGCACAGTCAGCGCATCGGCGTGCTGGAGGGACTGGAGCGCTACGCCGGGATGCGGGCCCGGGCCAGGACCACCCGGCTCACCGCGGCCCTGGACGACCTCGGCCCCGACGCGGTCGACCCCCGCGAAACCGGCCTGTACTCCGAGGAGTTCCACCGTGCCAACCCCCGCGTCCGCCCCTTCGCCCCGGACCGGGAGATCCCCTGGGTGTGGGGCTGGTCCCTGCGTGACGCCAAGCCGCGCCCCGTCCCGGAGATCCTGGCCTACTACCACGCCCCCGGCCTGGAGAACCGCTTCGTCCAGGAGAGCTCCAACGGCTGCGCCTCCGGCGGCAGTACGGAGGAGGCGGCCTACTTCGGCCTGATGGAGGTCGTCGAGCGCGACGCCTTCCTGATCGCCTGGTACGGGCAGGTACCGCTCCGGGAGATCGACCCCGCCACCAGTGCCCGCCCCGCCACCCGGCACATGACGGACCGGCTGGCCATGTACGGGTACCGGGCCCGCTTCTTCGACACCCGGATCAGCTTCCCCGTCCCCGTCGTCACCGCCGTCGCCGAGCGCTTCGACGGGGGAGTCGGCCGGATGTGCTTCGGGGCCGGCGCGGGGCTCGACCCGGAGTCCGCGCTGGACTCCGCGCTCTGCGAGATCGCGACCGACTCGGTCAACCTGGTCGGCCGCACCCGGCGCGACGAGTCCCGGCTGCGCGCCATGGCGGCCGACTTCGACCGCGTCACCACCCTGCACGACCACCCGCTCGCCTACGGCGTCCCGGAGATGGGGCGGCACGCGGACTTCCTGCTGCGCCAGGAATCCCCGCAACCCGCACTCGCCGTCGCCGACCTGGTGTGGCCGGACGCCGACGGGGCCCCCGCGTCCATGGACCTGCGAGAGGACCTGCTGCGTGCGGTCGGCGCCGTCGCCGCCGCCGGATACGACGTCGTCGTGGTCGACCAGACCCTGCCCGAACAGCGCGCGGTCGGTCTGCACACGGTGAAGGTCCTGGTGCCCGGCCTCATCCCCATCGACTTCGGCTGGTCCCGGCAGCGCGCCCGGCACATGCCCCGGATGAGCACCGTCCTCGGGCCCGCCGGCCTCAATCCCGCCCCGCATCCGTTCCCGTGACGGCCCGTCCGCACCGCACGCCGATTCGAAAGGGGGCAGGCCCCATGGGGTACGCCCACGAGTACGCCGACGCCGTCCTGCACCGGGGCCGCGTCCCGATGGAACCCGCGGACTTCGTGCCCGACTGGTCCGACGGGCCACGCAAGGGCAAGTTCTATCCGGGCGTGCGGCCCTGCGCCCTGCCCGACGGCGACGGCCTTCCCGACGCGCCCGTGGCCCGCGGCCTGCTTCCGGCCCGCACGCCCGCGCCGGAACCCGAGGCACCCGGCCCGGCAGGCTTCGACCTGCCGCTGCTCTCCGCCATGCTCAAGGACTCCTACGGTCTGACCGGCCGCCGCCTCGGCATCCAGGCCAACAGCGACCTGTCCGGCCTGCCCTTCTACACCCACGCCAACTGGTCGCGGGGCACGGCGGGCGGTGGCGGCCTCTATCCGGTCAGCGTCTACTGGGCCGCCGGCCCGTCCGGCCCGCTGACCCCCGGCATCCACTACTACGACGTCCACCGGCACGCCGTGCAGCGGCTGCTGACCGGTGACGTCTCGGCCCGGATCCGTGAGGCGCTCGGTCCGGACGCACCCGCCGACGCGCTGGAGACCGACCAGTACCTGGTCCTCGGCGTCAAGTACTGGCAGAACACGTTCAAGTACAACAGCTTCTCCTACCACGTGGTCTCCACCGATCTCGGCACGCTCGTGCAGACCTGGCGGATCTGGGCCGGCGCCCGAGGGCTGCGGACCGCACCGGTCCTGTGGTTCGACGAGCCCCGGCTGAACGGGCTGCTCGGCACCGCGGGGGAGGAGGAGGCCGTCTTCGCCGTCGTCCCGCTGCGCTGGGGCGGCACGTCGGGGGCCATGGCGGCGGTCGCGGCTCCCGGGCCCGACCCCGCGGTCCGGCACAGGGACGTCGAACGGTCGCGGACCGTCCTCGACTTCCCGACCGTGCGGGCCATGCACGAGGCGACCACCAGCCACGCGGCGGTGCGTCCCGCTCCCGGCGCGCTCGCCCCGGCCGCCGCCCTCCCGGTGCCCGCCGGGGGCACCCGCGTCGCCCTGCCCGCCGCGTCCTTCCCCGACGTACCCGTGCGCCGCGCACTGCGCGAGCGGCGCAGCAGCTTCGGCCGCTTCGACGCGGCCCGGCCGCTCACCCCCGCCCAGCTCTCGTCCGTCCTGGCGGCCTGCGCGGCGACCTCGCTGGAGAGCGACGCCGACCCCGGCGGTGCCGTGCGGCAGGCGCGGCTCTACGCCTTCGTCAACCACGTGGAGGGCATCGAGCCGGGCGCGTACGCCTACGACCCGGACACGGCCGAACTGAGGCTCGTCGAGGCCGGCCACCAGGGGGCCTTCCTCCAGGAGAACTACTTCCTGGCCAACTACAACCTGGAGCAGGCGGGTGCCGTCCTCGTGCCCACCGTCCGGACCACCGCCGTCCTGGACGCGGTCGGGGACCGCGGCTACCGGCTCGCCGTCGGCACGGCGGGCGCCGTGGCCCAGACGTTCTACGTCGCCGCGGCGGCCCTCGGGATCGGCGCGGGCGTGGCGCTGGGCTTCGACAACGTCTCCTTCATCGAGAAGCTCGGCCTGACCGGAGGCGACGAGGCCCCCCTGCTGATCATGCCGATGGGAAACGAACGGCCCCGGCCCGCCGGCTTCCGCCACGAGATCGCCTGACGGGGAGACCTGATGACCCTCATGACGTCCGACACCACCTCCCCCGGGACCGCCCGGTGGGAGCCCGGCCGGCGTTTCGTGCTCCGGGCCGCCGGACTGCCCGTGGAGGCCGTCCGCGGACTGCGCTGCCCCCGCACCCGCCGGTGGGCCGACGAGATCCTCACCCGGGAGGAACGCCTCGCCCGCGAGGGGGCAGCTCTGAGCGACCTCCTGCACGGGCTGGTCCCGGCCGCCGACGCGGTGGGCGGCACCGCCCGCCGGGCCCTGCTCGCCCTTCGGCGGCAGGTGTACAACAACCGTCTGCCCGCCGACTCCACGGCCGCCGTACGCCTGGTCACCGGCCTCGACCCGGCTGCCGGCGACCGCGCCTCGGCGTGGCTCGCCGAGCGGGCGCGCCACGCCGGACGGCTGGAACAGGGAGCGGCGGTGCTGGCCGACGAAATGCAGTGTGCCCGCGCCGAGTTGCGTAACCATCTGTCCCACGACCACTTCCGCAAGGGGCTGTTGCTCGCCTCGCCCGCTCTGGACGCCCGCATCGACGGCTACCTGAACGACACGCGGGCCGAACCCGGCGGGCGGATGCGGAAGATCGAGCGGTCCGCGCTCACCTACCTCTACCGCACCGCCTGCAAGACAAGCCCCTTCTCCACGCTCACCGCCGTGGCCGCCGGAACCTTCGACGGGGACCCGTCGGACACCACCACAGCCCTGCGGATCGGTGAGGAGTGGACCAGTCACGTCCGTCTCAGCGTCGTCGCCCTGAACCGGATCGCCGATCTGATCCTGGCCGACCCGGAGCGCCGCCAGGACCTGCCCGTCGTGCTCTCCCCGGGCTGGGCCCGCGACGCGGACCGTGTGCGCTACGTACGGCAGTGGGTGACCGCCGGGGACGACAGCGCCGCCGTGACCTTCGACGCCGTGCGGGACAGGCTGTTCTACCTGCGCACCAGCGGCACCCTGGACCGGCTGCTCAGCTTCTTCGCCGGCCGCGACGGGCTGCGCCACCGCGACCTGGTCGACTGGCTCCACGCCGAGCACGGTGCCGAGCGCCCCGAGTGCGAGCGGTATGCCACGGCCCTGCACCAGCTCGGCATGGTCCGGGTGCCGGGGCTGCGCACCGACGTGCACAGCACGGACCCGCTGCGCTCCTTCCGGGCGGCCCTGACGCGGCTCGGCGTGGCCTGGGCCGACTCCGCCGCCGCCGGCCTGGACGGCCCGGCAGCGTGCCTCGCGGCGTACCCGGCCGCCGACGTCCGCACCCGCCGGACGTTGCTGCGCACCCTGCGCGAAGGCCTCCTCCAGGTGCAGAGCGATCTCGGTGCCGCCGAACCGTCCCTCCCGCAGACCCTGTTGTACGAGGACGTCAGCGCGGGCGGCGACCTGGTCTGTGCGCCGGGCCTGCTGGCCGGGGAGACCGGGCGGGCCCTGCGGGCGGTCGAGGGCATCCTGCCGCTGTTCGACATCACCCTGCCCCAGCGCATCACCCTGCGCGGCTTCTTCACGGCCCGCTACGGGCGCGGCGGACGCTGCGACGACCTGCTCGGACTGGTCCACGACTTCCATGAGGACTTCTTCGACCAGTACATCTCGTTCACCTCCAAGCGCACCGCCTTCGACGACGACGGCGCCTACGTCCCGGAGGAGAACTGGCTCGGCCAGAGCGCGCTGCGGACCCTGGACGACGCCCGCCGCGACTTCGTGGCCGGCATGGGGAAGCTGTGGGAGGGGAAGGGGGCGGCGGACGAGGTGCAGCTGCCGGACGGCCTCCTCGCCCCGGTGGCCGGCCGTCTCTCCGCCCTGACCGCCGACTTCACGCCGCAGAGCCACCACATCCAGGTGTCGGGCCCCGTCCCCGGCCACCCGGACGGCCCCCTGGTCGTCCTCAACCGCTCGTACGGCGGGCTCGCCTTCCCCTTCAGCCGCTTCACCCACGTCTACGACAGCCCGGACGATCCCGCCGAGCCCGGCCTCTCCGCCCGGCTCCGGGGAGAGCTGCGCGAACGGCAGCCCCAGGGCGCGGTGTTCGCCGAGGTGACGGGCGGGACGGTCACCAGCAACCTGAATCTGCACGGCCGTATGACGGACTATCAGATCGTGTGCCCGGGAGAGACGTCCACCGTCCCCGAGGCCGACCGGCTCGACCTCGACGATCTCTACCTCGTCCACGACGACGCGGCCGACCGCCTCGTGCTGCGCTCGCGCCGGCTGGACCGCGAGGTCATTCCCGTCTACCTCGGCTACCTCGTCCCGGTCGCCCTGCCCGAGATCCCCCGCACGCTGCTGCTGATGTCGCCCAGCACCATGACGCCGAGCGACGTCTGGGGCGGGGTGCCGGAGGGCCCCGCGGTGGAAGGCGTCACCCGCCGACCGCGCGTGGCCCACGGAGACGTGGTCGTCAGCCGCCGCAGCTGGACGGCCGACGCCGCCACCCTCCCGGTCCGCCGACCCGAGGCGGACGAGGCGCTGTGGTACCTGGACTGGCAGCGCTGGCGCCGCCGCCACGGACTGCCCGGCCAGGTCTTCGCCACCGTCCTCGGGGCCGGCCGCCGCGCCCCGGGCGCCAAGCCCCTGTACGTGGACTTCGACAGCCCCCTCTCCCTGACCGCCTTCGACGCCCTCGTGGACCGGGCACCGGGTGCCGCGGTGATCCTGCGCGAGATGCTGCCCACCGAGGACGGGCTGCACCTGACCTCCGCGCACGGCCGCCACGTGGCCGAACTGGCCGTGGAGACCTTCACCTCCCGCCCCTCCCGCCCCTCCCACACCGAGGACGGCCCCGCATGCCCGAACTGACCGCCCCCCGTTCAGCCGTCCCAGGCCCGGCCGCCGAACCGCCGGGGGAGTGGATCGCACTCCACGTCTTCTACGCCGCCAGCCCCCAGCCGATGCTGGTCAACTGCGTGCGCCCGCTGGTGGACCGGCTGACCGCCGACGGACTTCTCGCGGGTCACTTCTTCATCAACTACTGGCTGGAGGGCCCGCACGTCCGCCTCCGGCTGCGCCCGGCCCGCGCCGAGGCCGCTCCCGAGGTCAGGCGCCGGGCGGAGGAGGCACTCACCGGCTTCCTCCGCAGCCGCCCCGCCCTGTACGAGGTCGACTCCGGCTTCCTGAAGGACTTCTACAACGCGCTGTTCGACATCGAGTTCCCCGGCGGGGACCGCGACCGCTTCATGGGCGCGGACGGCCGGATGAACCTGCGGCCGAACAACTCGTTCACGTACGAGCCCTACGCCCCCGAGTACGCGAAGTACGGCGGCCCGGCCGGCGTCGAGCTCGCCGAATGGCACTTCCGGCACTCCAGCGACCTGGTCATCGACGCCTTCCGCACCATGAACCTGCACCTGCGGACGGTGCTGCTCGGCACCTCCGCCCAGCTGATGATGGTGATGGCGGGCTGCTTCCTGCCCGAGGAGGACCGCCTCGCGGACTACCTGGACGGCTACTACGCCTTCTGGCACCGCGCGTTCCCCGGCACCGGCTTCATCGGCTCCGCGGAGTACGAGGCCACGTACGCGCGGATGGCTCCCCAGCTGGGACGCCGGTTCGCCGAGATCCGGGCCGCCGTCCGGAGCGGCGAAACGGGGCGGCTGCCGCGCTTCCTGCGCGGCTGGGCGGAACACTGCCTCGAACTGCGGGGCCGCATCGAGGACCTCACCGCCCGGGGAGACCTTGCCTTCCCGGTCCAGGAGGGACCGGCCCGGGAGGACGCCGGGCAGGAGCGCGCAGAGCCCGAGGGCACCCTTCCGCTGGAGGTGGTCACCCACGTGCCCGCCGTGCTGCCCCGGCTCCTGTCCCCCTACATGCACATGACCAACAACAGGCTCCACGTGACGATCCGCGACGAGGCATACCTCTCCTTCATGCTCGGCCAGGTCCTGCGCGAGCCCGTCCCGGCGGTCGCACCGAAGGCGGCCGGAGCATGAGCGGCACTCCCGGTGCGCCGGTACCCGCTGCGCAGAGCGCCGCCCGGGCCTATCGTCCCCTGCTGCGGGCCGGTGTCCGGATCGGACCGCCCCTGCTGCGCGGTCCCCGCACCGTGTACCTCATCCGGCACCCCGCCACCGGAGCCGTGTCCGAGGTCGGGACGAGGGAGCACTTCGTGATCTCCCGGCTCGACGGCACCAGGAACCTGGACGACCTGGCCCCCGCATACGCCGCTCGCTTCGGCCGCCGCCTCGCCGAGGAGAGCTGGAACCGGCTCCTTGGCCTCCTCGGCGCGCGCGGCCTGCTGGACGGCGCCCCCGACCCGCCGGCGCCCGCATCCGCCCCCGCTCCTGCCGACACCCTCTGGCGCGGCACACGCCGCATGGTCGCCGACGCCGACGCGGCCACCGCCCGGCTGCACCGGGCACTGCGCCCCCTGCTGCATCGCGCGATCCAGCTGCCGCTGCTGGCCGCCGTGCTGGCCATGGTGCTGGTCCTCGCGCTTCACACGGGAGAACTCGGCGACGGAGCAGCCGAGTTGATACGGCAACCCGTCGTCCTGGGTGCCGTCGCGCTGTTCCTGTGGTTCAGCATCACCGTCCACGAACTGGCCCACGGCGTCGCCGCCCAGCACTTCGGCGGGCACGTCGCGGAGATCGGCCTGCGGTGGCGGTTCCCGGCCGCGATGCTGTACTGCACCGTCGACGACTACCTCTTCATCCCCGGGCGCCGCGCCAAACTCGTGATCGCCGGGGCCGGCGCGTACGTCAACCTGGCCCTGCTGCTGCCGTTCGCCCTGTGGTGGTCCGCGCTCCCCGGCGGCGACCCGGCCCGGCCCCTGCTCGCCGGACTGCTGCTGCTCGGCAGCGTCCAGGCGCTGAGCAACCTCGTCCCGCTCCCCCCGCTGGACGGCTACCGCATGCTGGGCCACCTCCTCGGCACCGCCCACCTGGCCCCCGAGGCACGCGCCTACCTGGCGCTGCGCCGGACGGGCTCCGAGGCGGCCTCCGCCTATCCCCGCCGCGCCCGGCTGATCTACACGGCGTACGGCATCGGGTCGGTCCTCCTGCTCCTGCTCGCCGTGGCCGGCACCTGCGCGGTGGCGCTCGTGCTGCTCGCCTGACCCGCCCGCGCGACCGCCCGCGAACCGAAGGAACCACGCACCACATGAGTGAGGAAGAGGCCATGCGACCCACACCCGCCACCGTCCACGTGCAGGGGGTCTCCAAACGGTACGGGGACCGGCAGGCCGTCGACGACGTGTCCCTCGACATCGGCCGGGGCGAGTTCTTCGGCCTCCTCGGCCCCAACGGAGCAGGAAAATCCACCCTGGTGGAGATCATGGAAGGACTGCGCCACGCCGACACGGGCTCCGTCTCCCTCTTCGGCCAGTCCCCATGGCCCCGCAACACCGCCCTGCTGCCCCGCATCGGCATACAGACCCAGTCCTCGGCCTTCTTCGTGCGGCAGACCGCCCGCGAGCACCTGCGCACCGTCGCCGCGCTCTACGGAGCGTCGCGGGAGGCGGCCGGGGCGGCCCTCGACTCCGTGGGGCTCACCGGGCAGGGCGACGTCCAGGTGGAGAAGCTCTCCGGCGGCCAGCGCCAGCGCCTCGCCATCGCCTCCGCGCTGGTGCACGGTCCCGAACTGATCTTCCTGGACGAACCGACCGCCGCACTCGACCCGCAGGCCCGGCGTGACCTCTGGGACGTGCTGCGCGCCCTGAAGGCACAAGGCCGCACCATCGTCTACACCACGCACCACCTGGACGAGGCGGAGGAACTCTGCGACCGCATCGCCATCCTCGTCGACGGCCGGATCGTCGTCACCGACAGTCCGCACAACCTCGTCGACGCCTCCCGGGCCCCGAGCCGGCTGCTGCTGCCGCTCGGCCGGCTGGACGAGCGCGAGGCGGCGGCCGTCGCCGGCGTCGACCGGGTCACCGTCCAGGGCGGCTCCCTGGTCCTGGAGACCCGCACCACCGGCCGGGTGCTCAGCGCCCTCGACCGGCTCACGGGTCTGGACGGGGTGCAGACCCGCACCCCCAGCCTGGAGGACGTCTACCTCGACCTCACGGCGGGAATCGTCCGGAGCCCGCACACATCCCGCCGCACCCCCGAGACCACCCCGGAGCGCCAGGCATGAGCGCCTACGCCGCACTGACCGCAGCGGGCTACCGCGCCCAGGTCCGCGACAGGACCACCCTGTTCTTCACGTTCGCCTTCCCGCTCCTCTTCCTCGTCGTCTTCGGCCTGATCTTCCGGGGCCGGGCCGTCGAGCAGAGCGGCCTGTCCTACATGTCGTACACGGCCGCCGGGGTCCTGTCCTGGGGTGTCGCCAACGCCGCCGTGTTCGGCATCGCGTTCACCCTGATGCAGTGGCGCTCCGACGACATCCTGCGGCTGATCCGGATGTCCCCGACCCCTCTGTCCGCCGTGATCGGCTCCCGCTACGTCCTCGCCCTGGCGGTGGGCCTGGTGCAGTCGCTGCTGTTCGTCGGGGTGGCGAAGCTCCCGCTGTTCGGTCTCGAACCCGCCTCCGGATGGCCGTTGCTGATCCCGGTGATGGTGCTCGGCATCACCACCTTCCTGCTGCTCGGTGTGATCATCGGCTCGTTCGCCGACACACCCGAGTCGGTCGCGGCTGTGGCCAACTTCCTGATGCTGCCCATGGCGTTCCTGTCGGGATCGTTCTTCCCGCTGGACGCCATGCCCACCTGGCTGCAGAAGATCTCCCTGGTCATGCCCCTGCGCTATCTCAACGACGCGGTGTCCCACGCGCTGACGGGCCGGGGCGACGGCTCCGACGTCGCCGTCGGCTGCGCCGGACTCGCGGTCTTCGCGCTCGTCCTCGGCGTCATCGCCGTCAGGACGTTCCGCTGGACGAGGTCCTCGTGAGTGCCCCCGCGCGGCCCCTGAGCCGGCCGATGGAGAAGGCCCGCGACGCGCTCCACGCGGCACTGAACGACCGCCTCGGCCGGGACGTCGCCGTCGTCCCGGTCGGAGCCACCGACGCGGCGGCCACGCTCGGCCACCGCGGCGCCGCCGACCCCTGGGCGCCCCTGCGGGCAGCCGCGCGCGTCCACCTCACCGCCTCCGCCGTGCTGATAGGCCCCTGGGGCGGCGACGGCACCGCCCCCGCGTGCGGACGCTGCCTCGCCCTGCGGTGGCAGCGGCTCCGCAGCCGTTCCGAACGTGACGCCCTGGAGACGGGCGGCCCGGACGGCCCCCGTCCGGTGGGTGCCTGGCCCCTGTTCAGCGGGCACACGTACGACGCCGTCGCCGCCCTGTGCGCCGCGCTGCTGGACGACGGCCCGGCCCCGGCACCACCCGCCTCCGATGCCGCCGACCGAGCCCTTCCGCAGGTGTCCAGACTCGACCTGATGACGCTTCAGGTGCGGACGTATCCGCTCCTGGCCGATCCCCTCTGCCCGGACTGCGCGCCGTGTCCCACCCCGGAGCGTCCGCGCCCGCTCACCCTGGAGACCCGCCTCAAACCGGACCCCGGCACCTACCGGCTGCGGGCCGCCTCCTCCTACCCGATCCCGGAGACGGCCCTCGCCAACCCGGTCTGCGGCGCCCTCGGCGGCGGCACCTGGCTGAACGTCACCTCCCCGACCACCGCCCCGGTCGCCGGCAGTGTCTTCGTACGCGGCTACGCCGGGCTCAACGACGTGACCTGGAGCGGCCAGGAGAACGCCTTCTCCACCAGCCGCAGACTGGCCTTCCTGGAAGGCTTGGAGCGCTACGCCGGAACTCACCGGAGAGGCCGCGCCACGCCCGTCACCGGCTCCTGGAACGACCTCAAGGCCGACGCCGTGGACCCCGCGGACTGCGGGTTCTACGATCCGCGGACGTACCGCGACGACCCCCTGGTCGACCCCTTCGACCCGGATCGGGCCATCCCCTGGGAGTGGGGCTGGTCCCTGCGCGACGACCGCCCGGTCCTCGTCCCCTCCCGCCTCGTCTACTACAGCGCCGGACTGGCGGCCGACAACTTCGTCTTCGAGTGCTCCAACGGCTGTGCGATCGGCGGCTGCCTGGAGGAGGCGCTGCTCGGCGGCCTGCTCGAACTCGTGGAACGGGACGCGTTCCTGAACGCCTGGTACGGGGACGCCCGTCTCACCGGGATCGACCTGGCGACCGTCGGCGGCCGTACCGCCGCCGCCATGGCCGAACGAGCCGCGCTCCAGGGCTACGACGTCCACGTCCTGGACAACCGGATCGACCTGGAGATCCCGGTCGCCACCGCCGTCGCCGTACGCCGCGACGGCGGCCCCGGGACCCTGTCCTTCGCGGCGGCTGCCTCGCTCGACCCCCGGTCCGCCGTCGAGGGCGCCCTCTCGGAGGTCCTCACCTACATCCCGCACCTGGCCCGCCAGACCGAGGAGCGCCGCGGTGAACTGGAGGCCATGGCCGACGACTTCCACCTCGTCCGCCACCTCAAGGACCACGCCCAGCTGTACGGGCTGCCCCGGATGGCCGCCCACGCACGCAGCTACCTGGAACCGACGGCGGTACGCCCCTTCGACGACGTCTACCGGCGCTGGGAGACCTCGCGGCGCCCTCGCACCCGCGATCTGCGCGACGACGTGCGCGCGGTCGTGGACGAACTCGTGGGGGCCGGTCACGACGTGATCGCGGTCGACCAGACCACCCCGGAGCAGGCGGGCATGGGCCTGCGCACCGTCAGCACCCTGGTGCCCGGACTCCTGCCGATCGACTTCGGCTGGAACCGTCAGCGCGCCCCGCTGATGCCCCGGCTGCGCACGGCGCTGAGGCGCGGCGGGCACCGAACGACGGACCTGACGGACGCCGAGATCCGCAGGGTGCCGCATCCGTTCCCGTGAACCCGGGCGAACACGGCGAAGCCCGGGATCCGTCGAGCGGGCGGATCCCGGGCTTCTCCTGCGACCTGACGTCCGGTCAGGCGGAGCAGGAGGTGGTGCTGGTGGTGGAGCTGCACGTCGACGTGGAGCTGGTGCTGGTCGAACCGGCGAGCACGACCTCGCTCGCGTCCGAGTAGTCGGAGATCTCGAAGGTCTCGGCCTCGAGCTCCAGGATCTCGTCGGCGAGGGTGCTCAGGTCCTTGTCCATGGGTGTCTCCTCCGGATCGGGGCCCTCCGGGATGGGGAAGGCCGCCTGCCTGGTGTGCGACCCCATTCCACCGCCGGCCGCTCACCGTTCGGCATGCCCCGCACTCACACATCGCTGGCACGCGACGCCAGCGCCCGCAGCGCACCGCCCCGGAGGATCCCCGTGACCGCGAACCACCCCGCCCTCACCCACCTCGCGCCGGTGGTCCGCCCGGCACTCACCCTGTACCTGGACGTCCACCGCACACCGGAACTCTCGGGCCGGGAGAGCCGCACGGCCGGCCTCTTCGCGGACCGGCTCACCGCCACCGGGTTCGAGGTACTGCGCGGCATGGGCGGCCACGGGGTCGTGGGCCTCCTGCGCAACGGCGAGGGCCCGCGGGTGTATCTGCGCACCGAGCTGGACGCCCTGCCCCTGGCCGAGCGGACCGGTCTGCCGTACGCCAGCGGGAACGGAGCCATGCACGCCTGCGGCCACGACCTTCACCTGGCCGCCGCGACGGGCGCGGCCGATCTGCTGGCCCGTACCACCGCCCACTGGAGCGGCACCCTGGTCGTCGTCGGCCAGCCGGCCGAGGAGACGCTCACGGGCGCCCGCGCGATGCTCGCGGACGGACTGTACGCACGCTGCGGCCGCCCGGACATCGTGCTCGCCCAGCACGCGGCGCCCCTGCCCGCCGGAATGATCGCCCACGGCGGCCCGCACACCCCGATGGCAGCGGCGAGCGCCGCGCTGAGCGTGGTCCTGCACGGGCGGGGCGGCCACGCCGCGACCCCGCACCTCACGGTCGACCCGGTGGTCACGGCGGCGGCCGTGATCAGCCGTCTGCAGACGATCGCGTCCCGCGAGACCGCCCCGTCGGACCGGCTCACGCTCACCGTCGGCACCGTGCGGGCGGGCACCGCGGTCAACGTCGTCCCGGACACGGCGGAACTCGGCATCGGCCTGCGCGCGCTCACCGACGCGACCCTGGACCGGGCGCTGGGGGCCCTGGACCGCATCGTGCGGGCCGAGTGCGCTGCCTCCGCGTGCCCGCGCGACCCGGACCTGACCACCCTGTCCCGCTCCCCGGCCCTCCGGGTCGACCCGGACGCCACGCAGGCGATCCGGTCCGCGCACACGACCCTGTACGGCCCGGAACGCGTCGCGACCTGGCCCTCCTCCATGGCTGCCGAGGACTTCCCCTTCTACGGGGACGCGGGGCTGGCCGTACACGGTGAAGCCGGAATCCCCCTGTCCTACTGGATGCTGGGTACGACCGGCCGCCGGCAGTGGGCGGACTCACCGGCCCACGTGCCGCCCAACCACTCACCGCGATTCGCCCCCGACGTCCGCACCGCCCTGCCGGCGGCGATCACGGCGCTGACCGCGGCGGCGCTGAACCGGCTGGGCGACGCGCGGCAATGAACCTGATCGGCGACGTTCCGCGCACCGGCCGGGACACAGCGTGAGACGGCCCCCCCGGCGGCGACGGCGACATCGCCGCCGACACGGGAACGCGCGACACGGTGGTCAGGTCTGCGGGCGACGTAAGCGTCCGCCCTACGCTGGCGAGGCAGAAGCCCGCCGGACGCACCCTTCGCCGCGGACACCCGGCGCGTCGGGAAGAGGCCACCGGCGGTGCACCGGCCACCGAAGTCAGGACTCGCCCTCCCCGTGCCCACCCCTCCCAGCCGCCGTGCCGCGCTCTCAGCACTGGCCGGCCTCGTGGCCCTCCCTCTGTCGGCGTGCGATCCGCCCGCGCCGGCCGCCGCACCGCCCTTCCCGTCCGGGACCGGGTCCTCACGGTCCGAACCACACGCACACCGTGCCGTACGCGCCTTCCGGGAGCTGGAGCGGAACTTCGGCGCGCGGCTGGGCCTGTACGCGATCGCCACAGGAAGCGGCCGCACCGTCACGCACCGCCCCGACCAGCGCTTCGCCTACGCCTCGACCTGCAAGGCACTCCTGGCGGGCGCACTGCTCAGGGCCCGTTCGCTCCAGCAGCTCGACCGGCGGGTGCGCTACGGTCCCGGTGACCTCGTCGCCAACTCCCCGGTCACCGAACGGCACCTGCACACCGGTCTCAGCTTGCGGGCGCTGTGCGACGCGGCTGTCCGCCACAGTGACAACACCGCGGCCAATCTCCTCTTCCGGGAACTCGGCGGCCCCGCCGGCCTGCAGAGCGCACTGGCCGCCCTCGGCGACCGGACAACCCGGTGCGACCGTTACGAGACCGCCCTCAGCGAGGCGGCACCCGGAGATCCCCGCGACACCAGCACACCGCGCGCCCTCGCCGCCGGACTGCGCGCCTACGCGCTCGGTGACGTCCGCGGCGATGTCCTCGGCGCGGACAAACGGGCGGTGCTGACCGACTGGCTCAGGCGCAACACGACGGGCGACGCGCTGATCCGCGCCGGCGCCCCGGACGGCTGGGCGGTGGGCGACAAGACGGGCACGGGCGGCTACGGCACGCGCAACGACATCGCCGTCGTCTGGCCTCCGGACTCGCCACCGGTCACCATCGCCGTGCTCTCCCGGCGGGCCACCCGTGAAGCGGAGCCGCAGGACGCGCTCATCGCGGAAGCGGCCCGCGTCGCGCTCACGGAGCTCGCCGCGCAAGGGCTGTGACCGGGGAATCCGCGGCCCGTGCCGTCAGAAGGCGCGGTCCGCCGCTTCGGCGGGCGCCGCCGGCGGCAACCTCGTCGCCGGCGGGGTGGACATGTCGCGCTGTGGGGACGCCGGCGCTCGTCACGCATGCGGCCGAACGAGCACCCGCCTAGGCTAAAGGTAGTCAAATCACCCCAAAGGGCCCGAGCGGAGGCGCATGAGTGATGGCGAAGATCCTGTTCATAGTGAGCGGAGCGACGTACTGGGTGCTCAAGGACGGCACGAGGTACGCCACCGGATACTGGGCCGAGGAGTTTGCCAGCCCGTACAAGGAGCTGACGGATGCCGGCCATGAGGTAGTGGTCGCGACACCGGGCGGCGTGACCCCGAACGTCGACATGATGAGCCTGCGTCCGTCCATGACGGGCGGCGAGCAGGTGTCCCTCGACCTGGAGGCCATCATCCGCGACGCCGAGGCGATGCGCCGGCCGCTCCAGCTGTCCGACGTCCGGCTCGAGGACTACGACGCGGTGTACCTGCCGGGCGGTCACGGTCCGATGTCGGACCTCGCGTACGACGCGGACGCGGGGCGGCTCCTGACCGCGCAGCTCGCCTCCGGCAACCCCCTCTTCATCGTGTGCCACGCTCCCGCGGCGCTGCTGGCCACGAGGATCCACGGTGTGTCCCCCTTCAAGGGGTACAAGGTCACGGGATTCTCCGACGAGGAGGAGGAGGGCGTCGGCCTGGCCTCCAAGGCGCCGTGGCTGCTGGAGACGGAGCTCAAGGAGAAGATCGGCGTCCAGTACAGCCGTGGACCGATGTGGGAGCCGTACATGGTGGAGGACCGCAACCTGGTCACCGGGCAGAACCCGGCCTCCGCCTCCGTGCTGGGGGAGCGGATGCTGAGGATTCTCGGCTGATCACCTCGGCGGCGGCGGAGCGCGCGCCTCGTCAGTGCCCCGCGCTCTGCCCGCCGTCGACGTGCGAGATCTCACCGGTGACGAACGGTGCCTGCTCGAGGTACAGCACGGCCCGGACCACGTCGTCCACCTCACCCATTCGGCGGACCGGGTGGCGCGCCGCCTGGAAGCCGTCGGGATCGGTCGGGTGCATGGGGGTCCGGATGACACCGAGTGCGACCGTGTTCACCCGGATCCCCCGGGTGGCGTACTCGATCGCCAGCGACTTCGTGACGCCGTTGAGGCCCCCCTTGGTCAGTGACGCGAGCGCCGAGGGGACCTCGACGTCCGCGTTGTCGACGAGGCTGGTCGAAACGTTCACGATGTGGCCGCCGTCGTCACGGGAGAGCATCGCGGCGATCACGCTGCGCGACACCTCGAAGAAGCCGCGCACGTTCGCCCCGGTCACCAGCTCGTAGTCCGCGTCGGTGTACTCGGTGAACGGCTTCGACACGAAGACCCCGGCGCAGTTGACCAGTGTGTCGATGCGCCCGAACCGGTCGACGGTAGCCTCGACCAGCCGCGCGCCGGTACCCGGCTCAGCCACGTCGGCGGCCAGGGCGAGCACTCCGGGGTCGCTCGACGTCGGGGCGGAACGGCCGCCGGTCGCGGTCACCGCGTATCCCATCGCGCGGTAGGCCTTCACCAGGGCGGCTCCGATGCCCCCTGACGCACCCGTGATGATGGCGACTTTCCGTGTGGCGTTCATCAAGCACTCCTGTCGATTCCGAACTCCACGACCGCGACCGTGAGTTCGACATGCCTCGGAGATCAGGCCCGGGACTGCCAGGCCACGATAAGTCCGCCGGTCGGCGTCCGCACGGCGGGGAGTGAGCCGGGACGACGGGGGGTGCCGGGCGCAGGTGGGCGCGATGGCGCTTCGAGTGGTGGTCGCCGGGGTTCCGTGCCGGCGCGGGCGGTGGAGCCGCTGCCCCGGACCGTCGTGGAGCCGCGCGATCCTGCGACGGCGGGGGAGCGCCGGTCGCCGCCGCTCCCGACGGCATCGAGCCGGGACCTCACCCCAATGGCCGGGCCTTCCGCCGAGAGACGGACAGTTACTCGCTGCACCGGAAAGGGATCCACACCCCGTGGGGCGTGGATCCCTTTCCGGTCTGCGGGGGCGGTGCGGTGTCAGGCGTGACGGGAGTGCCGGTTGCCCGTGATGACCCGGTACAGGGCCAGGAGGATGATCGAGCCGACGATGGCGGCTATCCAGGTGGAGAGATCGAAGAACCCGTCGATGGAGTCGACACCGAATACGGCCTTGCCGAGCCAGCCGCCGAGGAGCCCTCCCGCGATGCCGATGAGCATCGTGATGATGATGCCGCCGGGGTCCTTGCCCGGCATCAGCGCCTTGGCGATGAGGCCGGCGAGCAGTCCGATGATGATCCAGGCGAGGATGCCCATGATGCGTCTCCTACCTCTCGTACAAAGGTTGTGTCAACGCACCGTCTTTACCGCTTCGGCGTTTCCAAACACATCGTTCACAACCGCCTGCCGCGTACGCGACGGGTCTCTCGTCTGCGCCCGTCAGTGGAACTGACCCACCTCGTAGTCCCCGGCGGGCTGCCTCGCGATGATGTTCAGCCGGTTCGCCGTGTTCATGAAGGAGATCAGGACGACCAGCGCAGTGAGCTGGTCCTCGTCGTAGTGCTTCGCGCCTCGCGCCCAGACCTCGTCGCTGATCCCGCCGGGCGCGTCCGTGATCCGGGTTCCCTGCTCCGCCAGTTCCAGGGCGGCGCGCTCGGCCTCGGTGAAGACCGTGGCCTCCCGCCATGCCGCCACCAGATGCAGCCGCACCGAGGTCTCGCCGGCCGCGGTGGCCTCCTTGGTGTGCATGTCGATGCAGACGGCGCAGCCGTTGATCTGACTCACGCGCAGTGCCACGAGCTCCTGCGTCGTGGCCGGCAGCCGCGATTCCTTGAGCGCCTTGCCGGCTGACATCAGGTGCTTGAGGGCCTTGGCGGCGACCGGGTCGGCGAAGTAGTTCAGTCGCGTGTCCATCGGGTTCTCCTCCGTGCTCGTCGGTGGCTTCCACACCCTGGGACGAGACAGCCCGACGTCCTGTGACACGGATGCGTGCACCTGCCGATGAGCTGCGAGGACATGCGCTCGATCTTCGCTCCCGTCACCGGCCGTCCGTCAGGCCATCCGTCACCGGCCGCCCGCCACCGAGGGAGCGGGCAACCGGTGGCGGCATCGGGCGGGCGGGTCAGCAGAACCAGCCGTTCTGCACCCAGCCGCGGCGGTTGATGTCCCCGTAGGCGAATCCGTACACCCAATCTCCGCCACCCTGCTCGACCAGGAACGTCTGGCCCCGGCACAGCGTGCCCATCCATGCCCCGTGGGGGGCGGTGACCCGCACGAAGAGGTCCTGGGCGCAGACCGTTTCACGCTGTCCCACCGTGCCGTCGGCGGAAGCTGCCGGGCTCACCGTCATGGCTGTCACCGCGGCCGTCAGGGCCAGGGTCAGGGCACCGAGCCTGCTCGTGCGGGTCATCGAGAAGTCCTCTCGTCGTCGAGGCGTCCGGTCACCAGGATCCGTACCCACCGAGGCATTCCTGCCGGACGAAGCCCCAGTCGTTGGGCCCGAAGTCGAACGTGGCGGCCCATCCGTTGTAGACGGGGTGGGCGCCACGGGTGTGCCCGACCTTGTCGCCACGCGGCAGGATCCGTTTCAGGGTGGCAGGTCCGGACGAACTGTCGTAGTTCGCGTAGAAACTCGCACTGTCACAGACGATGACCGCGTGTTCGGGCACCGTCGGTTCCGCGTGTGCGGTACCGGAGGTCACGAGGGTGAAGGCAACGGCGGCGGACAGGGCGAAGCCGAAGGTGCGAGGCGTGTCCATGACATACATCATGAACCGTGATCGCCACCGCGTCGAGACGGCCGCCTGCTGGGTGACTCGACGTCAGGCGGGCGTGGCCGCCTGACGAACTCGGGCCGGTCGCGGCGACCAGTGGTGAAGGGCTCGACCCTGGAGGCCAGGTCCTTTGACCACGCCGCACGCGCTCCGAAGCGGCTCGGGACGAATCCCGGTGCGCCGAACTGCGCCGAACTCCGTAGGGGCGTCGGGCGAGAAGTGCGACCAGCTGAATTCTTCCGGCCTCCATCGGGCCGCCTTCGTGAACTCGGCTGTCTCTCAGGTGGTCGGCCTGCGCCCGATCAGGTTGATTCTCCGCCCGGTGTGTGCGGCGTGATCTCCCTCGCACCACCTGAGGTAGAGCCTGGTGCCTCGCCACATTCGTTGCGCACTTCCTGAGAGGGAGCCCCATGCTTCGTCGTATTGCGATCACCCTTGCCACCGTCGCCGCCGCCGGGTTCGTGGCTGCAGCGCCCGCGGCCGCCAATGACTGGGAGGGCGTGACCGAAGGCGCCGGCTACCAGAAGATCGAGGGCGCTCGCGAGGCCGGGGAGTACCTGAACCTCGGTGGCCCGTACGGGATCACCTACGGCAAGGAGAAGAGGGCGCACTTCGAGGGCGAGGGCGGCTACTACTACACCCAGTACCTGCACGGAAGCTGACCTGCACGGAAGCTGACCGGCTGACCCGGTACTCGCAGGCGTCCGGACAGGGCCAAGGCCCTTGTCGCACCGCCGCGGTCCCGAGGTTGTCTGACCGGCGGCCGAACCGCCAGGCCCGGACCCGTGGGCGCATGCCCGGGGTCCGGGCCTTCGGCATGCGTGCGATCGGAAATCTGACCGACGTGAGGAAGCGGTTCCGCTCGCATTTCCTCCGCCTGCGCGCGTATCCGGCGCACCGCGCACAATGGAGGGGGGCCACCGGTGCACAGGCACGCGGGTGAAGCCCTCGGAATCGAATACGTGCAGGCTGAAACATCGCCGTCGCACGTGTGTGAGGCGCACCGCTATGGACACCACCACAAGGGCAACTCTCGTGGCCGCGCTCGCGGCCGGATACATCATCGGCAGGACAGGGCAGGGGAAACTCGCTCTGGGTCTTGTCGCCCTCGCCACCGGCAAATCACTCGACCCGAAAAGTCTCATCGAGGCGGGGGCGCGGAAACTCGGCGAGAATCCGCAGTTCGCTCAGCTCGGCGAACAAGTGCGGGAGGAGCTGCTCACCCCCGGGCGAGGAGCGCTTTCCGAGGCGACCGGTCGAGGTGTGTCGTCCCTGAGCGAGAACCTGCAACAGCGGCTGCTCGCCCTGACCGGCGCGCCGGACGACGAGTATGCCGACGACGAGGACGAGTACACCGACGAGGAGGAGGACGAGTACACCGACGAGGAGGAGGACGGGTACACCGACGAGGAGCAGGACGGGTACACCGACGAGGAGCAGGACGGGTACACCGACGAGGAGCAGGACGAGGAACCGCCGGACGAGCGCCCGCGTCGCCGTCGGACGACGAGGGTGACCCCTGAGCAGCCCACCGACAGGAAACCCGGGCCGAAGAACCCTCCTGCGAAGAGGGCAATGGCTCGGAAGGCGGCGCAAAGGAAGCCGGGGCCCCGAAACCCCCCTGCCAGGAAGGCCATGAGGCGCAAGGCGGCGGACGACCGGGCGGCCGGGAGGACGTCGCCGGGCAGGCGAGGAGCGGGCCGGACAACCCGCGGCCGGAGTGGGTGACCCGAGACGACCGTCGCTGCGCGGGAGGCACCCGGAACGGCCCTGACGGATCCGACCGCACGGCCGCGCGGCGCCGTCGAGCGCGCGTCGCTCCGCAGTCGAAAATGTTCGGCCGTCATGCAACCGATCCCCCGCCCGGACGGTCGTAGTTGGCGTCAGAACCTCTCGGAAGCAGAACCTCTCGGACGGGGGAATCCGGGGGCCGCGGGGTTCCGATACGGAGGGGGAGTGGAGCAGACGGGTCGCACGACCGGGTTGCTCGAAAGCCGAAGCCCCCTGCGCGGTGCGCGCTCAGCCCTCTGCCGCCGGCCTCCGCCCGGGCAGCAGTGACGCGTCCGCAACGACAGAGCGAGGAAGCAGCCTGTACCTGCACAGTCCCCGTGACGGTGCGGTTCGGGCCTGCTCCCGGGGTCTGCTGTCCAGGGAGGCGGAGCCCGAGCATCGACCGGCAGCTCGAGCAGGAGGACTGCCGAACTGGGGGAGACGTCCTTGCTGCGTATCCACTTCACGTCCGGCGACCTGACCCGCATCCAGGTGGCGAGCACACCCGACCCCCTGTGGGAGATCGTCTTCAGCCTCCAGCGGCTCCAGACCTCGCAGGGCCGCTGGGCCTACGCCGACTGGCACCACAGCACCCGCGCCACGCTCGCGGGCACCCGGCTCGGCGCGGCCGTACGCCGCTTGCTCACGCCGATGCTGCCCAGGGCTCCCTATCTGCCCGACTTCCTCACTCCGCACGAGTCCGCGCACGGACTGGAGCCGGGACTCGCCGCGATCCTCGACACCCCGCCCGCCCGGGTCGCCCACGAGATGGACCTGCTGGCCAGGAGAAGCGGCGCCCCGGACTGGGCGCCCAGGATCGTCGAACGCGACAGCCGGGAGGAACTGGTCCGGGTACTGCGGGCGTACCACGAAGCCGTCGTCGCGCCCCATCACGACCGCATGTGCGAGTCGCTCGCGGGCGAGCGAGGGCTGGCCGCACGCGCGACCCTCGACACCGGCGTCGGCGGACTGCTCGCGGGCCTCTCGCCCTCCATGCGATGGCGCCCGCCCGTGCTGCACGTCGACTACGTCGAGGACCGCGACCTCCATCTCGAAGGCCGCGGACTGCGTCTGGTGCCCTCCCACTTCTGCTGGAAGCTGCCGATGTCCCTGGCCGACGGCGCCCTGAGGCCCGTACTGGTCTACCCCGTGCACGGCGCCAGGCCTCCCGAGCCGGCCCGCCCCGATCTCGCCCTGTGCGCGCTGCTGGGCAGGACCAGGGCCACCGCGCTGCGCACACTCGCCCTCGGCGCGACGACCTCGGAGCTCGCCCGGTCCCTCGGCGTGACTCCCGCCACGGCCACGCACCACACCACGATCCTCCGTGACGCCGGGCTGATCACGAGCCGCCGCGTGCAGAACACCGTCCTGCACGTCCTCACGCCCCTCGGCGCGGCGATGCTCCGCGGGCCCGCTCCGGCGCCGTGCGCGGAGACCTCCGGTCGTCGGTAGTCGGCCCCGCCACGGTCCACAAAGGAATCTGCTGCCTCAGCGGACCCAGCCGTCACCACAGCCCCACGGGAACTGGGCATTCCACCGCCTGGCTCGGCACTTTCGACCCTCCTCGAAGGTCGTGGTGGGGGCGGGGCCGCGATGCGAGTGTTTCCCGCGACACCACACGGGCCCCGGCGCACGCCGAGCGCCCGTCACGATCCGACAGGGGAGACAGACATGCTGAAGAGGCCAGGCATCAACCGCACCGTCGCCGCCGGAGCACTCGCGCTCGTCACCGCCGCGACCGGTGTGGCACTCGCCCCCGTCGCGTCGGCCTCCGCGCAGGCCTGCGTCGCCTCGTCGCTGACCACCGGCGGCCCCAACGGCGTCGGCACGGTCCGCAACAAGTCCGCCAGCAGCACCTGCGGCGACCTCAACCTGACGTACTCCTACAACAACGCGGCCCCGATCTACGACTTCTACGCGGGCCGCCTGCGCCGCTCCAACGGAACCTGGCTCACCTGTGCCGCCGGGTACGTCTACGCCGAGGACGGCTCCCACAGCCTGAACGACTCCGACTACTGGCTGTGCACCGACGTCGGCGACAACACGCCGTTCACCGTGGCCAGCTACAACGGCGGCGGCGACACGGTCACGATCACTCACTGACCCACTGACCCACTGACTTACTCATCCCGAGCTCCCGGGGTGCCGCCGGTGCACGGACACCTGCGGCACCCCGGGGGCGTCGCCTCCCAGAAGGGACGGACGTGCCTCACAGGTCCCTCGCGCGTGCCGCCGTCGCTGCGGCAACCGCGCTGCTCACCGCCGCGTGCAGTACGGCCGTCGGCGCGTCCGACGGACAACAGTCCGTCGCGGAGGCGCCCGGGCGCCTCACTCAAGCCCTGCCGGACGACCCCGTGCGCATGGTCCTGCCCACGACCGGCGCCGAAACACGTTGGACCCAGGGTCTGAACGTGTTCGGGCAACAGCTCGCCCGGGCTGCCGCCGCCGAGTGTGCCCGTGCCGGCGGATTCCGGCTGACCGAGGAAGTCCCGGTGGCGTTCATCCCGTTCGGCGACCTGCCTGATCTCGGCTTTCTCGGCCGGCACGGGTTCGGGCGCAGCGCCGAGGTCCCCACGGGTCCGCGGGCATCCGCCTCGGCCCGCGCGGGCGGAGCCACCGAGACACACCGCTGCCGGGCGGTGGGAGCGACCGCCGCCGAGCAGGTGGCGAAGCGCTACCAGCCCCTGCAGAAGGCGTGGTTCGGCGCGCTGGACAATGCGGTGAAGGGGGACTCCGCCGCCCGGCGCGCACTGCGCGACCTGCCGGGCTGTCTCGCGCGTGAGGGGTACGCCGCAGCCGACCAGAGGGCCTTCTTCGCACTGGTCGACCGCCGTCTGATGAGCACCCCCGCAGCCGACCTGGCCCGTGTGAACACCGGACTCGGTGGCGCCTACGCCCACTGCATGCGCCCCGTCGAGGCCGTCCGCGAACCGGTCCGCCGGAAGGTCCGGGAGCGCTTCCTGACCGACCACGCGGCCGAGGTCCGTGGCCTTCGCACCGCACTCTTCCCCGCCCTCCACCGCGCGGGAGAACGCTACGGCGTGCCGCTCGTCTTTCCGGCACCCTGACCCGTGGCACGGCGAGCGACGCCTCCGGCCAGCACACTCCTGACCTCCCGCTGCCCGGTCAGCTCATCGGACGAAGACGAGGACGAGGACGAGGACGAGGGCGAGGGCGAGGGCGAGGGCGAGGGCGAGGGCGAGCACGTTGCGCGACGAAGGTGTGACGGGGCGGCGGGCTCGGTGGGCTCGCCCAGGTGACGGGCAGCCGTTCGCCAGGCGGCCGTCACCGCGGTGCGCGCCGTCGATGTCCGGAGAACGCGGCCTCCGGTCAGTTCGAGCGGCGCACCGATGTGCACATGAAGGTCCGGACGGCGCAGCGGCGCTGTGACCAGGCCGCCGAGCTGCTTGAGCGTACTGCCCGAGACGACTCGGCGGGCGCCGGCCTGGCCCACGGGCACCACGGGAGCGCCGGTGCGCTCGGCGAGCCGGGCCAGGCCGCTTCGGAAGGGCCCTGGTGCCGCTTCCGCGACGTCCTCGCGGCGGGGCAGGCCGCCCTCGGCGTAGATGAGGACGAGCCGTCCCCGCTCCAGGGCCTCTGCCGCGGCGTCCAGCGAAGCGGCGGCGCGGCGTTCCCCGCGGACGACGGGGATGTGTCCTTCGCGTGCGAGCGCGCGACCCAGGAGCGGGATGCGCCACAGACCCGCGGCAGCCATGACGACCGGCTCGGCTCCGAGGCGGCGCAGGGCCGCGACCACGATGGCGGGGTCGGCGAGAGAGGTGTGGTTGGCGGCGATGATGCTGCCCGGCGCGAGGTGGGCGCCGGGGTCGGAGGTCACCGACAGGCGGCCGACGACCGGCACCAGGACGTCGGCGATACGGCTGAGCATGAGTGGCCCCCGGGTCTCGGTAGTGTTGGTCACCATCGTCCTGGGCTGGCGCCGGTCGGTCATGAGTCCTGCTACTCATCCCGGCCGGGTTGCCGAGTACGGGATGTGCACGACGTGGGACATGTGATGTCACCTCCTCGCTCCGGACGGGCGGGGCCGATCGGAAGGTGTGCCGAAGATGACCGGGCAACGTGACCGTTGGGCGGAACTGACCGGCGGACAGGCCGGGGAGGAGTACGCCCGGCGTTTCGCCCGGCTCGCGGAATCCGGTCAGGACGTGCACGGCGAGGCCGCCTTCTGCGACGCGCTGCTGAAACCCGGCTCGCGGGTACTCGACGCCGGATGCGGCACCGGTCGCATCGCGATCAGGCTCGCCGAGCTGGGTCACCACTGCACGGGTGTGGACCTCGATCCGTCGATGCTCGCCGTCGCCCGCCGCCGCGCACCCGGACAGGACTGGCTTCTCGGTGATCTGGCCCGCCTGGACGCCCTGGAGCTGAAGCCGGGATTCGACCTCGTGCTCGCCGCCGGCAACGTCATCCCCCTGCTGGCCCCCGGCACCGAATCAGCCGTGATCCGGCAACTGGCGGCCGCCTTGAGGCCCGGTGGTCTGCTGGTCACAGGCATGGGGCTGGATGCCGCGCACCTGCCGCTGCCCGAGCCCCCGGTGACGATCGAAGAGGTCGACCGCTGGTGCTCCGAGGCCGGACTCACCCTGCGCCGGCGCTGCGCGACCTGGGACGGCGATCCCTACCACCCGGACTGCGGCTATGCCGTCAGCGTGCATGTGCGTCCCGCCGTGTGAAGGGCCGGAGGATCCTGTTCCCTCAGGTGGCGCGGTCCTTCGCGGGCAGCAGCGCCAGTACCGCGACGACCGCCCTGTGGTCCGTACCCGGCACGGTGCGCTCGCCCACGGAGACCCCCGCGAGGTCGGGGCCGTGCAGGACGTGGTCCAACTGGATGAGAGGCGGCACGAATCCGAGGCCGACGGGCCACGTGCGGCTCCATCCGCGGCCGAGTTCGGCATGGACGTCGGTGAGCCCGGCCGCGAGCAGGGCCCGCATCGAGGCGTGATCGAGGGAGGCGTTGAAGTCGCCCAGGAACACGGTGTCCGGGCCGCTTCGCCGGGCCACGGCGGTCAGAGCAGACATGTCCCGAGCCCAGCGCTCTGTGTCCCCCAACGGGTAGTAGGTGTGAACGGCGACGAGCCGCGTCCTCCGCCCGCCCACCGAGACCTCGGCGGTGGTCTGGGGCCACGCGGTATCGACGTGTGTCGTGCCGCCGTCCGACAGCGGGTACCGCGAATAGATCGAGGAGTCGTACTCGGGGTGGAGTTCCCGGTACGGCATCAACTCGTCCAGTCCTGCCCTGCGGAGAGCCCTCACGCCCGCGGAAGGCATCTGCTCCACGGCCAGCACATCGATCCGCTCGGTGCGGACCAACTCGACCACCGCGCGGGCATCAGCGCCGCCGCCGTCCGCGTTGAGGGTGGCGACACGCAACTCCGTTGAATCCGGGGGCACGTCCCGGTACTCGGATATGAACCGTGGTGCCAGCAACGCCACGTGCGCGATGACGAGGGCTGCGGAGACGACCACGACCCATCGGGACCGAAGCGCCGGAACCATCGCCGTCACGCCCAGCACGACCACGCCGAGGACGGTCGTGCAGGGAAAGAAGACCATCGGCACTGCGAGCGGTGTGGTCGCATCGAGCCCCGTCAGCCGTACGAGGAGCAGGGCAGCGGGTGCGCCGAGCGCGATGGCACAGGCCGCCGTGCCGAATGACCGTCCGCGTCGGCCGGGTGGACGACGTCGATTCGATCCGGGCGGTGTGTCGGCAGGCGCGCCCGTCATACGTCCCCGTTCCTGCGCCGTGGGCGGCGAGTTGATCGTGATCGTTGGTTCGAGTACGGGGACGTCCGCACGGCGCGCATGGTTCCGTGGTCGAGCCGCGCGCCGCACGCGCAGGTCCACGGGACCGGGCCGGTCGCCCGGACGGTCCTGGCAGGCGGTGGCCGGGGCGGTAGCGCGGCGCCGGGCCGCGACGGCGCCGACCCTCAGCACGTGTGCCCGGCCGGGAAGTCCGGCCGGGCACACACCCTTCATCCGGTCGGCGGGACTGCCCGCAGACCTGGTCCCGCTACTCGGCCCGCAGAGCGAAGTCGGCCGTTGTCCGGCCGCCGCCGACGGTCTTCACCTCCTGGCTGCTGGAGGCGTAACCGACGTTCGCCGCCGTGACCAGCGTCTTGTCCGCGGAGCTCTTCACCCACACGTGGTAAACGCCCTCGGCGTTCGTGGTGGTGGTGACGAGTTCCTTGCCGCCACGGGACAGGCTGATCTTCGCGCCGGCGAGCTTGGTGCGACTTCCCGCGGTGACCGTGCCCGTGATCTCCGTGTACGAAGCGGGAGCGGTCGCCTTCAGAGTGACCGGCACCGGTGCGTTGCGGTAGGGCGAGTCGTCGATCATCGACAGGGTGGCGGCGTAGCCGCCCGGAGCGGTGAGCGTCCGGGCGTCGCCCGTGACGCGCACCCGGGTGGAGCGGCCCGGCGCCAGGGTCACCTTCGCCGTACTCGTGGACAGCCAGTGGACGTCGTCACCGGCGCACTGGTCGGTCCCGGTCAGGACGGCGGCACCTGTGGTGGTGGTTCCCGTCGGCGTGTCCTGGCCGCCGATGTCGACGAGTCCGCAGCCGGTGCTGTGTCCTCCCCGGTTCGTCCAGCGGGGCGTCTCGGGCAGGGCCGTCCAGGCATTCGTGACCGGGTCGTACTCGACGGTGCGGGGTCGCTTGGGGGCGCTGTCCCCCCAGATGTGACCTCCGACGACCTGCAGTCTGCCGCCGGTCGCCGAATAGGACGCCCCCGCCGTCCCGTAGGGCATGTCGGCGATCCGACGCCATACGTCCGCCGCGGGGCTGTAGGTGAAGGCGCGGGCCGTCATCTCGATGTGGGGACCGCTGTCGGTCTGCACGACGGAGCCGCCGGCCGAGCACACGAGAGCGTTCACCACGCCACCGCACCCGCCGTGCGTGAGCGCGATCGGATAGTCAGCGATCCGGCTCCACTTGTCGCGAGCGGCGTCGTAGCTGTAGGAGGCCTTCGTGTCGTCGAGCGAGCTGTCCTTCCCGCCTATGTAGTAGAGCTTCCCGTCGAGAACCGCGGCCGAACCGGAGCCGGACGCCTCCGGAAGGTCTGCCACCCGGGACCAGCTGTTGCTCCGAGGGTGGTACGCGTAGGTGGTCGACGAGGGGACGGACAGACCTCCGGCACCGAAGTGGTAGCCGCCGACGACGTAGAGCGTGCCGTCGAGGAACGCCCCTGTGGCGTCCGTGCGCGGTTCTGGAAGCGGCGCGATGCGCGACCAGGACCCGGCACCGGGAGCCAGGACGTACCCGCTCGGATAGATGGTCGAGCCGGAGTAGCCGCCCACCGAGTAGATGCTGCCCTCGTAGGAGCTGATGACGTTGTCCTTGACCGCCTTCGGGTGACCGGGAAGGTCGCGCCACGCGGCGCCCTCGGGTGTGGTCCTCGCCTTCGCGGCGGCGTTCCCGCTCTGCTCCCAGACGGCGACCGTGAGCGGCGCGCGCCCGGTGTTGGTGAGCGTGATGTCCTGACCGGCCTTGCCGTTCAGGGCCGCGCTCAGTCCCACCGTTCCGGGGGTCACCTTCAGATGCCCTGCGTTCAGAGCGGGGTTGTACTCACTCACCTTGCCGGAAGCGGGGACCCTGCCGACGCCTGTGGTGTAGCGAGGTGCCGAGGTGCTGATCGAGCCGCGTCCGGCATGCGGGCTGTACAGCCAGTAGGAGCCGTCGGACCCGTTGTCACCCGGAAGCCTCGCGCTGACGGCGGTGCGGTACGGGTCAGACTTCGGAGCCCAGGTAGCGGTCACTTCGGCACCGTTGAGGGGGCGCTGGGTGTTCGCGTCCCTGACGACGCCGGTGATCAGCCCGCCGCCGAGTCGTCGGCACTTGCCGACCCCCACGTTGTCGAGCTGGACCTGGGACCAGCCCTTGCCCTTGAAGCGGAAGCGCAGCCGGACTTCGCTGTGGCCGAGGGCCGAAGCGAGCGGAACGGTCACGTGGTGCGGCAGCACGATCGGGCTGGCCTCGTTGAACACGCTCTTCCACGTCTGACCGTCGTCGACGCTGACGGCGGCGTCGAAGGTGGCGCCGTTCTCGAACGCGTCGTACATGGTCGTGTCGAAGTGGAGGTCGGCGTCGGTGCTCCCGCTCAGATCGAACACCGGTGAGGTCAGGGAGGTGTCCTCAACGGCGTCCATGTCCCCGTCGATTCCCGGAGACGCCGTCGCGAAGCCGCCCGCGCCGCCGGTCTGGTTGGCCGTGGCGGGCTGGTCGAACCGCCAGCCGGCGGCGGTGCCGTCGGCGTTCGAGACGCTCCACCCGTTGCGGGGTCCCGCGCTCCAGCCCTCGAAGGCGGCCTGCGTGGAGTAGCCGTAGCCGGGCGCCACACATGACGTCATGTCGGCCTTGACGGAGATGTCGTGCCGCACGTCCTTCGTGCCGAGCGCGACCCTTGCGTCGGACGGCTTCTCGTAGCCGGGATAGACCGGCGTGGCGTGCAGGGTGTACATGGTTCCGCTCGGCAGATCCGCAGAGTAGACGCCGGTCCTGGGGTCGGTGTAGAACACCCCGTCCGGCACCTCGTCGAACGTGATCTTCGCGTGGAGCGGCCAGCCCTGACCGGAGCCGTCGACGATCTTGCCGGACACTCTCCGCGTGGGGAGCTTCACGAGTGCGAGGTCGGCCTTGGCGGTCTTGCCCGCGGCGACGAGGGCGGTGCCCGTGGCGGTCTTGTGTCCGAAGAGGGACGCGGACGCCTTGTACGTCCCGGGCGAGACGTTGAGCCGGTACACGCCGTCGCTGTCGGTCTTCGTGGAGTAGACGAGCCGTCCGGCGCCGTCGGCCAGCGTCACGCGTCGACCCGACAGCGGCTTGTGCGCCCCGTCGGTGACCTTGCCGCTCAGCGCGCCGGTCGGTCCCTGGCGGAAGGCCGCGGTTCCGTTGGGCGTGCCGAGACCGGTGGGACCGTCGTAACCCACGGCGCCGTTGCACAGATAGGCGGGGGAGCAGGAGCCGTTCGAACCCGACGTGATGTCGTTGAGGCGGGGGTTCGCATAGGGGTAGCCGGCGGGCCGGGTCCCTTCCGCCACCGGACCGGCCAGTGCGTAGGTCGCCGCGATGATCGGAGCCGCGGCGCTGGTGCCGCCGTACTGACTCCAGCCCCCGCCGTACTCACCGTACGTGTTGTAGACGGCCACGCCGGTCTCCGGGTCGGCGACCGCCGAGACGTCGGAGACCGAACGCCGGTCGCAACCGGTGTCCTTCTGGTAGGCGGGCTTCGGCGCGAAGGCGGAGCAGCCCGATCCGGTACCTGTCCAGACCGTCTCGTTCCAGCCGCGCGCGGTGGACCCGTCCCGTACCAGGGAGGTACCGCCGACGGACGTGACAGTGGAGGCGGAAGCGGGGAACGTGACACCGTGGCCGCTGTCACCACTGCTTGCGACCACTGCCACCCCGGGGTGGTCGTAGTACTGCTCCGCGAGGTCCGTGAACTCGGCGGCCTCGCCGGTGCCCGACGTCGCGGAGTAGGGCAGTCCGTAGCTGTTGGACACGTAGGTCGCACCCAGCTCGACCGCGGTGTTCACGCTCGCACCGAGGTCGGTGTACCTGGAGCTGTCGGCCACGACAAGGATGATCTTGGCCTTCGGCGCGACGGCCGACACCATGTCCAGGTCGAGGGCGATCTCCGAGGCCCACCCGCTCTCGGGCGAGGGGTAATCGCCCTGGTCGCCGCGCTGGTTGACCTTGACGAACTGGCCTTCTTCGAGAGGCGGAAGGCCGAACTGCTCCCGGTACAGGGCGAGGTCGGCGGCGGCCTTCGGATTGTCGTAGGCCGCGACGACGGCGATGGTCGCGCCGGCGCCGCCACCGGCGGGCAGGTTGTAGGCGCTCAGCAGGTCACCGGGCGCCAGACCCGCGGGAGTGTCGGAGGCCGCGCGGAGCCCCTTCCCGCCGTGCACGTCCTTGACCCGCATCGCGAAGCAGACCGCCTCGTCCGCCGACTTCGGGACGTCGCAGGCCGCGTCCACGTTGGCCGGCGTCCGGTCGGCCGAGGCGGCCGCCATCTTCCGCGCGCGCTTCTGGTCGGCGATCATTTTGTCGATCTTGGCCCGGTCGCCGGGGGACAGCGAACTTCCGGCATGTGCTGCCGGGCCGGCGCCCAGGGCGGGCGTCGGAGCTGCGGCGAGGATCCCGAGACAGGCGGCGGCTATCAGCGCCGGCAGGGCGCGAGAACGCCCACGTCTTTCCATGAACAAGTTGACCCTTCGAATCCAGGCGGGGCGGATCGAGCCGTTTCCGGAAGGCTCCCGGCGTGTGGCACCACTCGGTCGCGGTGCCAACCCGTCTCGCGGCTTCGAAGGCGCTCGTCCAGCCGGACGAGCTTCCTGCGCGCGAACACTCCTCGGTGCGACGTTGTCCCGGCGCCCCGTACGAACGTGTTGCCAGCCGTGAGTATGCAGGTCATGTCAGCACACTTGATAGAGCAAGCATGGCAATGATCGCGTAATGGCTGGAAAGCTCCCTGTGGCGCGGAAGTTGCTAGTGATCGGTGACATGGTGTCACGTCAAGTGCTGCCAAATACGGAGATTGTTCATCGATTGATATACGCAACGTAATCGACGAGGGGCGAGTTTCAGCCGAAGTGATCATGGCTAGATGACACCAACCAGCAGAAGATGTCACTCTGTGCCCGTTTCAAAGCCATGTGGTTTCCCTACACACGCCATCCGGGCGGTACACAGGCACATGGCGATCTGCCCGGACCGCCCCGGCCACCCTCGTCGGAGGCCGCAGAGAGAGTGATACGTGCGCACACCCAGATTCACCGCAGGCGCCCTCATATCGGGAATGGCTGTGATCGCCGTCAGCCTTCCCGTCGGCCCGGCCTCGGCCGACGGCCACACCGCTGTGACGGCAGGACGGACGGACGCCCGCCCCGCAGCCGCTCCCGCACCCCGTGCGGGAGCGCTGCCGGCCGCGCTGTCCTCGACCGAGCGGGCGGCTCTGCTGACCCGCGCGCGGTCCCAAAGGGCCGACACGGCTTCCCAGTTGCGCCTCGGGGCCAAGGAGCAACTGGTCGTCAAGTCGGTCGGCAAGGACCGGGACGGAACCACCCACACGCATTACGAACGCACGTATTCCGGAATGCCGGTCCTCGGTGGTGACCTGATCGTCCACCGGAACCCGGGCGGCGCCGTCACCGGCACCGACATGGCCACCAGGACCTCGATCGCGGCGACCGGGACAAAGGCCGTCAAGACCGCTGCCTCGGCCAGGCGTTACGCACTGTGGGCCGCGAGGAAGGACGGTGTCGTCCGCCCGTCCGCAGCCACGCCCCGCGCCGTCGTCTGGGCGGCGAAGGGGAAGCCGAAGCTCGCCTGGGAGTCGGTGGTCGAGGGGACGCAGCACGACGGCACCCCGAGCCGTCTGCACGTGATCACCGACGCCGCGACCGGCGCCGAGATACGCCACTACCAGGACATCCAGACCGGCACGGGCCACAGCCAGTACAGTGGCCAGGTCGACCTGACCACGACACCCTCGGGGCAGACGTTCACCTTGAGCGACGCCAGTCGTGGCGGCCATGAGACGTTCGACCTGAACCACGGTGACACCCTCAATCAGTACCGCGACGACGACGACGTCTGGGGAGACGGCAACGGCGCCAGTGTGCAGACCGCCGGTGTCGACGCCGCCTACGGCGCCCAGAAGACCTGGGACTTCTACAAGGACACGTTCGGGCGCCGGGGGATCCGTGACGACGGTGTCGGTGCGACCTCCCGCACCCACTTCGGCACCTCGTACGCCAACGCCTTCTGGGACGACGACTGCTTCTGCATGACCTACGGCGACGGGGAGAACGACTCCCGTCCGCTGACCGAACTGGACGTGGCGGGCCACGAGATGACCCACGGCGTCACCTCCAACACCGCCGGCCTGATCTACGAGGGAGAGTCCGGCGGTCTGAACGAGGCCACCTCGGACATCCTGGGTACCGGGGTGGAGTTCTACGCCGACAACCAGGCCGACGTCGGCGACTACCTGATCGGCGAGAACCTCTTCGGCAATGGCTCGCCACTGCGCTACATGGACAGGCCGAGCAAGGACGGGGCGTCATACGACAACTGGACCAGCGGTCTTGAGCACGAAGACGTGCATTTCTCCTCCGGTCCCGCCAACCACTTCTTCTATCTGCTGGCCGAGGGCAGCGGCGAGAAGACGATCAACGGCGTGACCTACAACAGTCCCACAGCCGACGGTCTCCCCGTGCCCGGCATCGGGCGGGAGAACGCCCTCAAGCTCTGGTACAAGGCGCTCACCGAGCGCTTCACGTCCACCACCGGTTACGCCGCCGCCCGCGTGCAGTCGCTCCAGGCCGCGGCCGACCTCTGGGGCGAGGGCAGCGCCACCTACGCCACCGTCGCCGACACCTGGGCGGCGGTCGGCGTCGGCAGCCGTCCCAACGGCGCCTACGTCACCAACCCCGGTGACCAGCACGGTGTGGTCGGCACTCCCGTCTCGCTGCAGCCGCGTACGGGCAGCACCAACCCCGGCGTGACCCACTCTGCGACCGGTCTCCCGACCGGCCTGTCGATCAACGCCACCACCGGGCTGATCTCGGGCACCCCGAGCAAGGCGGGGACCTTCCACGCGATCGTGACCGTGCGCGACTCGAAGAACACCGTGGCCAACGCGCGCTTCACCTGGACCGTCCAGCCCCAGGGCAGCGGCTGCGGTGTGAGCCAGCTGTTCGCGAACCCCGGCTTCGAGAGCGGGGCCACGGCCTGGTCGCAGAGCTCCGGCGTGATCGACGACAGTTCCGAGACCCCGGCCCGCACCGGCCGTTACAAGGCGTGGCTCGGTGGCTACGGCACCACCCACACCGACACGCTGTCCCAGAAGGTCACCGTCCCGGCCTCCTGCACCTTCGCCACTCTTTCCTTCCACCTCTTCGTCACGACGGACGAGGCCCCGAAGTCGGCCGCATACGACAAGCTGACCGTCAAGGCGGGCACTTCCACCCTGGGCACATGGTCCAACCTGGACAAGAGCACCGGATACGTCCAGCGGACGGTCGACCTGACCCCGTACGTGGGCAAGACCGTCACCCTCACCTTCACGGGCACCGAGGACTCCGTCTCCCAGACCACCTTCCTGATCGACGACACCACGGTCAGCGCCATCTGAGCCGTGTTCCGACCGGAGGCCCGGGGCGACGTGACGTCGTCCCGGGCCTCCGGTGTGCCGGAAGCCCGGGTGACCGCGCGATCCGCCCGCCGGTCCCGACCGTTGTCGTTACGTCAGAGCACGGCGAGCCGGTCCACCAGCAGCTCCGTCCTGGCCTCGGCGTCGCCCGCCGGCAGCCGTCCTTCCCGGGTCAGGGTCGCCAGCCCGTGCAGGGCCGCCCAGAACACCTCGGTGAACAGCCCGGGGTGCACGCCGTCCCCGGCGACCTCTTCGAGGCACTCCATCAGCGCGGCAAAGGCGTCCTTCAAGGGCTCCGGGGTGTCCTCCCGTGCGAACGCAAGGCCGCCGTCGAGCTGGAACATGGCGTCGTAAACCGCCGGGTTGGAGACGGCGAAGCCGAGGTATGCGCGGGCGAGGGCGATGACCCGGGCGCGCGCGCCGTCCGCGACGGAGACCGCGGCCCGCAGGCTCGCCGCCAGCTCGGCGGCGCCCTCCAGGGCGACGGCGCCGATGATCTCGCGCTTGCCGCGGAAGTGGCTGTAGAGCACGGGCTGGCTGTATTCGATGCGCTCGGCGAGCCGACGGGTGGTGACCGCGTCCCAGCCCTGCTGCTCGGCGAGTTCGCGGGCCGTCGTCACGATGAGCCGCTCACGGCCCGCCCGTTCGCGCTCCTTGCGTTCCTGTAGCGACATGATCCGATCCTAGCACTGCTAGACAACCGAGCGACGGAAGTGCTAGCGTTGACCCGTCATCTAGCGGCACTAGATTCCGGGAAGGTCATCATGCTCGATGCACTCGAGGTCTTCACCACCGTGGTCGTCGGTCTCATGGTGGGGGTGGAGTTCTCCGTCGCCTTCGTCATCAACCGGATCCTCGACGCGCTCCCCGGCGACAGCGGCCAGCTCGGGCGAGCCCACGGGGGCCGCATGCTCGGCGCCGTGATGCCGGTCTGGTACATCGGCTCGCTCGTCCTCGTCGGGGTCTGGGCCGTCGTGGAACGGCACCAGAGCGGCACCGGTCTCGTCGTGACCGCCGGGGCACTGCTCGCCGTCAGTGTGATCATGTCGATTCTGCTGCTCGTCCCGATCAACAACCGGGGCAGGACGTGGACCCCCGACAACCGGCCCGCCGACTGGGAGCAGCAGATGGGCCGCTGGGACCGCCTCCACTACGTCCGCGTCGCCGTCGTCGTCGCCGCCTTCACCTTCCTGGTCGCCGCTCTCGTGTGACCGGGTCCGAGGCGAGGGCTCACTCTCGCTGATCTCGGCCCGGCATGCGTGCGGGTTCGTGCGCGAGGCCATGTCGCACCGGGACCCGTGCGGTGCGGGTGCCGCACCTGCGAGGGTGCCCGTCGTGCGACATCGGACATCCCCGCGACAGTGCCGGGTCCCGCCGGGCGGCGCGAACGAAGCGCGGTGTCCGGGGCCGGCCGATCACCCTGGGGCGGTCCTCCCGAGCGGAGCGGACTCCATCAGTCGGTGTGATGCCCGGACGAGACAGGGCGAGGTGCCCGGCGTGCCATCGCGCCGACCGACGCACGGATACGCGAACCGGTCCGATTCGTGATGTTCTGTCCTGAGTGTTGCGCGGATGCGGCGCGGCGGCACAGGTCAACCGGTCCCCTGCGAAGGAAGACGTCGATGAGCGAACCGTCGATCCCCCACCCGCCCGGCGGGACGCAGAGCGGCAGACCGGGCGACCCGCGGACCGGAACCTTCGAATCCGAGGCGGACGAACCCGATCCGCACCGCTGGTGGGCGCTGGCCGTCATCGCGACGGCGCAGCTGATGGTGGTGCTCGACGCGACGATCGTCAACATCGCCCTCCCCTCCGCACAGCGCGCTCTGGGCATCAGTAACGGGAACCGACAGTGGGTGATCACCGCGTACACCCTGGCATTCGGCGGTCTCCTGCTGCTGGGCGGAAGGGTCGCCGACCTCGTGGGCCGCAGGCGTACGTTCATCATCGGGCTCATCGGCTTCGCCGGCGCCTCGGCGATCGGCGGTGCGTCCGGTGGGCAGGAGATGCTCTACCTCTCCCGTGCTCTCCAGGGAGTGTTCGCCGCGCTCCTGGCACCCTCCGCGCTCTCCCTGCTCACCACGACCTTCCCCGCCGGCAAGGAACGCGCCCAGGCCTTCGGCATCTTCAGCGCCATCGCGGGCGGCGGCTCGGCCATCGGGCTGCTCCTCGGTGGCATCCTCACCGAATGGCTCAGTTGGCGGTGGTGTCTGTACGTGAACGTGCCCATCGCCGTCCTCACCGTCATCGGCGCACTGACGCTGCTCAGGGACCGCAGGGGAACCACGGGCGCGCATCTCGACATCCTGGGCGCGTTCCTCGGAAGCGGGGGCCTCGTCGCGATCGTGTACGGATTCAGCCGGGCCGAGGCGCTGGGATGGACTTCCACGGAGGTCCTCACCGTGTTGAGCATCGGCGTCGCGCTGCTCGTCACGTTCGCCTGGTGGCAGACGAAGTCGTCCGGCCCACTGCTGCCCCTGCGGATCGTCCGGGACCGCAACCGCGGCGGCTCGATGATCGTGATGGCGATGACGACGATCGGCCTGTTCGGGGCGTTCCTCTTCCTCACCTACTTCCTGCAGAACATCCTCGGGTACTCACCGCTCAGTGCCGGTCTGGCGTTCCTGCCGCTGTCCGCCGGGATCATCATCGGCTCCACCCAGATCTCCGCCCGGCTGCTCCCGCTGGTGGCGCCACGCCTGCTGCTGGTGCCCGGTCTGCTGCTGAGCGCCGGCGGCATGTTCTCGCTGACGTTCCTCGACATCGACTCCACGTACGCCGGGCACATTCTGCCGGGCACCATCCTGCTGGGCTTCGGGCTCGGACTGACCTTCCTGCCCATCATCTCGACGGCCACGAGCGGGGTTCCGGCGAAGGACTCCGGCGTCACGTCGGCCACCGTCAACACCGCCCAGCAGGTGGGCGGTTCCATCGGCACCTCTCTCCTGAACACGATCGCGACCACGGTGACGGCCGCGTATCTGACCAGTCACCTCGCCGCAGCGGCCCGCGAGGGCGGCCTGACCCCGGCCGAGCGGACGACGATCGTGAACACCGGCACCGTCCACGGCTTCACGGTGGCCATCGCCTGGGCTGCGATCATTCTTCTCGCCGCCGCACTCCTCGGTGCGGTCATGATCAACGGCAAGTCGCCCAGAGCCCGCGCGGCGGAGGAGGAGCCCGCACTTCGAGGCATGCCGGGGGCGTAGCGGAACGGTCCGTCGCACCGCGGGTGCGGAGCGCCGCGCGGCGATCGCCCGATCCCGGCCGGGCGATCGCGCGATTCCCCGCGTCCGGCTGGACGGGCTGGACAGGGGAGGGCGGCGGATGAACCGGCCCCGTGCGGCGAGTATCCCGGCGGGCGGGAATCCGTGCACACCGCTGTACGGGGTGGGGAGGAGCCGTCAGCCTGCGTCGGTCAGTGCTCTGCGCGCGGCGGTGAGGATGTCCTCTGACAGCGGCGAGCCCTCAGTCGCCCGGGCCAGGACGAGCGCGCCGAACATCGTGCACAGCCGGGCGATGCCGTCCTGGTCATCAGTGGCGAGCTGCTCGGCGAACGCCCCCACCCCCTCGGTGAAGACGCGGCCCGCCTCGCGGTCCTCGGGTTCGCGGGCCATGTCGATCGCGAGAGCGGCGACGGGGCACCCCTCCGCCGGATTGTCGCGGTGCTCGACGGAGAGGTAGTTGTCGATCAAGGCCCGCTGTGCGGCGTCACGCTTACCGGCCTGCTGCTCCACCGTGTCCTGCTGGATCCGGGTGAACTCGTTGAAGGCGTGGGCGGTGGCCTCGTTGATCAGTGCTTCCTTCGAGACGAACTGCTTGTAGAAACCGCCGTGGGTCAGGCCGGACGCCTTCATGAGGTCGGCGACGCTGACCTGGGTCCCGTGCTCCCGGAACAGCCGTGAGGCGGTTTCCACGACTCGTCGACGGTTCTCCTCGGCCTGCGCCTGCGATACGCGGCCCATGAGCCACCTCCGTTCGGATGTCGATTGGCATCTATCGTAGACCAGTGTTTAGATTGTGAATGTAATCTAATTTCCCGGGCGGACGGATCGGTCCGCAGGACAAGGAACCGACATGGAACTCAAGAACGCAGTCGTCGTCGTCACCGGTGCCAACCGCGGCCTCGGGCGCCACCTGGCCGCCCAGCTCGTGGAGCGCGGCGCGAAGGTGTACGGGACGGCCCGCCGCCCCGAGACGATCGATGTCCCTGGCGTCATCCCCCTGCGAGTGGACGTCACGGACGAGCGATCCGTTCAGGCGGCGGCCCGCGCCGCGGCCGACGCGACGTTGTTGATCAACAATGCCGGCATGTCCACCGGTGCCTCGCTGGCTGCGGGTGACCTGGATGCCGTCCGGCTGGAGATGGAGACGAACTTCTTCGGCCCGCTCGCCGCGACCAGGGCTTTCGCCCCCGTCATCGAGGGCAACGGCGGAGGCGCCGTGCTCAATGTCCTGTCGGTGCTGTCCTGGCTGCACCCCGCAGCCCTCGGGTCCTACGCCGCGACCAAGGCGGCGGCATGGGCGCTGACCAACGCGACCCGGCAGGAGCTGGAGCCCCGTGGCATCGCCGTCTCGGCGTTGCACGTCGCCTACATGGACACCGACATGGCCGCAGACGTGCCCGCCGACCGGAAGACCGACCCCGCGGGTGTGGCCAGGCAGGCTCTGGACGGCATCGAAGCAGGCCTGTCCGAGATCTTGGCGGACGAGACGACCCGCGCCGTCAAGGGGAACCTGTCCGCGTCGCTGAATGCGACTGCCTGACACATATCGGCCCCGCCCTCGCGCTGGTCACCCCGGGTGGCAGCCGGGATTCGAGGTGGGTGGACGGCCCCGCTCTACAGGGTGCGCCCTTCTCGCACCGCTGCGCCGACCCCGTCCTGCCGGCGGGGTCGGCGTCGCGCCGGGCCTCGGGGAGGCGCGGTGTGGACGCCGAAGGGGGTGATGCGAGGGCTCGTGGGCCGTTGTGTCGGTTCTCGGTCGGGGGGTGGGTGGTGGTGTCCGTGTGGGAGGGGTGGGGTGACGGCTGTCACATGTTGTGTGGGTGTTTGGGGGGAATGGCGGGGAGGGGTGGAAGGTTGACAGGTAAACCAAATGCAATCCCTCTGAAGGAGTTCGTCATGGGTCTGTTCAACCGTAAGAGCGCTGCCACCTCGACCGCTGCGCCTGCCGCTCCTGCGGCTGTGGCGGTGTCGTCGGGTGAGAGTCTGTCGCATCTGTCGGGTGACTGGGTGATCGATTCGACGCACAGCGAGATCGGGTTCTCGTTGAAGTATGCGAAGGTCACGACGATGCGTGGGCGTTTCACGGAGTATGACGGGCGGCTGCACCTGGATGCTGCGACGCCGTCGGCGTCGACTGCGGAGGTCGTGATCAAGATTGCGAGCATCGACACGGCGCTGGCGGGTCGGGACGAGCATCTTCTGAACGGTGACTTCTTCGCGGTGGAGGAGTTCCCGGAGATGACGTTCCGCAGCACGGGTGCGGAGCAGGTCGATGAGGACACGTTCCGGATGAACGGTGATCTGACGATCAAGGGTGTGAGCCGTCCGGTGGCGCTGGATCTGACGCTGAACGGTGAGGTCGTGGACCCGATGGGCACGGTTCGTGTCGGGTTCGAGGGTTCCGCGACGATCAACCGCAGTGACTGGGGTCTGACGTACAACGCTGCTCTGGAGGGTGGCGGTGTCCTGATCAGTGACAAGGTGAAGCTGACCTTCGACATCTCCGCGGTCCGTCCGGCCTGAACCGGCCGCCGTCCGGCCTGAACCGGCCGCCGTCCGGCCTGAACCGGCCGCCGTCCGGCCTGAGCCGGCCGCCGTATCCATCGGCCCGGAGACCACAGCCGGGCCGTGCTCCCCGAGGGTGGTGGCACCCACCACCACCCCAGGAAACCGCCGCTACCCGCTGCCCAGCAGAGGACCTACCCGGCTCGGGCGGCGGGAACTGCTTGCGAGAGTTGCCGGATCGTTCAGACGTCGTGTCAGAACCGGCGATCTGTGACGATCCATGGCGTGCGCCGACAGTGACGGGGTTCCACGAATAGAGCCACCCCGTGACCGGCTCCGCCTGAGGGCGGCTCTACGCCCTCCTCCATTCCTCAGCGACATCGCGACTGCGCCGGTGCGGAGCTCCACATGTGAGGGACCGCCCGCCGACTCCCGCCTCGCCCGAGGCACTGCGGCCGAGCTGTCACGCGACCAGGCGCAGCCAGGCCGCCGCGAGCGCGGCGTGACCAGCCGGCGTCGGGTGCACGCCGTCCGCAGCCCAGTACTCCGGCCCGGTCGTCGCGGCGAGTTCGGCGAACATGTCGTCGGCGGCGAGCAGATGCGCGCCGTACGTGCGGGCGAGCTTGCGCACGACCTGGATCTTCGGGTCCAGGTCGGTGCGCCACTGCTTTCGCTCGTCGTCTCCGATGAGCGCGTAACCGGCGCCGGCCTCGACGACACCGTGGATCGGCAGAAGGAACGGCTCGATGAGGATCAGTTGCGTGCCCGCCTCGGCGAGGGGTGCGAGCAGGCGGTCATAGCCCGCTTCGAACTCCTCCGCGGGAATCACGCGCCCCTTCGGGTCCAGCGTCTGCCAACCCATGTCGTTGACACCGACGAGGATCGACACCACGTCCGGGCGTGCGTCCAGTACGTCTGTCTGCCAGCGGGCTTCGAGGTCCATCACCCTGTGGCCCCCGATCCCGGTGTTCAGCCAGGTCACGGGCCGGTCCGGGTGCTTGAGTCCCCATTCTCCCGCGACGCGCAGCGGGTAACCGAACCCGAGGCCGTCCTCGCTCTCCAGTCGTTGGCAGTCGGTGATCGAATCGCCGGTGAACATCACGGTGCTTCCCGGTCGGACGGTGATGGTCATGTGCGCTCCTTGAACTCGGCTGAGGAAGATGACCTGTCGAAAAGTGCCAGTCCCCACCGACATCGGACCTGCAGTCCCCCGACATGGCGCCGACACCGCGGCACCCCGTGATGCGACCTTGCGGGCACCCGGCTCCACCGACCGGTACACGAACCACGGAGCGTCACAGATCACCGGTGACGGCGGGCGCCTGTGCCTGCTCGACCGACTCCCCGAATCGACCGAGTCCACGAACTGCCCCCGATGCCGCTGGCGTTGACCGGTCGCGTTGCCGTCGGCCTCACGCCGCTCACAGCAAGCCGGGCCGCGCCGGACGAGGACGCGTGGCAGGATGCAGCCCCGGGACCGGAGTTGCGGCGGTGCGCTTCGGCTACCGTGCGGGTGGGCCGGTGCAAGCACGACGCTATGCGGGGAAACAACTTTGAACGTCGGTGTGCAGCGCGGCGCGATCGCCACCGTGCAGGTGCTGGGTCTCGCCGTGTGGTTCTCGATGTCGGCTGTCGTGCCGAGTCTGCGGAACGAATGGGGGCTCACTTCCGGCGGCGCCGTATGGCTGACCGCCTCCGTGCAGTTCGGGTTCGTCGCGGGGGCACTCACGTCGACCCTCCTGAACCTGGCGGACCGGATTCCGGCTCCACGTCTGCTGTCCGCCTGCGCCGCCGCGGCAGCCGCCTGCACCGTCGTGCTGGCCGCAGCCGTCCACGGTCTCGCGCTCGCCGTCCCGCTCCGCTTCCTGACCGGAGTCTTCCTGGCCGGGGTCTACCCCGTGGGCATGAAGCTCATGGCCTCCTGGGCCGGACGCTCGGGCCGCGGGCTCACCATGGGCATCCTGATCGCCGCGCTCACTCTCGGCTCCACCCTTCCCCACCTCATCGCCGGGGTGGGTTCGCTGCCGTGGCGCGGTGTCCTGCTCGCTGCGGCGGCAGCCGGTCTGCTGGGCTCCGCGATCTGCCTCCTCCTCGTCCGGCCCGGTCCCCACGTGGCGCCTGCAACCACCATCCGCAACGCCCGGTACGCGCTGACGATGTTCACCGAGCGCGGGCCGCGCCTGACGAACCTCGGCTACTTCGGGCACATGTGGGAGCTGTACGCCCTGTGGACCTGGATCCCCTCGTTCCTCCTGGCCACCGGGACCGCCGAGGAACTGCCCGGCTCGGTCGAGATCGCGGTGTTCCTCACCATGGGCATCGGCGGAGTGATCGGCTGTCTGCTCGGCGGCTGGGGCGCCGACCGGTACGGCCGCCCGCCCGCAGCCTTGGTCGCGCTCCTGGTCAGCGGTGGGTGCTGTCTGCTCTCCCCGTTCCTCTTCCACTCCTCGCCGGTGGTCCTCCTGGCCTTCTGCACGGTCTGGGGCGCCGCGGTGATCGCTGACTCAGGGGTCTTCTCGACGACCCTCAGCGAAGTCGCGGATCAGCGTTACGTGGGAACCGCGCTCACCGCCCAGACGGCGATCGGGTTCGCCCTCACCGTCGTCACCATCCAGCTCACCCCCCTCCTGGCCGAAGCCCTCGACTGGCAGTACGCCTTCCTCCTGCTCGCGCCCGGTCCTCTCGCCGGTGCCCTCGCGATGCGCGCTCTGCGCAGCGGCGTCGCGTCCACCGCACCATCGCCGTGAACGAAGCAGTTCCTGTGTCGCTGTCGCTGTCGCTGTCGCTGTCGCTGTCGCTGTCGCGTTTCCTGTAGCCCGCTCGTGTCACCGCGTTCCGATCCGGCGCGGCCCGGTGCAGGCCGACTTCGACGTCCCGGGCATGCGGCGGCCCGTACAGCATGGACAGCCTCCACGTGCTGGATGTCAGGGAATGTTCATGTCGTGCCTCCCCGGTGACCATGCGAGGCGCGGCGCGGGGACATGAACCGCACATTCACTGGGAGTGACCTGTCCACAACCAGTTTCAAAGGAAGTCACCCTGTGCCTTTCCCTCTTGACCCCGGCCTTCGCCGAGCGCGACCGGCGGTGCGGCGCAGCGCCGTCGTCCTCGCCCTGGCGACCTCGCTCAGCATCGGCGCGGGAATGATGACGACCGCTCAGGCGCTCAGCCCCGATCTGCCGAGGCCGGTTCCCGCGCCCGTGCCCGAGCGGGGCCACGGCCTGATACCCAGCACGCCCGGCCAGTCGATCGTGACCGACGAGACCCGCACCCCCGTCGCCCCCGGCCTCGACCTCACCCGGTTCGACCGCTTCGGCTCCGGGGGATGGGTCCGGGGGCAGGTGCTGGTCGCCGACCTCGGCGAGAGCCGCCTCCGGGTGGACCACATCTCCTCCGGTACGGTCACCGGCAAGTCCCAGGTGACCGAACAGGCCGCCAGGACCGGGGCGATCGCCGCGGTCAACGGCGACTACTTCGACATGAACGACACCGAGGCTCCCATCGGGGCGGCTGTGTCCCGCAAGGGCGGCCTGGTCAACTCGGCGACCGAGGGCCGTACCCAGTCCGTCGCCATCGGGGCGGACGGGCTCGGCAGACTGGCCCAGGTGTTCCTCGAGGGAGAGGTCACAGTCCCGGGAGCCGAGCCACTGAAGCTCTCCGGCGTCAACTCCCCGCAACTCACGGCCGGTGGGCTCGGCCTGTTCACCGACGCGTGGGGTCCGGCCCCGCGCACCAAGCCGGTGGCCGGTGCGGATCGCGTCACCGAAGTCAGGCTGCGCGGCGGCAGGGTCACCGAGGTGCGCCCCTCGGCCGGCGCGGATCCGGTCCCGGCGGGAACCAGCGTGCTGCTCGGCCGCGAGGCCGGTGCCGACACCCTGGCTCGCCTGCGGGTGGGTGACGCCGTGTCCGTCGCGTACCGGCCGAGAGCCGACTTCGGGAAGGTGGCCGTCGCGGTCGGCGGCGGACAGGTGCTGGTCGACAACGGCACCGTCCGGCGCTTCACCGAGGGCGATACGGTCACGGCGACGTCCCGCACGGCCGTCGGCTTCTCCGCGGACGGCCGGACGATGTACCTGGTCGCCATCGACGGCAAGCAGACCGACAGCCGGGGCATGGACCTCAACGAACTCGGCGACCTCATGAAGGGCCTCGGTGCCGCCAACGCCCTGAACATGGACGGCGGCGGTTCGACCACGATGGCCGCCCGGCTTCCAGGCGAAACCGCCACGGGCCTGATAAGCAGCCCGTCGGACGGTTCGGAGCGCCAGGTCGCCAACGGCCTCGGCCTGTTCGCCGCTCCCGGCTCCGGCACGGTCCGCGGCTTCCGAGTCCGGCCCGCACTCACGGCAGACGGCTCCGACAAGCTGTTCCCCCACCTGCACCGCACCGTACGCGCGCTCGCCCACGACGAGACGTACGCTCCGCTGCCGGTGGGCCGAGTGAGGTGGAAGGACTCCGGAAAGGTGTCGATCACGCCTTCCGGGGGCGGAACCGCCCTGGTCACCGGACGGCGTCCAGGCGTCACCCGCGTGGAGGCATCCGGCGACCACGGAGCTGCGGGAGGGACCGCCCTGACCGTACTCGCCCCCGCCGTGCGCATCGCGCCGAGCAGGAGCGTGGTCGCCCTCGACGGCATCCAGGACACCGCCCCGCTCACCATCACCGGATACGACGCCCTCGGGGACTCCGCCCCGATCGACGCCTCCGACGTCAAGATCACCGGTGGCGACGGTGTGGTGTCCCTGCAACCCTCCGGCGACGCGACCTTCACCCTGCGAGGCCTCAAGGACGCGGCGTCGACCACCCTGCACCTCACCGTGGGCACGCTGACGACCCAGGTGGCCGTCACGGTGGGCCTGGCCGAGAACACGGTCGCCGACCTCGCCGACGCAGACTCCTGGACATCGGCCGACGACCGCGCCCCCGGCGGATCGGTCGCCCCGGCCCCCGGGCACGACGGCACACCCGGACTGCGCCTGAGCTACGACTTCACCAAGTCGACGGCCACCCGCGGGCAGTACGCGGTGCCGCCGCAGGCGATTCCGCTCCCGGGACAGCCGCAGGCGGTCACGATGTGGATCAACGGCGACGGCAACGGCGCCTGGCCACGCCTGCAGTACCGCACGGCCGCCGGCGTGACCGCCAACCTCGACGGGCCCGTGATCACCTGGACCGGCTGGCGGAAGGTCGAGTTCCCCGTGCCCGTCGGCACTCCCTACCCCCTGACGCTGCAGCGCGTGCGTCTGCTGGAGACCAGCGCCGCCCGCTCCTACACGGGTGAGGTGACCATCAGCGATCTGCGCGTCAAGGTCGCACCCGATGTGGAACTGCCCGCCGGTCCGAAGATCACCGACCCCGTGGTGGTCACCGACGGCACCGTCGACGGGAGGCCCCTGCGGGTCGCGGTGATGTCGGACGCCCAGTTCGTCGCTCGCGACCCGAACAGTCCGCTCGTCGAGGCCGCGCGCCGCACGCTCGCCGAGATAGCCAGGGCCGAGCCCGACATGCTGGTCATCAACGGTGACTTCGTCGACGAAGGATCGCCGGCCGACTTCGCGCTCGCCCGCACTCTGCTCGACGAGTTCGACGGACTGACCGGCGGGAAGGTCCCGTGGCACTACGTTCCGGGCAACCACGAGGCGATGGGCCCCGGGTCCACCGTCAACTTCAGGGCCGCCTTCGGCGACACCACCTCCGTGTTCGACGCCGAGCACACCCGCTTCATCACCCTCGACACCTCCAGCGGCACCCTGCGCGGCGGCGGGTTCGCCCAACTCCAGCTTCTGCACGACCAGTTGGAGGCGGCCCGGAGTGACCGCTCAGTGAGCGGCGTCGTGGTCTTCGAGCACCACCCCACCCAGGACCCGCTGCCGGACAAGGCCAGCCAACTCGGAGACCGCAAGGAAGCGGAACTGGTCGAGAAGTGGCTGGCCGACTTCCGGGTCGAAGCCCACAAGTCCGCTGCCTTCATCAGTGGCCATGTGGGGGCGTTCGCGGCTACCACGGTCGACGGTGTGCCCTATCTCGTGAACGGCAACTCCGGTAAGAATCCGGCCAGTACGCCCGACAACGGAGGCTTCACCGGCTGGACGATGCTGGGCATCGACCCGCGGAAGGGGCGCGTCGACGACCGGTTCGATGTCCCCGCGCGCGACTCCCAGCGGTGGCTCCGGGCCGAGATGCACGCACGTACCGACTCCGTGAACCTGACCGCTCCCGACCGGCTCGCGGCGGGTGACCGGGCTCATGCGGCGGCCACCCTCACTCAGGACGGCACTCGCACGGTTCCGGTCGCCTGGCCGGTCGGGGCGGACTGGTCCGGAATCCGCGCCGAGATCAGCGGTTCGACCCCTGAAGCGGTCACGCCACGGGGAGCTGCGCCCGTTATCTCCTACGAGCCCGCCACCGGCCTGATCACCGCACTGCGTCCGGGCACTGCGGTGCTGCGTGTGACGGTCAACGGCGTCACCGCCCAGAGGACCATCACGGTGCCTCGCCGCTGAAGCGCACGGCGCCGGGTCAGGCGAGACGCGGCGCCGCCGCGGGGGAGGGCCGTGTGTCTCATCGCAGGGCGTCGACCAGCAGGCCGGCGGCCACCGCCGCTCCGTCGGTACGCATCCGGCTTCCCAGAGCCTCCGCCCGCGCCCGGGTCTCCGGTGCCAGGGCCGCCTTGAACGCGACGTCCAGCGATGCGGCAGTGAGAGTCGGGCCGTCCAGTGTCGCACCGAGGTCCAGGTCTGCCACCCGCCCGGCCCAGTACGGATTGTCGGACAGCTGGAGAGGTATCACCACCTGCGGCGCGCCCGCCCGGGCCGCCGTCAACGTCGTACCCGCGCCGCCGTGGTGCACCACGGCGGCCACCCTGGTGAACAGACGCTGGTGGTTGGCCTCGGCGACGGCGAAGCAGTCGTCCCGGTCGCCGTGCGCGGCCAGGTCCGCCCGTCCGGACAGGAGTACGCGGTGTCCCCGCCCACGGATCGCCTCGGTGGCCATGCGGACGACGTCCGCTGACGGACGCATGCTGCCGAACCCCACGTAGACGGGCGGCGCGCCCGCGTCCAGGAAGGCCGTCAGGTCGTCCGGGAGCGGGCGTTCGTCCGGCAGGGTCCACGCACCCGTGTGCACGACGTCGAGGCCCGGCGTGGGCCGCCACGGTCCAAGCACCGGATCGGCCGCCAGCCACGGCCGGCCGGTGAGGACATGGTCGCGGACGTTGTCCACCGGCGGCAGACCGATCGCCGCCCGGTGGCTGTCGAGCGTCTCGCTGAACTGCGCGTTCACATGGCCGGCGTCCAGCTCCCACAGCGTCCCGTTGTCGTGTGCCTCCGGCTCCGGCCAGCCCGGCCGCGGGGGAGGCGCATGATGCGCGGAGGGCAGGTGTACCGCCGCGTAGCTGGCGTACACGTAGCGGATGCCCGCTGCCTCGGCCACGGACCGCGCGCCGATCTGGGCCAGCCCGGCGGCCACCAACGCGTCACAGCCGTCGGCCGCCGCGGGGAGGACGTCGAACTGCGCGGCGACCATCTCGGTTCTGTACCGGGACAGGTCCGCCGCCGACGGCAGACTCGTACCGCGCATCAACTCTCCCACCGGCGGTCCGAGCGGCACGAGTCGCACCCCGATCTCCGCGAGCCGGTCGGCGAACTCCTCGTCCGGCGGGGCACACATCCGCACCTCCGCACCGAGCTCCCGCAGTCGCACCGCGAGTGCCATCAGCGGCTGGACATCGCCACGCGTTCCGTATGTGGACAACAACACCCGCATTGCGCGCCCTCTTTCGCTACGTCATCCCAGGCGTTGGAGGCCCTGCCGGCCCACGTCGTGGGCACGGCGGCCCTCCGACGGTGATGCGTCGGTCGTCACGACTGTGCGGCAGCAGTGTAGGCCGCGTGTGTTGCTGAAGGGCCAGGTGTCGACACACCGTCAGACCGGTGGACCGCCTAGCCGGGTCCGAGTCACTGCGCGGACGAAATCAGCCCGCCGGATTCGGAGTTGTCCGCGTCCGACATGGGTAGGCCGCTCCTGTCCTTGCCCCACCGTGGCGGTGGTGCCCGCATCGCACCCGGGCCAACCCACCCGATCCGCAGTAGGGTTGCACGTCGTCGACGCGTCGGTGCACCTCCGGCGACCTGACGCCGAAGGCCCGGGCGGTCGCCGCAGCGTGTTTCCAGCGGCGGCGGTCTCAGCGACGACGGTGTGTGCCGCGCTGTCTCAGGGGTCGAAAGTGTGGCCTCGGACCGCCGGTGTCCGGCAAGGCGTGCAAGGTTTTCGATCGCCGACACAGACGGAGAACTACCCAATGCCTGGTTCGTCCGTGCCCGTCCCTGATGTTTCGGTCATCCTGCCGTGCGCGGGATTCGGAACACGTTTCGGGGCGCCCTACCCGAAGGAGCTGCACTGTCTGGCTCCCGGGGTCACCATTCTGGACCGCAGCCTGGAAGCAGTGGTCGAGCTCGCGAAGAGCGGCCTTCATGTGCGCCTCGTCGTCGTCTTCGGCACACACAAGCTCGACACGGTGCGCTATCTCACACGCTACTCCGAAACCTTCCAGATGGTCTTCGTCCACCAGGACGACTCGATCGAGCCGGGTCTCGACGGAGCGGTCAGGTCGGCTCTGCCGATGACGCAGGGGCCAGTGGCTCTCGTACTGCCCGACATCGTTCTCACCGGGCCCGACACGGCCGGCAGCCTCGTCGCCGCACTGCGACACACCGAGGTGACGGGGTGGAGCGTGGTGGCGGCCGAGGAGCACGATCCCGGCACGCTGCGGCAGATGGGTGCGCTCGCCCTCTCCGAAGCGGGCGGAGTCATGACGGTGGCTGTGGCCACCGACAAGCCGAGGGATCCTTCGGGCTTCAACGCCTTCTGGGGCATGGTCGCGGTCACCGAGGCCGAGGCGCACCGGCTTCCCGATGTGGTGGGCAGCGGAGTGGCCAGTCCGCTGACCGGGGCGGTCGCTCACATGGTGGAGGGAATCGTCAACCACAACACCCTCGCGGACTGACACCCTCACCGCCGCACCGACGCGGATCGAGCCGCCCCGCTCCCTGAGCGGATACGCGTGCGGCGTCGCGCGGAGCCCGCCGGGTCTCCGTGCGACGCCGCACGCGCGTTCGTTCGTGTCGTCAGCCCTTCACGGGCCCGCCGTTGATGGCCACGCGCCGGCCGTAGCGGGCGTAGGGGTAGTAGTCGTACGTGGCGTGGTGCTGCACGCAGCGGTTGTCCCAGAGCACGAGAGTGCCCGGTGTCCATCGGACGCGGCAGTGCAGGACGGGCGTGCGGGCGATGGTGTCGAAGAGCATCCCGAGCAGGGCCCGGCTCTCCTGGTCGGAGAGCTGGGGGACGCGACTGGTGTACGCCTTGTTGACGTAGAGCAGCTTTCGGTCGGTCTCGGGGTGCCGGGCGACGAGCGGATGCTCGCTCCGGGGGATGACGTAGTCCGCGGGCGGGGTGTAACCCGCCAGTGCGTGGGCGCCGTCGTGTACGGCCGTGAGCTGGTCCAGCAGGGAGCGCATGGCGGGGGAGAGCAGGTCGTAGGCCAGGTGCATGTTGGCGAAGAGGGTGTCTCCACCGCAGCCCGGCTCGGGGATCTCGGTGATGTAGAGCATCGACCCGAGCGACGGTTCGGCGTCGGCGGTGCCGTCGGCGTGCCAGCCGTTCCCCGCCACGTTGGCCGCCGCCGACGTGGTGCGGATCTCCAGGATGTAGGGGTCGCCCTCCTCGGGCGGCGGGTTCACCGGTCGCAGCTCACCGAAGGCGCCGGCGAACCGCTTGTGGTCCTCGACGGTGATCTCCTGATCGCGGAAGACCAGGACGTGGTGATCGCGGAACGCGGTGCGTATCTCGTCCAGTTGCTCCGCGGGCAGCTCCTTCGACAGGTCGACGCCCGAGACCTCCGCGCCCAGCACGGGGGTGATCCGCTCCACCGTGAGCGTGCGGTACGGGTGCACGGGACGTGTGGTCACCGCTTCCAGCGCTTCGCGTTCGTATGACTCCATGGGACATCCTCCAGAGGGGTTCAGAGGCCTCGGCCGAGCATTTCGGCGAGGGTGGTGCGGCGGCCCGGGGCGAGGTCGCCGTGGATCTCGTGGGGCGGGACGGGGCAGGCGCTCACCGGGCGCGCCCCGGCTGTTGGCCGTGGTGCACGCCGGTGACCGGTTCCGTCAGCATCGCTGCGACGGCCTCGGCCACGGTGCCCACGTGCGGTGCCGCGACGATGCCGTAGTGGTCGGTGGGCAGTGACCGGCGAACGGCGGAGTGGGGCAGGCACGCGCTCCACTGACGGTCCGTCTCCTCCTTGTCCTCGGGTGCGGGCAAACCCGCCGTGGACCGTTCGGCCAGCCACAGGGAGGTGGGAGTGACCGACAGCGGCCGCACGCGGTGCTCGGCCAGGCTGTGCAGGTTCGCCCGGCAGCAGCGGGCCAGACCCTCGGCGTACGCCTGGACGCGCTCGGCCGGCACCGATGCCGAGCCGGAACCGAGCTCCGCGGCGAACAGCTTCTCGAGGTCGTCCTTGTCGTAGGAAGCGACCAGCCCGGCTGCCCGCGGCGGCGGCGGGTCCAGCAGGTGGAGCGCTTCGAAGGGCCGCCCGTCGGACTCGGCCAGGCCGGCCATCTCCATGGCCACCCGGGCGCCGAAGGACCAACCGGCCAGGTGGACCGAGTGGTCCGGGCCTCCGAAGCGGTCGCGCAGCGCCGCCTCGTAGTGACGGGCGCGTTCGGCGAGTGACCACGGGGGCAGCGTGGCGTCCCGGAGTGCCGGATCGGCGATCAGGCACACGGTCGGCTCGGGTCCCAGGGCTGCGACCAGCGACCGGTAGGCCTGGATGTCCCCGCCCACGGGGTGCACCAGGCACAGGACGGCCGAGCTCGTCCCCTCCTGCCAGACGTCGAGGGCGACCCGCGGGCCGGTGCCCGTGGCGGCCACGTCGACGGGACCCGCGGAGCTGACGGCCGCCTCGACGTGTTTGAGGATCTCGGTCAGGCTGACCCGGTAGCTGAAGGAGGACAGGTCGAACGCGACGCCGTAGTCGTCCTCGATCTGGGCGATGAGCGTGATCAGGGTGAGCGAGTCGGCTCCGAGGTCGTAAAGGGAGTCGTCCGGGTCCAGTTCGTCGACGCCGAGCAGGTCCTGGATCAGGCGGGTCATGGTGTCGGCCCGCTCCGCGGCACCGTCCGGGCCGGGCGAGTCCGTCGCGCCTTCCGCGCGGATCTCCTCGTCGGCACGCGAGCCGAGCGGCTCCGCCGGATCGCCGCCGGACGGGGCGTAGAACGCGCGGGAGACCTCGATGCCGGTCGTGGAGACGAGGAGCTGCGGCAGCTGCAGGGCGAGGGCGTGCCCGAAGACCGCCTTGCCCTCCTCGACCGTCATGCCGACCTCCAGGTGGGCCCGGTGGCGGCTGTCCGGGTTCGGGACCCGGGTCGCCATGCCGGTCTCGCTCCAGATGTCCCAGTCGATGCCGATCCTGACCGTCCTCTCGGTCTCCGCGGCGCGGTGGTGGGCGAAGGCGTCGAGGAGGCTCGCGCCGGCCGCGTAGTCGCTCTGGCCGACACCGCCGAGCAGAGCGGACATCGAGGAGCAGTAGACCGCGATCTCCGGCCGCATGGTCTCGATCAGGTGTTCCAGGACGAGCGCGCCCGTCTCCCTGGCCTTGGCGGCCTCGCGCATCGCCTGGGCGTCGCGTCGTACGAGCAGCCCTCCGTATCCGAGGCCGGCGGCATGGACCACGCTGTCCAGCCGCTGAGTGCGGCGCGCCACGGCCGCCACCACTTCGTGCACGGTCATGACCGCCAGATCGGCCGGGAGGAGGCCCACACGGTCGGCCCATGGTTTCAGCTCCCCGGGCAGCCGTGGATTCCTCGACAGCAGCAGGACCCGGCCGCCGGTGTGCTCCAGCAGCCAGGCGGCGATGGCGCGGCCTATACCACCCGTGCCGCCCAGTACCAGGTGGACCGTCTCCTCACCGGACGGTGCGAGGGGTTCCGGGCCGGACGGTGTTTCCACGGGCGCGGTGTGCTGCCGCCACCAGTAGCCCTCCCGGAGCGCGATCTGCCTGGGCAGCGCCGTACCGCCGGGCCGCCCGGCCCGCCGTGTTCCGGCGAGGAGCGAGGCCACCTGTCCGCCCCACCGGGTGAGGTCGTGATCGGGGAGATCCAGCCAGTGGCCGTCCAGGACGGCCTCCTGGGCGCCGACCTCGACCGGCCCGGCCAGGAGTGCCAGTTCAGGCCTGCGGACCGTGCCGGCCACGGGCCGCGCGCCATGGGACAGCCACCACACGCGTGGCGAACCGGTCCGCCCGGACAGCGCCTCGGCCAGGGCCGCGCCGGTGTCCAGACAGGCGTGCCGGGCCCGTCGCAGCGCGCCGGCACCGACCGGTCCCGTCACGTCCAGGGGCAGCGCGTGCACCCATTCCGTGTCGTCCAGGGCCAGGGTGCCGTCCGCGGACAGCGCGTCGAGGAGCAGGCCCAGGGAGGCCGCGTCGGCCGGGTCGGCGTCGAAGAGGTCTGGTCCCCTGCGTGCGAACCCGTCGGACGGACGCACCCGTACCACGCGTGACGCCACGTCCCGGAACGGTGCGAGCGCTTCCTGCGGAGTGCTCTCGAAGGCCACGACGACCACGACGGACGCACGGTCGGCCCGCGCGGCGCTGCCCGCGACGGCGGCACGGCGGAGCCTCACCCAGTGCGGCTGGTGCAGCCACTCGGCCCCGGGCAGCCGCCGGGGCGCCGCGGCCGCGGTCCGGGGCGTGCGGTCGAAGTCGTACTCCGCGAGCGCGAAGGAAGGGGGCGGGAAGTCCCAGGGGGCCGGGGCGGGGCCCGTCCGCCAGTCGACGGAAGCCCCCGCCGTCCACGCATCGGCGAGTGCGCGCGCCGTGCGGCCGGCGGAGGAGACCATGGGGGCGTCCGGGTCCGCGGCGCCGTGCGCGACCTCGCCCGCGGCCACCGCGCGAAGCCACCGTACGGCGGACGGAGCGTCCGTGAGGGGTGACGCGACCCGAAGGGCACGGACCGCCCGCCCGGTCTGCAGATGGCGCAGCACCGACGCGTAGCGTTCGGGCCGCAGATGCAGGTAGTCGGCGATCCGCGCCGCGTCGGCTGCCAGCGCCTCCGCGCTGGACGCGGACAGCACCAGGCACAGGGGCGTCGCGCCCGTCACGGCCGAGCCGTTCCGGGTGTCCTGCTCCACGATGACATGGGCGTTGGTGCCGCCGATCCCGAAACTGCTCACCGCGGCCACCCGTTCGCGGCCCGCCGGCCAGGGGAGGGCGCGTTCCGGGACGAAGAAGGGGGTCGGGTCGGAGCCGATCTCCGGGTTGAAGGCGCGGAAGTTGAGGTTCGGCGGGACGGTGCCGTGGTGCACGGCGAGGACGGCCCGCACGAGGCCCACCACACCGGCCGCCGCTCCCATGTGGCCCAGCTGGCTCTTGACGGAGCTGAGGGCGCAACGCCCGGACTCGTCCACGCCGAACGCCTGGCGCAGCGCGCTGACTTCGATCGGGTCACCCAGCCGGGTGCCGGTCCCGTGGGCCTCCACGTAGCCGAGGTCCGCGCCGGTCCGGCCGGCCCTGGCCAGCGCGGTCCGGATCACCTCGCGCTGCCCGGCCAGCGAAGGTGCTGTGTAACTCATCTTCGCCGCGCCGTCGTTGTTGATCGCGGAGCCCTTGATGACCCCGTATACGGTGTCGCCGTCCCGATGCGCCCGCCGCAGGGGCTTGAGGACCACGACGCCGACGCCGCTCGCGCCGATCGTCCCGGTCGCGTCGTCGCTGAAGGGGCGGCAGTCGCCGTCCGCGGAGAAGATGTGCTGCGGGCGGTAGCGGTAGCCGCCGCTGAGGCCCGGGTCGACGAGTACGCCTCCGGCGAGCATCACGTCGGCGTCTCCCTGCCGGAGCATGCCGGCCGCGAGATGCACGGCCACGAGTGAACTGGAGCACGCCGTCTGCGCGCTGAAGGCGGGGCCGGTCAGTCCGAGGTGGTAGGCCACCTTGGTGGCCAGGAAGTCCTTCTCGTGGTGCAGGGCGAGCTGGAAACCGTCGGGCAGGCGACCGGGGTCGGCTTCGCGGAGCAGGGACTGGAAGTAGGTGTTCTCCCCGGCGCCGGCGACCAGGCCCACACGTTGGGCGGAGGTGTCCGCGACTCCGGCGTGTGCCAGCGCCTGGACGCACGCCATCAGCAGGTGACGTTGCTGAGGGTCCATCAGGCGGGCTTCCTGCGGGCTGATGCCGAAGTGACCCGGGTCGAAGTCGAGCATCCCGTCGAGCGTGCTGTGCGCGCCGATGACCCCCTCCGGGGCGTCGACGCGCCGGATGCCGGTACCGCCGGAGACCACCAGGTCCCAGAACGACGCCAGGTCCGGGGCGCCGGGCAGCCGTACCGCCATACCGACGACCGCGATCGGTTCGCCCGGCTCCGGCGGCGCGGTGGGCCCGGCCGGTGCGGCGGGCGTCATGGTGCCGGGGAGGTCGCGGGCGGAGAGATACCGTGCCAGGGACCGGACGGTGACGTGCTCGAACAGATCCGCCACGCCGAAGCGCAGACCGAGCACTGTGGTGCAGCGGAGGTGGAAGCGCATGAGAGTGAGACTGGAGGCACCCGCGTCGAAGAAGGTCTGGTCCGGTCCGATCGCGGCGCCGGTGACTTCCTCGAAGGCGACAGCGAGAAGTTCCTCCTCGGCGGAGAGTCCGGTGCGGGCCACGGCTGAGCGGCCCAGCTCCTCGCCCGGTGCCCGAAGCGCGGCCCGCCGGTCCAGTTTGCCGCTCGGAGTGCGCGGGAGCTTCCGCAGTCTTCTGAAGCGGTCCACACGGACGTAGGCGGGCAGGAGCGAGGAGAGGTGTGCGGTCAGGTCGTCCGAGGGCGGGCAGTCGTCCCCGAGCTCCAGACAGGCGGTCAACCGGTCGCCTTCGGACACGACGACGGCGTTGACCACCGTCGGATGCCGCAGCAGAGCCGCCTCGACCGAGCCGAGTTCCAGCCGGTGCCCGCTCAGCTTGATCTGCTGGTCGTCCCGGCCCGCGTAGTGCAGCAGGCCCTCGCGGTCGAACCACGCCCGGTCGCCGCTGCGGTAGAACAGGCCCTCACCCGGCACCTCGACGAAGCGTGTGTCGTCGGCGGGTTCGCCGAGGTAGCAGCGGGTGGTCATGGTGCCCCCGATGAGCAGCTCACCGGTGCACGTGGGCGGCACCGGATCGCCCTCGGCGTCCACCACGCGCAGGTCGGCGCCGGCCACCGGGCGGCCGATGGCGGGCCGTTCGGGCCAGCTGCCCGGGTCTCCCTCCAGGCACAGGGCGCTGACGACATGCGTCTCGGTCGGCCCGTAGTGGTTGAACAGGCGGGCGCCGGTCAGTCCGGCGAACCAGCGACGGATGGTGTCGGTGCACACCAGCTGCTCGCCCGCGGTGACCACCTCGCGCAGCCGGGAGGGGAACCGGCCCAGGCGCACCGCGTAGTCCGCGAGCAACTGCAGGGCGACATAGGGCATGAAGATCCGCTCGGTGCCCGCGGACTCCAGCCGCTCCAGCAGCGAGGGCACGTCCTGGCGCCACTCGGGGCGTACGAGCTGGAGGCTGCCGCCCGTGCACAGCGTCCCGAAGATCTCCTGGAAGGACACGTCGAACGCCAGCGCCGAGAACTGCTGGGTCGCCGCCGGTGCGGTCAGGCCGCCGGGGCCGGACTGCCACCTGATCAGGTCGCACAGCGTGCGGTCGGAGATCTGGACGCCCTTGGGCACGCCGGTGGAGCCGGACGTGAACAGGGTGTACAGCGGCCGCGCGCCGTCGTGCGCGCGCCCGTCGTACGCCGTCCCCGGGACCTCACCCGCGCCCGGTCCCGGGACGGCCAGGACGACGGGGTGGCGCACCACGCCGTCGTCGAGCAGCGTGTCCAGGACCGGAGCGCCGTCCCCCGGCACCAGGACGCACAGGGGGTCGGTCCGCTCCACGACGTGGCGCAGCGCTTCGAGCGGGTACGAGGGGTCGAGGGGGACGGCGGTGATGTTCAGCCGCGCCAGGGCCAGCAGGGCCACCACGTGCTCGACGGAGGGTTCCAGGTACAGGGCCGCCCGGCAGGCGCTGCCGTCGGCCGGAATCGGGTGGCGGCCCGCCAGTTCCGAGGCGAGGACCGAGGCGAGGGCATCGAGCGTCGCGTAGTCCAGGACGCTTCCGTCCGCCGCGATGACGGCGGGGGAGTCCGGGATCCGGGCGACCTGCCGGGCGAAGCCCTCGGCGACCGTGGTGAAGCCCGGTTCCCGGGCGGGCCCGCGACCGGGCGCCGGCAGGGACCGCCGGTACGGCGCGATCAGCTGCTGCGGGGTGGAGCGGCCACCGGACGCGAGCGCGTCCACGCACCGCCGGAACAACTCGGCCATCGCCTCGACGGCGTCGTCGCTGAACCGGTCATCGGCGTACTCCCACAGCAGGTCGAGGCCGTCCGGGTGCTCGACCACGGACACCGTCATCGGGCACTTGGCCTCCGCCGGAGCCCACCACAGGGGGCGCTGGACGCAGCCGGGCAGCCGCAGCGCCCCGAAATCGGTGTTCTCCAGGACGAACAGCAGATCGAAGGGGGTGCCGTCACCGACCCCCTCCCAACCGGTCAGCACGTCGGCCAGCGCCACCTCGTGGTGTCGCAGCACCTCACCGGCGGCGGCCGCTGTGCGGGCGAGGTGCGAGCGCAGGTCCTTCCGAGGCGAGACGGTCACGGGCAGCAGCACGGTGTTCGCCATCATGCCGACGCTGTTCTCGAACTCGCGTACCGGGCGGTTGGCGACCGGGGCGGCGATGCGGGGGCGTACCAGGCCGGTCACGCCGTACACGCTCACGGAGAACAGGCTCAGCAGCACCTGGAAGCGGGTCGCTCCGAGTTCGGTGCAGAGCAGGTCGAGCGTGGCCCGCCGGGCGACGTCCAGGGAGGTGTGCAGCAGCCGCGCCCGCGGCGCCGGGGCCGCGTCCCGGACAGGCAGCGCTTCCTGTGCTTCCTCCCGTTCCCGGTAGTGGGCCAGGAGCCGGTCGCGCTGCGCCCCGTAGGCGGGCGTCGCGAACCAGTCGCTCTGCCAGGCGGCGTAGTCGAGCGGGGTCGGAGCCGGTGCCGGTTCCTCGGGCCGGCCGCCCGGGACGCCGGTGGCGTCGGCGTACCGGGCGGACAGGTCCCGCAGGAGGATGCTCAGCGACCAGCCGTCGACGGCGATGTGGTGCAGGTGCAGCAGAAGCGTTCCACCACCCTCATGGGGCAGCCAGCAGGCACGGAGCATCCGCGGGACGGCGAGGTCGAACGGTTCGGCGAAGAAGGTGCCGCCGAAGGCCTCCGCCGCGTCCGCGTCCCCCATCCGGTCCGTATCCGGCTCGTGCCAGGGGTCGTACGGTTCGCCGACGGCCTGGCACAGGCCCTCCGGACCGAGGGCGAAGCCCGTCCGCAGCGCCGCGTGGTCGGTCACGAGGGTCCGCAGCGCGCCGCGGAGGGCGACGACGTCCACGGGCCCGTCCACCCGGAAGGCCTGGTTGACGGAGTACGCCAGGGAGCCCGGCGCCCGGCGCTGCAGGAGCCACAGCCGCTGCTGCTCACTCGTGGCCGGCGCCGAGCGGGCCCCTGCGACGACCGGTGCCGGACAGCCGCTCTCCCCGGACGGGCCGGCCGAGGTGACGGCCCGGGCCACAGCGGCGAGGTCACCGTGGAGGACCACCGCCTGCGCCAGGTCGCGGCCCCACCGCTTCCGGACGGCGAAGCGGAGTCGCAAGGCCTTCAACGAGTCGCCGCCACTGGCGATCCACCGGTCGCCGAGCCCGAGGCCGGTGGTCCCCAGAACCTCCTCCGCGAGCGCGAGGACCTCACGCTCCGTCTCCGTCGTCGCCGGTCCGTCGGTGGCGGCAGGCCGCCAGGGACGTCCGGCCCGCCCGAGCAGCGCGGCCTGGTCGACCTTGCCGTTGGCGTTGAGCGGCAGGTCCTCCACGAGATGGATCCGGTGCGGGCGCATGTAGGCCGGCAGCTGGGCCGCGAGGTGTCCCTCGAACTCCTCGTAGGTCAGCTCCTGTCGCAGGACGACGAACGCCAGCAGCTCGTTCGGCCCCGCCTCGCCCGCACGGCGCGTGCACACGTGTGCCCGTTCGACCGCCGGGTGGGCGAGAACGCGCCGTTCCACCTCGCCGGGTTCGATCCTGAAGCCGCGGACCTTCACCTGGCGGTCGGTGCGTCCGACGTACTCCACCCGGCCGTCCGCGTCGGTGCGCACGAGGTCACCGGTGCGGTAGTACCGCGCCTCGCCGCCGTCGAGCCACGCGAGCCGCACGAAGCGGCGCCCGGTCTCGTCGGGGAGGTTGCGGTAGCCGGCCGCGAGCCCGGCACCGCTCAAAAGGAGTTCGGCGACCTCACCGGGCGCGGCAACCCTCTCCTGGCCCGGCACGACCAGGACGGAGCCGGTCCGCGGAAGGGGCCTGCCGATCGGCACCACGTCCTCGTCGAAGTCCCGGGGTATCGGATGGCACAGGGCGAAGGTGGTGCACTCCGTGGGGCCGTAGATGTTGAACAGACGTGTACCGCTGCCGGGGTTGTCCCGATACCAGCGGCGCATCACGCGCGAGTCGAGCTGCTCACCGCCCACCAGGACCTCGCCGGCCGCGGCGAAGCAGTCCGGCACGGCCGTGACCACGGCGTTGAACAGCGCGGTCGTGATGAAGACGGTGTCCACCCGCTCGCGTCGAAGCGCCGCGGCGAGACTCTCGGGGGTCTGCACCTCCGCGTCACGCAGGACCACACAGCAGCCGCCGGTCAGCAGCGGCACCCAGACCTCGAAACTCAGCGCGTCGAACGCGGGATTCGCGAGACACGAGTAGCGCAGGCCGGGCCCGACGCGGACGTAGCCGGGCTGCGCCAGCCGGATGATCCCGGCGTCGCGGACCTCGACGCCCTTGGGCCGCCCGGTCGTCCCGGAGGTGTAGAACAGGAAGGACACATCGCCGGTGGCGGCGGGTTCCCGCAGCGTGACCGCCGCGTCGGGGAGTTCGGGCAGCAATGTGTCCACGCCGAACGCCCGTACACCCTCCGGGAGTCCGGTGAGGTCCTCGGGGGCGGCGCACACCACGGCGGCCGCGGCGGAATCACGCAGCACGAAGAGACGGCGCTCGCCGGGACTCTGTGTATCCAGCGGCACCACGCGCGCACCCAGCCGAAGGATGCCCAGCATCACGCAGACCAGCTGCCACGAGCGCGGCAGCGCCACCGCGACAGCCTGTCCGGCGGTCACGCCGCGGCGGCCCAACTCCGAGGCCACCGCGGCCGCTGAGGCGTTCAGCGTCGCGTAGTCCAGCCGTACGTCGCCGTCGGCGACCGCGTCCGCCCGCGGTGTGCGCAGAGCCTGGCGGTGCACCCCGAGGGCGATCCCGGCCGGTGTGCTCATGTCCTCCGCCAGGTCGGCGGGGGACGTGTTGAGGGGTTCCATCATGCCTCCGACGTACCAGAAAGTGTCGTGCGCTCCGTCCCGGTCACGCCCGGTCCGGACCCCGGCCGCTCCAGTTCGGCGGCGAGGACGGCGGCGACGCGCGGCAGTTCGCCGCTCTCCAACATGTCCCAGTGGCCGCAGGCCACGGGCTCGACGACGAACTCACCGCTGACGCGCCGCTGCCAGAACGCGCGCATCCGGTCGGCCGCACCGCCCGCGTCCTCGTCCTCCACGGCCGTCGCCTGCAACAGCACGACGCGGGCCGGCGACGCGGGCACGGCGTAGTCGCGCGCCGTCTCGCGGTGGTGGTTGTAGACGGTCAGGTACCGGGCCACCTGGTCGTCGTCGATGCCCGGGTACATGCCGTTGAACCGCACCAGCTTGTCCCGGAACTCGTCCATGCCGACCGGTGCGATCGCGGCACGCCGCGCCGCGTCCTCCGCGCCGTGGGTGTCGAGCAGGACCACACTCACCCTCTCGTGTCCGGCGGCCACCAGGCGACGGCCCATCTCGTACGCGATCAGTCCGCCGTACGAGAGTCCGCACAGCACCAGCACCTCGTCGTCGCGGGGACCGACGAGCCGCAGATACTCCTCGGCCATCGCCTCGACACCGGGCAGGGTGGACTCGCCCGGATTGATGCCGGGCGCCTGGAGGCCCACCACGCCGACGTCGTCGGGCAGTGCCGAGGACAACGGCAGATAGCAGAAGGCCGTGCCGCCGGCGGGATGCACGCACACCAACCGCCGGCGGCCACCTCCGGCGCGGAACTCCACCAGGCTGCCGGCCTCCGCGGACCGTGAGGCATCGGCGCTTTCACCGCGCACCCGCGCGGCGAGCGCCTCGATCGTGGGGTGCAGCATGACGTCCCGGACCGGCAGCGTCACACCGAGTTCCTCCTGGACGGCGGCCGCCATCTTGATCGCCGAGATCGACGTGCCGCCGAGCTCGAAGAAGTTGTCGTCGATCCCGACGTCCGCGTGCAGCAGCACCCCCCGCCAGATCCGGTACAGCGCCATCTCGACGTCGTCGCGGGGCGCGAGCGTGTTGACCCGGCCCGAGTGGGCCCGTGCCACGGCACTCAGCACCTCGGTCCGGTCCACCTTGCCGCTGCGGTTGAGCGGCAGACACGGGAACTCGGCGACCACGACGGGGATCATGTAGTCCGGCAGGCGGTCCCCGAGGGCCACGCGCCACTCGTACGCCGTCCGCGAGGCCTCGGGGTCACAGCCCACTCCGGCGACCAGGCGGGGCCCGCCCGGAGCGTCACGGTCGGCCATGACCACGGCCTCCCGCACGCCGGGGACCGCCAGCAGCGCCGCCTCGATCTCGCCCGGTTCGATGCGGAAGCCGCGCAGCTTGAGCTGGTCGTCACCGCGTCCGGCGTATGCGGCGTTGCCGTCCGGCAGCCAGCGCGCCAGATCGCCGGTGCGGTAGACGCGTTCGCCGGGCAGGAACGGGTCGGGTCCGAAACGCTCGTCGGTGAGGTCGGGCCGGTTCAGGTATCCGCGGGCCAGGCTCGCTCCACCGATGTAGACCTCACCGGGAACCCCGACCGGAACCGGACGCATGCGCCCGTCGAGCAGGTACAGCCGCGTGCCCCGCAGCGGCCGCCCGATGGGGCACGACCGCTCGTACGGCCGCGGGTCGGTGTAGGCGGTGGAATACAGCGTCGCCTCGGTCGGACCGTAGCCGAAGCAGACGCGCAGGCCGGGCAGCAGCTCGCGCATGCGGTGCAGGGCGCTCTCGGGCAGTGACTCCACTCCGGTCAGGAGCTGACGCAGACTCAGCCCGGCCAGTCGTACGGCCGGATCCTCGTCGATCCACAGGACGTAGGACGGAGGCAGGAAGGCCTGGGTCACATTGCGGTCCCGCAGCCAGGCCATCAGGGCCCCGGGGTCACCCCGGATGACGTCCGGGACCATGTGCAGCACCGCTCCGGTGGTCAGCGGCACGAGGAGTTCGTGCACCGACGCGTCGAAACCGATGTTCGACCAGGCGGAGGACGCCTCACCCGGGGCGTCTCCCATGAGTTCACGCCAGTGGTCGAAGAGGTTGACGACGCTGCCGTGCGTCACCGCCACGCCTTTGGGGCGACCGGTCGAGCCCGAGGTGTAGATGACGTAGGCGAGCCGCTCGGGGTCCGCGTCGCAGCTCAGCGACCCGTCGTCCGCCCCCTCGGCCTCCACCGCGGCCAGGGTCTCCCAGAGCTGTCCGTCGCCCCCCGGAGTGTCCACCTGATCGGTCAGTACGAGTACGGGTGCGGCGTCGCTCACCATGGCCCCGAGCCGTTCCGGGGGCTGCCCGGGGTCGAGGGGCAGATAGGCGGCCCCGGCCTTGAGGATGCCGAGCACGCCGACGACGAGCCCCACCGTGCGTCCGGCGTGCAGGCCCACCACACGGTCCGGTCCGGCACCGCGGGCGATCAGCGCACGGGCCAGCCGGCTCGCCCGTCGGTCCAGCGTCGCGTAGTCGGCTTCCTCGTCGCCGGCCACCACCGCGAGCTGACGCGGCCGTTCGCGTACCTGCGCCGCGAACCGCTCCAGCAGACCCGCCGGGGCCGGATCGCCGGGTAGGGCCGTGAGGCGTCCGGTACTGAACGTGGCCAGGATCTCGCGCCGCTCGTCCTCGTCCAGCAGCGTCAGATCGGCGATCTCGGCTTCGGGGCGCTCGGTCATCAGGCGCAGCACGCGCAGGAACTGGCGTACGTGGCGCTCGACGGTCGCACGGTCGAAGAGTGCCACCGAGTAGTCGATCTCCCCGGCGAGGTGGCCGCCCTCGTCGGCCAGGGCGAGGACCATGTCGAACTTCGCCGGGACGTGAGCGGCGTCCTCGCGCAACTCCACCTTCACGTCGGGGAGTTCCAGTTCACTCCGCATGGAGGGGACCCAGGCGAACATGACCTGGAACAGCGCCGTGTACGCAGGGCTTCGCGGTGGGTTGACCAGCTCCACGACCCGCTCGAAAGGCAGGTCGACATGCGTGAGGGCGTCGCGGATGCGCTGGTTGACCTGCGCCAGGACATCGCTGACGCTGGGAGAGCCGGAGAGGTCCGTGCGCAGGGCGAGGGTGTTGACGAAGAAGCCGATCAGGCCCTCGACGTCCCCGCGGCGACGGTTCGACGTAGGGGCACCGACAACGATGTCGTCCTGCCCGGAGAGGAGCGACAGGAACAGAGTCCAGCCGGTCAGGACGGTTGCGTACAGGGAGACACCGCTGTCGGCGGCGAGTGCGCGCAGGGCCCGGGTCAGGTCCTCCTCCACGATCACCGGCACCCGGTCGCCCTCGAAGGCCTGCTCCGGCGGACGGGGACGGTCCGTGGGCAGGGAGAGCACGGCGGGAGCACCGGCCAGCGTGGAGGCCCAGTAGTCGGCGTGCGCGGTGGGCTCCTCGCCGGACATCCAGTCCCACTGCCAGCGGGTGTAGTCGCTGTACTGCCAGGTGAGCTCCGGCAGCGACGCGTCCCGCCCTTGCTGGAGCGCGGTGTACACCAGGCCCAGCTCCCGCAGCAGCAAGGTGCGGGACCAGCCGTCGAAGATTATGTGATGTGCAGTCAGAAGTAGTACGTGGTGGTCGGGTTCGAGTGCGATGAGGCAACCGCGCACCATGGGCTGCTCGCCCGGGCGGAATGGACTGCCTTCCACCTCCTGCCGGATCCGCGCGAAATGCCCGGCCGCATCCGGCAGTCCTGTCAGATCCTCGAACGTCACCGGGAACCCGGTGTCCGGCGGATCGACGACCTGGAGTGCCGAACCCCCGGAGGGCACCAGCCGGGTCCGCAGGGCTTCGTGGCGAGCGGCCAGCAGGTGCAGTGAGTGGAGGAGCAGGTCGCGATCCAGAGGTCCGCGGATATCGAAGGGCATCGGTTCGTTGTACGCGGCACCGGCGGCACCGCCCATGCGCGCCATGACCCACAGGCGCTCCTGCGACAGTGAAAGGGGTGCGGGTAATGCTTCGCTGCCGCGGTGGTGGGTGACGGTGATTCGGGAGGAAGGCATGGATTACCCCTCACTAGAAAAGGGCGCGGTGGAATCTACCTTGTGTTCCGGAAGGGCCGGCATTCCGGAAATCGCGCAGGCGCATGCGCGGTGTACCCGATTTCGAACGATTCAGCGTGGTGCCAGGAATTTCTTCTGTACGCGAAGTGCATGGCGGAGGCTGCGCGTTCCTGTCGCAGCGAAGGTGGGCGACCGTCTGGCGTGACCGATTCCCCTGGTGAGCCGATTTTCGACCGAAATGGCAGGTCGCTGCGGGTCCCGAACGAATTGCTTCACCGGTTGGGCAGCCCTCGGCGTGAGATTTTGGGTGTTGTCATTTCGTACCGAGACTCCATGAAATTGTGTCAGATGCGCGCGAGGGAGGGGCCGGTCGATGAAATGTCTGTTTTCCGACTGTCCGGGTGTCGAGCAATTTCCGCTGATATTAAATGGGTGTCGATTGGATGGTCAACAGTGACCCACGCCACATCGCCCGGGCGCTGGAATCGCGGCGGCGGACGGCGGGTGATTGTTTTCGCCTGTCCGGCATCGGTCCATTAAGTGCGCAATGGATATACATGTCGTTACGTGAAGGGGTGTGAGGTGCTGGTCGCGGCCTCCCGCGTAAGCCCTGCAAGAGGAATAATGCATTCCGTTTGTGGTTTTTTCCAGGGGTCCGCGCCTCGCCCGAGGCGGTATGTAACGAATTGAGGCAGAAAAAGATTCCTGATGCGAAGGCGAAGGCGGTTCCCGCGACGGCGGTGATCGGGCCGGCCCTTGGGGAGAACCGGTGCCGGGACCACTCGCAGCGTCACGCCACGGTGCTCACCGTCGGCGTGGCCCTGCTGTTCGTCGTCGTACTCGGGGGACCCCCCGACTGAAGAACGGAACCGGACGGGTGGAGCGTTCAGCTCGGCATGCTCATGGCGGGCATTGGCTCATGGGCGGTCAGGGGCCGCAGCGGCCTCCGGACGGCCGGTCGGGGCTCGGTGATGGCCCACCCGTCGGATGTGGGTGCCACGACGAAAGCAGTGCGGGCGCCCTGCGCTTGCGCAGGGCGCCCGCACGGGGCAGGGGGCGGGCAAGCCTCCCTGACGGTGCCCGGGCGGACCCGGCCACCGAACTGCTCCGCATAGCGGGTGAGTGACTGCGGGCCCCGGCTGTTGGCGACAGTGATGTCCTCTGTGCCTGCGGCCGTCAGGCGCGTGATCGGCGCCTGTCCGATCGCGCCGGCACCGATGATTCCGACGTGCATGTTCCTTGTCTCCTCCGGGAATGCGTTCCGACTCGTACTGCTGCCTCCGGCTGCGTCCCGGGACCCACGCCGGGTCGACCTCCGTCCGCCGGTCGACGCACCACGGTGTGTGCGGTGTGCTGCGCCGAGTCCGTGTCTGTTCCGGGCCCGCGGGGAGGTCCCCCTCCGCGCACCGGTACTCACGCTCTGGAGGCCGGCCCTGCAAACGGAGCGCCGCTCCAGTGACCGGTTCACACCGTAACGGAGCAGTGCTCCGCCAGTCAACGCCCCGTCCGGGCGCGGTGCCTCCTGACGGTCGGTGACGGTTGGCGCCCTCGGGGGAGCGTCGTGCCGGTGCGCCTCGCGTGCGACCGGCGTGAGGGTCAAGTCGACTGCGTGACAACGCTTTCGGCCAAGCCGGCTGTGGTCGGGTGTGCGGGCGCCCGGGCGTGTGGTGTGGGGATCGGTGGACTCGGCGCTATAGTTGCGGCGTCAAGTAATGGACCCTCTGCGTCTGGGGAGGGCCGCGGGCTGCGGTCAGGAGGAGTGGTGTCAGCCTCCGAACGGCCGGTCAGAAAGCAAGAGGCAAGTTCAGTGAACGTGCGCAAATGGGGAGTAAGTGCCCCGGTCGGGGCCGGCCTCGCGGTGGTCCTGCTGGGTGGCTGCGGCATCCAGACCGACGGAGGCTCTGCCGGAAACGGCGACTCCATCGTCGTCGGGATGTCGGACGAGGTCCTGGCGGTGGATCCGGCCTCGGGGTACGACCCCGGCTCGTGGCTGCTCTTCAACAACGTTTTCCAGTCGCTGCTCAGTTTCCCGCGGGGTGGCTCGACGCCCGAGCCGGAGGCGGCGAAGTCCTGCGTGTTCGAGAGCGGCAACACGGTGTACCGGTGCACGCTCCGTGACGGTCTGACCTTCAGTAACGGCAACAGCCTGACCTCCGAGGACGTCAAGTACTCCTTCGAGCGTGCGATCAGGATCAACGACCCCTCGGGGCCCGCGCCGCTGCTCACCGTGATCAACAAGATCAGTGCTCCGGACCCGGAGGCGGTCGTGTTCCAGCTCAAGGCTCCCGACGCCACTTTCCCCAGCAAGATCGCCTCGGGCGCCGGGTCCATCGTGGACCACAGCGAGTATCCGGCGGACAGCCTCCGCAAGGATGGCAAGGCCGTGGGGTCGGGGCCCTACGAGCTCAAGTCCTTCGGTAAGTCGAAGGCCGTCTTCTCCGTCAACTCCGACTACCGCGGCACGGCGCGGGCGAAGAACTCGGGTATCACCCTGAACTTCTTCCGGGGCGACCAGAAGGGACTGGCGTCGGCGCTGCAGAAGGGCGACGTCGACGTGGCCTACCGTGGGCTGGCCGCGCAGGACATCGCCCAGCTGGAGGAATCCAGCAGCGCGGCCGACAACGGTATCCATGTCGTCGAAGGCTCGAGTGCCGAGGTGCAGCACCTCGTCTTCAACGTGAACGACCCGGTGGCCGGGAACCTCTCGGTGCGCAAGGCCATCGCGTACCTGGTGAACCGCGACGCCCTCGTCAGCGAGGTCTACCACTCGACGGCCACCCCGCTCTACTCGATCGTTCCGGCCGGTATCACGGCCCACAACACCGCGTTCTTCGACGTCTACGGCGGAAGCCCGCAGCCGGCCAAGGCCGAACAGGTGCTGCGCGGCGCGGGCATCACCAAGAAGGTGGAGCTCACGCTGTGGTCCACGCCGAGCCGTTACGGCCCCGCCACCGACAACGAACTGCGGGCGATCGCCCAGCAGCTCAACGGCAGCGGGCTGTTCGCCGCGAAGGTCGAGTCCCTGCCCTTCGAGCAGTACGAGAAGCGGATCGAAGCCGGTGAGCTCGGCATATACGTGAAGGGCTGGGTCCCCGACTATCCCGACCCGGACAACTTCACCCAGCCGTTCTTCGGTAAGGACAACGTCCTGCAGAACGGCTACGCGAGTGGGGACATCGCGAGGCGCATCATCCCCGGCACCGCCGCCCAGGCGGACCGGGGCAGCACCCAGGAGGCCTTTGGCGAGCTCCAGGACAAGGTGGCGGAGGACCTGCCGATCCTGCCGTTGTGGCAGGGCAAGCAGTACGCGGTGGCGAACGACGACGTCTCCGGTCTGGAGTGGACCCTGGACGCCTCGACCGTCTTCCGCTTCTGGGAGATCAGCAAGTTCTCGTAGCACCTGACGGCTCGGCCGGGTCGTCGGCTCGTGTGGAGGTCCAGGAGCCGGGATCCGGGGGCGTCGAAGGGCGAGGGCCGCTGTCCGCGGCGGCCCGGCGCCTTTCCCCGGGCGGCCGCCTGACGCGGTCCGCCCGGGGGTGCGGGCGTGTGACGCCGGTCCGGACCCGTCCGTGTGCCCGCCCGTGGTGCGGGCGTCTTCAGCCCAACAGGACGTCAGCCCAACAGGACGTCGTCATCACCGAGGCGCTTGAGCTCGCGGTAGAGGATCGCCAGGCCGGTGACGACCTTGGCGGTCGAGACCACGGCGTCGACCAGTCGCAGGGTGTCGTTCTCCGCGCGGGCGATCTTGGCCTGCTTGACCACGCCCAGTGCACCGAAGGCGGTGGTGGCGAGCGACACGTAGATCCTGGACCGGGACTTCTTCTTGGCTGCTGCACTCATGGTTGTGAACCTCCTCGGGCAGCGGCTACCCCGAGATCGCCGCACTGATCACCTGGCTCCGCTGCGCCTGTGGGCTGTTGTGTCGGTTCTCGGTCGGGGGGTGGGTGGTGGTGTCCGTGTGGGAGGGGTGGGGTGACGGCTGTCACATGTTGTGTGGGTGTTTGGGGGGAATGGTGGGGAGGGGTGGAAGGTTGACAGGTAAACCAAATGCAATCCCTCTGAAGGAGTTCGTCATGGGTCTGTTCAACCGTAAGAGCGCTGCCACCTCGACCGCTGCGCCTGCTGCTCCTGCGGCTGTGGCGGTGTCGTCGGGTGAGAGTCTGTCGCATCTGTCGGGTGACTGGGTGATCGATTCGACGCACAGCGAGATCGGGTTCTCGTTGAAGTATGCGAAGGTCACGACGATGCGTGGGCGTTTCACGGAGTATGACGGGCGGCTGCACCTGGATGCTGCGACGCCGTCGGCGTCGACTGCGGAGGTCGTGATCAAGATTGCGAGCATCGACACGGCGCTGGCGGGTCGGGATGAGCATCTTCTGAACGGTGACTTCTTCGCGGTGGAGGAGTTCCCGGAGATGACGTTCCGCAGCACGGGTGCGGAGCAGGTCGATGAGGACACGTTCCGGATGAACGGTGATCTGACGATCAAGGGTGTGAGCCGTCCGGTGGCGCTGGATCTGACGCTGAACGGTGAGGTCGTGGACCCGATGGGCACGGTTCGTGTCGGGTTCGAGGGTTCCGCGACGATCAACCGCAGTGACTGGGGTCTGACGTACAACGCTGCTCTGGAGGGTGGCGGTGTCCTGATCAGTGACAAGGTGAAGCTGACCTTCGACATCTCCGCGATCCGTCCGGCCTGAACCGGCCGCCGTCCGGCCTGAGCCGGCTGCCGTCCGGCCTGAGCCGGCTGCCGTATCCATCGGCCCGGAGACCACAGCCGGGCCGTGCTCCCCGAGGGTGGTGGCACCCACCACCACCCCAGGATCGGATCGTGCACCTGGCCGAGCGGCGCACGGTCCCCATCACGTAGTGGCAGAGTGACGGCCGATGTCCCGGACGTCCACCCGAACCTCACCCGCTCTGCCAGGCCCCTTCCAGGGCATCGCCCATGGCTATGGCCCGAATGGTTGCCGCTGTGCAACCATGAACGGACACGAGACCGTCCGTCGACCCGGTGGCGGACTTCGGGTTCTGGGCGTTGCCCCCACCACGGGCATCCAGCTCCCGCCAACGTCGTCCGCCCCGCGGGGGCGCCTCGTCTTTGGGCTCACCACCCCCGGAACGGGGACACGCCCACCATGTACACCACCACCAGGATCGACGGCACGACCGCCCGTATCACCCCTCACGGCGAGATCGACTACGACAGCCTCCCCCCTCTCCGGGCGGCCGCCGCCGCACTGCCGCCCGTTGTGACCGAGGTGATCTGGGATCTGCGCGACACCCACTTCATGGACGTCGCCGGTGTGCACCTGCTCCTCGAACAGCAAGCCGATCCGCTGCGTGAGACGTCAGTGACGAACCTGGCGCGCCAGCCCCTCAGCCTGCTCGGCCTGGCCGAGGAGATCGCCCCCGGCCTCGGCCTTGCACGCCTGCGTTCGACACGGGACTCCGGCATCGCTGTCAGATGATCGGCACCAGCGCCGTCCCTGTCCTCTCGGACAGGGCGGTGGAAGGAGCGCGCGACACACCGCGGCCGTGTCTCCTGCCCTGAAGTGAGCCCGGACAGATGCCTGTTGCGCCCGGCGACATCCACGCTCAGCGGAATGCAGGCCGGGCGCCCGGAAGTCCGAAGGGGCCCCGGGGCGCTCGCGGCCCGCGCGTCATCGTGCTCCGGACGGAAACCGCAGGCGGAGTCCCCTTGCCGAGAAGCCGTCCGGCCTGCTCTTGTGTACCGCAGGCAGGCAGCCCAGGTGGACGGGTACGGCGTTTCGGGAGCGGCATCGGCATGAGCGCAACGGCAGAACAGGGGCGGGAAGTCCCGGACACGGATACCGAGGTCCTGCCTGCCGGGCTGGCCGATGCGGTGCGCGCCACGGCCGAGGAGATCGCGGAACTGCTGCGCAGCGCCTCCGACATGGGCGCTCCCGTGCCGGGTTCGGAGTGGACGGTGGGGGAGGTGGCCGCGCATCTCGCGCAGGCGAACGAACTGATGGCACAGGTGGCCGCCGGGCTGCCCCGCAGTCACGGTGACGGAACTCCGCAGAGCATCGCAGCGGCCAACGAGCAGGCTCTCGCCGCATTCACCGAGCGGGGAGCGGAACCGCTGGCCGCGACGATCGTGACGCAAGCGGACGCGTACGTCGACGCCGTGGCTCAACGCCCCGCGAGCGAGACGCTGATGACGCCCATGGGGCCGATGGACCGGGCTGTCCTCGGCTCGTACCTGCTGACGCACATGCTGGGCCACGGCTACGACCTCGCGCGCGCACTCGGGCGCCCGCACGGGGTGACCCGGGCCAGGGTCGCCCTGACGCTCCCCTTCATGATCGAGGCCATGCCACGCGTGACGGACGCCGCGGCCACGACGGGCCTGCATGCCCGCTACGCGGTCCGGCTGTGGGGCGGCGGACGGTTCGGTGTGACGTTCACCGACGGTGCGGCGACGGTGTCCCAGGAGCATCCGGACAGGCCGGACTGCACGATATCCATCGAGCCGGTCACCTTCCTGCTCATGGCCCTCGGCCGTTGCTCCCCGGTGGGTTCCATGGCCCGGGGACGGGTCTTCGCGTGGGGCCGCAAGCCGTGGTTGGGGCCGCGGTTTCCCCGGTACTTCAAGGCTCCCTAGAACCGGACGGCCCAGCCGCCGCGCCCACCCCGCTGAGCGGACGGGAACGACCTGTGGCCGTCTTGCCCGGCCGGTTTTCGGGCGGCCCGCAGCAGGCGTCACCAGCTGAGCCGCGCCCCCACCGGCAGATGATCGCTGCCTGTCGACGGCAGTACCCACGAGCTCCGGGGCTCCACACCCCGGACGAGGATCTGGTCGATCCGCGCCATCGGGAACGACGCCGGCCAGGTGAAGCCGAAACCCTGCCCGACTGCTTCCTGCGCCGAGCGGAGATGCGCGGTGAGGCCGTCGAACACGCGGTCGTCGGTGGTCCCGTTCATGTCGCCGAGCACCACCACCCGCTCGTTGGGCTCGCCGGCGACGGCCTTGGCGAGCGCTGCGGCGCCGACGTCCCGTGAGTCCGTCCAGAATCCGTGCCGGGGCATCAGCCGAACCGACCCCAGGTGTGCCACGAACACCACCAGCGGCCCCCGGTCCGTGGCCACCGTCGCGCGCAGCGCCCGGGGTGGGTCCACAGGGAGGTCCTGGCCCCCTCTGCTCTCCGCGAGCGGTCCGACGTTACCCCGGAGGACGTTGACCGACCGGGGGTCCGACAGGGGCAGCTTGCTCCACAGACCCACCGTGCCCTGCACCGTGCGGTACGGGTACGACTTCTCCAGCTCCTTCCCGTACGCGACCGTGGCGCGCGGAGTGAGCTCTTCGAGCGCCAGCAGGACCGCCCCGGACGCCGCCAGGTCACGGGCGGTACGTACCGGGTCGGGGTTCTCCGCGCCGACGTTGTGGCTGACCACCGTGAGGTCCCCGCCCGGCGTGGACTTGTCGAGGAGCAGTCCTCCGAACAGGCCCGACCACGCCACGGCCGGCAGCACCAGCGCCGCCGTCGCCGCGGCGGACCTGCGCCACAGGGCCCCCGCGAGTATCACCGGGATGAACAGGCCGAACCACGGCAGCAGCGACTCCACGAGGCTTCCGGCGCCGCCCCGGTCGGTGATCTCCGCATGCAGCAGCATGAGCAGGCCGAGCGCCAGTGCCGACGCGGTGAGCCACGGGCCGCGCTTCCACCGGTCAGGCCTGAACAGACCCCGTATCGCCGGAAGGCCGCGACGGGCTGCCCGGGCACCGGAGCGGGCAACGGATCCGGAGCCCCGGCGGCCGGCGGGGGAGCGGCGCGCCCGGGCCGTGTCCGGGCCGGCGGCGCGCCCACTCGCGTCGCCCTGCGCCGCTGCACCCTCGATGTCTCGTACAGCTTCACTCACTGGTCGTGTCCTTCGGGGAACGGGCCGGGGGTTCGGGCAGTCGGACGACGACCCGGAGTCCGCCGTCGGCCCGTGCGGTGAGGGTGAGGGACGCGTCGTGCACCTCGGCGATCCGCCGGACGATGGCCAGTCCGAGTCCGACCCCCGCGTGGTCGTTGCGTACCCGCCCGGTGGCCCGCTGGAAGGGCTCGGTGAGAGTCGAGACCGACTGGGGGGAGAGCTTCTCGCCGGAGTTCTCGACCGTGAGCACCCCCGTACCGGGGCTCACGTCCGTCCTGACCCACACCCTGCCTCCAGCGGGCAGGTTGTGCACGATCGCGTTGTGTACGAGGTTCGTCGTCAACTGCAGCAGGAGCGCCCGTGAGCCGAAGGCCGGGGCGATCTCCCCGAAGGTCTCGACGGTGACACCGCGCTTCTCGGCGAGCGGGAGCAGCGTCTCGGTGGCCTCTTCCGCGAACAGGGAGAGGTCGACGGTTTCCGGTGTGAATGACCTCCGGTCGGCGCGGCTGAGCACCAGCAGCGCCTCGGTCAGGTCGATGGCCCGGGCGTTGACAGCGTGCAGACGGTCGATGATCTCGCTCAGGTCCCGGGACGGATCCTTGCGGGCCACGTCGAGCAGCGCCTGCGAGACGGCCAGTGGGGTGCGCAGTTCGTGCGAGGCGTTGGCCGCGAACCTCTGCTGTTCGGCCACGTGATCCTCCAGGCGGGCGAGCATGGTGTCGAACGCATCGGCGAGTTCACGGAATTCGTCCTTGCGCCCGGCCAGTCGGATCCGGTGCGAGAGCGAGCCCTTCGTGACCATGCCGGTGGCGTCCGTGATGCGGGTCAGCGGAGCGAGCATGCGGCCGGAGAGAATCCACCCGCCCACGAGACCGAACACCAGCAGGAACGCCAGCACTGCCGCGGCTCTCGGAGCGAAGACGTCGAGGAGGGCGGACCGGACGGGAAAGACACCCCGGAGTTTGTCGTCGGGGTTGATGAGCATCGCGCGGTCGGGGACGTAGCGCAGGAGGAAGACCCACACGGCCGCGAGCAGCAGCAGACCGGCGATCATGAGGAAACCGGCGTAGCTGAGGGTGAGCTTGAAGCGGACGCTGAGCCCGGACCGCCTATCCACGGTTGCCTCCCTCGTCGGCGGGAGCCGGATGCACGTCGATGCGGTACCCGGCGCCGGGCACCGTGGTGATGACCCAGGGTTCGCCGAGGCGTTTGCGCAGGGCCGAGACCGTGATGCGTACGGCGTTGGTGAAGGGGTCGGCGTTCACGTCCCAGGCCCGCTCGAGGAGTTCCTCGGCGCTGACGACACCGCCCTCGGCGGCGACGAGCACTTCGAGCACCGCGAACTGCTTCCGGGTCAGTGCGACGTGCCTGCCGTCGCGGTGGACCTCGCGGCGGAACGGATCGAGTCGCAGGCCCCCTATCTCCCGCACGGGCGGCCTGCTGTGCGCACGCCTGCGGTCGAGTGCTCTGAGTCTGAGCACGAGCTCCTGGAGCTCGAACGGCTTGGTGAGGTAGTCGTCAGCGCCGAGTCCGAACCCTGAGGCCTTGTCGTCGAGCCGGTCGGCGGCGGTGAGCATGAGGATCGGGATGCCGCTGCCCGAGGTCACGATACGTTCGGCGATCTCGTCGCCGGAAGGGCCCGGGATGTCGCGGTCGAGGACGGCGATGTCGTAGGCGTTGGTGTTGAGCAGCTCCCAGGCGGTGTCGCCGTCACCCGCGATGTCGGACGCGATCGCCTCCAGGCGCAGGCCGTCGCGGATGGCTTCGGCCATGTAGGGCTCGTCCTCGACGATCAGCACTCGCATGCCCCGAGGTTACGAGCCGCCACATATCGTCCGCGTATCGAAAGCTCCGGGGGAGTCGCCGGGACAGGCTCCGGGGAGTCGCCGAACCACCGACAAAATATTTTGTCTTGACAATAATTATTGTCCAGGCGACCCTGGAGGAGTGCTGGATGTAGCTGTGATCGAAGAGCCCGCCGCGGCGGTGGCCTCCCTGGACCCGATGCGGTCCCGGATCCTTGCCGCTCTGACCGAGCCCGGGTCCGCCGCCATGCTGGCCGCCCGACTGGGACTGCCTCGGCAGAAGGTCAACTACCACCTGAAGGAGCTGGAGCGTCACGCGCTGGTCGAGCTTGCCGAGGAGCGGCGCAAGGGCAACGTCACCGAGCGGGTGTACCGCGCCACCGCCTCCTCCTACGTGATCTCGCCCAGTGCCCTGGCCGCTGTCAGCCCGGATCCGTCGCGGTCCCCCGACCAGCTCTCCGGCCATTGGCTGCTGGCGCTGGGGGCCAGGCTGGTGCGGGAGGTCGGCACGCTGCTGACCGGAGCCGCCCGGGCCGAGCGGAGGGTCGCGACCTTCGGCATCGACGCCGAGGTGCGCTTCGCGTCCGCGGCGGACCGGGCGGCCTTCGCCGAGGAGCTCACTCGGGTGATGGCCGCCCTGGTCGGCCGTTACCACGACGAATCCGCCCCGGGAGGCCGGCGCAACCGCGTGATCGTCGGCGTGCACCAGATTCCCGATGCCCGTCCGGACACTCCGAAGGCTGGGCCAGGCCCACTGCCGGGAGCAACGGGGGGACAAGAACAAGAACCGTCAGCAGAACAGGAAGAGCGATCATGACGCACCCATTCGAGATCGAGCTGGAGACGACCCTGCCGGTGAGCCCGGACGAGGTCTGGCAGGCCATCGCCACAGGCCCCGGTATCGACTCCTGGTTCATGGGCCGTAACGAGGTAAAGCCCCGGGAGGGAGGTGTCGCATCGATGGACATCGCGGGTCACCGCGAGCAGGCCGTGATCACGGCCTACGAACCCGGCAGACGCCTCGCGACCCGTACCTCTCCCGGCGAGGACGGCCGCTTCATGGCCTTCGAGTACCTGATCGAGGGGCGTGCGCACGGCAGTACCGTTCTCCGCGTGGTCCACAGCGGCCTGCTCGGTGACGACTGGCAGGACGAGTACGACGCGCTGCGCCGCGGCTGGCCCTTCCACCTCCATACGCTCGGCGAATACCTGACCCGTTTCCCCGCGATGGCCGGCTTCCCCGTCTTCGCCATGGCTCCGACGCCGGGCAGGACGGCGCAGGACGTCGGTGCGGCCCTTGTCCGTGGGCTGGGGCTGTCCGCCCCGGTCGCCGTCGGTGCGCGAGCGCACGCCGAGCCGTCCGGCCTGGCGCCCATGGACGGCGAGGTCGTCTGGGCGGACGACGAGCGCTTCGCCGTCCGTACATCTGACGGGATCTACACCTTCCACTTCGGCTCGGGTGCGCTGCTCGTGTTCCATCACCTCTTCGGGCCGGACACTCAGGGGGCCGAGGCCGCCTGGCAGGAGTGGCTGAACGGGCTCATGGCCTGATGGCCGTAGGGAGTTGCCGCTTCTGGTTCGGACTGCGGTGACCGGAGACCAGGGGTGCGTCGCCGGCCCGAGGGGGGCCGGCGGTCACGGCGTGACGGTGACGTCCGGACGGCTCGCCGGTCACCGCACGCCGTGTGTGGCGGACGCCGCACCGGGTTGAGCCCGGAGCCGCCGCCGGTATCGGCATGAAGACGGACCGGCGGCCCGGCCGTGACCGACGGCTGCTGCACAGCGCCCCCGCGGCCTCAGCGGCCGTGAGCGCCCCGGCCGTTGCGGCGGTGGTCGTCTGCGATCCCGCATTCCGCCGGCCGTGGCTCAGGCCCCGCGTGCCCGCAGGATTCCCTCGACCCCCTGCAGGAAACTCTCGGAGATCAGTTCCGGGTCGAAGAGGCAGCCACCGGCCATGGCGCCGTCCCGGAGCATGACGAGGTGCCGGCCGGCTTCGACGGCGGGGGCGTCGCCGACCCGCGCCAGCACTTCGGTGACCGTGTCCAGGAACCACTGGCGGTGGGCCAGGACGGCTCGGTGGATGGGGTGGGCGGGATCGGGGTACTCGGCTGCCGCGTTGAGGAAGGCGCAGCCGCGGAAACCGGGACTCCGAATGCCTTCGGTGATGAACCGGCCGATCGCACGGACCTCGTCGGCTGCTGACCCCTCGCCCGCCCGAGCGGCCTCGACGCCCGCTCGGATTCCCTGGTCGGCTCGATCCAGGTAGGCGAGGACGAGGTCGTCCTTCCCCGCGAAGTGCCGGTACAGCGTGGCTCGGGTGACCTGTGCCTCCGCGATGACCCGGTCGACGCCGACGGAGTGGATCCCCTCCGCGTAGAAGACCCTGGTCGCCGTGTCGAGCAGTCGCGCCCGCGCGGCCGACGTGCTGCCGCCTCCTGTGCCCTCACTCATGCGGTCAGGCTACCGCACGCGTGAGGGAGAACGTTCGGTCTTGACGGCAGGAACCCCGTCCACTTGAATGCCTCACGAGACCGAACGTTCTCCCTCACCTGGGCGGAGTCCTGGTGCGTCCGGTCGGGAGGCGGGCACGAGTCCGCCGCGTCCCGGCCGACCGGCTGCGACACGCCCTGCCCGAAAGGAACTCCCATGGACACCCTCGTCGGCGCCGCTCGTCCCCACGTCCCCGTTGCCCTGCGCAAGCTCTACTTCCTGCGCTTCGCCTTCGCCGCGGTCTGGGCCGCCCTTCTGTTCGCGTCCGCCGGCACGCTGGGCGCGGTCACCTTCACGCTGCTGGTGATCTACCCGCTGTTCGACGTGGCGTGCGCGGTCATCGACATCAGGTCTGCCCGGGCCCGCGGTGCATCGGTGCGAGGCCTGTACGTGAACGTCGTGCTCAGCACCCTCACCGGCATCGGTCTGGCCGTCGCCGCGACCTCCGGTGTCCCCGCGGTCCTGCGGGTCTGGGGTGCCTGGGCGATCACCGCGGGCTTGACCCAACTCGTCGTCGGCGCCGCCCGACGCGCGCTCGGAGGTCAGTGGGCGATGATCGCCAGCGGTTTCATCTCCACACTCGCCGGAGCTTCGTTCATCGCCCAGGCGGGTGGTGACGGTGCCTCTCTGAGCAGCCTGGCCGGATACGCGTTCCTCGGCGGCGTGTTCTTCCTCGTTTCCGCGCTCCGCCTGGGGCGCAGCGGAGCGGGGGTGTGACTTCGTCCCCGTGCAGCCGATCGACGGGAACCGTGTGATCGATTTCGGTGTCTTCGCCGGCATGACCTCGGACCGCGGGAGCCTCCCGGTCCGAGGCATGTCAGGACCGCGCCGGTATCAGCGTCGGGCGTTCAGCTTCCCTGGTCGGACGGCTGGACCGCTGCGTGGTCAGCCGAGGGAAGCAGTGAAAGGCCGATTCAGCGATGAGTAGGAATTCGGGCGCCGCGGCGCATTCCACGTCCACAGCCGGTGTGAGGAACCGGCGCAACACCGAGCTCGCACTGCTGGCGTTGGCGGTTGCCGTTCCCGTCCTCGCCTACGCCAACGCGGGCCTCGCCCTCGACGGCGGACTCCCCGCGGGTCTGCTCGCCTACGGACTCGGAATCGGCCTCCTGGCAGGTGTCGGCCATCTCGTGGTCCGCCGGTTCGCGCCGTTCGCCGACCCGCTCCTGTTACCCCTCGCCGCGCTGCTGAACGGACTCGGCCTCGTGCTGATCTGGCGACTGGACCAGTCCGAACGACTCCAGGCGCGCGGCGAGTTCTTCGAGGCGTCCCCCCGGCAGCTGCTCAACTCGGCACTCGGCATGGCGCTCTTCGTGGCAGTGGTCATCCTCCTGAAGGATCACCGTGTCCTGCAGCGCTACACCTACATCTCCATGGTCCTCTCCATGGTCCTGCTGGTGCTCCCCCTTGTGCCCGGTCTGAGCGCCGACAGCTACGGGGCGAAGATCTGGATCCGGATTCCCGGGCTCGGCACTCTGCAGCCGGGGGAGTTCGTGAAGATCGTCATTGCCGTCTTCTTCGCCGGGTACCTCATGGTGAAGAGGGACGCGATGGCGCTGGCCAGCCGTCGGTTCATGGGCTTGTACCTGCCCCGTGGCCGCGACCTCGGGCCGATTCTCGTGGTCTGGGCGATGTCCGTCCTGATCCTGGTCTTCGAGACCGACCTCGGCACCTCGTTGCTGTTCTTCGGGATGTTCGTCGTCATGGTGTACGTGGCCACCGAGCGGACCAGCTGGATCGTCTTCGGCCTGGGCATGGCCGCGGGTGGCGCGGTGGGGGTCGCCTCCTTCGAGTCGCACGTCCAGCAGCGTGTCCAGGCGTGGCTGGATCCGATGCGTGAATACACCCTCAGCAGGCAGGGACTCGGGGGTCACTCCGAACAGTCCATGGAGGCGTTGTGGGCGTTCGGCTCGGGAGGCGTCCTCGGCACCGGACTGGGCCAGGGCAACTCCGACCTCATCGGATTCGCCGCCAACTCCGACTTCATCCTCGCCACGTTCGCCGAGGAGCTGGGTCTTGCCGGAGTGATGGCGATCCTGCTGGTGTACGGCCTCATCGTGGAGCGGGGGATACGCACGGCGCTGGCCGCGCGCGACCCGTTCGGGAAACTGCTCGCGGCCGGCCTGTCGGGCGCTTTCGGGCTTCAGGTCTTCGTGGTCGCGGGCGGCGTCATGGGCCTGATCCCGCTGACCGGAATGACGTTGCCGTTCGTGGCGTACGGGGGTTCCTCCGTCATCGCCAACTGGGCTCTCGTGGGCATCCTGATCCGGATCAGTGACGCCGCGCGCCGCCCCGCACCGGCTCTGCCGCCGGACCTGGACGCCGAGTCGGCCGAGGCGCCCGCCCCGGAACTGTCCGGCAGGACATGAGGTGATTGCTCCGGCCCGGACCACCCGTGCCCGCTGGGTCTGCTCGGATCGTCCGTGCCCACTCGGTCTGCTCGGACCACCCGGGTCCCCGGACGTCCACACGGCCGCGCCCTCGCCCTCGGCCGGAGAGGGGGGCGGGGGCGGCGGCTTCACGTTGCCGCGGCGGGGCGCGGCGGTGCGGTTCGGCCGGCTATGCGGGCGTCACGGTGAGTACACCGACCATTCCCGCGCCACGATGGGGCTCGCTGCAGAAGTGGTAGTCACCGGGGGGCGCATCACGGGGGACGACGGTTGCCTGGATGTCACCGGGCTTCGTCATGGGCGTGCTGTGGCTGAGGGTCTTGGCGATCCTGCTGTCGCCGTTCGGATTCTTGGCGGGGTCGAAGACGATGTTGTGCGGGGGCTCCGAGTTGCACACCCACTCAATGGTGTCCCCGGGTGCCACGGTCAGTGTCCCGGGCTGGAAGGCGAGCCGGCCCGCGTCCGAGCCGACTTTGACGGTGTAGGTCCTCATGCCTGCTGGAACGAGCGATCCACGTACCTGGTCACGGCCGTGAGCACCACCTCGCGCTCAGGGTGTGCGTCCCGCCGACGTCGCCGTGGGGTCGGGCGGACGCGCGCGGATCGGCCGCACCTCCGCAGCCCGCGGTGGCCGTGGCGCCGTCACAGACGTCTCGCCACGTCCGTCGCGGCCGGTCGCACCGCGTCGGCGAAGGAGGGCGAGTTGGTCCCGGCTGACGAGGAAGGAGAGCGTCGCGGGCAGACACGGACGGTCCCTCGTACGCGCGTTACCCGTGTGCGATCCCCTGCCGATCATGACAAGCTCCATGCATGCCGATCGTCGACGTGTCCTCCGAGGTAGCCATTGCGTACGAGACCTTCGGTGACGTCGGAGACCCGCCTGTCCTGCTCGTGATGGGTTTCGGCGCGCAGATGCTGGCGTGGCACGAGGACTTCTGCCGCGCGCTGGCCGACCGCGGCCGATACGTGATCCGATACGACAACCGCGACAGCGGGCTCTCCACGAAGTTCCACGATCACCCCGTGGACACGCGCGAGTTCATCGCCGCCGTGAGCTCCGGTGACATCCCCGCCGCGCGTGCGATGGCCCCCTACGGGCTTCACGACATGGCCGGTGACGGTCTCGGCCTGCTCACCGCGCTCGGTGTCCGAGGCGCCCACGTGGTCGGCAGCTCGATGGGAGGAATGATCGCCCAGACGATGGCACTCTCCTTCCCGGAGAGAGTGCTCACCCTGACGTCGATGATGTCCTCGACCGGCGAGAGCGAATACGGACAGGCGAGCCCGGAAGCCCAAGCGGTCCTGTCCACACCCAAGCCCGCCGATCGAGAGGGGTACGTCGCCGCCGCCGAGCGGGAACTGGTCTGGTCCTCCAGGCGGTACGGCAGTGCTGCCGTACTCCGTGACCTGGCCGGCCGAAGCTACGACCGCTCCTTCTACCCGGCGGGGGCCGGACGGCAACTCGCCGCGATGATCCTCGGGGGTTCACGCGCGGACGCGCTCCGCGAACTCCGTGTGCCGACACTGGTGATCCACGGCCTGGACGACACCCTCATCGACCCCAGTGGAGGGGAACGGACCGCGGAACTGGTCCCCGGCGCGGAGCTCCTGCTGATGCCTGACATGGGCCACGACCGTCCACGCGAACTCTGGCCCCGGCTCGTCGACGCCCTCGCGGCCCACACCGCCTGAGCCCGGCGCGCCCGGAGAAGCCCAGGCGCTGCCGACCGCGCCGGCCTTTTCACCGGGTGGGATGGCTCTTGGGCGGCTCCCCGGGAATTCCAGCAGGAGGGCCCGGACGTCTGATCGGGCAGGCGCCGTCATGGCCGCACCTCTGTGCCGGCGATCGACCAGCTGCGCCCGGGGATCGACGGGCGGTCACCAGTGCGCGCGTCCTCGGACCTCTCCTCCGGCGCGCCCCGCCTTCTTTCGCACGAAGCCCGCGCGGCGACACGGCAGCCTGGGTCGGACATCCTCGGATCCGGGATGACCGCGTGCTAGAGATAGCGGGCAAAGAGCCCCGATACAGGAGGTATGCGACGATGCGTGCAATTCTGCTCCGTGTGACGGCGACGCTGGGTGCGGCGGCTGCGCTGGCTGTTGGCGGCGCCGGTGCGGCCGGTGCTGATCACGGGCCGGCCGGCAGTGTGGGCAGCTCGGGCTTCGGTAACACCGGCATCGGTAACGCGGGAGTCTTCAACGACGGCATCGGGAACGCGGGCGCTTTCAACGACGGCGTCGGCAATGCCGGAGCCTTCAACGACGGCATCGGCAACGCGGGTGTCGCCAACTGGGGCCTGGGCAATGCGGGCCTGGGCAACACGGGTATCGGCAGCTCGGGCATCGGAAACTCAGGCATCGGCAGCTCCGGTATCGGCAACTGAGACCCTTCGCGCAACGCGCCGAGTCCGACTGCCCTCCCCGTCCGGGCCGGCCGCTCCATGAGCGGCCGGCCCGGACGGGTGCTGTCGGGCCGAGGTTCGCCGGGGAGGGGAACCGAGCGCGGAATCGGCGTCACACCCGGAGCGGTTGTCGGCAGTACCGCTGACGTGGTGTCACCTTGGTGCGGAATTCGGAGGAAGCCCGTCGCGCCGGCCCCCGAAGGACGCCGTACGCGTACGCGTAGGCGTCGGCTCGGTCGGTCGCGCGCCCCACGCCGGTGACCGCGGCGGAGCCGGCCGACGACGTGCCGGGCGCTCCGCACGTGATCTCCGCATCCTTCAGTTTCCGGTCGTTCCGTCGAGGATCTCGCGCAGGATGTCCAGATGGCCGTTGTGGCGGGCCGTCTCCTCGGTGAGGTGGAGCAGGATCCAGCGCAGGTCGACGTGGAGGCCGTCACGGATGGTTCCCTTGGCCTGCTCGTCCAGGCCGTTGTCTGCGACCAGGCCGCGGTAGCGGGCACTCTGTTCGGCGTAATCGTCGAGCAACCGGGTGAGCGGGAAGTCGACGGCGATGCGCATCTCGCGGTCCGGGTCCTCGTCGGTCCAGGGGCCGAGATCCTCCTCGCCGAGGAAGACCACCTGGAACCAGTAGTACTCGACCCAGCGGAGGTGGTTGATCAGTCCGCTCATGGTCATCAGCGGTGAGCCCGGCAGGGGCGCCCTGCGTGCGTTCTCCGCGGAGACTCCTTCGCACTTGGCGCGGGCGGTGTCACGTGCGTAGTCGAGGAACGTGGTGAGCTGGGTGCGCTCGTCCCACGCGGTCGGTGTGTCGTCGATTCTGTTCATTGCGCGAAGCGTCCCCGATCACCGAGCCGGATGTCGAGACGTTTTCGCGGTTCGGGTTCGTCGTCCACTGATCTAACAGGCGCCCGAACGGGGGATCCGGGCGCCGTGGCGAGGTCGCCGACGCGGGCCGGCTCGCGCTCGTGGGCGCCTGCCGCAACCCCGGCGCACGTATGACGCAATAGACTTGATGCCCAATCAAGTCCGTAAGGCTCCTGTCGTATCGCATCCAGAGGAAACGTTATCTTTACCGACACTCCCCTTGACTCGTAAAGCAAATGGCGAGGCAATGGGACGTGAAGGAACCAGACGTTCCTCCTCCGGCCCGCCCATCGGGCGGATCGGGCCCCGCCCGTCGAGGCGGATCGGGCGTGACGAGTCGGGACGGAACGGGGTGACGGGATGCGTGCGTCTGCGGAACACCCGTCATCTTCTGAGCAGTTAATCCCGTCCGCAGATGTGTGCGCAGGCAGGGTCTCCCGGCACTGTGCGCGCCTGGAGAATCCCGGTTCTCCGTCCTCCCCGTGCCCGGTGTGCGCAGTCGGAGTCGGTAGAGGGCCTGCTCCAGCGGTAGTTGAGGGATCTGTCGCACATCGGTTACCTGAACCGCCGCATACCTGAACGGTTTCGAGAGAACCGTCCGCTGATTGCCGACGTGCGCGACGAGTCCGTCCGCACCGGGTCCTGACCGAGCCCGCACGCCCGGAAGAGGAAGCCGTCCGGCCGCCGAAACACCTGGTGTGAGTTCGCATGTCACTGCGACTGCCACCGATCCCAACCGAAGGATTCACCTCGTGATGAGACACGGGCGCCAGCGCGCCCTGACAGCGATTGTCCTGTCGTTCTGCGCCGGTATATGGCTTGCCGTCCAGACCCCGGCCGGAGCAACGGCGCTGACGGCGCAGGCCCGTCAGGCCGCCACCGTCTCGGCGGCGTCAGCACTGCCGGCCGAGCCGGCAGCAGGACAGGGGGAGTCGCGGACGACGGCCGAGGCGGACACCCGGCATACCGTGCAGACGTCGTCGACCGGGCTGATCGCGGGCCCGGCCCCGAAGGGTGCCTCGCGGCAGGCGGCCGGGCAGACCGGCGACTACGAGCCGGCGGGCTGCAACGACCCCACCCCCGAGCAGGGGGAGGCCAGTTGCCTCGCGATGGTGCGGACTTCCAACCACCGGGTGCTGGTCGACGACGAGCCACCGGCCGGCGCGCTGAGCCCGTCGGACATCCAGTCCGCCTACAACCTGCCCGCCACCGGCCAGGGCCAGACCGTCGCCATAGTCGACGCGTACGGATACGCCGCCGCCGAGGCCGACCTCGCGGTGTACCGGAAGCACTACGGGCTGCCCGCCTGCACCGTGGAGAACGGCTGCTTCCGCAAGGTCGACCAGCGCGGGGGCACCGACTACCCGGCTGACGACGTGGACTGGACCCAGGAGACCGCGCTCGATCTGGACGCTGTCTCCGCCGCCTGCCCGGCCTGCAGCATCCTGCTGGTCCAGGCGGACTCGTCCGCGGTCACGGACCTGGGGGACGCGGTCGAGACCGCGGCGTCGCTCGGCGCCAAGTTCGTGTCCAACTCCTACGGTGCGTTCGACACGGACATCGACATCCCGGCAGAGCTGGACGCCAAGTTCGACCGTCCGGGAGTCGTGGTCACCGCCGCGAGCGGTGACACCGGCAACCGGGTCCTCTGGCCGTCGTCCAACCCGAAGGTGGTCGCCGTCGGAGGTACGACGCTGACCTCGGCGCCCGGCAGCGCGCGGGGATGGTCCGAGAGCGTGTGGACCCAGGGCGGCAGCGGCTGCGCGGTGTCCGCGCCGAAGCCGCTGTACCAGAGCGCCCTGAAGACCGGCTGCGAGAAGAGGGCGACCGCTGACATCGCCGCGGACGCGGACCCGAACACCGGGCTGGCGGAGTACAACTCCCTCACCGGCGGCTGGCTCCAGATCGGCGGCACCAGTCTGGCGTCTCCGCTGGTCGCCGCGATGTACGCGCTGGCCGGGACTCCGGCCGAGGGGACCGACGCGGCGACGTACCCCTACGTCCACGCCTCCGGAGAGTTCTTCGACATCACGTCGGGTTCCAACGGCACCTGCGGTGACCTGCTGTGCACCGCCGGCCCCGGCTGGGACGGGCCCACCGGACTCGGTACACCGAACGGTGTCGGAGGTCTCGGCATGGGTCCTCAGGGGACCGTCAGCGGAGAGATCACGAGCAAGTCGGGCGGCACGCCCTTCGCCGGAGTGCCCGTCCTGCTGACGGACTCCGCACACCACCTCGGCTTCCGGACGGTCACGGACAGCGCGGGCCGGTTCCGGACCAGCGTGTCCGCTGGCACGTACGACGTGACCGCATCTGTGTTCGACTACGGGAACAACACGGTCCACGGTCTCACGGTGCCCGCGGGCGGGAAGGCGACGGCCGACCTGGCTCTGACGAAGACACCGCTGCGGACGGTGACCGGCAAGGTCACCGACACGGGCTACGGCTGGCCGCTCTACGCGAAGATCACCGTCGACGGCAAGCCGGGCGGACCGGTGTACACGGACCCCGCCACCGGTGTCTACACCATGGCCCTTCCCGAGAACGGCACGTACACCCTGCACACCGTGCCGGTCTACCCGGGATACGCGGCGAAGGACGCGACGGTTGCGCTCGGCAGGAGCGCCCTGCGCCACGACGTCGCCGTCACCGCTGACAAGACGCTCTGCACCGCGCCCGGGTACGGCTACGCGGCGCAGGCCGACTTCTCCGGGTGGACGACGGCCGCGAAGTACGGCTGGACCGTCACCGAGCGTGGCACGTCCACGACCGGCTGGCAGTTCGGCAAGCTCGGTGCCGCAGCCAACATCACCGGAGGTAGGGGCAGTTACGCGACGGCCAACCCCATGGCCGCCGGCGGACCCGAGGACACGGACCTGATATCACCCCCGTTCGACCTGACCGGAGTCAGCAGCGCGGACCTCAGGTTCGACGTCGGCGTGGCACTCACCGACGGCTCGGCGGCCGACGCCTCCGTCACCACCGACGGCGGAAGGACGTGGCAGAAGGTCTACGAGGGCGTCCACGACACCAGCGGACCCGTCACCGTCCCCCTCACACGGGCGGTCGGACACCGTAAGGTCCAGGTCCGCTTCCACTTCGACGGGGAGGGCCAGTCGCTCTTCCAGCTGTCGAACGTGTCGGTGGGACGGTGCGGAGCGCTCGGCGGCGGGCTCACGGTCGGCCGCATCACCGACGCCAACACCCACAAGGGTGTCAACGGTGCCTCGGTCCGTGACACGTCGGCTCCGGTGACGGACGCCTACGCCACGGGAACGAGCACGTCCTACCCGGAGAACCCGAAGCTGCACGACGGCTTCTACTGGCTGTACAGCCCGAAGGCCGGCAGAAACACGCTCCTCGCGTCAGGCCCCAGGTATGCGGACACGCGTACCTCTGTCAGCCTCTCGCGGTCCGTACACACGTACAACCCGGTCCTCAAGGCAGGCAGGCTGAAGGTGTCGGCCGCCAGGCTTTCGCTGAAGGCTGCCCTCGGGAGCAAGGCGACCCAGGACGTCACGCTCACCAACACCGGGACCGCACCTCTGAAGGTCGACCTCTACGAACAGAGCGCGGACCCGGGCCACGTGCCGTCGACCGGCTTGGACAACTCGTGGAAGGCGCTGCCCGACTACCCGGTGAGGGCCGTCAACACCGTCGTCGCCTCGTACGAGGGCAGGACGTACTCGGTGGGCGGAGTGGGCAACCGGCTCGGCGGCCACGCCGGGCCCGCTCTCATCGCACACAACTACGTCCACGACCCGGCGGTCGGTTCGTGGACACAGATCGCGGACATGCCCGCGCTGCGCAAGGACGCCACCGGCGCCTTCCTGAACGGCGTCCTGTACGTGGTCGGCGGCCTGGACTACTCTGCCGGACCCAGTCCCCGGACGGCGTCCACCACCTACGCCTACCACCCGGCGAGTGACACCTGGACGCGGGTCGCGGACCTGCCGCAGGCCGTCTCCCTCGCCGCCACCGCTGTCCTCGACGGCCACCTGTACGTGATCGGAGGCCAGACGAGCACGGGAGGCACGGCGGCGTCCTACCGCTACGACCCCGCCGCCGACTCCTGGACCCGGATCGCCGACTACCCGATGCCGGTGACGTCCAGCGGTTGTGGTGGCGTCGTCGCAGCGGTCGTCTGCGCGGGCGGGGCGTACCAGCCGCAGACGGCGGCCACGCCCTCGGCGCGCACCTACGCGTACCACCCGCGGACCGGTGTGTGGACCCGCGGTGCCGACATGCCGTACGCCGTTCTGCTCGGCTCGTACGGCTCTGCGAACGGACGACTGCAGGTCGCGGGCGGCCTGAACGTCCCCGGCCCCAACCAGGCACCTCTGACGATGACCAAGGCCGTCCAGTACGACCCGGTGGGTGACGTCTGGACGGACCTGCCGGAAGCTCCCTCGGCGGTCTTCGGCGGGGGCCGGGCCACGGGCTGCGGACTGTCCCAGATCGGGGGCTCGTTCGGGGCGTCGCCCGAAGGATCCGTCGGTTCCCGGGCCCTGCCCGGATTCGACCAGTGCGATGGCGACGACGTGAACTGGTTGTCCAGGAGCCGCACCACGGTGACTCTGGCGCCGGGCCGTACCGCACGCGTCCGGGTCACGGCCGATACTCGGGTGCTCACGGCTCCGGGGTCCTACGCGTCGACCCTGTCCGTGCTCACCGACTCGCCCTATGCCAACGGCCCCGTACCGGTCACCCTCAAGACCACTGCTCCCACGTCATGGGTGCATGTCACCGGTACGGTGAGGGACAGGGCGACCGCGGCCGGCGTACCCGGAGCCACGGTCTCGCTGCACCCCGCGGGCGGGAATCCCGCCACGGTCTCGACCGACAGCCGAGGCGGGTACGAGGCGTGGGTGCGAGGACCGGCGATGAGGATCAGCGTGGTCGCCGACGGATACGCCCGCGCCTCCCGGCAGGTGTGGGCCCGGCCGCAGGGTGTGACAGAGGTCGACTTCACGCTGGAGGCCGCCCGCTGATCCTGGTACCCGCCACGTAATCAGCACTGCCACGTGTCGAAGGAGCCTCCGCCCCAGCCGGACCGATCCGGCGGGGCGGAGGCTCCCACATGCCGGCCTTCACGGTTCCACGTGTCTGGCCGTGGTGGCGCCGCGGATGCCGGGACCCGGGCGACATCATGCACGTGGCATCCCGGACGAATGATCGGCCGGACCGGCCTGGACGCCCGTCTCCCGGACCACGTGAAAGCGAAGCGACCGGGTAGCGCCCGCACACCGGTGCAACGGCTTCACCATGCGCACGTGCTCTTCACTGTTCACCCAGCCCAGGAAGGCCGGGGCGCTCTCCCACTCACTGGTGATGAGCCACTGGGAAGGGTTCTCGATGGACTGGCACAGCTGCTCACTGATGTGGCCGGGGATGGCCTGGACGTGCTTGCGCAGCTCCTCGTACGTCTCGAGGAACTGCTCCTGTGCCCCGTCGTTCACGTCCAGCATGAGGATGACGCGAAGGGCGGAGCCGTCGAAGACGGACTGGGAGACACGGCCCGACGTCCGTGCCGTGTGCGGTTCCGAAGCGGGGCTGGAGATGGTGCTCATCGACCGGAATCTCCTTCAATGGCAGTGTGTGCGTCGGCCGCTCGACGGTGCGACCACGGCCTTGATCCTGCTTCAAGGCCGGGAGCCGCGCGACCGGTCCGCACTGCTCGGGTGACCGGGCCGGACGGCGCTGCCCGCATGCCCGTGATCGAACCGGTCGCGCTCCCCCTCATCGCAGGCCGAGGGGGAGCGGCTCGTCCCGTTGACCGGGCAGCGGGGTCCGCGCTCGCGCCAGCAGAGCGCCGGGTTCCGGATCCGACTGCAGCGCGTGCAGCATGAGCATCCACCATCGCCGTAGCCGGTCGTCCCAATCCAGTCCGCCGGGCACGTCCTCGGCCAGGGCACACACTCCGAAGAAGGCGCACACGAGGGTCACGGCCGTTCCTGACGGCTCGATCCCCTTCGCGAGTTCGCCCCGTCCCTTGGCCTCCGCCAGGAGCCGGGTCACCGCGGGCACCCAGGCATCGAAAGGGGCGGGGACGGCGGCGTCGATGCTGCGGCGTTCCGCCCAGAGTCGTGCTCCCGCCCTGGCCACGGTGTCCTCGCTCAACGCCCTGGCGATGTCGAAGCTCAGTGCCACGAGCTTCTCCAGAGGTGGAGTGCCCGGAGCCGAGTACGGAGCGACGAGTTGCGGCCAGGTGGCGAACTGCTCGCGCACGACGGCCAGTGCCAGTTTCTCCTTGCTGGAGTAATGGAAATAGATGGCTCCGCTGGTCCTTCCCGAGTGCTCGCTTATGTCGTTGACGCTTGTCCCGACGTAGCCCTGTTCGAGGAAAAGATGCGCTGCTGATTCCAGTAGAACCCTGCGGGTCGTGCGTGCCCTGTCCTGCACGTACGTTCTCCTTTCGAGGATATATTCGATAATTTTGCGCAGTCGAGTTGCGCCGCCTTCCGGGGGCTCGGACGAGGCGCGCGAGGATTTTATTATTCTTCGACCGTGTGCCCGGGCGGATGGTTTCGCGCAACCCGCCCGTTCAGTGCACAGAAACGTTCCTGGTGTCGAGGTGGCGAACCGGGCCGGATCGTGTCCTGTCGCCGGGAACGTGCAGCCAGGCAGGGATTCTTGGAACTGGATTCCGTCGGCCGCACACCCTTTCACGCTCTGCGGGCTCGGTGGGGCGGCCGCTGATCCGATCGTGCAGGTGCACTCGAATTGGTGATTGCGGGAATCTTCGCCGCCTAATTAACGTAACGGTCACGATGTTTTCGGAGTCGACGAACGACATCGTGCGGATGCGCCGCAGGGCGAGGCCCAAGAGCGTCCGGCATCCCCGATATCCGCGGTCCGGCCATTGGGTCGCTCCCGCCCTCGCGCGCCCGCGACCCGAACCAATGGCGTCATCACTGAGAACGGCAGAGACATGACAGCCCAACACATTCTCGACTGGTCCCCGTCCGCAATCGTGTTCGACTGCGACGGCACGCTCATGGACACCGAGCGGCATTGGCAGGAGGCCCGCAGTGTCACCTTCCGGGCGTTCGGTCTCAAGCCGCCCGCAGGTTTCGCCGAACGGGCGAAAGGCGTGCACTACGCCGAGTGCGGCACCCTCATGGCCGAGGAGACGGGGAAACCCGACCTCGCCGAGGATCTGACCGACGCACTGCTCAACAACTTCACGGCGCTCGTCCACGAGGAACCGGTAACCATGCCGGGAGCGGCGGCGCTGGTCAGACTGGCCGCCGAGCACCTGCCCCTCGCCGTCGCGAGCAACTGCCCACGCACGATGGTGGAGTCCTGCCTCGACCGTGCCGGGCTGCTCTCCTGCTTCGGCCACGTGGTCGTGGCCGGTGACGACGCACGCCCCAAACCCCAGCCTGACGTGTACCGGATCGCCGCCACGTTGTGCGGCGTTCCCCCACAGGAGGCCCTCGCCGTCGAGGACTCGCTCACCGGAATGGATTCGGCCCGGCGCGCGGGACTGAGAGTGCTGGGTGTCGGGGTCAGACCGACCGGTCCCGAGGGCAGGTACGCCGATCTCTGGGTGGAGAGCCTGGCCGCCCCGGAGCTGACCACCTGGGCGGGCAGCCACATCGGTTCGTAGGGGGCGTCAGTCCCCTGCAGCGTGTACGCGTGCAACCGGCGCGGGAGGCAGCGCTGACGGGCACAATGCGTGCTCGTCAGCGCGGTCACGGAGGGGTTCGCGTCGCGGGGCCCCGGGCGATGGCGCACGGCTTCCGGTGCTTCTGCGACGATGCCGGGGGAAGCAGGCTTCTCGGAGCCTATTCGGAGTTCGGTGGTCTGCGGATGTCGAGAACGTGTCGCCGGCTCCGTCCCCGGAATGTCAGCGGCCACCAGCGGCCGCACCAGGAGGAGGAGAGGCCGGCATGGCGATTCAGCGGATGGACAACGTCGGCATCGTCGTCGAGGACTTGAACGCCGCCATCGCGTTCTTCGAGGAGCTCGGCATGGAGCTGGAGGGGAGGGCCGAGGTCAAGGGCCTGGTCGCCGACCAGTGCACCGGACTCGACGGTGTGCACTGCGACATCGCGATGCTCCGGACCCCGGACGGGCACAGTCGCCTGGAGCTCGCGAAGTACCGGAGCCCCGCGGCGGTCGATGCCGGGCAGCGCGACCGGCCGCACAACATTCTGGGCACGCACCGGGTGATGTTCGCCGTGGACGACATCGAGGACACCGTAACGCGCCTGCGCCCTCACGGCGGCGAACTCGTGGGTGAGATCGCGCGGTTCGAGGACAGCTACCTGCTCTGCTACGTCCGCGGCCCGGAGGGCATCATCGTGGGACTCGCCGAGCAACTGGGCTGAGACCGTGACTCCGAGCCGCGTGGTGCCGCCGGCACGTTCTCCGCGGCACGTGTTCTCAGCGGCCGGCTCGGTCGGGCCGCCTGGTGAAGCGTCGTAGGCCCCTCCGGGTGGGCTTGAGCGGCTCGTCCTCGGGGGCGGCCACGCCCGGAGCCGCGGGAAGCGACGGCGCGGGCGTGGCGGCCCGCTCTCCCGCGTGTCCGACGCCCCGTGCCAGTCGGCTCCGGACAGCCCGTGCCATGGCGTGGTGGGACTCCTCGTGCAACAGCCCTCCTGCGGCCAACCGCTCCCACATGTGGAGCAGTTCCCTTCCACGAGTCGCCACCTGCCCCTCGTCCCGCAGCCGCTGCCACGCCGCGGTGGCGCGGGCGACCTCGGGCGCGGCTCGGCTCAGATCCGTGCTGCAGCGGATGCGCGCGACCGTCAGAGCGAGCACGGTGGAGATCAGGTGGTCGCCGCGCAGATAGGCGATGTACGCCTCGATCGCCCTGGCCTCCAGAGACAGTTCGTCCTCCGCGCCCCGACGGAGCGTCAGGTGCTCCCGCAATGCGCCGGCCAGCACGAACGCCGCGTGCAGCTCCCCGCGTCGGGCGTGCTCGATGATCCGCTCGACGCGGGCGAGCGGAGGAAACGCCTCCTCCTCCGCCATGGTTCGCTCGCGCCCGGGTGGCAGGTCCTCGTCGTCGGCGATGGTCCGGCTGGACCCGTCGGGGTGCACCCGGAGGCGCGCGATCTGCCGCGCGCCGCGGTCGATGACCGTCGCCGCCACCGGTGCGCCGAGGGTGCGGGCGAACATGGCTACGGCATCCAGAATCGCCTCGTTCGGCGGCCGTGTGCCGCCCATCGCCAGCAGGTGGCCATTGACGACTGTCGACCCGTCCTCGGCGACGTACGCGTCGAGGCGAATCAGCGGCGGTGCGCTGACGGCGGGCAGGTTCCTCTTATCGCGGGGTGTCAGTGCGTGAGACACCGTTCAGACTCCGGGTCGCCGGGGGCGGGCAGGGAAGCAGTCGGGAGGTCGATTCGCGGCGTCCGGCCGTGGCAGGTGGGTGACCTCCCCGCCTCGGAGGACGTGTCCACCTCTGTAGCGTCAGCCTAATAGATGATCAGGTACCCGGGTCGCGCCGTTCCGCGAGCTGACGGGATCGGGCCGTCTCCGGGAGCCGGACGACCGGAGGGGAGTCGGGCGGCCTCGCGGCCGGGAGCCCGTCTCCCTCTTCCGATTCCTGGCGGAGAGGCCCTGGATCAACGGACGCTCCCCGGCCTACGGTGGCGCCATGAGCGATCATCAGGAAGTGCCTGTGGCGCCCGTCGGGGCCCATGAACCCCCCTACTACGTCGCTGTCTTCACTGCGGTGAGAACCCACGACCAGAGCGGCTACGGCGAGACTGCCGCACGCATGGAAGAGCTCGTGCGACATGTCCCCGGGTTCCTGGGGATGGACCATGCGCAGACTCCCGGCGGACTCGGCATCACTGTCGGCTATTTCCGCGACCCCGATGCCCTGACGGAGTGGCGGGCCAACAGCGAGCACCGCGCGGCGCAGAAGCGGGGGATCGGCGAGTGGTACGAGAGCTACACGCTGCACGTGGCGAAAGTGGAACGGAGCCACGGGTTCAGGCGGCCGTAGGTTCCGGGAGCGCTGCGCCCGGCTCTTCTCTGCCCGGATGCTGTGGCGCACCGTCGGCGGGAGGTCGATGACGAGGAGTGCCGAGGCCTCACTCGATCAGGGTGTCCGCGATGATGACCGCCAGACCGATGAGCATGTCCATGGCCCCAGCCCGGCACGAAGCCGGCCATCCGTACCCGGCCGTGCGGGCGGCCCAGGCGCCCCAGCCGAACAGGGCGATGGTGTTGAGCAGGAGGGCCGTGTCTGCGGCCATGGCTTCCGACCACCACCCGGCTTCCGCGGCAAGCAGTATCGCCACTGTGGGCAGTACGGCGGCGACCAGCGGCCACTCGGCGAGAACCAGCCGCAGCCTGCCGGGGGTGGGTGCCCCGTCCGCGGACGCGCGCTGGGCGATGACGTGCGCGTATCCATGGGCGGCGCCCGCCGCCAGTGCGGTGAGCAGGACCCACAGCGCGTCCGGTCCGGGATCGGCCTCCTCGCCCGTCCCGTCGAGAGCGGCCACCAGGGCACTGGCCAGCACCAGGCCGTAGATGCCGCTGAACAGCGACTGTTCCGCCGGCCGGCGCAGGAGGGCCGACGACGGCAGAAGACCCCTTGGGCGGGCATGGTCGGCGCGGTCGGGCATGGCATCGCCTCGTGCGGGGGAGAGGGCTGTGTCCGCACATAATCACCCGCGTGACGTCCGCGAGGACGGCGCCACGCGCGAAGGACGTCGGGGTGCCCGGCCAGTACGTGTTCCTTCCCACGGCACCCGGTGCTCCTCGGTCCGGGGGCACCGTCGCGGTGTGCGTGGCTCCAACGCTCCCGCGGCGAGGGCTGGAAGCCCGGCCGGCCCTGGCGGGCCCTGTCCCGTCCCACCTGGCGCCCGGACATCCGAGCCGCGGTCATCTCCAAGGCGCGCATCAACATGCACCGCAAGATGCTGAAACTCGCCGACGCCACCGGCCAGTATCCGGTCGCGATCCTCTACGACTGCGCCGTCTACGCCTGCGACGGACCCAGCCCTCTCGACTTCCTCCCGTACAGGGACGGCCGACAGCTGCCGGGAGGCTTCCGCCTCGGGGTCAGCCCCGGCATGGTCAAGCACGAGGGCACCCAGACCACCCTGTGGGCGGAGGGCGTTCGTGAGGAACACGGCCCGGACGAGAACATCGCCCGGTACATCAAGGACGGCCACGTCAGCCGCACGGACACCGGGGAGTAAAACCGATGGGACAGCTCGCCGACGGGCTCGACAAGGCCGTCCACAAGGCGTTCACCAGGCCGATCCCCACCTCGGCCGGGGCACTCATGCGCTACCTCGTCCGACAGCTGAAGTCCACCAAGGCCGCAGCCCAGGAACTGGGAATCAGCCGGCGTACCGTCGAACGCTACGTCAAGGACCAGATCAGAACCCCTCGCAAAGACCTCGCCGCGCGCCTGGAACAAGAGGTCACCCAGCGATGGCAGCCCCAGATCCGCGCCCGGGCGAAACGCAGGGCCGGGACCACCCACGGCATCATCATCGACACCCGCGCACGCTTCGGCTGCACCGCAGCCCCCGGCTCCACGGACGACGCCCGACTGCGTCACCTCACCGTCGCCCTTCCGCCCGCCTACGCCGCTCGGCTCTTCGATGCCCGCGACCAGGGCGCCACCGACCGGCAGCTCCAGAACATCGCAGCCGAGGCGCTGCAGGAGACCTACTTCAAGGACAACGGCCGCCGCGCCTCCGGACTCCTGGTGGAGTACACCGACGTCGAGCACATCGAGTTCGACCTTTAGCCCGACCGGAGCGCCGCCACCGTCGCCCCGGGCAACGGCTTCGGGGCCTGGAACGTGCCGTGGGACCGGTGGCGGGCGATGAGCGCGCTGCGCTGACCGCCCGCCACCGTCCTCCTGTGGCATGGAAGCGGGAGGACGTCACCACATCCCGGTCACCACATCCCGGTCAGCGGCGCTCCGCCCTGGTGAGCAGCGACACCGCCGTCGTCCCGAGACGGGGCACAGATACCCGCAGGGAGCCGTCGGCCTCGGCGTGCAGCGGTGCGATCACCGCGCCGAGATAGTCGGCGGACATGGCCTCGGAGGCGGGGAAGCCCGGGGTCAGCCGGCAGGTGACCGGTTCCTCCGCGAAGGACTGCAACCGTACGAGCAGACGTCCGGGTTCCGGCACGGTCAGACCGACGACGCGCAGGCGCGGATCGTCGAGATCCAGGAACCCGTAGGAGCTGCGCGGACCGGCTTCGGCCGTCCCCCCGGCCCGCACTGCGAGCAGGGGGCGGCTGCCGACGGCCGCCGTGCGCATGCCGGTCACCTCACCGGTGACGTCCGGTGCGTCGTCCCATCCGACGCTGTAGCGGAAGACGTGGTCAAAAGCCTGCTCGGAGGGGAAGTTGGTGTCCCAGATGTTGTTGTGCACCCAGGAGAACACGGTCGCCGGCTCGTCCTGGGCGAGCGACTGGGGGTAGGGCACATAGGGAATCGCGATCCCGCCCAACTGGATCAGGGGTGCGTCCTGCGTGGCCAGCGCCGCGCTCGTCGTACCTTCCTGGAGGCTGACCCAGCGGCGGACCGCCCGCATGTGCCGGGCCGAACCGGGCACCGTGGGCAGCCCGGTCCCGGTGACTCCGCCGGTGGCCTCCATGCGGACGTGCGGGGAGCTCATCGCGAACGGGAAGGCGAAGAAGGCGCTCTCCTTCGTCAGTGTCGCCGCTTTGTCGATCCGGTTCTCCAGGTCTATCCGGGCGCTCGCCCTCGGCAGATGGACCCGCACGCGCAGCCGCCGGGTGCCGGCCGGGGCGCACTCGTAGACCAGTGTCTCGCCGGTCGCGTCCGAGGTGCGTTCCACCAGCGCGGCCGGAGGCGCGGTCCTGCGAGTGGCCAGCAGGTGCATGGAGTCGTCGGCCGTGGTCTTGCTGGACTGGTGGTTGAAACCGCCCGCTGTGGCGTACTCGTCGTACAGGTATCCGTTGAAGCCGACGGTGGCGTCCTGCCGGACCAGTTCGCGTCCCGTCCGCTTGTCCAGGACCGAGCCGATGCACGCGGACGCCAGGTCGACCCGGACGCGAAGGAACTCGTTCTCCAGCACCGCCGAGTCGTGGGCCGGGGAACCGGCCCGTGCGGGCGGGCCGGCCGCGGGAGTGGCAGCGGGCTCGATGTCCACCCGGACCGTTCCGTGTGCCGGGACGCCCGCCAGCCGGAACAGCAGGAACCGGCCGGCCGCGCGGTGGAGTTCGTTGCTCTGCGGCTCCTGTGCCACCTCCAGCTCCGTGCCGTCGCGGGAGTCCACGACCCGAACCGCGTCCGCGAGCGGCACGGTGCTCTCGGGGAGGAAGAGCCGGACCGTCTCGGAACGTTCCCAGCTGCAGGTGTTGACGACGTAGTAGCCGGCGAGCGTGCCCTCGCGCGGAGCCAGGCACTCTCCCAGCGCCGCAGTCGCGGCGTCCAGCAGGGTGTGCGCCCCGTCGTGGGCCCGCAGCGCCTGGGCGTACTTCCAGTGCCATTGGCGCTCGCCCGAGGCGTGCCCGTGGTCGCCGTGCGTCCAGGGGTCACCCGCACCCCAGGTGTGCTCGTTGAACAGGGACGCGGCTCGGTACACGTCCGGTGCCGCGCGCACGATCTCCGGCCCGCCCGCGGCCCCCAGTATCTCGGCGTAGCCGGCGAGGGTCTGGGCGTCCGCCAGGGCCGCCTGCCCGTCACGGGTGGCGGCCAGCGGCACGGCTCCGGCACCTACACCGTCGACCCACCAGTCGGTCCAGTCGCCCTCGTAGGTTTCGATCCGGTCGCCGAGCCGCTCCTCCGCGTCGACGAAGAAGTCCTCGTTGCGCGAGGTGCGCAGCGCGGGGAAGGCCCACTCCTCGTTCCAGCGGTGGACGGTGTCGGCGATGACGCGGCGCGGCGGCCCGTTGTCGGCGAACTTGCCCAGGACCCGCAGATGCAGGATGTCCCAGGGGTAGGGGTCGCCCTTGAACTCCTCGTCCAGGACGGGGAATCCCGGGATGCCCTTGCCCTCGTGCGGGTACTGGTGGTTCGCCATGGCCGAGAGGTAGTGCGGCAGCAGGTCGTCGACGCGGTCGAAGGATTCGTCGAAGCCGAGGATCGAGCCCTCCATGTACGCAAGGCCGTGAGGTGTGTCGGTACGCCACACCAGGACCTCACGGCCGCTCGGCGCCCGCCAGCGGAACAGACGAGGCAGGTCCTGGCCGCCGACGTGGTGCGGCACCGCGCGTCCGGCCCAGTTGTGCGCGACCGACAGGTAGCGGATGCCGCTGTCCACGAGGACGTCGGGCAGGCCCACGACCTGGCCCGGGACGTCCGTCTGCATGGCCGTGGTGACCTCGATCCCTTCGCGGTCCCGCAACTCTCGTATCGGGCGCAGGAGTTCGTGCAGTTCATCGGTGGAGCAGGTCTCGGTGTGCAGATTGAAGGGCATCGCCGTCAGTTCGATGCGGCCCTCGCGCACCCGGTCCAGGAACTCCGCCACCATTCGCTCAGGGCGGTTCTGCGCCCAGTTCTCGAAGCTGAAGTGGCCTTCCACCGCCCAGCGGAACTTCGACGCGTCGGGCCTGTCGTCGGTCGTCCGGCACAGTTCGAGCAGGGAGTCGAGGTACTTGCGTCCTTCGGCCAGCACGGTTCCCTGCGGATCCGTGTAGCCGATGTCGAGGTGGGCGTGCTGGACCAGGTGCAGTGTCCAGTGGCGCTGCGGGGTGAGCAGGAGTTCGACGCTCTCCCCGTCGGAGAGCTCCGGCAGTTCGATCAGGACGGGTGTGGGAGCGTTCACCTCCGGAACCAGCAGCCTGGTGTCCGTGCCCGGCCCCGCGACGATGTCACAGCGCAGCACGCTGCCGGTGACGGTGGTGACGCGGGCCCGGGTGAGCGTCCTGTCCGCGGTCACGCGGACGGACTGGAGAAGCCCGCCCGCGCCGTCGTGGCGCAGGAGCGGTTCGCAGGAGAGCTGGACCCGGTGTCCGCCGAGGGCACCCTCGGCGGACACCGCGCGCCGGCGCAGGATGTCTCGGGCCATGTTCGAGTCCCACCAGGAGGGACGGGCAAGTTCGGGGCGGGGCATGGGAGAGGTCTCCACTCGTGTGTGGTGCCGGGACGTTCTGCTCGGGGCGGGGGTGGTTCAGGACGGGTCTGAGGCGAGACCGGCGAAGATCTGCACCATCGCGGACTGTTCGAGTGTCTCGGCCGGTGCTGCAGGGGCGTGGTCACCGCCGCCGGAGGGCTGGAAGCGGAAGAGCCCGTCGGACGGTGTCCGGTTCTCCTGCCAGGTCCGGTCGGCGTACGCGGCGGCCGCCGCCCGGTAGGCGGGGTCGGGCCGCTCCTCGTCCAGGATGCGGAGGTTGTCGAAGTAGAAGGCGTTGAAGATCGCCGGCTGGTCGTGCAGCCGGTCGTCCTGCTCCCAGTACGCGAGGGAGCCCTTCGCGTCGTCGACGGCCCGGTCGAGGTAGCGGCGGTCCCCGGTCGCCCGGTAGAGCGTCGTGGCGGTGCCGATCATCGCGCCGGAGTTGTACGACCACAGGGCTTCGTTCACGGTGCCGTCGTCGTCACGGCTGTTGTTGTAGAGGCCCGGTGAGCGCCGCAGGCAGGACCAGTTCCACTCGTACCACCGCTTCGCGCTCTCCAGCACCCGGTCGTCGCGGCCTATGGCATACAGCTCGGCGGCGAGCTGGGCGGAGAGCCCGGTGACGTTGGCGGCCCTCATGGTGTTGCCCGGCGAGTCGACCCAGTGCATGCCGCCCGGGCACGGCTTGGCGGGGTCCTCGTCCCATCCACGGCTGACGACCGCGTAGGTCTCCCGCGCGCGGTCGAGGTAGAGCCGCTTGCCGGTCGCGCGGTACTGGTCGAGGAAGGAGAGCCCGACGACGGCGTTGTCGTCGTAGAAGACGTCACCGCCCTGACCCAGGGGGGCGGGCAGGTAGGAGTCGTATCCGGGCCTGCCGTCACGGGGGTCGAAGTACAGCCGAAGAGCGTCGAAACGCTCGGCGGCATCGCGGGCGTAGCGGGGGCCGACGTGCGGCAGTTCCGACATGTCGACCGTCGCGGCGGCAGCCTCACGCAGCGGCCAGAGGTAGGAGTGGGGGTTCTCCCCCTCCGCGCGGGGTGTCTTCTCCTGGTAGAGGCCGTGCTCCTGCGGGCCCTGGTAGAGGTGCTGCTGCAACGCACCGTAGGCGGCCTCGGCACGGTGGGACCAGGTGGCGGGTGTGGTGTGCGGGGCGGTGCCGGCGGCGGAGGCGGGTCCGGCCCACAGGGCGCCGGAGAGGACGGCGAGGGCCAGCGCGGCGCGTACGGGTGTCTTCACCGTGGTCTGCCTTTCGAGCGGAGTGTGAAGGTGAGGGTGCGGGGTGCCGTCAGCCGTTCAGCTTGAGGCTGCTGACGAAGAAGCGCTGTGCGGAGAAGAACAGGACGACGGTCGGCAGGGAGACCAGCAGGGCACCGCCGAGAACGACCGGCGGCCCCACGTTCGAGTAGTTGCCCTGCAGCTCGGCCAGTGCGGCCATGACCGGACGGATGTTCCTACTGGTGGACAGGGTGATGCCGAACAGCAGGTCGTTCCAGACGGCGACGAACTGGAAGACGAAGGCGGCCACCATGGCGGACCTGGACAGGGGGACGTGAATCTGCCAGAAGACCCTCCACCAGGACGCGCCGTCCATCCTCGCCGCCTCGATGATCTCCGGTGCGAGGGTCAGGGCGAAGTTGCGCATGATGAAGTACGCGAACGGGATGGCGATCGCCACGTAGACCAGGAACAGCCCGAACTGGGCGTCGTAGAGCCCCGTGCCGGCGTAGGCGAGGAACAGGGGGCGCAGGAAGACCTGGAGCGGCAGCAGGGTTCCCGAGTAGATCAGCCAGAACCAGAGGGTCTTGCGCCTGACCGGCATGACGACGGTCGCGAAGGCGGCGGTGGTCGCCACGACGATGGCGACGGCGGCGCTGGTCACGGCGTAGAGAAGGCTGTTGCCCATGGACGGGCCGAGCTCGGCCTTCGTCCACGCTTGCGCCATGTTGTCGAAGAGGCCGAAGCCCTGCGGCCACCAGTGGGGTGTTCCGCCGTAGTCGGCCGCCGGAACGAAGGCGTTGACGAGCAGCAGCCAGGTGGGCAGGGCCCAGACGAGGGAGATGACCGTCAGGGTCACGTTGCGCAGGATCCGGCCGGGTGTGAGCCGTGCCCGCCGGGCACGACGGGGCGCGTCGGGGAAGGTGGGCATGATCAGTTGCCTTTCGGGGTCAGCTGACGCCGCAGATACAGCCAGGAGGTGAGGAGCACGATCACGGTGAGGACGACCGCCACCGCCGCGCCGGCTCCGGGGTGGAGGGCGAGGAACGTCTCCTGGTACATCGAGACCGCGAGGGTCTCCGACTGCCTGCCGGGTCCGCCCTGGGTGAGCACCCAGATCAGGTCGAAGGACTTGAGCCCGTTGACGAGGCTCGTGCCGACGACGATGACCGAGACGGTGCGCAGCTGCGGCAGCACCACGAACCAGAACTTCCGCCAGCCGGCCGCACCGTCCAGGGAGGCCGCCTCGAGGGTCTCGGGCGGGATGGTCTGGAGGCCGACCAGGAACAGGATGACCGCGACGCCCGCCGACTGCCAGGTATTGGCGATGATCATCACGATGGTGTTCCCCGGCCATTCCAGCAGCCAGCCCTGGGCCAGGGAACCCATGCCGAACGCCTTGAGGACCTGGTTCGCGGCGCCGTCGGTGTTGAGGACGAAGTTCCACACCACCGCGACGGCCGAGCCCGACAGGGCGTAGGGAAGCACGACGAGCAGCCGGGCGGCGCGGGACCAGCCGGTGCCCTGGGTCAGTACGGCGATGGCGAGGCCGAGGACGAGCGGGAGCGCGACCGTGCCGGCCACCCACATCAACGTGTTCTCGATCGAGCGGGTCAGCACCGGGTCGTCGAGGAAGAGGGCGTAGTTGTCGAGTCCGGCGAAGCCCGAGACGCGCCGGTCGTCGAAGAGGCTCCGGTAGACGGTCGTGGCGAAAGGGACGAGGAGCAGTGCGCTCACGAGCAGCACGGCGGGGGCGAGGAAGCCGGCGGCCGCGAAACGGTCACGTGTGCGCCGGGCGTCACGCCGCGCCGGTCCGGAGCTGCCGGGGCGGCCGGGCCCCGACGGTGTGCGGGGCCCGGGGGACCGGGCAGGGCGCTGGTCGAGAGAAGAACTCATGCCTCGTCCCTCTCCCATGCCGCCCACTCCTCGGCCGCTCGGCCCGCCATGCTGCGCAGCGTGCTCTCGGGTGATGACGCCCCGGTCATGAAGCTCCCCAGGTCGTCGGTGTTCCCCTGGATGAGGTTCGGCGGACCTGACTCGCCGTAGCGCGGCAGCAGGGTCCAGTGCTCTCGCAGCGCCTGGTCCTTGAGGCCGGCTATCACCGGGTTGCCGGGCCGGGAGCGTGGATTGGCCGAGGCATCCTGGAGGAAGTCGGTCCACACCTTCTGGACCTTCGGGTCGAGCCAGTTCGCGGCGTTGGCCATCGCGGCCTCGTGCGAGGCCGCCTTGCGCGGAACGGCGAGCACTCCGGACTCCGTGATGACGGAGCGACGCGTGGAGGACTGGACCGGCGGCATGACGAAGGCGTCGAAGTCGACACCCGGCTTCATGCCGGTGGCGGCGATTCCCTGCGACTGCCATGACCCGTGCAGGAACATGCCGACGCGACCCGCCTTCAGCGCCGCGGGGCCGTTGTTCTGGTCGAAGTCCGCCGCCGTCATCCAGCCCTTGCGCATGAAGTCCTGCCAGATCTGAAGGGCCTTCCTCGCCTGCGGGTCGGTGTACAGGGCCTTTCCGCTGGTCAGCCGCGTGTAGAAATCCGGGTCCACCTTGCTGACGAGTTCCTGGAACCACTCGTAGGCGGGCCAGTTGCCGTTCTGGGTGGCAACGAACGGGATGACGCCCGCCTTCTTCAGCACTTCGGCGTTGTGCAGCATCTCCTCCCAGGTCCCGGGCGCCCGGAGGCCGTGCTTGCGGAAGACGGCGGTGTTGTAGAAGAGCACGTAGTACGACTCGTAGAGCGGTATCCCGTACACGGAGCCGCGGTAGGACATGGCCTCGCGGGTCTGCGGCGTGATCCAGCCCCTGCGCTCGTAGTCGGCCCAGACGGTGGAGAGGTCGCTGAGTTCTCCGGTGCGGGCCAGTGACTTGAGGAAGTAGCCCGAAGCCCACTTGATCATGTCGGAGGCCTTGGTCGTCTGCAGCGAGATCTGCGTGACCTGCCTGTACGACGTGGGGCTGGGGTTGGACAACGGCCGCAGGGAGTGACCGGTGAGCTTCTTCAGCTCCCGCCCGGCCGCGACGTAGCCCTGGTCCCAGGTGGCGTTGTCGTTGGCGAGCGAGGTGGTGCCGGGCTCGACCGCGGTGCTGTCGCCCCGGGCGCAGCCGGTCAGAGCGGCGGCACCGCCGGCCGCGACGCCCGCCAGGACGCTGCGGCGGCCGAGCGGGTGGGACGACCATCGGGTCGCCCCGCCGATTGATCTCATGGATTCCCTTCCCTCCGGATCCCGGCAGGGATCCCTGGCTCTGGGGTGTGATGGGTGAGGGGCTGTGCGGCCCTCTGCGAGATCGCGCCGCACCGCGCACTTCGGCGGTCCGGATTGCCAGGATGTTAACGACACCATGGGGTCAATACAAGACTCCGTGACGAGATGACGCCTACAAGAGCCGCCTAGCTGCGGCTATGACTGTGTTCCGGGTACACGCCTTGCTCTCCATAAATGTTATCGATACCATCCTGCCGGTCGCCTGATCGTCTGCCCTGGAGGACCTGTGCACTCGGAGCCCCGCCCCTACGAACGCAACCCCCGCTACCCGGCCGCCGGGCCCGTGGCCACCGGCTGGGACGAAGCAGTCGCGACCCTGCCCACCGGGCCGGTCGTGCTCGCCCTGGACGGACCGCCCGCCCTTGACTGGGAACGGACCGCCCGCGAGCTCGCCGCGGCGCTGCGGGCACGCGCCGTCGACGTCTCCGCCCTCGACGTACGGGAGCACTGGTCACCCGCGGCCGTCGAGCGTCTGTGCGTTCCCGACGCCGGGGCGGACGCCTTCTTCCTCCCGCTCGCGGAGTTCACGATGGCCGACCTCTTCGAGGGGCCGCTGACCGTCGAGCGCCCCACCGGCGGCGTCCTGCTCGTGTACGGCCCCGGCGCCGCCCTCTGCGCACCGGATCTGCTCTGGTGGGCGGACCTTCCCAAGCGCTACGCCGAGAGCGCCGTCGCCTCCGGGACACTTCCCGTGGGCGCCAACCTCGGGCGCCCCGGCGTGCCCGGCGAACTCCGCAGCCTCTTCTACACCGACTGGCCGGTCTCCGACCGCCACCGCGACGCGCTCGCCCCCGTCATGGACCGGTGGATCGACGTACAGGACTCCCGGACTCCCGTCTCCCTGGACGGCGAGACGTTCCGCGCCACCCTCGCGGGTCTCGCGCGGCAGCCCGTACGCACCCGTCCCTACTTCAACTCCACTCCCTGGGGCGGCCGGTGGGCCTCGGACAACCTCGGGTTCGAGCCCGTCGACGGCAACACGGCCCTCGGATACGAACTCATCGCGCCCGAAGCGGGAGTCCTCGTCGGTCCCGACGCCGGCACGGTGGTGGAGCTGCCCTTCCAGCTCCTCTGCGTCCTCCACCCGGAACAGTTCCTCGGGACGGAGGTGCACCGGAGCCACGGGACCTCCTTCCCCATCCGCTTCGACTACCTCGACACCGTCGGCGGCGGCGATCTCTCCCTGCACTGCCACCCGCAGGAGCGGTACATGCGGGACACCTTCGGCTGGCCCTACACGCAGCACGAGACCTACTACGTCACCGCGAGCGAACCCGGGTCCCGGGTCCTCCTCGGGCTGCGGCAGAGTACGGACGTGGACATCCTGCGGAAAGAAGTCGAGGCGTCGGCGACGCACGGCACACCTCTGCGCGTCGAGGACCACATCCAGGCCTTCCCCGCCGAACCCGGTCAGCTGTACATGATCCCGGCCGGCACCCCGCACGCCTCCGGTGCGGGGAACCTCGTACTGGAGATCAGCGCCACGCCCTACCTCTACTCACTGCGCCTCTACGACTGGCTGCGCCGCACCGGCTCCGGGGTGCCCAGGCCGCTGTCGCACCGCCACGCCTTCGCGAACCTCGACGCCGGGCGACGCGGGCGTGAGGTCGTCGAGGACCTCGTCCAGCAGCCGCGCGTCAGGCGTGAGGGCACCGGCTGGCGCGAAGAAGTCCTGGGCGCCCTCCCCGAGATGTTCTACGCGGTCCACCGATTCGTACTCGACGGGACGGAAGCGGCCCACGACGACACCGAGGGCCGCTTCCACATCCTCAACGTCGCGGCCGGTGACGGCGTGGTGGTGGAGACAGCCGACGGCCGCCGCCACGACCTGGCGTTCGCCGAGACCCTCACCGTCCCGGCGTCCGTGGGCGGCTATCGGCTCCACCCGGTCGGACCGCACCCCGTGCAGGTCATCAAGTCCCTGGTGACACCGTCGTGACGCGGATCCCCGTGCTGGAGATCGGCGGCACCCACGTCACCGCCGCCCTCGTGGACACGCTCACCGGGCTTCCGGTCGCCGGCTCGGTCGTCCGCAGGCCGGTGGCCGCCGACGCCGCTGCTCCTGAGATCCTCGACTCGTTCGCCGAAGCCGCCCGGGGCACGGCCGTGCCCGGCCCGGCCCACTGGGGCGTAGCCGTACCCGGCCCCTTCGACTACGCCTCCGGCGTCGGCAGATTCCGGGGCATCGGCAAGTTCGAGTCCCTGGACGGCGTGGACGTACGGGCGGAGCTGCTGGCCCGGCTCCCGCACGCCGAGGCCGTCAGTTTCCTCAACGACGCGGACGCCTTCGCCATCGGGGAGCACCACAACGGGGCCGCCGCCCAGCATCGCCGGGCCGTCTGCATCACGCTGGGCACCGGCGTCGGATCGTCCTTCCTGCAGGACGGGCAGCCTGTCACCGAGGGACCCGAGGTACCGCCCGAGGGCCGGGCCCACCGCGTCGACGCCGACGGGCTGCCGCTGGAAGAAGTCGTCTCACGCAAGGCCATACGGGCGCGGTACGCGAGAGCCGCGGGCCTCGGCGAAACCTCGGGGGCCCCGGACGTCCGGACCATCGCGGAGCTCGCCCGCGCGGCGGACCCGAACGCCGCAGCGGCGATCGACGGCTGCTTCACCACGCTGGGACGCGCCCTGGCTCCCTGGTGCGCCGCCTTCCGGCCGGAGGTGATGGTCGTCGGCGGCTCCATGGCGGCGTCCTGGGACCTCATCGGCCCCGCGCTGCGCGCCGGGCTCACCGCCGGGGCCGCAGCCGAAGGACCGCGCGCCGGTGCCGTGGTCGCGGCGATGGCACTGCGAACCGCCCTGCGGCCCGACGACGCACCCCTGACCGGCGCCGCCCGGTGGGTCCTGACGCGCGGTGCGGAACACCGTTCCCCCGCATACGGGCCTGCGCCGGCCGGAGCACCAACGGCCGGAGTCCAGCGCGTGGTTCGCCCGTGAGTGCGGGGCCGTCCCAGCGTCCGGAACGCCTGCCGACCGCCGGGTCGGACGGCGCGACGGGCCGGGCACTCTCTACAATGGCGGCGCCTGCGGCTCGGGCAGCCGACCGGAGGCACAGAACCCCTGAGGGCACGAAGGAAGGAACGGCTGTGGCGCAGCACCGACCGAGCGACGCCGCCATGCCGACGATGCGTGACGTCGCCGCCCGTGCCGATGTCAGCGCGATGACCGTCTCGCGGGTGCTCAAGGACGATCCCCGGGTCAGCGAGACCACCCGGGAACGGGTGCTCAGCGCCGTCGACGCGCTCGGCTACCGCCGCAACGAGACCGCCCGCCGGCTGCGGGTCGGCGGCAGCGGCATGATCGGGCTGGTCGTCACCAACCTGGCCAACCCCTTCTACTCACGGCTGGCGCTCGGTGTGCAGGAGGTCGCCGACGAGCACGGACTGGGGGTCCTGCTGGGCAACACGGGCGAGAAGGCGGACCGGGAGCGCGGACTCGTGGAGGACCTGGCGTCCCGTCAGGTGGACGGCATGATCGTGGTCCCGGCGGGCGGCAGCCACCGTCACCTGACACCTGCCGCGCTTCGCGGTACCCCGATCGTCCTCGCCTCACGGCCGCCGGCGGGAATGGACGCGGACTGCGTGCTGGTGGACGACTTCGGCGGTGCCGAGGCGGCCACCGGCCGTCTGATCGAGGACGGGCACCGGCGCATCGGGTTCCTGGGCAACCCTCCCGCCCTCTACACCGGTGCCGAACGCTTCCGCGGCTACTGGGCCGCGCACGAGGCGGCCGGCCTGGAGCCGGACGACCGCCACATCCGCCGCGGACTGACCGACGTGACGACGGCGCAACGTGCCGCCGACGCCCTGCTGCGCGAGCCGGATGCCCCCACCGCCCTCTTCTGCACCAACAACCGTCTCACCCAGGGCGCCATCCGGGCCGTGCGCACGCTCGAAGTCCCCGTGGCCCTGGCGGGCTTCGACGACTTCGACCTCGCGGACGTCCTCGGGCTCCCGCTGACGATCGCGTCCTACGACGCCGACGAGATCGGCCGCAGAGCGGGCCGGATGCTCATCGACCGGATGAAGGCCGATCCCGCCTCCGGCCTGCCCGCCCGGCGCTCCGTGGTCCCCACCGAAGTCATCCGGTACGGGACCGACCGACCGTAAGTCCCGCACGCCGTCCGCCCGTCCCGGCCGTCGAGCCACCTGACGGACCGCCGGACGGACTCCGCGCAGCTCGCGCGGAACTCTCTATGGAGTCCCCATGCACGACGACCGTACGCTGACCGAACGCAGGCTCGCCCGGGTACTCGACCAGCGCCTCAGGCCCGCGGTCCACACCCTCTCCCTCCCGCTCGAAGTGAGCGTCCACCACGTCGAGGGCGAACCCATCCCCGTGAGCGAGGGAATCGCCGGCCCCTACAAGCCGGTCGCGACCGGTGAGCCCTGGGGCCCCGCCTGGTCCACCAGCTGGTTCAGGATCCGCGGAACCGTCCCCGCCGAGTGGGCGGGACGACGGGTCGAAGCGGTGCTCGACCTCGGCTTCGGCACCACCCAGCCCGGGTTCTCCGCCGAAGGGCTCGTCCACCGTCCCGACGGCACCCCGGTGAAGGCCCTGAACCCGCGCAACACCTGGCTTCTCGTCGCGGAGCACGCCCGGGGAGGCGAGGACTTCGAATTCCACATCGAGGCAGCCGCCAACCCGCTTATCTTCGACTTCGACTCCTCGGGCGATCCGTTCGTTCCCACCCGCGCCGGCGAAGTCGCGCCCTGGTTGCGTGCCGACGGCCGGGCGGCACCCGCCGGTGAACCGCTGTACCGGCTGACGCGCATGGACCTCGCTGTCTTCGACCAGACCGTATGGGAACTCGTTCAGGATCTCGATGTCCTCTCAGGACTCATGCACCAGCTGCCCGAGGACTCCACCCGCCGCAGCCAGATCCGGTACGCGATCAGCGCGGCGCTCGACGCGATCGACCTCCAGGACATCGGAGGCACGGCGGGACGGGCCAGGGCGGTGCTGGCCCCGGCGCTCTCCGCCCCGGCCCACGCCGGCGCCCACCGCATCTCGGCCATCGGCCACGCGCACATCGACACGGCCTGGCTGTGGCCGGTACGCGAGACCGTGCGCAAGGCGGCCCGTACCGTCTCGAACGTGACCGCGCTGATGGACGACCACCCCGACTTCCGGTTCGTCATGTCGCAGGCACAGCAGCTTGCCTGGCTCAAGGAACACCGCCCGGAGGTCTATGCGCGGGTGCTGCAGAAGGTGGCGACCGGGCAGTTCCTCCCGACCGGCAGCCTGTGGGTCGAGCCCGACACCAATCTGTCCGGTGGCGAGTCCCTGGTCCGGCAGTTCGTCCACGGCAAGAGGTTCTACCTCGAGGAGTTCGGTGTCGAGACGCGCGACATGTGGCTCCCCGACACCTTCGGCTACAACGCGGCGCTGCCCCAGCTCATGAAGCTCGCGGGCATCGACTGGTTCCTCACGCAGAAGATCTCCTGGAACACCACGAACGCGTTCCCGCACCACACCTTCTGGTGGGAGGGGATCGACGGTTCCCGCGTCTTCAGTCACTTCCCGCCCGTCGACTCCTACAACGGTGACCTGTCCGGTGCCGACATCGGTCACACCGAACGCAACTTCCGGGACAAGGGGGCGGCCAACCGTTCCCTGGTGCCGTTCGGGTACGGCGACGGCGGAGGCGGCCCCACACGCGAGATGCTGGCGCGAGCCGACCGGCTCGCGAACCTGGAGGGTTCCGCGCGGGTCGAGATGGAAGGACCCGCTGACTTCTTCGCCAAGGCGCACGAGGAATACCCCGACGCGCCGGTCTGGGTCGGAGAGCTCTACCTGGAACTCCACCGCGGCACGCTCACCAGCCAGCTCGCCACCAAGCAGGGGAACCGGCGCAGCGAACACCTGCTGCGAGAGGCGGAACTGTGGTCGGCCACCGCGGCGCTGCGGACCGGGGAACCGTATCCGTACGCCGCGCTCGACCGGATCTGGAAGACGGTCCTCCTGCACCAGTTCCACGACATCCTGCCCGGCTCCTCGATCGCCTGGGTGCACCGTGAGACGGAGGAGGCCCATCGGGAAGTCGCGCGCGAACTCGACGCGATCATCGGGGACGCCCAGCGCGCCCTGGCCGGTCCGGCCGGGCCCGACGGCGGCAGTGTCGTCTTCAACGCCGCCCCGCACAGCCGCGACGGCGTGCCCGCCCTGGCCGCAGCCCCCCGCGCCGCACCCCCGCGGATGACGCCCGTCCGACCGGGACACGACGGCAGCCTGGTCCTGGACAACGGGCTCGTGCGGATCACCGTCGACACGCGTGGACTGATCACATCCGCCTATGATCTGACAGCTGAACGCGAAGCCCTGGCCCCTGGGATGCCGGGCAACCTGCTCCAGCTTCACCAGGACTTCCCCAACCAGTGGGACGCCTGGGACATCGACGCCTTCTACCGCAACACCGTGCGGGACCTGACCCAGGCGGACGAGGTCACGGCACACGACGACGCCGTCGAGATCGTATGGACCTTCAACCGGTCGCGCGTCCGTCAGCTTCTCACCCTGCGGCACGGCGCGCGCCGAGTCGACATCGAGACCACCATCGACTGGCGGGAGCGCGAGAAGATCCTCAAGGCGGCATTCCCCCTGGACATCCGGGCCGCGGCCTCCACCAGCGAGATCCCCTTCGGCCACGTCCAGCGGCCCACCCACTCCAACACCAGCTGGGACGCGGCCCGCTTCGAGATCTGCGCCCACCGCTTCCTGCACATCGAGGAGCGGGGCTGGGGAGCGGCGCTCGTCAACGACTCCACCTACGGCCACGACGTCACCCACGACGTCCGCCCCGACGGCGGCACCACGACCACGGCCAGGCTCTCACTCCTGCGCGCACCCCTCTTCCCCGACCCGGACACCGACCAGGGCGAGCACAGGCTGCGCTACGGTCTGGTGATCGGCGCGGACATCGGGGACGCCGTCCGCGAGGGCTACCACTTCAACCTCGCCGAGCGCGCCGTCGCCGGTACGGCCGTCGTCTCCCCCTTGGCCGAAGTCGACCACGGCGGTGTCGTGATCGAGGCGGTCAAACTCGCGGACGACCGCTCGGGCGACGTGATCGTGCGACTCTACGAGTCCCTCGGCGGGCGGACCGCTACGGTCCTGAAGGCCGGATTCCCGTGCACCACGGCCATGTTGACCGACCTGCTCGAACGGCCCTTGGCGGACGGCCCGTCGCTCTCCGCTGCCGCCGACGGTATTCCACTGGTTCTGCGTCCCTTCCAGATCGTGACCGTGCGACTGACCCCGGAGGCCTAGCACTCCTCGCGCGCACCGCCCGGACGCAGTGCGGGCGGTGGATCCTGCCGGAGCGCTGCCCGTCACCTGCGCCCGGAGCGGCCGCCCGAGGGCCCGCGGGGACAGGAAGTCCCGCGGGCCCCCGTGCGGCGCCACCGCACATTGCCCTATCTGGTGCGGTAGGCGTCGATGATCGTCTGGGTCGTGGTGCCCTTCCGGTCCCTGACCTCCGCCCGGAAGGAGACCGAGCCACCGGCCGGCGGGTTATGCACGGTGATCCGGCCCTTCCGTACCGTGCTGCCGGCCCAGGTCGCACCACCGTCGTACGAGACGGACACCCGGAGGGAGACGTGCCCGGCGCCCGCGGAGGCACCCTCGACCGTGACCGGCACCGCCAGGTCGGTTCCACCGGGCGAGGTCGAGTCGGCGGCGAGCGCGGGGGAGTAGCGCACCGCGCGTGCCGGGAGGGCGACGGCCCGGTCGGTCCGGGACGAGGTGAACGTGTACTCGGCGCTGATCCGCGAGCTCACCTTCTCGCCGCCCAGCTCCTCACTCCGGCCGACGGTGGTGACCAGGCGGTACTCCGCCCTGCCGGGCGGGAGCGTGAAGCTCACGGCGTCCAGGACGTCGTCGGCCGCGGCGTACTTCTCCCCGTCGCGGAAGAGCGTGGTGGACGCGGTCTCCGGGTCGTACCTGCCGCGGCCGGTGTTCCCCGCGCCGTCGGTGAAGGGACTGATCCGGCCCGTCAGCACGTCACCGTCACGGACCAGGCCCGCGCCTTCCCTCGCCGTCGGGCCGAACACCCCGATGTTGACGTCCTGGTGATAGGTCCGGCCCGCGGCGTACTCGCGGAACGGTGTGGTCAGGGTGTTCTGGATCCAGCCGCTGCTCGCGTACTGGGAGCTCCGTCGCCAGCTGTAGCCGCCCATCAGATACGCCCTGGTCTCACCCCGCGCGGGCGACACGTAGGTGTAGCCGGTCGTGGCGCCCCTGGCCGGGATCGTCTCGTTGCGCAGCATGGCGCCCTCGACCGACGAGCCGTGCCTGACGATCAGTTCGGCGAGGTCGGACCGCTTCACGCGCTGGGTGTGGCCGGTGTAGAAGGAGCCCTTTCTGGTGTGCGCGATCTGGTACTCCGCCCCCGGCGCGTTCCACTGCTCGTTCAGATACGACGTCAGCTCACCCGGCGGCACGGGCGGACCGACCTGCTTGGTGCGGTTGCCCAGTTCCCAGTTGCCCAGGCTCAGGTAGAGCGACCGCTCCACCCCGTTCGTCGTGGTGGTCACCGCGATCGCACCCGTGGTGAAGGAGGCCGTGGGGGCGTCCGGCAGGGCGACGTCGATCTCCTTGGCCTCGCGCGCGTCGAAGGTCAGCGTGGTGTCCTCCCGCAGGCGCAGTTTCGGAGCGCTGAACCAGTCATGACCCCGGTAGCGCTCCGCCGGCATGGTGGTGGTGATGGAGTAGTCCCCCTGCGGGAGCCGTATCCTGCCGCTGCCGCCGTCGCCGCTGACGATCTTGAGGAGCATCCCGGTATCGGCGTCGCTCACCCAGGTCGACCACGCGTACAGCCCGGGCCTCTGCCCCTCGCGGCCTATGGCCTTCAGGTCGAGGTCGAACATCGGGGGCTCGTACGTCACCGCGCCCGCCGTGCGGACCGGAGCTCCGGAGCCGGTGGCGGTGACGGCCAGGTCGTAGCCGCCGTAGGAGGAGCCGCCCGCTGAGGTGTGGGCGGTGACCTCGGTGGAAGCGGTGCCGCCGGCGGGGACCGTGAGCCGCGTGGTGCCGAGGGTGAAGAAGCCGGCCGGGGCGGGCACACCGCCGGGGCCGGTACCGGAGACCGCGAGGTCCAGCGTCGCGTCCTCACTGCCGGTGTTCCGGTAGGTGACGGTCCTGGTGATCGGAGCTTCGCCTGCCTCGTGCGGCCAGGCCTGGGTACCGAAGTCCAGCGAGACGGGTTCGGCCAGTACGCTCTGCCGGATCGCCGCGGCGACGTCCACCCGGCCGCCACCGCCTTCCATGACCCGGTAGGCGCCCGGTGCGACCGAGCCGACGAGTGCGGCCTTGAGCTGCCGGCCCGTCCAGTCCGGATGCTGCTGCGCCAGCACGGCCGCGGCTCCCGCGACATGCGGGGTCGCCATGGAGGTGCCGGAGATCTGGAGGTAGCCCGGAGCGGGATGGACGGCCCCGGGGCGGGTGTCGAGCACACTGCCGGGGGAGTTCGCCGCCGCGATGTCGACACCGGGGGCGGTCAGGTCGGGCTTGAGCACACCCTCGTCGAGGCGTGGTCCGCGCGAGGAGAAGTCGGCCAGGGCGTCCGTCCTGTTCACCGCGCCCACGGTGAGGGCGTCGTCCGCCGAGCCGGGCGAGCTGATGGTGGACGCGTCCGGCCCCATGTTGCCGGCGGCGATGACGAAGAGCGCGTCGTCGGACAGCCGGTTCACGGCTTCTTCGAGCGGGTCGAGTCCCGGCGCGTCGTCACCGCCCAACGACATGTTGACGACGGTGGCGCCCTGTTCTACCGCCCACTCCATACCGGCGATGATCCCGGACTCCTCGCCGGAGCCCCTGTCGTCGAGGACCTTCCCACTGATGAGTTCGGCTCCGGGAGCCACACCGCGGTACTTCCCCTGCGACTGCGCACCGGTGCCCGCGGCGATCGAGGCGACATGTGTTCCGTGCCCGTAGTGGTCGAGAGCGTCGGGGGACTCGGTGAAGTCCCGCACCTGCGTCACCTTGGGGCCCACGTCGGGGTGCCCGGTATCGATGCCGGTGTCCAGGACCGCGATCTTGACGCCCTTGCCGTCGTAACCGGCCTGCCAGGCAGTCGGCGCTCCGATCTGCGGGACGCTGATGTCCAGGGAGGGACGCACCAGTCCGTCGAGACCGACCCTCCGCACGCCGGGCGCCAGTAACCGCTGGGTCCCGCCCTCGGCGGTGAGGGAACGCCAGATGCCGGCGGCGCCCTCCTTACCCACGGTGAGCGCGTCGCCGTTGACGCTGTCGAGCGTGGCCCGCACGGTCGCGCCGGAGGCGTCGGCCATCCGGGCGCGGGCCGCCGGACGCGCGCCCGTGTACGTGACGATGAGCGGCAGCCCGTCGCCCGCCAGGCGCCGGTAGGCGGGACGGCTCAGCTCCGTCACGTCGAAGAGCCGCAGGTCCAGCCGCTCGGAGGCGACCAGGCCGGCGATGTCGGTGGGGAGCACGTAGGTGTGCCCCTTCATGTTCTGAATCTGGGTGGGGATCTTCTCCCGTCCCTTGGCGGGGATCAGCCCGGCGTACGTCCCCCCGGCGGTCAGCCGGACCCGGTCGCCGGTGATCAGAGTGATCTCCCGCTCCACCGGCTGCTGGGCCGCGACCCGTGCGTGCCCCGTGGGTGCGTCCGCCGCCGAGGGGGTCGCCCCGGGCAGACCGACGCACAGGCCCAGGAGCGTGGCAGTGGCCACGAGCGCGGGCAGTGGTGCTCTCCGTCGTTTTCGCAATGTCGTCCTCACCCGGTCCGTCGCGGGGAACGCGGTGGGTTCCCCGCTGTGCTGGAGGTGTGCGCAGGCCGTGATCCAGCCGATGCGCGCGTCAAGGTAGGGCGAGATGAACGGGCCGGTCAACGGGCCGATTCCTGCGAAATACATGACAACTGTGGTGGGTGGGACGGGTGAATCCGCTTCCGTGTGACCCGGCCCCACGAACACGGCCCGCGCGACACCCTTTCCGGGGGTCGCGCGGGCCGCGTTCACCTGCGTACGGTGCCGTCCGCATCCGCACGGGAAGCGGTCAGGTGCGGACGGTCAGCAGCTGTCCGTCCACTCGTGCGAGGCGATGTTGTCGTTCACCGACTCGCCGTAGCCGTCCCACCACGACCAGCCGTGGCTGAAGACCTCACGTCCGAGCGTGAGGTCCAGCCACATGTCACCGTTGCCGAGGCACGCGTACACGCCGCTCTGGTCCTCGTTGTAGTACAGGTTGACGTCGTCGTAGTCACCGGCGTACCCCCTGTTCTCCACCGAGGAGACGAGGTTGCGCAGCGGCGGGCAACCAGGGCCCGGATAGTCCCAGTTGCGGTTGGCCCCGCTCCAGGCGCAGTGACCGCCGCTCCGGTAGGGGTGCTCCCAGACGTGGAGTTTGCCGTCGGCTGCGGCCGCGGCGAGGGTGCGGGACTCCTTCGGCGCCGGCTCGGAGGCCTGCGCCGTGGGAATCGCGAACGCGACCGCCACCAGGGCGACCGCACCGGCCAGTGAAGCGAGCTTCCTCATGTCGTGTTCCTCTCGTTGACTGCTTTCGGGTTGATCAGCCGCGGCGGACGATGTCGCGGGCCCGGCTGAGCGCCGCGTGCTCGAGCACGGCGCGATCCTCGACCTCGGTGCGATGGTGTGATTCCAGTTCCTCCTGATGTGCACGGCTCACCTTGCGGACTGCCGCGGCCAGGCCCGATGCCTGTGCACACGCGGCCTCGGCCCGAGCCGTGGCGAACTCACCGGCCCCGGGGCCACGCGTGAAGCGGTCACGTGCCTCCTGAGGCATGTCGTACGGGTGGCCCCGCTCCCGCATGCAGACGGCCCACTGCCGGGTGGCGGGAACGAGCCCGGGGTCGCCGGCGGCCACTGTCATGGCCGACCGGTGCAGGGCGTCGGTGACCTTCTTGGCGCGATACCAGGCGCGGAGATCGGAATACAGCACGCGCTGGGCTTCCGAGGCACAACCCCTGTCGCTGTGCCGGACCTTGCCCATGCCGGGGATGTCGGCTTCCAGCCCTTCCGCGGTCGGTCCGTTGAGCGCCGTGACCGCGGCGGCCTTGCGGTCTTTCGTGAGCCCGTCGAAGTAGCTGCGGTTGGGATCGCCGCCGGCCAATTCGTCCCGGCGTTCCCGGATCGCGCGGCCGTAGCCATTCGCGGCGGCCCACTGCTTGTCGTCGATGACGTACGGGAACAAACGCTCCACGGGCTCGGGGAGTTCTGGGGTGACCCAGAAAGAGAAGCCCTCCTTTCGCATGCAGTCGCGGGTGAGAATCTTCTCCGCCTGGGCCAGTACTTTTCGCTCCGTGACGGTGAGCTCCCGTGGCGGCTGCCCCCGCCGAGGTGCCTCCGATCCGCTCGGTGCGCATGCCGTGGTCCACAGAGTGACCGCGGACAGGAGAGCGGCGAGGACGGGAGTGGACGCCGCACGGCGGGAGCACCGTCGGCGATCAACGCGTGAGGAGCTACCGCTGCTGTTGCCGACGGCCTGCCGCACCGTGCGGTGATGGGCTCTGAGCAGGCGAAGACGCGCGGGCATGCGTGGTGGTCCCCCTCTGTGTCACCATCCCCGGTCCACCCGGGACTCTCGCTTCACGGCGGGAACCGGCAGCACTTCGGCAACCGTCTTCCGACCGGTGACAGAGCACTGCGCTTTCCCCCGTGTGAACCGTCACTCTGATCAGGACGGCCCATTGACTGTCACATGGTCGACGCAGGTATGTCACTCAAGTCGGAGCATGTGATGTCTGCTGATCGATAAGTTGTTGATTATGGCTGCATGTTGAACGGCGAAAGGGTTCATGGGAATGAGAGCACCCCGCTCCAAAGAACCGAGCATTCATCAGCTTCGACTCTATCTCGCATTGAGCGAAGAGCTCCATTTCGGACAAGCCGCCGCGCGTTTGTTCATTACTCAACCGGCGCTGAGTCAGCAGATCAGAGAGCTGGAGAAGCGTCTGGGAGTACGTGTGGTCGAACGGACCAGTAGGGCACTCACGTTGACGGAGGAAGGGCGGGCCCTGCTCCCCGAAGCCCGTGCGGCGGTCGCGGCCGTGGATCGGCTCAGGCGCGTCGCCGACGCACAGCTGCGGCAGACGGCCAGGCGACTCGTCGTCGGAACCATCGGAGCCGAGGCCGCCATGGCACACACCCGTGCCGTCCTTCGTCTGGTCAAGGAGCGCCACCCGACAACGACCCTGGATCTGGTGAACCTCAGTTTCGGCGACCACATGGGTGCGCTGGTTCAACAGGAGGTCGACGTGGTCTTCCTCCGCCCTCCGGTGGCGGACGACATCGAAATGCACCACCTGGCCACCGAACCACGCGTGGCCTGCCTGGCAGCCGACCATCCCTTGGCGGCTCTGCCCCGGCTCACCCTGGCCCAGCTCTCCGGCATCCCGGTGGTCGACGTTCCCGAGCAGGTCCCGAGGATGTGGTGGGACTTCTGGGCGGTCGACCCCCGCCCCGACGGCAGCCGTGTCCGATACGGTCCAGTGGTCACCGACATGGAGTCGTTGCTGCACACGGTGGCCACCGGGGAGGCGATGTGCTTTCTCCCGGCCGCAGCCTGCGAGTACTTCCCGCGCCCTGGGATCAGATACATCGAGGTGACCGACCTCTCACCCTCCACGTCAGCTCTCGCCTGGCTGCGTCGACGGCGTTGCGAATCCACCATCGAGGCCGTCCGGGAGGCCGCGCATGAGGTCACCCTCATGGCCGGCACCGGCACGTGAGCACGCATACGAGCACGATCGGCTCTCGCCCGGGGGCATGGCGACGGCCTGTCGGGAGTGGTGACGCGCACGCCACGGCGGATGCAGACGCGCGGCCGCCCTCTGCGCAACCCCTCTTGCACGGCCTACGAGCGAGGCATCCGCGAAGTGGTGCGCTGTCATGGGCGGGTGGGACTCTGAGCCCGTGCTGATAGAGGGATTCGAGGATGCTCCGGTCGTCGCCGGGGAGGAACTGCTGGAACTGCCGGGGTTCTGGGCGGCCTACCTGATGTGGTTGAGCCAGACGGAGGAGGACGACGACACCACTCCGGACTGGTTCGGTGCCGACGGGGCCGATGCCGACGCGGCCTGGGAGGCGCTGAGCGACGAAGACCGGTGGCCTGTGTTCCGGATACCGTGCGCGGGCAGTCACACCGTGGTGGTCCTCGGCTGCAACTATCCGGAGGACCCGGCGACGGAGTACCTCGTCACCCATCCCGAGTGGGGCCGCCACGGCAGTCTGGCCACCGTGAGCGGCCATCAGGCCGGCCCGGGACTCTCCTGGCAGGAGCTTCACCACATCGCTCACGAGCCGGACCTCGGAGCCCCGGGAGTCCACGCCGCGTACGCCCGCCTTCTCCTCCTGCTCCCCGCTCTCGGTGACTGCGATCTACCCGAGGACGCAGCGGACGTCGTCGGCAACGCCTTGGTGCTCGCGGGAGTCCCCGCGACGCTGTCACCGCATCTCGCGGCAGCACTCCTCACCGACCACCCCTTGTGGGAGCCGGCCGAGTGGACGCTCCCTGCTCTCTCCCCACTCTCCGGCAGCCAGGAACCGTTCCGAGGCATCCTGCACTGCGACGGTTTCATGAGCCCACGGTGCGGGACACATCTCGCTCAGGGCATCACCCGGGAGCAGAGTGACCGACTGGCCCAGTCCCTCGGCACCTGGCCCGTGCCGGCGGCGCGCGCCCTATGTCCGGAAGCAGGTTCCGGGCGTCCTGGGTGACCAGGAGTTCTCGGCCCCGACGGGGCCGCTGCTCCTCTCCACGCCCACGACGTTCCCAGCACGGCTCGTCTCCGTAGCGCCATACGTACGTTGAGGGTGGGTGACACGACGACCGTCTGCACGGGCCGAGTCGGGCACGCCAGTTCGCTCGCGCGCGAGGTGACCGTGCCCTGCTGGATACTGTCAGGCGTGGACTTCACCTCTGGCGGCACGGACGGGCCGCGTCTTGACGCCGCCGCCCTGGCACTGTCCGATCTCGGTCACAACGTATTGGGCTCTCTGACCGGGACCGCAGACGCCCACGGCGCGGCGGAGTTGTTCGTCCGTGCCGGCTGGAGGGTCCGCCGATCGTCCTGGACCGAGTTCCAGGTCGAGAACGAGTGCGCGGAGCTTGAGCTGATCCCCTGTGACCCCGTCCTGATCAGCGGATTCGTGGACCCCGATCGCATCACCGTCCTGCTGGCGGCCCTGCGCCGGATGGGCTTCACCTTCAGCGTCGAGTTCGAGGACCGCGAAGGGCGAGAGCACATCCACCGATCGGCCGACCGGAGTGGCTGACAGTCGCCGGGGCATCGCTCCAGCCTCCACCACGGGTTCCGGTGCCCGCACCACCACGGCGGAGTCCTCGGGTGCGCGAACGCTCCTGGCCCCGGGTGGCACGTACGGGGTGAGACTGTCGTCCGGCAGTCGGAGAGGGATTTTCCGTGACTTCGGAGCACGACGGCACACGGTGACCGTGCCGGTGATGCCCAACTGTCCAGGGCCGTCGAGTACGTCTCGACCAGCGGCGTGAACGCCGCGGGGTCCTCGGCGGCCCTGCACGGCTACTTCGCCCGTCGGGTCCCGGGCGCGGCGGACGATCTGCCGGCCGAGCCGTGGTTGCAGGCATTCGCCGCGCGGCGCACGTTCGACGCCTCGCGCGGATCCGCGCGAGGCCGGCTGCTCGGGGTCGCCCCACGTATGGAGAGTCCCCGGCTCGTACTCGCCGGGGCAGCCTTTCCTCACACACCGAGCCAGTGAATAATGAGCCGACTCAGTACGAAGCCGACAACATACAGCGCGGTCTTCAACACGAGGTGCCTCGCAGTCTCTCCACCCTCAACAGGCTTCACGACCATGAAGATTCCTCACTTTCCCTAAGGTGAGCCCTCCGGGATCGGAGGGCCCCAGCTTGAGGAAAGGCCGAGAGAGAGACTACGGGACGCGATCAGCAGTCGTCGCCCGTACGGGCAAACCACCAGCCGTTGCCCGTACGGCCGAACCACCATCCGTTGCCCAGACGGGCGAACCACCAGTCGTCGTGCGCCCGGCCGCCGACATCCGGGATCGCTCACGGCGGCAGCGAGGGATGCCCGAGGCCTCCCTGAAAGCCGCTGCTCTCCTTGAACGCCCATGGCAGGACCTACGCCGCCAGCCACCCGGAGACCGTGAGGCTCGCGGGCGTAGGCTCTCAAGGATGCGGATAGGCGAGCTTGCCAAGCGCACGGGCGTGAGTCCGCGCTCACTGCGCTACTACGAAGACCAGGGACTGCTGACCAGCGCACGCTCCGACGCGGGGCAGCGTCACTATTCCGATGCCGCGGTCCAGCGCGTGTCGCTCATCCGGCAGCTGTTCGACGCGGGAATGCCCAGCCGGGTGATCGCGACTGTGCTGCCGTGTGTGGACATCCCCGGTGACCTGGGCGTCGCCGAGGAGACGTTCACGGCGATGATGCGCGAGCGCGACCGGATCGACTCCGACATCGCGCACCTGACCGAGACCCGGGACGCACTCGACGTGCTGATCATGGCCAACAGCCGGCACCGGGCGAAGCTTTCCACGGGCCAGGAAGCGGCAGCGCGGTCGACCTGATGCTGTGATGTGCGTCTCAGCCGGTTGCCTCTGACATCAATGTCAGCGGTGAGGATGACGACAGCGCCCGGAACCACCGGGAGGGTCGTACGAGAGGCGGCGGAAGATGGGGCAGGCATGGGGTTTCAGCAGGTACGGCGGGCCCGAGGTGCAGGAGTTCTTCGATCGTCCCGATCCCGGACCCGGTCGCGGTGAGGTGCTGATCCGGGTCGACGTCGCCGGCGTGAATCCCCTCGACCACCTTCTGCGCTCAGGTTTGGTCGACGGGCTCGACGGCGGGCGCCCGTTTCCCCGCGTGCTCGGCATGGAGGCCGCCGGAACCGTGCTCGCCCGGGGCGAGGACGTCAACGGGCTCGAGGTGGGCGACGCGGTCTTCGGCTTCGCACTGACCGGTGGCGGCACCTACGCCGAGACGACTGTGCTGGCCGCACCGAACACCGCGCGCATCCCGGCGGGTCTGTCCGCAACCGCGGCGGCAACGCTGCCGGTGGCCGGGACGACCGCCGTGGACGTGCTCGACCAGCTCGGCCTCCCCGCCGGTGCCACGGTCCTGGTCAACGGGGTCGGGGGAGGGGTCGGCCTCGCCGTCGCCCGGCTGGCCAAGGGGCGGGAACTGCGCGTGATCGGCACCGGGAGCACCGCCAAACGCGAGCACGCCGAGGGCATCGGGGTGCGGTTCATCGACTACACCGCCGAGGACGTCGCCGCCGCGGCACGCGAGCTGGTTCCGGCCGGCTTCGACGGCATCATCGACCTGGTCGGGGGCACCTCACTGCGGACGGTCGCTCCGCTGGCCCGGGACCCCCGCAACGTCATCGCGGTCGGTGATACGTCCGTGACCGACCTCGGTGGGCGTTTCGTCGAGCGTCGCCTCGACCGCGGGAACCTGGAGCGGTCGGCCCGGCTGGCCCTCGACGGAGTCCTCGCACCCGTCATCACCGCGGTCCATCCGCTCTCCGAAGCCCCGGCCGCCCTCGCCGCCGTCGAGAACGGCCATACCTCGGGCAAGGTCGTCATCAAGGTGGCATGAGTTGGGTGCAGCGCCCACGTGCCGCTGCGTGCAGATCGGACGGGTCCCCGGCTGTACGGACCCGGGGCGGCACACAGGCGAACCGACTCGCCGCCACCCTCATGAAGCGCCTCCGGGGTGAGACACGGAGGATGGGCAACCGAGGCGGCACCCGCGAGCCGTCGTCGCCTTCGGTTGCCCGCCCGTCTCGTGACGGCTCACAGAGCGTCATCCTGATGACGAAGGTGAGAGCGTGACTGCCTACGGCGAGACCTTCCGCTCGTCGGCTGTGAGGACGCGGAGTTTCCAAAGCCCGTAGAGAGCCAACAGCGGCTTACCGGCCACCCACTCGCCCGGGCGGTAGTCATCCGCTCTCACAAGCCTCGCAGCAAGATCCGGGCGCTGCCTCCGCAAGTACGCGCGGGCCTTGAGTGCGTGGGCTGGTTGGGACGCGATCTTGATACGGTCGACAGTTTCGAGCAGCGGGATCACGTTGGCGATGTTCTCCCAGGTTGTCGCACTCTCGCCCTCGAGGAGCACCGTGCCTTCGAAACCAAGCACCGACCTCGCATAGTCGGCCATCAGCCGGGCCTCCGAAGCGCTGCCGCTCGTGACTCCACCGCTGAAGATCACGCGAGTGTCATGCGCATCGCCGGCGGCGGCGGAGCGAAGGCCAGCTCGGACTCGCCAGCGGTTGATGTAGTTCGCCGTTGGCTGAGGGTTCCGGTAACCCAACACGACCACGGCCTCGGACGCACCCGTGCTGCGCCCCACGAGAGCCCGAGACCAGCGCCAGTTCAACCACTCACCCCACGCCAGAGCCGCAGCCCCGGCAGTCGCGAGCCCAGTTCCTCGTCGCATGCGGGTGACTCTAGGCCGTGTATCGAAAATGGATCTTGAGTAGTGGATGATCCCGGTTCATGGGGCGTGGAGATCTCACGGACGAGCAGTGGACGGTGCTGGAGCCGTTGTTGCCGAAGGGCACGAGAGCGGGGCGGCCACCTGTTTGGTCTCGGCGGCAGTTGATCGACGGCATAAGGTTCCGGGTTCGGACGGGTGTTCCATGGCGGGACGTCCCCTCCGAGTACGGGCCGTGGGGTCGGGTCTACGACCTGTTCCGCCGGTGGCAGCGGGAAGGCAATTGGCACCGGATCTTTACTCAGCTTCAGTCCCAGGCCGACCTGAAGGGTTCGATTACGTGGGACCTGAGCGTTGACTCCACGGTATGTCGCGCCCATCAGCATGCGGCCGGGGCCCGGAAGCGGGGCGATCTGCAGAAGGAGCCGCCGGGCGGTGTCTTCACTGACCCTCGTGATCACGGACTGGGACGTTCGCGCGGCGGATTCACTACCAAGCTGCACTTGGCCGTCGAGCAGGGCCAGAAACTGATGTCGATCGTGGTCACAGCTGGGCAGCGTGGAGACTCTCCGCAGTTCGAGCCTGTGCTGAAGAGAGTCCGTGTGCCTCGTGCAGGGCCGGGACGGCCACGTGTCCGCCCCGATCGCGTGCGCGCTGACAAGGCGTACGCCTCCCGCGCGAACCGCGCCTACCTACGCCGCCGCGGCATCCGCTGCACCATCCCTGACAAGGCCGACCAGGCGCGCAACCGAAGAAAACGCGGCTCCCGTGGCGGCCAGCCGCCACGTTTCGACCCGGTCGACTACCGTGAGCGCCACGCTGTCGAGTGCGGTATCAACCGCCTCAAGAGACACCGAGCTGTGGCCACGAGGTACGACAAGCTCGCGGTCCGCTACGAGGCGACCGTCCTCATCGCGGCCGTCAACGAGTGGCTGTGACCCTCGGCTGTCACGCGATGGGATCCAGGTTTCATGCCGCAGAACACACAGCCGAAGTCGTCCTCGCGCACGACGTTGCGCTTCTGGGGCGCTTCGCTGCCGGGCCGTAGGGTGCGCCGTCAGGCCGTGAGGTAGACGTTCAGAGAAAGGAATGACCATGGGGGACGTGCAGTTGGCGTGGCAGCGATTGGTGGACTGGCTGGAGACGAATGCACCGACGACTGCGTCGTCGATCCTTGCTCCCGCTCCGCCGGCAGCGATCACTGCGGCTGAGGAGCGCATGGGCATCGGTTTCCCGGTCGAGCTTCGGACGTGGCTCCAGGCATCCGGGGCCGACAATGACCCTGAGGGTGTCACGGAAGGGGTCGTGCCCGGCAACCGCGATTTGCTGGGACTCGCGGCCATGGAGCGGACCTACCACTTCAAGATGGAGATCGAGCGCGACGACCCGTCCGACGAACCGGAGTTTCCCTTCTGGCATGAGCAGTGGATTCCGATCATCTCGGACGATGATGCTTGTTACGGCAAGTTCCTGGATGTGCGTAGCGGTCAGATCGGTTCATTCGGCGATGGGGATGCGCCATCCTTCGGAGTTCACGAGTCACTGACCGCTCTGTTCAGCGAGACGGTCGTCCTCATGGAGCAGATTTCTGCGGGGGTGCAGGGCGCAACTGGACGTGTTCAGGGCGGCAGGCTGATCTGGGACTGATGATCGGCGTACGCACGTAGGCCCACGGTGCCGACCGACATCACGGGCCCACTGCTGTTTCTGCTGTGCTACTGCGGCTTGGCTACGTCGATCCGGTCCTGGTCGCCGTCAATGACTGCACTGCTTTGGATCCCACCGCGATTTGAACCTTCGCCGCACCGTTCGAGATCCACTTCCGATACACGGCCTAGGGCACCGCGGCCGTGGGGCAGCGAACGCGTCGGCGGACGGCAGCCGTTACGAACGACGGCCAGAGAGTCAGACGGTCGCGCTTACGACCTTCGAGTACGTGCGGGGCCGGTGGCGCGGGGTCGTGGCATGTGTGCCTACAGGCGCCACTCCGGCCGGTAGTCCGGGTGGTCGGCGTACGCATGCGCGAGGTGCTGTGCTGCCATGCCGACGGCCATGCGGTGCATGTCGGCAGTGTCGCGATGGGACGCGTCCGCAGTCCCGGCACTCGTCTTGAGCGCCGTGTACTGATTCAGCAGCCCCCGTATGGCCACTACCTCACGCAACACCTGTGCGGGGTCGTGCAGGGCGATGTGCTCGGCGCGGGCGGCGTCTTCGTCGGACCCACCGATCTCCGGACCGGCCGTGACCAGAGGTGCGACATCGTCGTCGAAGGCGGCTGTGGAGTAAACGCCGGTCCCTACGGCCTGCCAGTCCTTACCCGTGACGCCGGCGGCAACAGCGACTGCCTCCCGCTCGTCGAGACGGGCTTGAAGGAAGGCCACCAGACCGGCGGTCATGCCAGACCCCCGGGCCGGAGGACGGATTCGTCGTCGTGCGGGTAGTCCTGATGCTCGACGTAGGGCGCGGCGAGCAGCCGAAGCTGAAATTCGGCGTTCCGGCCGCCCGGTCCCGCAGTTCCCAGGTACGGCACCACGGTGTCGTCGAGCAACGCGAGGCGTGCCTCAGCGGCGGCCACGGAGAAGCGAGCGTGCTTGGCGGCGTCCTCGGGTGCGACGCCGAAGCGTTCGGGCTGCGTGACCACCACGTTGCCGGCGAAGCGAGCCTTTTCCAGCTCCTCGTCGAAACGAGCCCGGACAAAGGTCACCAGATCGGCGGTCATGCGGAGCTCCTAGAAACGTTGAGCCTGGCCCGTGCACGACAGGCCAGCTCCCTGTGGACGGTGACTTCAGGGCCGACACCAGTGTTGTCCGCTGGTGCGTTCCGTCCTTCAGCAGCAGGATACGACCTTCCTCTGGTGGGGTCGGCCCGAACAGGTCGGCGTCGGCGACGGCATCCTGATCATCGGTGACACAGGCTTCGTCAAGAAGGGCATCGTCTCCGCCACTGCGCTACGGGAGTGCCACGCCACCGCCGGCCGAACCATCCGGCCGTGCCGACGCCACCGGCCGGGCGCCGTTGCGGTGCCGCCGGAATCACCGACACCGCCAGGGCTGGCCCTGGCGATGCGTATCGTGCGGCCAACGGCGCCAACGGCGCCAACGGCACCAACGATCGCGGTCGAGCCCGCGATGCTCAGCCCACAGGCTGTCCGACCAGGTGGTCCGAGATCCCCGCCGCATCGGGGTTGTAGTACTCCCTGATGCTCTCGGCCCAGGCCGACACCGACACCTGCTCCGTACCCATCGGCTCGAGGGCGTCGAACAGGGCGTGAATGTTCGGCGTCGCGAAGCCGATGGCGGTCATGGTCGCTACGAACAGCGGCCGCTCGACCAGCCCGTCACCGTTCGGGTCCGCCACAGCCGTGAGCGCCTGGGCGAACTCCGTGAGCGCCGAGTCGAACCGCTCCGGGGCCAGGACGACCGCCCGGAACTCCTCGAAGTCGACCCTGCCATCGCGGTTGTCGTCCAGTTGCTCCGACAGTGCCCCCCAGAACGTCCGGAAAGCAGTCGTCAACGCGCTGCGCCTACCCGCATCCGCTTCGTGCGCCGCCGCGACGACCCTCGACGCCATCAGCTCGAAATCTTCGGCTTCGATGACCCCGTTCCCGTCGGCGTCGAACAACGTGAACACCAACCGAACTCGGTCTACCGCTTCAGCGCGCACGGATACCACACCCTTCTATATGGACTCATTTGGCGCTCCGTACCTTATGGGGGATGACAAGGTGGATCACCCGAACCGCATACCTTTCATACGAATGAGTGGCAGTGGCGTGGAGGTCGAAGGGGTGTCGGATGTGCGCTCAAGGCTCGCCAGGCAGTGCGGTGCTGCTTCCGGCTGACTGACCACTTCTTCGGCCGCCGTCCGCGAACCTGACCGTCTGCAGCGCTGCGGGCTGCCGGAGCACGAGGGCGCGCAACTTTTCGGCCGGGTTCACGCGTCCACCAGGTATGGCGCATCCAGTATCTGAAACCCCCGCCGCTCCGCCCTCCTGGCCGCACTGCGGTCGCGGTGCCACTGCCGGCGATCCGGTCGGCTGCCGGGGTGTTCACATCCCCCGCAACACATCGTGCCTCGCCCACCTGCCGGAGGCCGAGCGCAAGGTGTACCTGACGGGGTTGAGCGCCGGGGCGGACATCGATCTTCGCGGCACCACCTTCCCCGACCGCTTGTTCCACTCCGTCCTCGACGCCCTGCGCGACCAGTCCGCCGGGGGGCTTCCCCGCATCGGCACGGCCCGTTTCGAGGCAGCGGTCTTCGAGGGCACCGCCTGGTTCGAGGAGGCGACCTTCACCGGGTCCGCCCTGTTCACGTCGGCGACCTTCCGCGACGACGCCTGGTTCGAGGTGGCTGTGTTCGAGGACACCGCGTCGTTCGAGAACGTGGCCTTCGAGAAGTACGCCGGGTTCCAGGACGCGGTCTTCGAGAGCACGGCGAGGTTCACCTCGGCGACCGTCGACGGCAAGGCCGGATTCATGAAAGCGGCCTTCGAGGGCGCAGCCGAACTGACGTCGGCGACCTTCAACGACATCGCCTTGTTCGAAGAGGCGGTGTTCCGGGACAGCGTCCGTTTCGAGAGGGCCACCTTCAAGAGCACGGCTTCCTTCGCGGCGGCCGTATTCGAGCGTGACGCCCTGTTCGGAGCAGCGGCCTTCCAGGGCCACACCTGGTTCGACGAGGCGACCCTGAAGGGGGCGCCCGTCACCGCTGCGGCCTTCGAGGGCTACCCCGGTTTCGAGGCACCGGCCTTCCGGTTCGACGCTCACCTCTGAACGGGGCCAGGAGGCCAGGACGCGGATGTCGGTCCGTCGGCGATCCGTGTCCTGGCGACCCGTGCTCCCACGCCCGGGGGACTCTTCCCCGCCCTGCCTCCGGCTCAGCCGGACGTGGAGCGAGCGGCTCTGGATCAGGTGGCCCCCTGCTCAGCCCGTCCGGTCCCCGCCGTCCGCCCATCGCGGTATGTACTCGACGCGGATCACAGCGCACGTGACGGACACCCCGCCCCCGTGCGCCATGATCAGCACATGGTCGCCGGCGGAGACCGCCCTGGTCTCGACGAGATGAGCGAGGCCGACCACCTGGTCGTTGACTGTCATGTGACCCACCTTCCGCCCGAACTCCAGCAACCCTTGATCAATGCTGAGGCCCACCGGGTCGAGAATGCTCCGGAGATGGCTCTTCCGGCCGGTGAAGATGTGTGCGACCCGCGTGATCTCGCTGACGTCCAGATCGGCCTCGGCCATCGCGCGCAGAGCGAGTTCTGTCCGCAGCTCCGCCTGGCGGCCCACGGCCTCGGAGACCGCCTCGTCCTGCACCCGCTCTGCCGCGGAGCGGTTCTCGTCCACCGCGCCGCCGCCGGGAACGGTGACGGGAGGGAACTCCTCGTCGCGGAAGTGCTCCTCGACCTCGGCGGTGGAGCCGCTGACGACCGACAGGACTCTGGCGAACCCCGGCTCCTTGGTCAGCACGACGGCACTCGCGCCGTCGCCGAGCACCCCGTTGTCGAGGGAGGCCCATCGGTTGAAACCCGGAGCGCCCACGTTGTCGGCGCCGGTGACGAGGGCCGCCTTGCGTTCGGGAACGGCCTGGAGATAGCACGCGGCGAGTTCGATCGAGCCGATCAGACCGTTGCACCCCTGCTCGATCCGGTACGCGGGGATGTCCCGGTCCGTGAGGTGCCGCAGGATGTAGTGCTGCGCCGACCAGGCGCCGGGTCCTTGTCTGTACAGACAGGCGTGGATGTGGAGGGCGAGGTCGTGGGGGTGGGTGCCGGCGCGCTCGCGTGCCTGACGCGCCGCCTGCACCGCCATGTCCGGCGCCGTCATGTCCCCCGCCACGGCGGTGCCGGTCCATCCGTGGTGCTCGTGGTCCTCGGCGTCGTAGAGGCCTAGTTCCACCGCCTTCCGGGCGTCCATGACAGGAGGGACGTACACGCCGAGTCCGGCGATGTAGAGGTCGGGGGTCTTCACTTCGAGTTCGGTCCTTCCGGTGCGGGTACGGCCTCGGAGGCCGTACTGGAGTCGGCAACTGCCTGGGCGAGGACACGGACCGAGCTGCCCCGCAGGATCGTGGACATCGGCAGCTTGACGTGAAATCTCCGGTCGATGGCGTTCCTCAACCGCACGGCCATCATCGAATCCATTCCCATCCTGTCCAGGGGACGGTTCAGGTTGAGTCGTTCCGGTGCTGTCCCCAGAATCTCCGAGGTCAGAGCCTTGAGCCCCTCGACGACTTCAGTGCCCACCGCACTCCGCGAGGGCGGCGGCACGGAGGTCGCGGGACGCATCGGTCCGGTGGCCATCGGCACCGCACCGGACTGTTCGTGGTCCGTCCGATGGGCCCGGGGTGAAGCCGCGGGGTGCGACTCCGTGCGCACGCGAGGACGGGGGCCGACCTCGGGGAGCAGGCGAGACTGCCGGCGGGTCTCGGCGAGCACGCGGGGCTGCGAACGGTCGGTTTCCTGCTGAAGCTGCAGTGACGTCAGTTCCCTGAGCAGCGGCACTCGTGCGGAGTCCTCGTAGGTGCGCGACCACGCCATCCAGTCGGCCCGGAGAACGACCGTGTGCGAGGCGTCATCGGCGAGGAGCGAGTCCAGGACGTCGAGCCCTTCGGCGGGCGAGAAACCCGACATGCCGTGGGGGAGGAGCTGTCGTCCGTATTGCTCCTCCTTGCGGGGAACCATGCCGACGCCGTCCCAGTAACCCCAGTTGACGCATGTGGCCGGCGCGCCCTGGGCGCGACGCACGTGGGCCAGAGCGTCCAGGAACGCGTTTCCGGCGGCGTAACCGCCGAGGAAGGGGGCGGACAGGACGGAGTAGCACGAGGAGAACAGGACGAACCGGTCCAGGGGTACGTCGCGCGTGAGCCGGTGAAGGTTCCAGGCCCCCGAGACCTTGGCCCGCAGATGGGCGGAGAGCTGCCCCGCCGTCATGTCACGCACCAGCACGTCGTCGAAGGCACCTGCTGCGTGGAAGATCCCTCGCAGTCCCGGCTTGCCTGCGCCGGTCCGGGCGTCGAGCAGGGCACGCATGGCCCGGTGGTCGGCCACGTCGACGGCCGCGTACTCGACGTCCACGCCTCGCCGGGCGAGATCGCGCAGCACCGCCAGCTGAGCCGCCAGCGGGTGGTCGGGAGCGGCGGTGGCCGGGTCGGGCAGCGGGGTACGACCGGTCAGGAGGAGGGTACGGGCGCCCTGTTCCACGAGCCGGATGGCAAGACGCGCTCCGATGCCCCCGGTGCCGCCCGTGATGAGGTAGGTACCGACGGCGTGCACGGGCGGGGCGGCCGGCGCCGTCCGACGGTCCGGTGCGGCCTTGAGGCATTCGTCGGTGAATGCGAGGACGGTGTCGCCGAGACGTTCCCTCCGGCCGGTCGGGGATACAGCGCTCCCGGCTTTCGGAGCACCGAGTTCTTCATGGGGCAGTGGGGCGAGCATGCCGGTGCCGACCAGGTCGGCAACCGCCCGAAGCACGGCACCGGCTCTGTGCGGGCGATGGCGGATCATCTGGACGACATCGATCGCGTGGAAGGAGCGGTTGGGCACGAGAAGACCCCGGTCCAGGGCGGTGTCACCGCTCGTGCCGGGCTCGATCAGGCCGAGGTAGTGGCCGTGAGGCGCCATCGACGAGAAATCCGCGGGGACGGCTCCGCCCGTCAGCGTGTTCAGGATGGCGTCGTACCCCGCCTCGCCCGTGGCCTCCCGGAGCGTCGAGGAGAAGACGGACGGACGGGAGTCGACGACGTGTCCTATGCCCTGTTCGGCCGGCCACCGCCGTTCCTCCGTGCCCTCGCCCGTTACGTGGACGTCCGCGCCGAGCCACCTGGCCACGTTGACGGCCGCCAGGCCGTTCCCGTCGGTCGCCCCATGGACCAGGACACGGTCGCCCTCGCCGACACGGGCGAGTTCGTGGAACGCGTGGTACGCGGTGAGATACGCCTTGGGCAGGGTGGCCGCCTCGGCAAACGTGATGCCGTTCGGCTTCGGCGCCGTGAGAACCGCCTTGGTGACGACGTGTGTCGCCGTCGCGCCCTCGGCGAGCGCGATGACGTCGTCACCGACGGCCACGCCGTGATCGCCGGCCCCCACGGCGATCACGGTCCCGGAACACGCGGCGCCCGTCGGCCGGTCGCCGGGCAGCAGGGTCCCCGGACGGTCGAGTACGGCGTGGGAGACACGGATGGCGACTTCGTCCCGGGCGAGTTCGGGGAGTGTCGTCGGGGTCAGCCGCGGGTCCTCGCCCGCACCCGGGGACGGGAGCGACAGGCGCGCCACGGCCGACGGCCACGCTTCACTCGTGGATGCCGTCCGGCGGGGCACCAGGCGGGCTACTCGGCGTGAGCCGTCGCGCAGCGCGATCTGGTCCTCGTCGTCGGGGGCGAGAAGGCCGTCGACCAGGGCATCGACGCTCCGGGGGCTGCGGTCCAGATCGACCAGGCGGGTGCACCAATCGGGATGCTCCGCGGCGAGAGTGCGTCCCAGCCCCCACAGGGGCGCCTGGAAGGGGGCGATGTGCCGGTCCTCCGAGGTGACGCGCTGCGCGTTCCGGCTGATCAGCCACAGTCCGGGGCTGTCGGACGGTTCCCGGGCGTCGAGGGCCTGGGTCAGGTGGACGACACTGCCGCAGGACAGCAGTTGGGCTCTCTCGATCTCCTTCCCGGTGGCGTCCAGTCCCGCTTCCGCGTCCAGGGACCACAGGTGCACGATGCCGCGGAGCCGTCCCCGGCCCGCGACTTCGTCGAGTGCTTTGGTGTAGTGCGCGGGGTCCGCGGCGTCGATGCGGATGCGGTCGCCGGAGTCCTGGTAGCTCGCGCCGGTGGTCACGACGACGACGTCCTGCCCGTTGGCCCGGAGCGCTCCGACGGCCGCTCTGCCGACGGGCCCGCTGTCGCTGAGGACCAACCAGGTGCCGCGTACGTCCGGTGCACCAGGAACTTCCCGGCGCGGCAGCGCCTTCCACCGGAGGTCGTACAGCCAGCCCTTCGGGTCGTCGCCGAGGTGTCGTGCTGCGGGGACACCGGATTCGGGAATGCTGGTCGCCGCGTTCTCCTCATGGGCGAGGGCACGACCGCCGAGATACCGCATGCGCGCACCTCGCAGTTGTGCCAGGAGCCGGCCGGACGCGTCACGTACGTCGATGTCGGCGGCGAACGAGTCAGTGCGCCCGGCCGGGGTGAGGCGGACGTGGCTGAACACCTCGGGTCCGGGCCGGTGGTGGGCGCGGTACTCGTCGACTCCTTCGAAGACGAAGACACCCTCCTCGTGCTCCGCCACGTGGGCGCGGGCCGCTGCCATGGCATGACAGCTCGCGTCGAGCAGGGCGGGGTGGAAATGGTGGTCGGAGAGGCCGGTGCGGACCTCTTCCGGGAGCACGAGGCGCGCAAGGGTGTCTGCGCCCCCGCTCCACATCTCCTCCAGGCAACGGAAGGCGCCGTTCCACTGGTTGCCCTGTTCCGCGTGGCGCAGATAGAAGCCGGTGGCGCTCCGGTGTTCCGGAAGGCGGTCACGGAGGGCTGTGAGGTCCGCCGGGGCAGGATCTCCGGGCTCGTGAAGGACGTGTCCTTCCGCCTGCGCGTGCAGGACCCAGGCGGCGTCGCGGGCGGACCTGCTGTGGATCTGGAGCGTCAGCCGCCCGGCGGCGGGGGTGGCGCTCACCCGCAGGGTCGGCGCGGTTCCGTCTTCGTCGAGGCGGAGTGCCTGCTGGTAGTGGACGTCGGCCAGGGTCACGGGTCCGTCGCCGAGAATCCGGCGGACGGCTTCCGTGAGCAGTTCCAGGTGGACGGTGCCGGGCACGACGACGGTGTCCCGGACCCTGTGGCCGGCCAGGTACGGATGGCGGACCAGGTCGAGAGGGCCCTCCCATACACGGGTGTCGCCGTCGGAGGCGGTGAGTTCTCCCAGGAGCGGGTGCGTCGGCGTGGCGCTGGTCCAGGTCGACGGCGCCCGGTCCGCAGAGGCCGGAGCGTTCCGAGAGACCACCGCGCCCGGCGGAGCCACGGTGTCCACGGGAGCCGCCCCGCCCGCGGGAGCCCAGGTGCCCGGTGCCGGTGCCGGTGCCGAGGCGGGCAGGGGCAGCCAGTGCCGGGTGCGCTGCCAGGGGTAGCCGGGCAGCGGAACGTAACGGCCACCGTCGACGAGTGCGGCGAGGTCCAGCGGCACCCCCGCGGTGTGGAGGTACCCGGCCGCCGTCAGCAGGGCGGTGCGTCCGCCCTCACCGCGGCGGAGTGAACCCACGGCCGTCGTGTCGTCCCGTCCCGCCGCCCGGCCGGTCTCCTTGATGCCACTGATCAGTACGGGGTGAGGGCTCATCTCGATGAACACGGTGTCACCCGTACCGATCTGGTCCCGGACCGCTCCGGCGAAGTCGACGGGCTCGCGGATGTTCCGGGCCCAGTAGCCGGCGTCCATGCCCGAACCGTCGACGACCTCTCCGAGGAGGGTGGAGCGGATCGCCACGCGCGCCCGGCGCGGAACCAGGTCCTTCAAGGCTTCCAGCAGGTCGTCACGCAGCGCGTCCATCTGCGGGGAGTGCGAGGCGAAGTCGGTCCTGACCCGGCGGTTCGGGACGCCTCGGGCATCGAGGACCGCGAGGACGCGGCTCAGAGCCCCCGCCTCGCCCGAAAGCAGGGTGGATGTCGGGCTGTTGACGGCGGCGACAGCGACGCTTTCCCCGTGACCGGTGAGAACACGGGCAGCCTCGGCGGCGGGCAGCGCGACGGAGGCCATGGCACCGTGGCCGGCCAGTCGCTTGGCGATCCGGCTTCGCCGGCAGATGACGGCTGCCGCGTCCTCGATACTCAGGGCTCCGGCGATGTACGCCGCCGCCGCTTCACCCATGCTGTGGCCTATGACGACATCCGGTTCGACCCCCCATGAGCGCCACACCTCCGCCAGCGCGATCTCCATCGCCCACAACACGGGCTGAATGACGTCGAGTTCGGCGAGGCGGGCCTCGGATCCCTGCCGCAGCAGTCCGATGACCGACCATCCGGTCTCCGCGCGCACGGCTTCGTCACACATGTGCATGGCGCGGGCGAAGGCGGGCTCGTCGTCGAGGAGTTCGCGTCCCATCCCGATCCACTGGGAGCCCTGCCCGGGGAAGACGAACGCGACCTTGGGGCGCCTGGTGGGATCGGTGTAGGGGGAGAAGGACAGTTCGGGTCCGGGGTCGTCACCCACGAACTCGGTGAGTGCCCGTGCGGCCTGTTCGCGGGAAGTGACCGGCAGGGACAGCCGTACGTCGAGGTGGGAACGGTGCAGAGCGGCGCTGTGGCAGATGTCGCGCAGGCTGCCGGAGGCGTTCGCCCCGGTGGCGAGGAACCGTGCGTACGACGCGGCGAGTTCGGTGAGGGCCTCGGGTGTCGCGGCGGAGAGGGTGAGCAGTTCCGTACGGTGAGCCGCGCGCTCCCGGCCGGTTGGCGGTCCGGGCACGTGCTCTTCGAGGACGACATGGGCGTCGGTGCCCGAGAGGCCGAAGCTGCTGACTCCCATCAGAGCGGGCCTGCCTCGGTCGGGCAGCGGTGTGTTCCGGGTGACGACCTCCAGCGGAAGGGAGGCCCACGGCACCGCCGGGTTGGGCTCCTCGAGGTGCAGGCTCGCGGGGACGACGCGGTGTTCCAGGCAGAGCACCGCCTTGATGAGACCGGCTATGCCGGCGGCCGCCTCGGCGTGGCCGATGTTGGTCTTGACCGACCCCACGAGCGCCGGGCGGCCGGCGGGACGGCCCTCGCCGAGGACGTGCGCGAGTGCTTCGAGCTCGACGGGATCGCCGGCAACGGTCCCCGAACCGTGCGCCTCCACGTAGTCCACGTCCGCCGGATCGACCCCCGCGTCCGCGTAGGCGCGCGTGACCACCCGGCGCTGGCCCTCGACCCCCGGTGTGACCAGGTATCCGCTGGAGCGGCCGTCGTTGCCCAGGGCTGAGCCGCGCAGGACGGCCCGGATCCGGTTCCCGTCCGCCAGCGCCAGGGAGAGGGGCTTGAGGATCACGGTGCCGACGCCCTCGCTGCGGACGAATCCGTCCCCGGAGGCGTCGCCGAACTTGCAGCGCCCGTCCTCGGCGAGCATGGCGGCACTGGAGTACGCGATGCCCTCCTCCGGCCGCAGCACGAGGTTGACGGCTCCCGCGATCGCCAGCCGGCATTCCCCCAGGCGCAGGGCCTGCACGGCGTTGTGCACGGCGGCCAGCGAGGAGGAACAGGCCGTGTCGACGGTGCAGCTGGGGCCCCGCAGGTCGAAGGCGTAGGACAGCCGTCCCGAGGTGGTCGCGCGAAGAGCCGCTCCCGTCATGGCGTACAGGTCGAACCGTTCGCGTGCGGCGTACTGCATGTGCAGGTAGTCGCCGCCGGCCTGGCCCACGTAGACCCCCGTATCGGAACCGGCCAGGTCGGACAGCGGCAGGCCCGCGTCCTCCAGTGCCTCGTAGGCGACCTCGAGCAGCAGGCGCTGCTGCGGGTCCGTCTTGTCGGCCTCGTGCGGGGTGATGCCGAAGAAGTCCGCGTCGAAGTCCGCTATCCGCCTCAGGAATCCACCCCACCTGCTCACGGTCCGGCCGGGAGTGCGTGGGGTGGGGTCGTAGACCACATCGATGTCGAAGCGGTCCGAGGGGATCTCGGTGATCGCGTCGGTGCCGTTGTGCAGCAGCGTCCACAGTTCATCGGCGCTGTCGGCACCGGCGAACCGGCCTGCCAGGCCGATGACGGCGACGGCTTCGGCAGGCCCCCTCTCGGACGCGTGGCTGGCTTGATCGTGCACGGTGGTTCCTCATGTCTGGGTGGGTGGTCGGGTGAGCGGCTTGTTGCTTGTTGCGGGGTGGGGGCGTGGTGTTCACGATCCGGCTGGAGTCATGGCCGGAGGCGTGCGGCGGCGTACCGCCGATCCGCGTGCTCCTGCACTGCGTCCAGGTCACGGTCGGTCTCGGCGGCGGGTGTCGCGTCGGGCAGCGCGTCCTCGAGCCGACGCAGCGGCCGGTACAGCAGGCCGAGCGTGCCCCAGGCGACGATGCACAGCCCGCACACGATCAGCAGGAGTGCCGTGCCCCGCCCGGGACCGCTGCCGAGCAGGGCGCCGAGCACGGGGTGCCCGCGCAGGGCGGGGGCGAACACGTCGTCGGCGAGTGGGCCCGCCGCGAGGAAGCCGACCGGTTGGGTGGCGAGCGCGAGCATGACGTTGGTCGCCAGGACCCGGCCCTGCAGCTCCTGCCCCACCTTGACCTGGATGATCGACAGCCAGTGCGCGTTCATCACGGCCATGGCGCCCATCCGGACCGCCAGACCGACCGCCACCAGGGGCAGGGACGCGTGCAGGCCCATCAGGACGGTGCCCGCTCCCACCCCGAGGGTGGCTCCGATCATGCCGACGGCCCGGCGCCGCGTCCCGCCCCACGGAACCATCAGCAGTCCCCCGGCCACCCCGCCCAGACCGCCCACGGTCGTCACGAGGCCGAGCTGAGGCACCCCGGCGAACGACAGGACGAGTGGCTGTACCGCGACGAACACCACCGAGGCGAAGAGGTTGAGGACCGCGGCGAAGGCGGTCAGCAGCAGAAGGGGCCTGCGCAGTGCGATGAAGCGCCAGCCCCCCGTCAGGGCCTGGCCGAACGACTCGCGCTGCCGGCGGAACGACCGGTCCGGGAAGCGGACGGTCAGCAACGGGACGATGCCCGCGGCGAAGGCGCACACGCCCGCGCCGACCACACCCGTCACCCCCACCAGGGCGACGAGTGCGCTGCCGAGGAGTGGTCCGACGACGGTCGCGAAGCCGAGTCCGAGGCCCACCAGGGCGTTCGCCTGGGGAAGGTAGGGCTTGGGGACCAGCTGGGCGGTGGCGGCCAGGTACGCCGGCCGGTGGAAGGCCGTCGCGATCGATGTGACCGTCACGATGAGGCAGACGGCCGCGAGTGACGGCGGGCCACCGGCCAGCAGCACCGCCAGGACCGCCATCGCGAGCCCGCTGGTGACGTCGGCGGCGAGCATGACCCGGCGGCGGTCCACCCGGTCGGCGACCGTTCCACCGATCGGAGTGACCAGTACGGCGGGGAGCGTGGCGAGCATGGTGACGAGGGCCAGATCGAGGACGCGGCCGCTGCGCTGGTAGGCCCACACACCGAGCGCGAACATGCTGAGGCTGCCGCCCAGCATGGACAGGAACTGTCCGGCGGCCACCGTGTAGAAGGGCCGCAGGCCCGAGGTCCTCGCCGGGAGCGTCGCGACCGGCTCGGGCAGACGCCCCGACATCCAGTCCGTGACGCGTTCCCCGAGCAGGGCCGCCAGGACGGTCGCCTGGTGCCGGAGGAAGTAGTGGCCCGCCCTGGGGATGGTGGCGAGTTCGACCCGGTCGGCGAGGAACCCCCATTCGCGGAACCGCTCCTGGTAGTGCTCCGTGGAGTGGTCCGCCTCACCCACCACGCAGAGGACCGGCGCGGTCAGGCGGGAGCGCGGCGCTGCCAGTTCTCGTGCGTACCAGGCCCGGGCCTCGGCCGAGTCGTGCCGCATGGCCCGGAGCGCGGTCTCGGTGGCCGTCTCGTCCATGTCGTCGTGGATTCCGCCCGTGGTCCTGAGGGCGTCGCGGTAGTGGCGGTTGGACGCCCATCGCTCCAGTGGCAGGACGCGGTTGGCCCAGGCGGCCACCCGCCCGGGCAGCCTGGCCGAGGGGAAGTTGCCCGCCACGACCACGCCGAGCACCTCGCGTCCGCCGGCCTCCAGCCTGCGGGCCAGCGCGACGGCGGCGGCCGATCCGACGGAGTGCCCGTAGACGAGGACGGGGCCGGTCACCGTTTCCTCGATCTCCCGGGCGAGCCGTTCCGCCAGCTCTTCGAGCGGCAGGAACTCCTCGGCGGGGCGCGCTGGATCGTGCCCCGGAAGTTCCACGGCGAGCAGGGCGACGTCATCCGGCAGTGCCGCGGCCAGCGGCTGGTAGACGGCCGCCGACCCGCCGCCGTACGGGACGCAGACGACGGTCGCCGTGGGCTTCAGGGTCCCGCTCAGTCGGTGGAGGAGCCTGCTCTCCCCGGTGCCGGACGCCTTCGGCCGGGTGGGGGACGGGCCCGGTCCCATGCCGGGTGTGTCCGTTCCGGTGCCGGACGGATGCAGGTGGGCGGCGAGTTCGCGGACGGTGGGGCGGGTGAACAGATCGATCACCCGCACCCCGGGCCCGCAGGCGCGTGCCGCACGGACGGCGGTGAACGAGTCCCCTCCGAGCGCGAAGAAGTCGTCGTCGATCCCGATGCGGGAGAGCCCGAGGAACCGCGCCCACACCTCGGCGAGGTGGTGTTCGGTGGTGGTGCGCGGCATCACCCCCCGCTCGGCTCCGTCGGACTCCGGGCGGGGGAGCGCGGCCCTGTCGATCTTGCCGTTCGGCGTCAGGGGGAACCGGTCGAGCAGGACCAGCGAAGCCGGCACCATGTATTCCGGCAGGCGCTCCCGGAGTCCTGAACGGATGCCCGTGGCGTCCGTCCCGCTCCCCGGCTCCGGCACGATCCAGGCCGCGAGACCCCGGCGCTGCCCCTCACCGACGGGCAGCACGACCGCTTCGACCACCCCCGGCAGCTGTCGCAGGGCTTCGGCGACATCGCCCGGTTCCACCCTGTACCCGCGTATCTTGACCTGGTCGTCGACCCGTCCGCGGAACTCCACCCAGCCGTCCCGGCGCATCCGCAGCACGTCCCCCGAGCGGTACAGTCGCTGACCGTCCACGGTCACGAACCGTTGTGCGGTCAGGTCCGGTGCGCCGATGTAGCCGCGCGCGACTCCGGGGCCCCCGACCAGGAACTCCCCCGGAATCCCGGCGGGCAGCGGGCGGCCGTCGCGGTCGGCGAGGAAGCCGGTCGTGTTGGGAACCGGACGGCCGAGCGGGACGATGCCGGTGCGCAGGGCAGGGGGTACGTCGTCGACGTCGCAGACCATGCGGACCATGGTGGATTCGGTGTGCCCGTAGTGGTTCTGCACCCGCAGTCCGGGGCGGGCGGCCCGGGCGCGTTCGACGATCGACCAGGGCAGTGCCTCACCCGCGAACATCAGCAGCTTCCGGGGCAGGACGGCCCCGATGTCGCCGTGCGCGGCCAGCAGTTCGAAGTGACTCGGGACGAGCTTGATGACGTCCATGGGATGACCGGCCAGGTAGCCGGCCAGCGCCACGGGATCCATCGCCGTCTCACGCGCCACGAGGTGGAGGATGCCGCCGGTGGTGAGGGCCGCGTGGAAGCAGGTGTGCGCGAAATCGGCCGCGATCGTCGACATCACGGCGAACACGCCGCCGTGGACGTCGGCGCCCAGCCGGTCGAGGACACCGTCCAGGTAGTCCGTCGCACTGGCGTGCTCGACGGCGACGCCCTTGGGGGTTCCGGTCGACCCGGAGGTGAAGATGACGTGCAGCAGGTGGCCGGGGCTCACGCGCACCTGTGGCCGGTGCTCGGGCAGGCCGCGCAGCACGGCGGGGTCGTCGAGGACCACGGCCTTCCTGCCCGCTGACGCGACCACCGCGGCGAACTCCCGCACGGTCACGACCGTGCGCACGCCGGCGGCGTCGAGGATGGCGGCCACCCGGTTCGGGGGGTACATGGCGTCCAGGGGGACGTAGCCGGCCCCGGCCTTGAGGACGCCGTGCAGGGCGGCGGGGAGCGCCACCGAGTGCTCGAGCAGGACCCCGACGGGCTCGTCGGGGACCACGCCGGCGGCGATCAGCGCGTGCGCGACGCGGTTGGCCGTACGGTCGAGTTCCCCGTAGGTGAGGCTTCCGTCGGGCGCCACGACGGCGAGCGCGTCGGGGGTGCGGTCCGCCCACCTCTCCACGAGCGGGTGGAGTGTGCGGGGAGCCGCGTCGCGTACGGGACCGCGCAGCGCGGACTCTGCTCCGGGCTCCAGCACCGCGGCGCGCACCGGCTCCTCGGGATCGTCCAGCATCCGCGCCAGCAGGTTCTGGTACCAGGTGGCGATGGCTCGTACGGTCTCCTCGTCGAAGAGGTCGCCGCGGTAGTTGAGACTGCCGGTGAAACCGTCGGGTCCCTCCGCCAGGGTGAGGTGGAGATCGGACTTGGCGGACAGCACCGGCCGGCTCAGGGCCTCCGCCTCCAGTCCGGGGAAGGCCGGAGCCTCGTCGTCCAGGACGACGAAGTTGAAGAGCGTCTGGACGATGGGGGCCGTGGTGGCGCTGCGGTCGGGGCGTACCCGCGCCACCACCTGCTCGAAGGGCACGTCGGCGTGGCCGAACGCGTCCAGCGCCACCTCGCGTACCCGCTGCAGGAGTTGGACCCAGGTCGGGTCGCCCGAGAGGTCCGTCCGCATCACGACGGTGTTGACGAAGCAGCCCACCATGGCGTCCGTGCCGGGGTGGCGACGCCCGGACTCGACCACGCCCACCGGTACGTCCTCGGTGGCGCACATGCGCGACAGCAGCGCCTGCCAGATCGTGAGGCAGACCATGAACGGGGTGCAGCCGGTGCGCGCGGCGAGCGCCCTGACACGCACGGCGTGGTCGGGGGCGATCACCAGGGAGACCTCGCTGCCCTCGGAGCCCGCAACCGCGGGCCGGGCCCGGTCGGCCGGCAGGTTCAGCTGCGGCGCGAGACCGGCGAGCCTCTCCTCCCACCAGTCGACGTCCTCGGACCGCTCCGGCCGGGAGGCCAGCCAGGGGGCGTAGTCGGTGTGCTGCGCCGGGACGGGCGGAGCTTCCCGGAGCCCGAGCCGTGCGGCGTACAGGACCGGCAGTTCCGCGCGGATCAACCCCATGGACGTGCCGTCGGTGGCCATGTGATGGAACGTCAGGGCAAGCACGGAGGAGGCGCCGCACCGGAACAGGGCGGCGCGCATGGGCGGGCGGCGGGCCAGGTCGAAGGGCCGCTCGGACTCCTCCGCGAGCACCGCGTCCAAGTCGCCCGGCAGGACGTCCTCGACGAGTACGGGCACGTCCTCGGCACGGCCGACGACGGTGACGGGACCGTCACCGCCCTCCTCGATCCGCCCCCGCAGTACCTCGTGACGCTCCGCCAGGTCCCGGACGGCGCTGATCAGGGCCGACTCGTCCAGGGAGCCGCGCAGTCGCAGGACGACCCTGGCGTGGAACGCTGAGCCGCTGGTGCCCAGTTGTTCCTGGAACCAGAGCCGGGTCTGTGCGGAGGTGAGCGGGATCGGCGAGGCCGGGTCCGGGCGGCGTGGCAGGGTGTGGGCGGGTTCGGCGAGCGCGGCCGCGAGGCGCCGTTCCAGCAGCTCGCGGGAGCGGTCCCGGATGTCGGTCGTGGTGGCGTGCGTGTCTTCTCCGAGAGCCCCGGCTCCCATGGCGTTCATCTCTTTTCGAGCGTTCTCGTGTGCGAGGGGTCTCCGGTCCGGGACCCCGGTGGTCGAGGCGACGGCCTCATGGCCGCGGCGTGCCGGAGGGCGGACGGGTCGTGATCTTCAGCCGGCCGACAGCCTCCTCGGCCCGGTGCACGGCTTCGGAGGGGGTCGTCGCACAACTGATGGCGAAGGCGGAGCGGTCCAGGGAACTGCGCAACGGCCCGATGACCGAGCCGGGGCGCACCAGTACCTCGCAGTGGACGACGTCCGGCACGGCGCACGCCCGGTCCACGCCCTCGACCCGTTCCACCACTCCGGCCGGGGTCCGGGTGAACCGGATCGCCGCGGCACGGCCGGCGCGTCGCCGCAGCGGCGCGGGGGACTCGCCCTTGAGGAGGGCCCAGTAGTCGCGTACGAGCTCGATGTCGTAGGCCCATTCGATGAGGTCGACGATGCTGTCCCCCGGCAGGCGGCCGGCGCATTCGATCAGGTAGGGCGTCCCGTCCTCGACGATCCACTGGCAGTGGACCGCGCCCGTACCGAAGCCCGTCGCGGCCACGACCCGCTCGGTCTGCTCCCGCAGGAGCGCGTCGAGGTCCGCGGGGATGTCGGCCGGGACCAGCTGGCCGCGCTCGACCGGCCTGGCCCCCGGGAAGACGGCCTCCTCGGTCACGTTCCCGAACAGCACGCGACCCTCGGACACCAGCATCTCCACGCTGAAGAGCCGGCCGGTGACGTAACGCTCCACCAGCATGCGCGAGGGCACCGCGCGGTCGGGCACCCAGACCCCGTCCTTCTGGGCCGCGCACTCCGCGAGGCTGCCGGTCCAGGCGTCGTCCGCCTCGTCGGCGGAGCGCAGGATCCGCACGCCGACGGCCCCCTGGAAAGTGGCCGGCTTGAGCACGGCGGCCCCGGGGTGGGCCTCCATGAACGCCCTCACCTCCCGGGGACCTTCGACGGCCCGCGACGCGGGATTCGGAAGGCCGGCCGCGCGGGCCACCTCCCGCAGCAGTGCCTTGTCGCGCAGCAGCCGTGCCGCGAGGCGGCCGCTGCCGGGCAGCCCGTAGTCCTCCGCGAGGCACGCGGCGAAGTACGTCGCGTATTCGCCCGTGGGCCCGATCGCCGCGGGAGCGAGACCTGGGTGGGATTCGAAGAACGCGCGTGCGGAACCGTCGAGTTGGTAGGGCCACTCGATCAGTTCGCGGATGACGGGAATCCTTGCCGCCTGGTTGCGCAGCCCGCGCTTGCGCACCACGTCGGGCTCCTCGATGACGATCACCGAACCGTCGGGCTGGAAGTCTCCGGCCGCGAGCAGGGACGCGTAGGTGAAGCCCACCAGGACCACGGGGGGCGGAGCTGTCGTGCCGGCGGTCCGGGCCGCGTTCATGACTGGTCTCCGTCCGGCTCGGCCGCGAGACGTTCGAGCATCGTCCGCTCCACGTGGCCGGCGAAGTCGGCGAGGACGGGCCGGTCGAACAGCGCCCGGACCGGAATCCGCCGGCCGAGGGCCTCACGCAGCCTGCCCATGACCCGGGTCGCGGAGAACGAGTCGCCGCCGAGGCCGAAGAAGTGGTCCTCCCGCCCGATCCCGCCCGATCCGAGCACGTCGCCCCACACTCTGGCCACCAGCTGTTCCGTCATCGACTCGGGCGGAGCGGCCGTCCGGCCGGCCTCCACGGGTGCCGGGAGGGCGGCGCGGTCCGTCTTGCCGCTCTGCGTGGTGGGAAGGGCGTCCAGCACGACCCATCGGCGCGGGACCATGTAGTCGGGCAGCCGCCCGGCGAGATGCTCCTCGAAGGGTGCGTGCCGGTTCGCCGGCGGCGAGGTCCGGGGCCCACGGGGCACCACGTAGCCCACCAGCTGCTCGCCGGCCGGCCCGGCGACGGTCACGGCCGCCTCGGCGACGTCCGGGTGTTCGCGCAGCACGGACTCGATCTCGCCGAGCTCGACGCGATGGCCGCGGACCTTCACCTGAAGGTCGCTCCTGCCCAGGTGTTCGAGGTGCCGGCCGCGCCACCGCACGAGGTCCCCCGTGCGGTAGCAGCGCTCGCCGCCGGGCCCGGTGACGAAGCGCTCAGCGGTGAGTTCCGGCCGGTCGAGGTATCCCAGGGCCACGCCCGCGCCCTCGATCCACAGCTCCCCGACGCTGCCCGGCAGGGCCGCCCTGCCCCAGCGGTCGACCACGTGGACGTTCGTCCCGGCGATCGGACCACCGATGGGCACGACGTGACCGGTGGCCGTCGCGTCCACCCGGCCGATCGTGGAGTAGACCGTGGTCTCGGTGGGCCCGTAGGCGTTCCACAGGGCGCCGACGCGCCGTGAGAGACCCTGGGCCAGGGCGGGGTCGAGGAGTTCACCGATGCTGATCACCCGCATCGCGGGCCGGTCGGACCAGTCCGCGCTCTGCAACAGGCGCAGGGCGGTCGGTGTCGCCGTGGCGACCGTCACCCCGCAGCGCTCCACCCACTCGGCCAGTGCGTGGCCGTCCATGGTCGTGCTCCGGTCCGCGAGCGCGATCCGCGCGCCGCCTGCGAGGGTCACCCACAGCTCGTAGCCGAACACGTCGAAGGTGAACGGCACCACGCCGAGGGTGACATCGTCCTCCGCCAACCCCGGACTCGCCGACAGCGCGGCCACGAAGGCCGCCAGGTTCGCGTGGGTCACCTGCACGCCCTTCGGCCGCCCGGTCGAGCCGGAGGTGAACAGGACGTACGCCACCTGGTGCGGATCGGGCTCCGGCAGCTGTGCCGAGCGGGGCCGGGACGCGGCCTCGTCGACGTCGATCACCGTCACCCCCGGTACGGCACGTGCCGCGGCGAGAGCCGTGCCGCCGGAGAGGACCACGCGCGTCCCGGCTTCCTCGGTGAGGAGGGACAGCCGGCCCGGCGGGTGCTCGGGATCGAGCGGCAGATAGGCCGCCCGCGCCCGGAGCACGGCGAGCAGCGCCGCCGGCAATCGGCGGTCGCGGGGGAGGCAGACACCGACCGGCTCCCCGGGCGGGAGCCCCAGCCCGGCGAGCACGGCCGCGATCCGGCCGGACGCCTCGGCCAGCTCGGCGTAGCTCGTCGCACCGTCGGCGGCCAGCACCGCGACGGCGTCCGGCCGGCGGCGCGCCTGGTCCAGGACGGCGGCGACGACCGTGGCGGGCCGGTCCGGCGGCAGATCCTCGCCGGTGGCGGCCGAGCGCAGTTCCGCGCGCTCTCCGGAGGACAGCGGGTCGATCGCGAGCACCGGGCGGTCGGGATCGCCGAGGGCTGCGTCGAGCAGCGCGATGTACCAGCGCGCCCAGCGCCGTACGGTCGCTCGGTCGAACAGGCCCGTCCGGTAGGTGAGGGTGCCCGTGAAGCCCGTGCCGTCGTCGGCCAGGGCGAGCGCCAGATCCACCTGGGCCGTCTCCCGGGGCATGTCGACGCGCGTCGCGGTCAGGTCGGCGAACCGGTGCGTGGCGGCGGGCAGGCCGATGACGTTGAGCATCGTCCGGAAGAGCGGTGTGGAGTCCGGGTCCCGTTCGGGGTGGAGTTCCCTCACGACGGCTTCGAACGGCGTCTCGGCGTGGTCGAGGGCTTCCAGGACCTCCGTCCGGGTCCTCCGCAGCGCGTCCCTGAACGTGGGATCACCGGACAGATCGCCGCGCATCACGAGGGTGTTGGCGAAGCAGCCCACCATGCGCTCGGTGCCGGCCCGCGTGCGCCCCGACACCGGCACACCGACCGCCACGTCCTCGGTGCCGGAGAGCCGGGCGAGCAGCGCCTGCCAGGCGGTGAGCAGCACCACGAACGGCGTACAGCCCAGTCGTGCCGCGCCCTCCCTCAAGCGTGCGGCCAGTCCGGCCGGGAGAACCACCGGCTCGACGGCGGCAGACCACCCGGTCATCGGGCCGTGCGGCCGGTCCACGGGCAGCACGAGCGGCGGCATGCCGCCCAGGCGGGCCTTCCACCAGTCCACGTACGGCGCACCCGACGTCTCGGCCTCGTGCTCGGCACGCTGCAACTCGGCCACGTCGGCGTACTGGACGGTCAGCGGCCGCGGAGCCGGTCCCTTGCCGAGGTGAGCCCGGTACAGCGCCGCGAGGTCGTCGAGGACCGTCGTCCAGGACCAGGCGTCCACGGCGATGTGATGGACCGCCAGGACGAGGACGTGCTCCGCCTCGGAGCTCCGCAGGAGCAGGGCCCGCAGGGGTGGCTCGCGGTCCAGTGCGAACGGGCGTGAGGCGGCGGCTCGCACGGCGGCGTCGGTACCGTCCGCCCCGGTCTCCACGACGGGCATCGAGAGCGTGTCGGCAGCGACCGGCACGGCCATCGGACCGGCCTCCGTCTCCGCCACGACGGAGCGGAGCACGTCGTGGCGGGCACCGAGACCGCGCACCGCGGAGCGCAGTGCCGCCACGTCGAGCGGGCCGTTCAGCCTCAGCGCCACACCGGTGTTGTACGCGTCGCTGTCCGGACGCAGCCGCCACAGGAACCACAGCCGTTCCTGCGCCGGCGACAGCCGCACGGGGGCGCCCGGGGCCGCCCGTCGCGGCGCGGGGCCCGGCCCGGCCTCCAGCGCCGTGCGCCGGTCCAGTTCGGCGGCCAGGTCGCGTAGTACCGGCCGTTCGAAGACGGTGCGGACGGGCAGCCTGCAGCCGGTGGCCTCGGCCAGCATTCCCACCATCCGGGTGGCGGCGAAGGAGTGGCCGCCGAGCACGAAGAAGTCGTCGGCCCGGCCGACCCGGGGCAGGCCGAGGAGGTCCGTCCACACCCGGGCGACCGCCTGCTCGGCGGGGGTCGTGGGCACGGCCGAGGTGTCGGCCGCTTCCGCGGGCCTCGGCATCTCCCGCAGGGCGGCCCGGTCGGGCTTGCCGTTGGGGGTGAGCGGGATGCGGCCCACCACGGTGATCGCGTCCGGCACCATGTGGCCGGCGAGCGACTCCCGAAGCCGAGAGCGGATCGCGCCCGGCTGCGGCCTGTGACCGGGCGCGGGCACGACCCAGCAGGCCAGCCGCCGCCGGTCACCGTCCCCGTCGGGCAGGACGACGGCGTCGGCCACGTCCGGCAGCGCCCGCAACCCGGCCGTCACCTCGCCGAGTTCCACACGGTGGCCGCGGACCTTCACCTGGTCGTCGCTGCGGCCGAGGAACTCCACCACCCCTTCGGGACGCAGCCGGACCAGATCGCCGGTGCGGTACCAGCGTCCGCCCTCGGGGCGTGCCGGAAAGCGCTGGGCGGTCAGATCCGGGCGCCCGACGTAGCCACGGGTCACGCCCGGCCCCCCGAGCAGCAGTTCACCGGGGACACCGGCGGGCGCGGGCCGCCCCGAACGGTCGACGACGAGCCCCGTCACACCGGGCAGTGGACGGCCCAGTGGCACCAGTCCCGTCCGCGCCCCCTCGGGGACCTCGTCGACGTCGCAGACCAGCGACATCATCGTGGCCTCGGTGGGCCCGTAGTGGGTGTGCACGGCCAGGTCGGGCCGCAGCCGCCGCACCTCTTCCATCAGGGACCACGGGCAGCCCTCCCCGCCGAGGATCAGCAGCCTGCCGGGCAGGACCGCGGCCAGGTCGCCGTGGCGGGCGAGCATGCCGAGATGGCTCGGGACGAGTTTGACGACGTCGACCCGGTGTCGTGCGAGGTAGGCGGCGAAGGCCCGGGGATCGGTCGCGGTCTCCCGGTCCGGCATGTGGAGGGTGCCGCCGGTGAGCCAGGCCCCGTACAGGCAGGCGAGACCCAGATCCGCCGCCACGGTGGACACCACGGCGAAGGATCCCCCCGCGACCTCGGGCATCCGGGCCGTCAGCCCCGCCATGCGGTACGCCAGGTTTCCGTGGCGCACGGCAACGCCCTTGGGAGCTCCGGTCGAGCCGGAGGTGAAGATGACGTGGGCCAGGTGCTCGGGCCGGACGCGCACGTCCGGCCTCACCCTGGAGCCGCGGTCCCGGACGGTCACGGGTGCGACGACCCCGGCGGCACCGCCGACACGGTGTGCGGCGTCGCCCGCCGTCACCACCAGCCGGGCCCCGGCGGAGCGGAGCATGTCACCGATGCGCGAGGCGGGGTCGGCCGTGTCCATCGGCAGATACGCACCGCCCGCCTTGAGGATGCCGAGGACGGCCGTGGCGAAGCCGGGTCCGGGTTCCAGGAGGATGCCGACGGGCTGGTCCGGACCGACGCCCAGAGCGACCAGCCGGTGCGCCAGCCGGTTGGCGTGCTCGTCCAGCTCGCGGTAGCTGAGGGCGCCTTCGGCACCTGACACGGCGGTCACGTCGGGTCGCTCGTCCGCCCACCGTTCGAACTGCGTGTGCACCGGGACGGGAGAGGGCTCTGCGGCCGGACCCACGAGCGCGGGGCCGGAGGACGGTTCGAGGGGTATCCCGGTGACCGGACGGTCCGGTTCGGCGACCATCCCCTCCAACAGGGCGAGGAACCACCGCACCAGGTTCGCGGCCGTGGCCGGATCGAACAGGTCCCGCCGGTACTCCAGCCTGCCGGTGAGCCCCGAGCCGGGGCCGCCGTCGGCGAGCTCCAGGCTCAGGTCGAACTTGGCCGTCCGGGGCGGGACATGCCGCCACACCGCGCGGACGCCGGGCAGGCTCGGCGCCTCCACCTCGTCGTACAGATTGACCAGCGCCTGGAACACCGGCGTGGCCGACAGGGTCCGCTCCGGGCGCAGCCGTTCCACCACGCGATCGAACGGGACGCGGGAGTGGCCGAAGGCGTCCAGCGCGCCGGCCCGTACCCGCGCGACCAGGTCGCGCCCGGACGGCTCCCCGCTGAGGTCGGTGCGCACCACGACCGTGTCGAGGAAGCAGCCGACCGCTCCCTCGGCCGCCTCCGCGTGCCGGCCGGCGTGCGGGACGCCCACCGCCACGTCCTCGGTGTCGGCGAGGCGTCCGAGGAGAGCCTGCCAGGCGGCCGTGAGCACCATGAACGGGGAGGCGCCCGTCTCCTTGGCCACCGCCTGCACCCGGGCCGCGACCGCGAGAGGCACCGTGACGGGTGCGACCGCCCCCGGCCAGGCGGAGTCCAGGGTCCGAGGCCGGTCCGTCGGCAGGTCGAGCACGTCGGCCAGACCGGCCAGGTGCCCGGCCCACCAGTCGAGCCCGGCCTCGTCCTCGGTCTCGTCCGTCACCACGTCCGCGTACTGCGGCGCCGCGGGCAACGGCTCGCCGTCGCCCACGCGGACCGCGTAGAGGGAGGCGAGATCGGCCATGAGGATTCGATTGGACCATCCGTCCGTCGCGATGTGATGAATCGTCAAAGCCAGCGTCCAGCTGTCCGGCGACCGGAACACCACGGCTCTCATGGGCGGTTCGGCCGTCAGCCGGAACGGCCGGCCGGTCTCCGTGGCCAGCACCCGGTCCAGCTCCCGCTCTCCGAGGTCCTCGGCGTGCACCGGCACCGCGTCGGCGGGGCCGTACCGCACGACTGGTTCGGAGCCGTCCGGATCGATGACGCCGCGAAGCACCCGGTGCCGCTCCGCCAGGTCCCGCAGGGCGCCGAGAAGCGCGTCCTCGTCGACCGGTCCGCTGAGCTCCAGCACCACGGGCACGTTGTACGCGGGGCTGTCCGGCTCCAGCTGTGCGAGGAACCACAGCCTGCGCTGTACGGGCGACAGGGGGGCCGGTCCGTCCTGAACGGTGTGCCCGGCACGTGCGGCAGGCAGCACCAGGGAATCCCGGCCGGCGGCGAATCGTGCTTTCAGCACGTCGTGCGCGCGGTCACCTGTGTTGTTCATGTTGCCCTTCTTCGAGATCCCTCGGCCGGCTCGGCGGGAACTCCCGCGACCTGATGAGCGAGCACATGTGTCCGCCGGTCTTGCTGCCGAAGGGCTGGGACGCCCCGCGGTCACTTTTCTCACCGAGCGGTGCCGGTCCGCTCGGGAGATCCCCGGGATCATGATGAATTGACCCGGGAACACCCGCCCGACGCTTTAACGCGTCCATGACGACGACCGCCCCCATCTTGACGGGATTTACACGTCGTGCGCCGTACGATCGGGTTCCGTCCGATCCGTTCCGCGGTATGTCCGCAGCGGGCCGACCGGCCCGGAACACTGTCACCAGCGCCCAGGGCCGCGGGATCGGAAGAGGCGAAATCCGACGCGATGCCGATGCGTCGAGAACGCGCATTTCAAGAGAGCTGAGAGACCCGTGATGATGAGCCTGGAGCCCGTGGAAGAGCTGGTCTCCGCCACCGACTCGCGCTATGTATGGACCTATCCGGTCGACCGTCCCGGTCCGGAAATCCGGGCGGAGAGGCACCGGACGGTCTGGTACGTGGGACTTCCGCTCACATCCGCGCACCGCGGCAGTCATTCAGGCGGCGGAGCCCTCATAGACGAGGCGGGGGACCAGTCCCGCTACGCGAACGAGGGCACGGTGTATCCGCATTCCGCGCTCGTCGAGATGATCACCTATCAGGACCGGTTCTTTCCCCATCTGGACTGGCACTACCTGGACATGAGCCATCTCGACTGGGAGGACGTGCGGGCCAGGATCCGGTCGGACCCGCCGGACGTGGCCGCGTTCACCGTCTATTCCTCGACCGCGATGTGGGCGTACATCGTCGCCGCCGAGATCAAGCGCGTGAACCCCGACGCCGTGATCGTCTTCGGCAACGACCACGCCGGCATCCTGCACCGCGAGGTCCTCACGGGCACCTACGGGTCGAAGATCGTGGACTTCGTCTGCACGGGCAACAACGGCCCCTTCACCATGATGGGACTGCTGTCGTGGCTCGAAGGGAGCCTGGACCTCGCCCGGATCCCGTCGCTGGCCCACCGGGACGGCTCCGGCGGCGTCGTCAACCAGCCGGCCCCCACCTATCCGCTGTCCGCGCGCATGCTCCCCGACTACCGGCTCATAGAGAACGAACTGAAAGCTCATTACGACGACGCGTTCAACGTCTGGTACGCGTCCCACTACGAATTGAAACGCATGGTCACCCTGCCCCTGGACGGCGGCTGCAACTGGGGGCGCCGGCCCACACGGCGATGCCTGCACTGCTCGATCCAGGGACTGACCCCGAAGACGACGGATGTCGGTACGGCGATAGCCACGCTGGAGGTCCTGGTCGGCCAACTGAAGTCGAATGTCTACGCGGCCGGTGACTCCACCCTGGGAATGTCGAAAGCCCAGTGGGGAGGGCACACGTCCTTCCTCGACGAACTGGCCCAGGGGTGCGCCGATTCGGATGTCCTCCGGGACCAGCGCTTCATGCTCGCCTACGGGCTGGTCTACGAATTCCTTCAGTCGGCTGATCTCTGCAAAGGGTTCGTCAAGACCTGGAACGTCGGAATCGAAGCCTTCGACCCCAAATTGCTGAAGGACAACTCCAAGGGCATCAACAAGGGACCGGACAGGGTTTTCGAGGCCCTGCAGCTCGCACAGGACCTCGACTACAAGATGTACCTCTCGGGAATCCTCGGTCTCCCGGGAACCACGCTGCGCCAGCTCCGCGAGGAAGTCGACAACTGGCTCTCCATAGCGGAGGCCTACAAGGGGTCCATCACGACGATATCGGTTGCCGCGCCGGCGATCATTCCCGGATCCCGCATGTACCGCGACGCCTTCAAACAGCACGCGGCCGTGCGCGAGTGGCACGGCGAGCTGCTTCCCATCCGAAAGCTCTCCGAGCTCTACATCCGGGAGAACACCGAGGTCGAGCTGGCGGACGTCGAAGCGGCCCTCACCGATCTCGGGCGGGGGGTCATCGCCCTGGACAACGCGGGCGCCAACATCAAGTTCGGCGGCTACATGCTGGGCGGAGTCGACCACGAGGAGACGTACGAGCGCACCCTGCTGCAGGAGATCGTCGCCGAGCTCCGCTGACCTGATCCTCGTCACCTCCCCGACCCCCCGACGGCCCGCAGGACTCCTGCGGGCCGTCTTCCTGCCGCGTACCCCGGAGCCCGGGAAAACCGGCCCCCGGCACGGAGCGGACGGCGTCGCCGCCGGACACACGGAAAGGCACCCGGTCGAGCACGGCCGACCGGGTGCCTCTCCGTACGTCGCGTCGGCCGGTGGTTCAGACACCGGCCTCGTCAGCCCGGCCGCTCACGTCGTCGAGGAGCAGTGCCTCGACGGCAGCCGCGAAGTCGGCCAGGAAGGGGCGGTCGAACAGCAGCTGCACCCTGACCGGGACACGCAGGGCGTCCCGCAGCCGGCCGACGACCCGGGTGGCGGCGAGCGAGTGACCGCCCAGGGCGAAGAAGTGGTCGTCCGACCAGATCCCGGAGACGCCGAGCACGTTCGACCACACCTCGGCGACGAACTCCTCGGCATCCCCCCGGGGCGGCACGCGGGAGCGGCCGGTGTCGTCGTCCGACGGCTCCGGGAGCGCCCTGCGGTCCACCTTGCCACTGGCCAGGGTCGGAAGCGCCGTCATCCTCACCCAGCGATGAGGGACCATGTGCTCCGGAAGCAGCGTGCGAAGCCGGTCCCGGACCGCCGTCGTGTCCGCACCGTCGGACACGAGGTACCCGACCAGGTGAGCGTCGCCACCCGTTCCGGACACCGTCACCGCGGCGTCGTCCACCAGCGGGTCGGCGCGCAACGCGGCCTCGACCTCGCCCGGCTCGACACGGTAGCCGCGCACCTTGACCTGGTCGTCACACCGGCCGAGGTATTCGAGCCTGCCGTCGCCGTTCCAGCGGGCCTTGTCCCCCGTCCGGTAACACCGTCCGCCGGGCGTGAACGGATCGTCCACGAACGCCGTCGACTCGATGTGCCGGTACCCCCGCGCCACCCCGGCGCCGGCCACCCACAACTCGCCGGCCACCCCGGGCGGAACGAGCCGGCCCAGTGGATCCATCACGTAGCAGCGCGCACCGGCCACGGGGCGGCCGATCGGAACCGGGGCGTCGTCAGCGGTCACACGGTGCATGGCGGCGGTGACGGTCGTCTCGGTGGGCCCGTAGGAGTTCCAGACCTGACCGACCCGGTCCAGCAGATCTCCCGCGAGCCCCGCGTCCAGCGTCTCCCCGCCGGTGACGGCCAGCAGGTCCGGGTGGCCGGGCCAGTCCGCCGCGAGGAGCATGCGCATCGACGTAGGAGTCAGGTGCAGCACGGTCACACCGCTGGAGGTGATCCGTTCGGCCAGGGCGTGACCGTCCGTCGCGCAGGCCCGTTCGACGACGACGCAGCGGCCTCCGGCCGTGAGCGGCGCCCACATCTCTTCGACGGACACGTCGAAGGACAGCGGGGCCACCGCTGCCATCGAGTCGTCGCAGCCGATCCCGGGCTCGGCACGGAATCCCTCGACGAACGCGATGACATTGGCGTGAGTGACCTCGACGCCCTTCGGCGTGCCGCTCGATCCCGAGGTGTACATGACGTAGGCAAGGCCTTCGGGGCGGGCTCCGGGCAGCGGAGAGCTGCGCGGATCCCGGTCCGCGTCGTGGGCGAGCAACTCGTCGATGTCCAGGGAATCGGGGCCTCCGGAGGCGGGATCCCCGGGCGCGCCCGGGCCCCGCACCAGCACCGTCCCGGCGCCGCCGTCGGCGGCGAGCCGCGCCGACCGCGCCGGTGGGTCGCCGGGGTCCAGGGGCAGATAGGCGGCCCCCGCCCGCCAGACCGCGAGCAGGGCCACCGGCAGCAGGTGATCACGGGGCACGCTGACCCCGACGACGTCGCCCGGTCGTATTCCGGCATCGAGGAGGCCCGAGGCCGCCCGGCCGGACAGATCCACCAGTTCGGCGTAGGTGAGGGATTTCTCCGGGCCCGTCACCGCGACGGCCTCCGGACGGTCGGCGGCCGCGGCGAGGACGGCGTCCAGGACGGTCGCCGACGCGGTGTCCGGCAGCGCGGGCCCTTCACCGAGTGCCAGCACCGACTCGATCTCCCGCCGGCTCAACAGCGCACAGGCCCGCAGGGGGAGACCGGGGTCGAGCAGCCCGCGACGCAGGGTGCTCAGCAGACGCTCGGCGAAGGCCGCCGCGTCCTGCCGCGCGAATCGGCCGGTGGCGTACTCGACCTGGAGCTCGGATCCGTCGGCCGTGCGGGCGATGAAGACCGAGAACTCGTTGGCCGAAGCACCGCTGCCCCGGTCCGACCGGAGGTCGAGTCGGAAGGATCCGCCGGACAGCGTGGCGGGTTCGTCCTGAGGCAGCATGGTGATGACGACCGGAGTGCGCGACGCGCCGGCCGACCGGTGAGCGGGCAGGCGATCCATCAGATCGCGAGCGGGGAGTTCCTGGTGCGCGAGCGCTGCGACGGTCGTCATGGCGCACTGCCGGACCAGCTCACCGAAGGTCAGGTCGCGCGTCATGCGCAGCCGCAGGGGCAGCGTGTCCACCAGCGGTCCCAGCAGGCGCTCCGTCCCGGCCCGGTGGCGACGGGCGGCGGCGGCTCCGATCACGACGTCCTCGTGCCCGCTGAGACCACCGGTCACGAGACCCAGGGCGGCCAGCCAGCCTGCGAACGGAGTCGTGCCCGTCTCGGCGGCGAAGGCCCCCAGCCGGGTCACCAGGGACTGCTCCAGCGGGACGGTCACCCGCGCCGTTTCCCAGCCCGGTGCCACGTGTCTCCCGGGAAGGTCGTCGGGGATGACCGCGCCCTCCAACGCCGTACTCCAGTAGGTCTCCAGACGCTTGCTGCGGGTGGCGTCCCCGTCCAGATCGCGCTCGTGCAGCGCGATGTCACCCACGTGTACGGGGGGATCGTCCACCGGATCACCCGCGAGCTCCGCCACGAGTTCGCGCAGGAACACGGCGACGGACGCGCCGTCGAAGGCCATGTGGTCCACGGACACGAACAGCTCACCCGCGTCGTCAGCGGTGCGGGCGAACGCCGCGCGCAGCAGGGGGCTTTCGGAGCCGAGGTCGAATATGTGCCGCGCCGCGTCCCGGTGCAGCACATCGAGCCGTCGCCGCCGTCCCTCGGCCGGCAGGGCTCGCAGGTCAGTCTCGTCGTACGGGGCAGCCACCGGAGGCCCGACCACCATGTACGGCTCGGTGCCGGGCCGCACGGTGCCGCGCAGCACCTCGTGGCGCCGCACGACGGCGTCCAGCGCCTCGCGCAGCGCCGGGCCGCCCACGGGGCCGGTCACACCGATGCGCATGGTCAGGGTCGTGACGGGCACGTCCGGGGCGAGCTGGCGCAGCAGCCAGAACTCCCGCTGCATGGAGGTGAGCGGGTAGCGGGCCAGGCCCGGTGTGCGGCGCAGCGGTGGTTCGTACGCGAGGGTGTCCAGCGCCCGCGTGAGCGATGCGGCGGTGGGATGGTCCAGGAACGTCGCGAGCGGCACCGGTGTCCCGCGCCTTCGTCCGAGCTCGCTCACGACCCGGGCCGCGGCCAGAGAGTGTCCGCCCAGGTCGGCGAAGCGGTCCTCGGCCCCGACCCGGGCGAGTCCCAGGACCTCGGCGATGACGTCGGCGACGAGCTGCTCGGTGTCGCCCCTCGGCGCCGTGTACGGGGTGTCGGGCCTGTGTCCCGCGGTGATCGCGGGCAGCGCCCCGCGGTCGACCTTCCCGGTGGGGTGGACGGGGATGCGGGAGAGTACGGCGACCCGCCAGGGCACCGCGTGTCGCGGGAGCCGTGCGGTGAGCCAGGCGCGCAGCTCCGTCTCGGTGGCCGAGTCCGACTCGGCGTATCCGACGAGGCGGTCCCCGGCGCTCAGGACGACGGCGTGCCGGACCGCGGGGTGAGCGGCGAGCGTGGCCTCGACCTCTCCCGGCTCGAGTCGGACACCGGCGACCTTCACCTGTTCGTCGGCGCGTCCGACGAAGTGATAGGTGTCTCCGAGGCGCCGCACCAGGTCGCCCGTCCGGTAACCCAGGGGACCGAACCGCTCGGCGGTCAGTTCCGGGCGGTTCAGGTAGCCCCGGGACACCCCCGGACCGGCGACCCACAGTTCGCCGGTCTCCCCGTCGGGGGCGACCGCGCCTTCGGGGGTCCTCACGGACAGCTCCGCTCCGGCGATCGGCCGTCCGATCGGGGGGTTTCCGGTCCCCTCCCGGTCGACCTCGGCCATGGTGCAGCAGACCGTGCATTCGGTGGGGCCGTAGAAGTTGAGCACACGCCGTACCTGGGGGTGGGCGTACACCCGGTCGCACAGGGCACGGGTGACCAGTTCCCCGCCGGTGATGACGGTGCGCACGCCCGGTGGCAGTCCCTCACGCATCAGGGCCGAGAGGGCGGAGGCCGCGGCGACGAGCACCGTCGCCTCGGAGCGGGCCGGAAGCGTCGGCACGGCGAAGACGTTCTCCGCCAGGATCACGGTCCCCCCGGCGACCAGGGGAGCGCATATCTCGACGGTGGAGGGATCGAAGCACACCGAAGACGTCGCGAGCATGCCGCTCAGCTCGTCGGCGGAGAGGTGGTCGGCGAACCAGCGGACCAGGTTGTCGAGGCTGCGGTGCTCGACCACCACTCCCTTGGGGGTGCCGGTGGAGCCCGAGGTGTAGATGACGTACGCCGGAGTGGTCGGATCGGCCCTGAGACCGAGGCTGTCGGCCGGTGGTGTGTTCTCGACCGGAACGGACAGGGCGGCAGGTGGCACCACGTGTTCCGTGCCGGGCGAGGTGAGGACCGCGGAGAGTGAGGCGTCCTCGGCGATGAACCTGATGCGCTCGTCGGGGTAGGCCGGATCCAGGGGCACGTATGTGGCACCTGCCTTCATCACGCCCAGGAGGGCGGGAACCAGCCACTCGTCCCGCTGGACACACAGACCGACGCGGTCACCGGCCCGCACTCCGTTGTCGTGCAGCCGCCGGGCGACGCCGTTCGCCAGCCGGTCGACCTCCGCGTACCCGAACCTGGTCTCACCGACCACCACCGCGGTGCGGTCCGGGCTTCTCCGCGCCTGCTCTTCGAAGGCCTCATGGACACATGACGCGTTCGGACGAAAATCAGTTCTCATGGGTTCTTTCTGCACATGGGAGTGCGCCGAAGCGCGGCATCGCCCCGGTTCGGTGGCCGCCTTCCGGCCGGAACGGGCTGATCGAGGGGCCCTGCCCGGGCGAGGGCGAGTGCGAGAGACGCCGTCGCGGGGGAGGCTGCGGCGTCAGGGTCTCGTCAAGAGGGTGCGGCAGCGGACAACGGCTGCCTGGCGCTCGCACGGATCGGCCCGACGGCACGGTCGGACGCCACTTGCCGGAACGGCCCGACAGCGAGCGCGGCGTCGGACTTGGGGGCGGCGAAGAGGGGATCGACGACGAGGTCGACCACGCCCAGAGGCGCCACAAGGGCACGTATCGCCGGTTCGGAGAGCCGGACCCAGGCCTGCCCGCCGCCGAGGGTATGGGCCAGCCGCCGCTCGTCGGTGAAGGCGACCGCGGTGCGGACACCGACGGGGGTGCGGAAGAGGCGGACGAGATAACCCGTGGGGCCCGGCCGGGCCGGCACGAACAGGGCCGCGGTCCGGTTCGGTTGAAGCGGGTCGGAGTCCTCAGCATGCCGGTCGTCGTTCATGGCACTCCTCAGGGAGACGAGTCTGACTCCGGACCACTGACGGACCGGGGCGTACGGACCACGCTAGGCCTGCTCCACCGGGGGAGAGGCGCCATTAGCGAAACCTTGATCGTGCGTGCCCGCCCCTTTACGCGTGATTGACGTGTCGAGCGCGCCGCAGTAGGGCACGGTTCGAGTTCGAGGTGCCGCGGCCGATTCCGAGGGACGGACTCCCGAGAAGTCGACTCTCTGCACCAGTACGCCTACGCGGCCGGCGCCCGGGGCGACGTGTCACTTCAGCGTCATTACCTGCATCAAGCGGCCCAGTTGGAGGCGTTGCCCAAGCCGTGGGAAGGCGGGGTCCCTCTCACCGAGGAGGAGTACAGCGCCGCAGTGCGTGTGCGGGGATGGGTGCTGCACGAGCAGCGCATCGCCGACGATCGGCGAGCGGCGACGATGCGAAGGATGAGCGAGGCGGACTGGGCGCGGCGGGAAGCCGAGCTCCGTGCCGAATGGCGCTACCACCGCACGCCGGACGGGCAGGTGCTGTGTGCCGCGCTGCGTGGCGACGGCAGAATCGCCGTCAACGGCGAGATTCTGGATCCTGAGGTGGCCGACCGGCTCCGGCGAAGGTTCCCGCCGCTGGCGCACCTGATCACCCTCTACCTCGACAACCAGGAAGCGGGTCGCGGGTTGCAAGGCGCACCCGTCGACCGAACCCCGCTGCCGGGCCCCGCGAGCCCGCCTCTCGGTCAGCCCGTGCCGGGCGATGGAACGACAGACCAAGCCGGTGTGCGTGCCGGCCCGCCTCGCCGCGCGGCGCCCCTGCCAAGGGTCGGCCATGGTGGCGGAGACGCTGCCCTTGAGGAGGACTGTCCGCCTTTCGCTGCCGGTCAGGGTGCGGAGTGGCCGATCCCGAAGAGGGCGGAGGCGTTCCCCGAGCGGACTTTGTGCCGGTCCGCGTCGGTGGCGAGGTGACCGAAGAACGCGTCGATCTCCGCTCGGGTGGGCTGCTGGAAGGGGTAGTCGGTGGAGAAGATCAATCGGTCGATGGTCGTCACCGTCAGGGCATGGTGCAGCAAGGCGGGGTTGAGCATTCCCGAAGTCGTGATGAAGACGTTGCTGCGGATGTAGTCCGAGACCGGGCGCTGGAGGCCGGCAAGGCGGGCGAGGCTGTCGGCCCGGTCGAGCCAGAACAGCAGCAGTTCACCCCAGTGACCCAGCACGATCTGCAGGTTCGTGTGGCGGTCGAAGGTGCCACGCAGAATGAGCCGCAGGGCCGCGGTGGCCGCTTCCAGGTGCCAGCCCCATCCGAAGGTGGCCAGCCCGAGGTCGGTCATGGGGTCGAATCCCCGGTAGCCGGCGTCGCGCAGCGCGTCGGAGGGGATCTGCGGGTGGATGAAGACCGGTTGGCTTAGCTCGGCTGCGGCGGCGAAGAAGTCGTCGTAGGCGGGGTCGTCGAGGAACCGGTTGCCGGACCTGCCGTAGACCATGGTGCCCACATGGCCCTGGCCTGCGGCTCGTTCGAGTTCGGCAGCGACGTCCCGCGGAGAGGACATCGGCAGGGTCGACAGGGACCGGAACCGTGTCGGGTGGGCACGGACCGCTTCGGTGGCGGTGTCGTTCGCGAGGCGGCTGAGCGCCACTGCTTCCCCGGGGGGAAGCGGCTGGGTTCCTGGCGGGGTGAGGGCGAGGACGGCCAGGTCTATGCCCTGGGCGTCCATGGCGGCGATCCGGCCGGCGCCGAGGTCTTCGAGTCGCCGGCCGGCGTCACCCCTCTCGTTGAAGGCGAGGCTCTCGTCCGGACTGGGTGCGGCTCTGAGGGCGGACGTCAGCTCCGGCAGCATCCAGTGTTCCTCGATACCGATGAGAGGCATGATCTGCGTCCTTCCATATCGCGAATACGCGCACCGTGGCGCTGATCGAAGGGAAGCGGTGGGAGCGTGCCGTCGCGTCCAGCAGTGGAGGCCTTCTCCGGAGCGCGCGCTCCTGGGGGAGGGGAAGTGCGTACGAGGTAGAGGGAGGGGTGACGGCGAGTGCGCCGCTCGCAGTCGCTCAGGGCCGCCGCCCGGGCTCCCGTCGAACGGTTCCGCCACGGCTTCCCACGCTAGGTGAGACCAGGTTACCTGTCAAAAGATAGCTATCAACAGGTAAGTAAAATACACTGGGGGCGTGGACGAGGAACACAAGGCCAGATTGTTCGAGCTCGCTGACCTGATCCTGGCGATCAGCCGGCATGTTCACTCCGCCAAGGTGGACACGGCGGAGCCGTGGACGCCACTCGAAGCCGCCGTCATGCGCTTCATCGATCATCAGCCGGGCGCCACGGCGACCCAGGCGGCCGAGGCGACCCGACTGATCTCCAGCAACTTCAGCCGGGCGCTGCGCAAGCTGGAGCAAAAGGGCCTGGTGCACCGTCAACCAGACCCCGACGACGCCCGGCGGGTGCGCCTGTATCCAACGCAGAAGGCGGCTGAGAACCTGACGCATCTCCAGGACGCCTGGAGCCGTCTCCTGGTCGGGGCCGTTCCCGATGTGGCCGAGGTGGATGCGGTGATCACCACGCTCCGACGCATCGAGTCGCAGCTCCTCGACCGGGCACGCGGCGGTTCTGGCCGCGGGTGAACATGCCACAGGGGTCCGAGAGCACTGGCCGAGAGCTGTGGGGCACGGCTGCTCGCCGAGGCCAGGGTTTCCTCTTGATGAAAGAGGAGAACATCGGTGCCCGGCCGGCGTGGACCCGAGTGATCCGGGAGGGCACCGTGAGGCTGCGTACACGAGGGCCGATCCCGCCTCATGAAGCGGTTCGCCTCCTCTGAGGCAGCACCCTCCACGAATCGAAAGCCGTCGAACCATTCGCCGGAACCGATGTCAGCCTGTTGCGTCGTCCGTCCAAACCAAGATCTCTGCGGCGCCCCGACGCACAGCCTTCTCCTTGCTCAGCGCGAGCTGCGCACAGGATGCCGAGACGTCAGTCACTCCGCTCTGCGTCCAGAGCACATCCTGCACCCCGGTCTGCAGCCAATCGGCGTGACCGGCGTCGGCTTCGGCGAGTGCCAGGGCGATGAGTCGCACCGCAGCCACCGTCCCCACCCGGGCCAGGGCCTCTGCCGTCCGTCGGGTCACTGCCGTGTCCGCGACGTCCAGCAGGAGGACCAACAGCATTTCCGCAGCCTCGGGGACAGCGGCGAAGGGCGCAAGGTCGCAGCCTGCGCGAACACGCCGTAACGAACAAGGAGACACCGCTCCGTCCAAGGCCGGCTGCAGACCGATCATCGACTCCGACACCCCCAAACAGTCCCATGGCCCACTTACCGAAACCAGCCGAACCCACCCCAAGTCATCCGGTGCTTGACGAAGAACATAGAGGCACCTCCCGGGCGCAGACCGGGCCGTTGCCACGCGCTACGACAAGCGCGGCTACGTCTTCCTTGGTACCGCCACCGCGGCGTCCGTTGCGACCTGGCTCCGAACGTGAACTCCTACGCGACCCAGCAATAGATGTTTTGGCCCTGGCGTCGGGCGCTGCTGACGAGAGCGGTCAGATCGCTCAGGATCACTTCGGCGATCTCCGTGTCGATGACCTCGCCGTCCTCCGCCCGCTGCAAGGACCATGCGGCAGCGGCATCCTTCAACTCGGACCACTCGGCCTCGGCGATTGCGGCGGACAGGCGAGGCGACATCGCGAAGACGACGCCCCTGTTATCGTCCTGGCCGGCGACGAGACGAGGCTCGCCGGCTTCGACGAGTTCCTCGAAGCTGCCGCCGGAAAGCAGGCACTCCCACTCGACCACAGCTTCCTCGGGATCGAAGTTGCCGAAGGAGAGCGACTCGAATGCGCCTCGTGGCCCGGTCTGAAGGGCCAGAGCCGCTGACGTGTCATCCGGAGCCGCGAAGAACTCGACGATGATGCTCACCCCGGCATCATGCCGGACTGCCCACGACCGTGATCGTGCCGGACAGCTCCTGGTGCGGCGCTATGTGGCGGAACCTCCGCCACCTGTCGTTGACCAGGTTCACCATGATCCGCCGCTTGGTAGTGCCCGAGGGTGGCACGCCGGTACAGAGAGCGCCGTAGACGGCGGCCCCGGGCGCCGCGCGCCGACGCCGCGGCTCGGTTGAGTAGACGGCGTCACTGTACGGAAAGGCCAGGCTCCGCTGACCCGCCCTGTGCGCGGCCACCAGCTTCCTGGCGAGCCTGTCCGAGCAGTCCCGCTCTCCCTTTCGACCTGCCAGGGCTGCGCGTCGGACGTCGAATGTGTGCTTCATTGGATGGGCTGCCTGAACGAGTTACGCAAAAGCGTTAAGGCAGCTGACGGTTCGGCGCAGCCCACGTAACGTTGGCGAGACCGATGGCTGCACGACGGGCTCCGGCATGGTGCTCATGGACGATGGCCTGACTCTCATCCGCCCGCTGGGGAACAGCATTCTGCAACGCCCCAAGGGACGGTTCTTCCGTGGGTACTGGCCTTCGGGGGAGTCCGAATGCTGGTCGGGACCGCTGACACTCAGCGCCGCACACGAGGTTGAGCCCATCAAACAAGGCATGGTCCGGTACCTGGACCGGCACGACAGGCCGACCAGGTGAGCATCCCTGGAACGGGTCGTGAGACAGGCGGCGAACCGGAGGCACTGCCGGAGGTGGCGCGCGCATGCCACGATCCCGCAACTCCGCCTGGACGGCGGGCTGATGTGTGCGCGTGACGTTCACCAGCCCAATGGCGAGTATGTGCGACCTTCGCTGATGCGGGTGATGGCTGTCCGCGTGCAGGCGACGAGGGGGTCCGGAAGCTCGTGCTTCGGCCACCACCGCCAGGCCAGACACTTGTCGGGTTTCCGTACCTCGGGGGAGCCCTCCCAGCGGTGCGCCCGGAACACCGGTTGCATCAAGGGCTGTCCGCCAGGGGTGTCCACGACGTGCACGACGTGGGCCAGCCCCACGTCCGCGTGATCGATGTACAGACCCGCTTCCTCCCGGGACTCGCGGATCAGACAGGCGGCCGCGGACTCCTGCACGCACCGCCCGGCAAGGTAGTGCCATGTGTTGCCCGCGTACCGGGACTCGGGATGGCGCAGGCCCAGGGGTACCGGGGCATCGGCGTCCTCCAGGTGCAGGTGGACGCCCACCCCGTTCAACACGGTCCGGCCACCTCCGTCCCACTGGACAGGACTGAGGCCGGCTGGACGTCGGCTGCGCTCTCGGCCGCGTGCCGGTAGATGAGGTCCCGTGTCTCGGGGCTGATACGCAGACGGTCGAGCTCCTCCGGGGCAAACCAGCGCAGCAGCACCCCCTCGTGCAGCCTGAGCCGGTCGGGGTTGCCGCGCCAGCGGCCGGTGAAGACCTGGATCGGGACGCTGAACCCGTCGATGCTGGTGGCCCGCTCCACGGCATACGGTCCCAGCTCCTCCAGGCAAAGGTCGGGTACCTCCTCCGACAGCTCACGCAGCAAGGTGCCTTTGAGGTTCTGGTCCTCTCGGGTGCGGCCGCCGCCTAGAAGGTCGAATGCGCCGGATCCCCAGATGACACCTGGTTTGTGGTCGCGCAGATGGAGCAGGTAGCGGCCGGCCCCGTCGTGAACCAGCACGGACGCGTTCACCGGCTCCGGATGCCCGTCCAGTTGGGCCTTGAGGAGTTTCGCGCGCAGCGTCGGCGAGGTGACGTCCGCGAGGGCCAGCCACATGGCGCCGGACACCTCCTCGTACTGAAGTGTGATCGTCGGTGGCTCCTCGTCCACGAGGTAGAAGACGTAGCGGAAGTCGTAGTGCTGGTGGGCTGGTTCGCCCTTGGCCGGATTGGCGCCGATGTCGTGGACATTGATGTCGATCGGAGATCCGAGCATCTGCCGGGACAGGCACAGGGCGCCCGGTGGGATCCCGGCCTCCTCCGATACCTCGCGCAGCGCCGCGGCAAGCAGCGTGCGGTCCTCGGGCTCGATGTGGCCGCCAGGGGTAAGCATCAGACCGCCGGTGGCCCGGTGCCCGATATGCAGGACCTGGCCATGTCGGTCGATGACGACGGCGCTGCAGGTGACATGCCCGGGCAGTGTCGTACGGGCGGTCACGTCGACGGGCCGGTCCAAGCCGGCGAGCAGCCCGGCCAGGGCGTCACGCTCGCAGGGATGCCGGTCGAGGTAGGCCTCGACAGTCCTGCGGGTCGCGGAGGATTTGGGTGGCATGAGCGTTGTCTCGCCTTCGACGGAGTGCGGCATGGGGCCCGGGCAGTGGAACTCGCACTGAGAGGTCTCAGCTCGCCGTCCCGTGACCGGGAGGCGGCGAACCACGGGAGTCGGCAGCGGCCTTCGGCAGTACTTCCCTGCCGCGGCCGCCTTGTTCGACGGACGCCATGAGTTCCCCTCGTGATGATGGTGTCGTCGTGCTCAACGACGCCGCCCCGCTTTCGAACACCTGCGCTTTCGGCCTGGTTGCGCACCCCTGAACTGAGGGGATCTGCGAAGGTGCGCGGTGCACCGACCGTTGCGACACAAGAGCCCACGCCCGATGGCCGATTGGCCGAAACGCCGACGCTCATGCAACCGTGCGGGTCAGATGGGCGAGATGCGGGCCGGTGGGCCGGCCGTAGACGGACGGTGCGCCAGACGGATGACGCGGTACGCGGTGGACCGCCGGTTCGCCGGTCGCCGGTCCGTCGCCGGTCCGCCGCCGGTCCGTCGCCGACTGCGTCGGCTTGCGGAGAGAGGGGGCGGCCGATCCGTACGAGAGTGGTCCTGCGCGCCGCGCGGGCGGGTAGCTTCGGAGCATGAAGACCTTCAGCGTGCCGTGCTACTTCGGTCCGGACCGGCAGGTGCCCTACGACGTGCACGTGGGAGAGCCCGCGCCGGACGCGCACCCGCTGGAGCAGCAGCTCGCCTGGCTGTCGCGTGAGCGAGGGGGCTCGATGCCCCTGGACGCGGCGGACGCGTTCGCCAAGCTGCACGCCATCGCGCTGGAGCACGGCGTGAGTACTGAGGAGCTGTGCGAGTACGCCATGGCGGAGGCCGCCAAGGTGCCCGCGGACCAGACCTCGGCCGAGGACGCGGGGCAAGCCCCGGGCAGTGCCCCGGAAGGATCTGGCTGAGCCGACCGCCGGGACCCTCCCGGGCCGCTCATCCCTCCTCGCCGGCGCGGGTGAGGACCTCGTGGAGCGGGATGCCCGCCGCGTGGGCCGCGGCCGCCGCGGCCGTCAGCGCGTACGAGGTGTTGTCGGCGAAGACGCGTCCTTCGACGTCCGCCAGGTAGCGCAACTGGTGTTCCAGGAAGGGCGCGGGGGGCGCGCTGTTCCCTCCGGCAGCCCACATCCGGGCCGGTGCACCCCGCTCGTCCGGCACGTACAGGACGAAACCGGTCTGCTCTCCCGCGTCGGGCGGCCGTTCTCGCTCCTCCTGGTCCAGCAGCCGCTGGAGCACCTGCCTGCAGAGGTCCCCGAACGTGCCGTGGTCGGACAGGGCGCCGTCGCGCTCCGAGAGCACGGACCTGTCGGCATCGGGTCGCCGAGCCGCCCGCTCCAGCGCGTCAAGGGCGAGCGCGTTTCCCTCCTCGTCGAGGACGTCGTGGGCGACCAGGGCAGCCAGCATGCGAACGGCGAGATGGGCCCGGGCGATCGACGGGGCGCGCACCGCCTCGACCAGCGCGGTCAGGCCGTCCGGTTCGATGCGGTCGAACCAGCGGAGTTCGGCGAAGAGCGCGCTGAGCACCGCCTCGGTGTCCCCGGCCGCCGTCAGCAGCGTCCCGACCGTCGCACGGTCGCCCCGGCCGAGGAGCACCAGCAGCCGCACGGCGGCCAGCCGCATCGTCCAGCCGGGCGCGTGGGCGGCGGAGCGCAGCAGGCCGGTGAACCGGCCGCCGTCCCCGCCGACCAGGACGCGCAGGCCGGCGGGATGACGGCTGCCGATCTCGGCGAGCACGTTCAGGCTGTACGTCCAGCCGGGGCGGCTCCCCGCCCGGCGGCGCGACTCCGGGCCGGACTCCTCCGCCAGTTCCAGCTCGGCGCGTCCTGCCAGCGCGCGGACCAGACGGTCGGTGTGGTCGACGGCGTCCGCCCCGGACAGTCCCGGCGGCCGGGTGACGAAGTCCGCCGTCCGCGCGATCGCCCGCTGGAAGTCCGGCCCGACGAAGAACTGGTCGATCGCCCTGCCCAGGCCCCACAGAAGGGTGGTCGCCTCCGGGCCCGGTTCGTCCGGGTCCTCGAAGGACGCCACGACCCGGTCGTCCCCGGACCGCAGCAGTGCCCCCACCGCTTCCGCCGCAAGGCCACCGTCGGCCTCACGGGCCAGGCGGGTCAGCTCGCGCCGGGCCGACTCGGCCGCGGCCCGGTCCTGCTCGGTCCCGTCGCGGCCGCACCGGAGGAGCAGGTAGCCGAGCCCGTTGCAGGCGTGGCGGGCGATCTCGCCCGGGTCGCCCACCACGGCCTCGTAGGCCAGGAGGATGCGCAGGAGGCGGCGGACACTGTCCTCGCCGGCCGGCGCCGCGATGCCCAGCAGCACGATCGCCCGTCCCAGCGAGCCGTCATCGAGGTCGTCCAGCAGGTCCTGGACCGCCGGGACGGCTCCCGCGACCTCCTCGGCGCTGAGTCCGGCGCGCTCCGGCGAGTACGCGATGTTCAGCAGCGCCCCGAGCAGCCTGCGCCGGTCCTCATCGGGCAGCGAGGGCAGCAGCGCGACCAATTCGCCGTGGACCTCCGGGGTGAGCTGGCCGAGGTGGCCCAAGAGGGACCCACGCGCGTCGTGGTTCGGCCCGAGCAGTCGCAGTGCCTCCGTGAGCACCGGGAGGGAGTCCTGGACGAGGTCGAGCATCATCCACATCAGCTCGGCGGTCAGTTCCGGCCGCTCGGCACTGCACCGCTCGTACAGCAGCGCCAGATCCGCCAGCGTGCGCGCGCCGGCCCGTGAGGCACGGAAGACTGGTGTCCCTCCGCGTCCCCGGGCCACTTGGGAGACGGCGAGCGCGGTGCGCAGCCGTACCCGGTCATCGGGGTCGGAGAGCAGACGGGGCAGGGCCTCGACGGCCGCCGGGTCCAGACCGCCGCTCTCCAGCTGGAGCAGGGTGGCCAGGCCCGAGACCCGTGGATCAGGGTGCGTGCGCCAGGCCCCCGTCTCGGGCCGGTGCGCGGAGAGTACGGACACCGCCAGCAGTTCCGCCGCCTCCTGGGCCACGTCGCACCTCAACAACTCGGTCACCGCCTCGCAGGCGTCCCGGTCGAGTTCCAGGCGCTCGGCCCGCCCACGTCGCAGCAGCTCGGCGACCGCACCCGCCCGCTCCTCGCCTTCCGTTCCGGGCCGGGCGAGCGACCGCCACAGAGCCGGAGTGCCCAGGCGTCGCCCGGCTCCTGCGCCCCGGAGTGCGTCCGTCGCGTCGGCGCAGGCGGCGGAGGCCGTCAGGATCGCCCAGGAGGCGGGGACGGTGAGGCCCAGCGCGCGGAGTTCGCGTTCGTAGGGGAGCAGGGAGGCCGCGAGCGTGGTGCTCTCCGGGTCCTCCGGCGGCAGATGGCGCAGGGCGAAGTCCCGCAGTGCGCGCGCCTCGTGGGGATCACAGCGCCGGGCCGTCCGCAGACAGGCCAGGCTCCGCTCGTGCCGGTCGTCGATCTCCATGACGCAGCCGATGGCGGCCCGCCGTAGATCGGGGGTCCAGCTCCCCGGTCCGCGGTCCGCGGCGAGTTCCATCAGCCGCAGTCGCTCGTGCGGAGCGCCGACCGTCGGCAGCAGGGCGCTCAGCAGACCCACCGGGTCACCGCCCGTCAGGGCCCCGAGAGCGACGTGGGCACGAGCGCGGGCATAGGGGTCCTCGATTCCGGCGGTCTCCTTCTCCAGCAGCTTCCGCAGTTCCCCGTCACCGCGTGGGATGCCCGCGCCCCCCGTGGCCACGGACCGCAGCAGCGGCAACAGCCGTCCGAGGGTACGTCCGGCGCTGATCCGGTCCACCGGCAGCACCTCGGCGGCCAGACAGGCGGCTTCCACGAGCAGGCCTCGTTCGGCCAGCAGCGGGGTCAGCCGGTCGAGCAGCCAACACCGCGCGAAGCCGAGCCGCGGGGCCATGCGGCTCAGATGTGTCAGGGCCTCGGTGACCGCGTCCGCGGTCCGCGGCGCAAGCGGGTCGAGGTCCCATTCCCAGGTGCGCAGGCCCGCCGACTCCGCGGCGAGGTGCAGGGTGGCGACCGCGGCGGCGAGACTCGCGGGTCCGTCACCGAGGATGGTCTTGCCGGCCGTGTCCAGCGTGACGGCGAGGTTGAAGGTCTTGTTCGGGCCGGGAGGGGCGCAGACCGCGAGCAGCAGCAGGGTGCGCACCTGGTCCCGGTCGATCTCGACGCCGTAGGAGGCGGGCGACGCGAGGGCCACTCCGGCGGTGCGCAGCACGGCGGAGACGAACCGGTCGCGAGCGCCGGGCTGCCGCAGCACGCGCTCGAAAGCGGTGATCAGCGGGCCCACGGCCAGCTCGCCCAGAGCCCCGCGCAACGTCAGCGCGGTCCGTCCCAGGCGCCATCGGGCGCGGCGCAGGACCGGGTCCGGCAGGCCCGACGCAGAGTCCTGCGGGGACCCGTCGAGGGCGCCCGTCATGAGGGCCCGCGCGGCGAGGGCGTCGCCGCGGGCATCGGCGCTCTCGTCCGGTGCCGCCGCGATGTCCCGAAGGAGGTCGGCGATGGTCTCGGCCGGGTGCCCGGCGGTCAGCCACGCCGTGAACCGGGGGGTGAGCGGGGTGTCGACGGTCACGAACTCCGGGACGAGCAACCGCGGGTCGGCGGCCCGGGCGAGGGCCGGAGCCACCACGGTGTCCAGCAGTACCGCCGCCCGGTGCCGAACGGCCGGCGGGTACGAGGAGGCGGCGAGCCGGGTACGCAGCTGGCCCTCCTCCTCCGCCCACCGCTCGCGGTCCACGGCGTCGACACCGCCGTAGAGGCAGATCACCGCCCGGGTGATACGCAGGTCGGAGATGATCCGGGCGGCCGTCGACTCGTTGAGTGCGGCGAGGAAGGGCGTCAGCGAGGAGGGCAGGAAAGCCCGGCGGAACTCCGAGGCGGGCCGCGGGATAGGTGCCTCCACCCGCACGCCGCCCAGGGTCTGCCGGACGACCTCCGGGAGTCCGCCCCACACCTCCGCGGCCTTCTCCGGGTCCGGTGGCGGCAGAGCCCGCCGGTGCGCCTCGTTCAGGGCGGCGAGAGCCCGTACCGCTGCCCAGCCCGTCTCCTCGGCGTCGCGTTCCTGTGCCCGGAACAGTGCCTCCACGATCGGACGGTCGGTCAGCGACAGCCGCTCCGCCGTACGGGCCGCCGACGCCGTACGGGCGGGATCGGGCGAGGCTATCGCTGCGGCCAGTTCGTCCAGCGCCACGGCGCTCGCCCGCTGCCCGTCACCGAGCAGCCACCGCTGGTCGCGCACCACGGTTTCCAGCGCGGCGGCGGCCTCGGGGACGGTCGCGGGATCGGCTCCCAGCAGCGCCGTCACGAGGGCCCGCAGATGGGCGGGCCGCAGCGCCCGCCCGGCGATCGGGCGCGGAGCGGCGCACAGCAGTACGGCCGCCCGGGAGCTGCCGTCGCCGCCGAGCAGCCCGGTGAGGACGGCGTCCAGCCGGTCCGGGTCGGTGCGGCTGAGGTGGCCGAGTCCGAGACGGATCGGCTCGGCCCAGCGCGGGTCGCCCAGATGCTCGCCCAGCCGCCCCGGCCCGTCGGACCACCGGGTGTCCACCAGCCAGCGTCCGGCCAGGTACTCCTCGATGCTGAGGTGGAGGAAGCCGTACAGGCCCTGGCCCCGTGCGGTGAGCAGGCCGAGGGACGCGGAGGCGGCCAGGGCCCGGTCGACCGGCGGGGCGTCGGGCGGTCCGGTGAGCGCCAAGGCCTCCCGCATACGTCTGGTGAGGTCGTCGGTGGCGAGAATGCCGGTCCGCGCGGTTCGGTGCACTTCGTATGCCAGCGCGGCCTGGGTGCGCAGCAGGCGGTCCGCGTCGAGTCCGGCCGTGCGAAGGGTGACGCGGGCGAGTGCGCTGTCGACGATCACGTCGTACAGGTCCGAGCGCGCCAGTCCGTCGTCGCCCAGTTCCGCGATCCGGCCGGCGGCGACCGCGGACACGAAGCAGGTGAGGAGGAAGGGGTTGGCGGCGAGGTCGCGGGCGGTGGCGCTGACCTTGCCGAGTTCGCGGTCGAGCTGCCCGGTCAGCGTCCGGGTGCCGGCCGTACCCCGCCCTGTGGCTGAGCAGTAGTGGCTGATCCAGTAGCGGCCGGTGGCCGCGACGGCGTCCTCGTCCATCGGGCGCAGGACGAACTGCTGCACGCCCCCGTCGAGCGGGGTGGCGTAGTAGCCGATGAGGCGGCTGGTGACGAGAAGCTGGTTGCCGGGCGCGCGGCCCGGCAGGTCGTAGCGCGGTCCGTCGTCCTCGACCAGTCCGTTGAGCGCGGCCACCAGGGCGGTCCGCTCGTCGCCGGTGGGCACCTCGTCCAGGCCGTCCACGATCAGCAGAAGCCGGCCCCGGCCGGAGGCCTGCCGGGCGAGTCGCTCCAGGGCCTCGGGGGCCACCGGGTCGCCGCTCAGCGGGTCGGCGGGCGCGGAGCCGTTCCAGCCGGCCCGGATCGCCCGGGTGATCAGGTGGTCGGGCGTCGCGACCGCCGGGGGCGCGCTCGCCGGCTCGGACGCGGCCTCGGGACGCCGGCCGGGCATCGCGAGGGCGGCCAGGTCGGCGGCCCGGCACAGCACCGGGAGGCGCCAGTGGGCGTCCCGCTCGCCGAGTCCGGTCGTCGCCTGCCGGAACGCCAGCGTGCGCGCGAGGGTGGTCTTACCGCCTCCGGGATCTCCGAGGATCACCGACCGCCATACGGAGCCCAGGAGCTCGGCGGGCGGGACGGGCACCCCGGCCGGCGCGGTGTGCCGGTCCACGTGCCCCGTCGCCGTCAGATAGGTGGGCAGCGGATGGTCGGCCAGGGAACCGGACACGGCATCCGAGCTCAGGTAGTCCACCTCGCGAAGCCGGGTGTGCTGGGTGGAGCGGTCCGTGACCGGCATCGGCAGCGCGGGGAGTCCGGCGAGCGGCGCGCGGACGGGGACGCCCGCGATCACGGACCTCAGGTGCCGGTGGGTGTCGGTCAACCAGCGCAGGTAGGCGTCGAGTTCGGGGACAGCGGCAGGGCCGGTGCCGTCGTCGCGCGGGGCGAAGGGGTCTACCATGCCGTCGCCCGCCAGCAGTTCGTCGGTCCGCACCGGGTCTCCGCCGGAGCGCAGCCTCAGCAGGACGGGCTGCCGGCTCCAGCCGTCGCGTGGGGCCTCCGCCTCCAGCTTCGCCACGAGGGCGGTCCGCAGGGCTTCGTAGTCGGGTACGGAATCGAGCCCGGTGCCGGTGTCCTCCAGGGTCTCCAGGAAGGCGTCGGTGAACCAGGACTTGGCCTCGCGCGCCGAGTAGCCGGCCAGTTCACCGGGGGACGCGGCAAGCCAGGCCAACTGGTCCCGGTCACGGGACGGACCGCCCGGGGAGGGCAGGCTCATCGGTTCGGGATAGCGGCCGGCGGCGAGGTCGGAGGCCGAGAGGTCGCGACGGCAGGCGTCGACGACGAACCTCTGGCGGGCGAAGCCGTCGAGGAAGGAGGACTGGTAGAGCCGGAGCACGCTGTCCATGTCGAGGTTCCGCAGGTTGCGGTCGGTCGCATTGGACAGGACGAGACGGGTGCGGCCCTGGGGGTCGATGAAGCCGTGGCCGCTCCAGTAGACCCAGAGCAGTTCACCGCGCCAGGAGGGCACGCGGTCGGTCAGCAGGTCCTCGACGGCTGTGGAGGTCGACTCGTCGTCGGGCCGGCGGCCGGCGGACGGCGGTGCCGTGGCCCCGCCCGGGGTGCCTGCCTCGGTGGACAGCAGGACGATGTTCTCGGGCGGGACCCCCTGCCTCTCCAGCCACCCCGCGAAGCGGCGTCCGCCCCCGCCGAGGCCGGGCAGGTCGGGCAGCACGCCGTTGCCGGCCCGGTAGCGCTCCGCGCACACGATCACCGCGTACGTCCGGGCGGGGTCCGCCGGAGCGGGCGTACGGCCGCCGCGGCCGGTCGCGGTCACCCGAGTATCTCCGCCAGGCCCCGGTAGAACGCGGGGTTGCCGAAGTAGTCGCCGTGGGCGGCGGGGAAGGCGTTGCCGCTGGGCACGGACACGTCGGTGACACGGCCGGGGAACACCCGCTCACCGACGTAACTCAGCAGGTCGCGGGGGTCGTAGAAGTTCGTCCAGGGCGGGACTGACGCGGGCAGCGGGGTGCCGTACGGCAGCGAGGGCAGCGCATCGAGTTCGTACAGCAACGGCCCCTGCGAGCCGACGGTCACCAGGGCGCGGACCTCCGGCAGATGACGGGTCGCCAGTAGGTCGAGAGCCGCTATCCCGCCGAGGCTGTGGCCCATGAGCACGATCGGCGGCTCCGCGTCCCGGCAGCAGGCGGCGATGAACTCGCGGATCCGCTCACCGCGGCTCAGATACAGCATGACGTCGCCGGCGAACGGGTACGCGGCGTCGGTGATCAGGCTGCGGCGGTTGCCGCCGCGCAGTTTCCAGGCGGTACGGGCGGCGGTCTTGGACAGCGCCCATATCCCGCCCAGCGGGCTGAGATGGCCCGCGCCGAGGAGTTCCGTCATGGCGGCCACGAGCCAGACACGGTCCTCGGCGAGGACCGGGACCGGTCCCCCCGGACCTGCCGCGGTGCGGCGCAGGGTCTGCGCGAGGATCGCGCGGGCCAGCGTGGGCGCCAGGTCAGCGGGCGGGTCCGGCAGCCGCAGCGCGTCCCGGGTGGCCCCGGCGCCCGTGACGTCTGCCACGGCCGGCTCGAACTCCGCCTGAATGCGCAGCACTTCGAGACGCTCGGCCAGCAGTGGATCCTCGGACAGCCTCGTGGCGCGTTCGGCGAGCCCCGCGTCCGGGTCGGGCGGTCCGAACAGGCCCTGTCCCAGGCTCGGCCCGGACGACGGGAGGCCGGTCGCCCCCGCGGCGACCGCGAGACGGAGCTCGTGCAGCGGGTCGGCCTCCAGCAACAGCCACTGGGACGAGCCCCACTCCGCCTCCGCCGCCCGCCCGTCGTCGGCCGAGCCGCCCGCGGGCTCGTAGACAGGGAGCGAGTCGCCTCCGGCGTTCAACGTGGCGCCGAGCCGGTCACCCCAACGACAGGGCAGCAGACGGACCTCCGGGGAACTCCGGGCCAGTGAGCCGCGCACCCGCTCGAACAGCGCGGCGTACTTGTCCCCCCGCGCACCGATTCCGTGGACGAACAGCACGCTGGTCATGAGTCCCCCGCTCACCGCCTGGCGAATTCGCCCCATCATGGCATCGGAGGGCTGTCTGTGACAGGTGATCAGGATATGTCGGGACCCGCCGGTGCGGCCCCGCCGCCGGGTGACGTCGTCCCTGGCCTGCGGGGCCGTCGTGACGGGCCGCAGTCGCCCGCGCCCACCGGCGAACGCCCTGTCCGGCGTGCCCCCGGCCGCCACCCAGGTCGCCGACGATGTCGCCGCGCTGGTCGTCGCCGCGGTCGGGACCGTGATCGCCGCTGGTCCGGGACACGAGGCGCCCCCGGCTCAAGGGGAGCCGGACGGCGAGGGCCCATGCCGTTTCGTGCGAGGCCGTCTCTCTCGGGCGGAGCGGCGCGGTGGTGTCAGCGGGTGGCAGCCTCCACCGCAATCGGCCCGCCCGCGCGGCAGCGGAGTGGCTGCCCGGCACGCCGGACGACAGGGGCGTGGCTGCCGGGGGCCGTCGCCTCACACTGAGAACCGGTTCCCGTCGCGGCGATGAGCTTGCGGGGTTCCGCAGGTCTACCACTTGAAGGACAGAACCGACTCAGCGGGAGCGAGCCATGGGCCTCATCCACATCGAGCTCTTCACCACCCTCGACCTCGTCGGACAGGCACCCGGCGGCCCTGATGAAGACCCCGGGGGGTTTCCCTACGGCGGCTGGCAGGCGCCGCTGCTGGACGAAGTCGCCGGAGCGCAGATCGGTGCCGCGTACGAGGACACAGACGCCCTGCTGCTCGGACGGCGGACATACGAGCTGTTCGCCGCCTACTGGCCCCACCAGGAAGGCGGCCAGGACAACGAGATCGCCACACTCTTCAACAGCGTCCCGAAGTACGTGGCCTCTCGCGGCACGCCCGATCTCTCGTGGGCCGGGTCCACACAGCTCGGCCCCCACCTCGCCGACTCGGTGCGCGAGATCCGCGACCGGCACGAGCACGTGAAAGTCGTCGGAAGCCTGAACCTCGTCCAGAGCCTCCTGCGCGAGAAACTCTTCGACCGCCTCGACGTCTGGCTTCACCCGATCATGCTCGGCGTCGGCAAGAAGGTGTTCGACGACGGCGTGGTGCCCACCAGCGTCACGCTCCTCGCGCCCCCCGCAGCCGGCCCGAAAGGCACCGTGCACCTGCGCTACGGGCTCGCGGACGGCATCCCCGCCACGGGGGACATGAGTGCACCCGATCGTGGCGCCGGAAGCGAATGATCCTGAAACGAGGAACGAGGCCATCCGGCGCCGACGGCGCGAGCCCCGCCGAACGGGCGCCGGAGTGCCCGACGCCGTCGACGCTCCCGCGGCCCATGACACGCAGCGCGGTGAGTGCGGCCGCGACTCCCTGAGGCCCACATCAGGCCCTCGTGCCCTCACCCCGCCCCCGCCCGCACAGCCTCCGGACCGGCCGGCCGCTCCCGCTGCTCAACGGTCGGGACGCAGGCCCGGAACCCCTCCGGCACGCCTTCAGGCGAGCAGTCCGCTCAGCCGGGCACGGAACACCGTGGTGCCGTCCTGCGTCCCTGAGACGAGAACCGAGGTCTCGCCGCAGTCGGTGGCGGGCACGACTTCTGTTTCTATCCAGCAGGGGCGGTCGAATTCCGTGTACCGCTCGAAGCTGGTGGTGACCGTGGTCGGCTCGAGGCACGCTGGATACAGGGTCGCGTGAGCCGCTTGGTAGGCGGCCTCCATCAGGACCAGTCCGGGGACGTGATCCACGGGGTGGTCGAACAGCAGCGTGTTGTCCACGTCGTTGCGCAGCTGCCATTGGCGGGGCCGGGTTCCGGGGGCCAGCACCACATCAGCATCCGTGGCCCGGCCGACCGTGGAGGGGGCCACCGGCTCGGGCAGTGGCCAGGTGGCCCACTCGGTCGTGAGGTGATCGCCGCGCAGCCGGTGATACGCGACCGGGGATATCCAGCCGAACTGACAGTCCGCCCTGGCCACCGTCGTTTCGTCGCGCAGTATGCGGATGTCCATTCCGAGGGAGCTGCCGGCCCGGCCGCGTCGCTTCTGCTTCGTGAGCGAGACCTTCACGGTCAGTGGGCATGATTCGGCGGAGCCGGCAATCCGGAGACCCGGTGCGACGGTGAAGTCGAATGAGTTGAGCAGAGTCTGGTGGGAGAGCGGGACCCCGTACTCTCCGTGCGCTATGGCCAGACCGCTCTGCCGGATGGTCTGCACGAGCACCCGGGGATCGTACGGCAACCCCTCCGGAGGAGCAGGCCAGCGGGCGGTGAGCGAGAACTCGCCGTCCTCCAGGCGGTCCCATCCGGTGATCAGAATCGCGTCCGTGTGCCTGAGGTGGACGTACTCGTTGGGTACGCCGCCTGCACCTCCCACCTCGACGTGTGGAGCCTGCGGGACAACGGGTACTTCGGGCACGGTCCCCCCGGACATGACTCAAAATGGGCAGTGGCGCGCTGATACGGTACCGGTTCACCGATCTTTTTAGAATGGCCGCCGGGCCGGGCCCAGGGGAGGGCGAGTTGGTACAGCAGCAACGGGCGATCCGCACCCGTCGGGTATTCCTGCAAGCGGCCGCCGAGGTCTTCGACGAGCACGGCTACGACGCCGCCACGATCTCTGCAATCCTCGAGCGGGCCGGCCTCACCCGGGGTGCGCTCTACTTCCACTTCACATCCAAGGAAGAGCTGGCACGGGGAGTCCTCGAGGAGGCGGTCACCTCGGACGGGGTCACCCCCCAAACCTTCAAGCTGCAGGAATGGGTGGACACAGCACTCCTGCTGGCCTACCGACTCCCCAGAGAGCCCCTGCTCAGCGCCTCCATACGACTGTCGGTCGACATGCGGGCGCGCAGCCTCTTCGGTACTCGTTGGCCGGACTGGATCGCCTACGGAGCCGACCTCCTCACCGAGGGCAAGGAGCGGGGCGAGTTGCTTCCGCACGTGGACCCGGTCGCCGCTTCACGTCTGCTGGTAGGTGCCTGGACGGGAGTCCAGGTGGTGCGGGAGTCGACCGCTGAGCCGCTGGACCTCGTCCGTGAAATCTCGGCCCTGTTCGAACTGGTCCTCCCCAACATCGCGGTGCCCGGTGTCCTGTCCCGCCTGGACACCTCCCCACACCGAGCTGAACGCCTCCTCGAGCAGAGCCGCGCAGCCGCCACCGCGTCCTGAAGCGACAACCGGCCTTAACGCGTGGGGACACACACGCACGTCGGGAGTTGCCCCTGCCCTCAGGTGTTTTCTGCCCTCACGGTCAGGCATTGTGCTCGCAATCCTGTTTGTGTGGTCCCAGCTCGATCCGAGACTGGTGGGACGGGGCGATCGACGAGGGAGATGTCAGGTATGCGAGATACGGGAGTCGCGCGACGTTCCAGCGGGAGGAGCAGGCAGGGGAGCGGGGCGAGTAGGAGCGCCGGATCAGGCGGACTCCCTGTGGGGCCGGCGATGTTTCTGCAGTTGCAGCAGACGGCGGGTAACGCTGCGCTGACCCGGGTACTGGCAGCTCAGCGTCGTGCCGCCGGCTCTGAGCAGGAGTGGGAGTTGCCGGGTGGTGGTGTGCAGCGCTCAGCGGTCCATCAGGTTCTGTCGCGCCCTGGTACACCGCTGACCGATGCCGAGCGTGCGGAGATGGAGGCCCGATTCGACGGGGCCGACTTCAGTACCGTACGCAAGCACGATGACGCGCTTGCAGCCCGGGCGGCCGAGGAGGTCGACGCGCACGCGTTGACGGCCGGCGAGCACATCGTGATCGGGAAGGGAGGCCGCGGGAAGCGCACCCTCGCTCACGAGCTGACGCACGTTCTTCAGCAACGTGAGGGCCCGGTCAGCGGCACGGACCGGGGCGACGGGGTGAAGGTGTCCCATGCGAGCGACCCGTTCGAGGTGGAGGCGGAGAACAAGTCCCGTGAAGTCATGGCCATGCCGGCGCCGCAGGCAGACGCGGTGCAGCGGTCGGCGGATGCCTCGGCCGGTGAGCACGGGTCGTGCAGCCACGCGACAGCAGGCTCACCCGAGGTGCAGCGCTCCGGCAGGGGAGGCCATGATTCGCGCGCCTACTACGAGGAAGGGGAGGAGTACGAACGCACGGACGTCAGCTACTACGACGAGCAGTACGCGAGGAACCGCCCCAGCCGGCGTGTCCCCTCGCAGAACACCGTCATGGGAGGTTCGGCCAACGATGAGCTGCGGAGGGCCGGCGTGCACCCCGGCGGTCGCACGTCCCATCTGCACCTGGCCGCTGCGTGGGCTCACGGAGACGCGGTCAACGGGACGCCCCAGCGACGTGACAACCTTGCTCCCGGGTCCGATGGCACGAATCTGTCCCACCGCCGCTACGAGTACGCGAACTCCGGTTACCAGATTCCGCACACGGATGTCGTCGGGCCTGTGCCGAGCTACCAGTCCGCGCGCGCGGCGCGGTATGCCTCTCCGGCCGATATGCACGGGATTCCCATCACACACGCCGGTCTGAGCAATCGGGTCGGCAACAGCTCGGTGTACCGCGATTTCGACTACGCGATGATGTCGCCGCATGAACCGCTGGCCAGCGAGCGGTTCGGGCGCAGGTTCGATCCTCTCGATCCCCGGGCTCCTGCGGTGCGTGAGCAGCAGGGTGATCTGCTGAGCCAGGACGAGATCCGGCGCCAGGCGATGCACGCCTCGGCTCGGCAGGTGATGGGCTACCTCCCTGAAGGTGAGGTTCCGGAGTACGACGAATGGGAACAGCGGCGGTTGCGGGACCGAGCCTCTCGCAGCCCTTCGGCCAGCTCGCACAGGTCGGCATCGCCCCGGGACGACGACCGGGACCGGTACCGGCGGCGGCGCTAGGACGACGACCGGCGGTTCGACGGCAGGCGGCATTGAACGACGGCTCGTCCGGTGACAGGGGGAGACCCCTGGGGCTTCGGTGCCGCACTGCTGAGCCGGTTGCTGCCGGAGGTGTTGTCGAGGCCCGGCCTGCTGGAGTGGGTCCGCCAGGATTCGAGTCATCGTGAATATGGCTGGAGGGGTGAGACCGTGTGACGGTCTCACCCCTCCAGCCATGCGTCATGGCGCGCTGTCGGCGGGCCCATCGTCCTCCATGTCGTCCTGGCGAGCGTGCGCTCGGTGATGCGGATGGGGCGGGAGCTACCAGGCGCTCGCACCTCCGTCGACGGCGTAGTTGGCGCCGGTGATGAAGGACGCCCGGTCGGAGGCGAGGAAGGCGGCGAGTTCTACGATTTCCTCGGGCTGCGCGAAGCGCTTGAGGAGGACTTTGCTGGTGACGGCGTCCCTCAGGGCCTGGTTGTCGCCGAGGTCGCGGTCGCTTGCGGGAGTCAGCACAGGGCCGGGGCTGATGGCCACGGCGCGGATTCCGTGGGGTGCGCCTTCGAGTGCGAGCTGTCGCGTCATTCCGATGACGCCCGCGTTCGCCGCGGTGTGGGCGACCATCGGGGGAGTGGAGCCCGCGATCAGCCCTGCCTCGGACGCGACGTTGATGATCACGCCGCCGCCACGCCGGAGGAGGTGCGGCCAGGTGTACTTCGATACGAAGAAGGGGATGTCGAGTTCCCCGGCTTCCGTCGCACGCCAGTCCTCGATCGAGAAGTCGGGCATGGGGCCGAAGCGCATCATGGCCGCGTTGTTGTAGACGGCATCGAGCCCGCCGTAAGCGGCTGCGGCCGCGTCGGCCATCCGGTGCACCTGGTCCGCGTCGGTCAGGTCGACCGGCGCGAGACTCGTCATCTCACCGCCGGCCTCGCGTACGAGGTCGAGGGTCTCCGCGTTTCCCTCGGCCTGGATGTCGACGCCGACGATTCTCGCGCCTTCACGGGCGAAGATCAGGGCGGCGACGCGGCCCATTCCTCCTCCGGTGCCGGTGACGAGTACTACCTTGCCGTCGAGGATTCCCATGAGCTTGTCTCCTGCTTCTTATCTGTCCGGCACCCGCTGCCGCACTGCGTTGTGCGCAAGCGGCAGCCGGGTGAATACGGTGATGGCCTGGCCCTCGGTGAAGGACGGGCCGTTGTACAGCGCTACTTGGAGCTGGAACCGGGGGTGGCGGAGCCGGGATCGGTCTCGCCCTGGAGAGCACTCAGGAACCTGCCGAAGTTTCCTTCCGACCAGTGCTCGACGGACTGGCCGTGAATCACGCGGTCGATGGACATGCCGCTGAGTGTCACGTGGCGGCCGGATGCGGGGATCCCGAAGATCGTCCCTGTGTGGTCGCCTTCGAAGCTCCAGCGTGTGACAACCCTGTTGCCCTCCACGATCTGGTCCAGGACTGTCATCTTGAAGCCCTTGAGCCCCGCCTTGATGTTGAGGTCGCCCTTGATCCAGTCTTCGCGCTGCTCGGGTCCGTTGAACCCGTGGAGCACCAGGTCCTTTGAGATGTAGCTGTCGAAGCCGGCAGCCAGGTCTCCGTTGTAGCTGGCGTAGTAGGCCGAGGTGACCTGTAGCGGCGACAGGTAGTGGGGGTGCTGCGGTGCCGAGTGCGCCGAAGGAGCCCGATGCGAGTCATAGTCCTGCGCCACGGCCGGGACGGCTGTAGCGAGAGGGGCGGCTACGGCGAAGCCGGTTGCGATTCCTGTCTCCCGGCGCCGCCGTCCTGCCGCGGAGAGAGGAGCCGTGGCGGCCGCGCGGCCATTCATGCTGGTCATAGAACACCCCTGAGGTGTGAGTCGGTGACTCCAACATTTGCTTGACGAAGCAAGCATGCATCTGTCCCTGGTAATCCGTCAAGCGGAAATCTGACAGTCGTCAAGCTCCTCGTCGAAGCCCGCGGGCACCCGCGTTCGGCGGGGGAAGGGCCGTCTCCAGAGGGGAAAGGCCGGCTCCCTGCCGCGGAGCACCAGCCGTTCCCGGAGGGAAGGCGGCCACGGCCATGAGCCGGCCCGGCGGTCGCAGCGACCCGGGCTCAAGGTGCGGGAGGCGGCTTCGAACCGATGGTTCAAGCAGTTGTGCGTGCGCCAGGCGAACGACGGGCCAAACACGGCCCGACACCCGTCGCGTCGCAGCCCGTCAGTGGTGGAACGCCCCCGGACCTGCTGGTGAAGCCAGATACCCGCCGCGTCTGACGTTCCGTCCGTCGGCACGTCATTGGTGGCTCGTTCCGGCCGGCTCGGCCCGGGGACGGCCCGGCGGTCATCGGCAGGCTTGGAGGCCCTGGACGGCCTGGGTGCGCTCGAGGGCGCCGACGGTCCTACCGCGGTGCCGGCCCCGCAGCCTGGCCTCGACCAGCTGCTGGTCGGGCGGATCCGGGACACCGGGCTGCCGGTCGAACTGACTGTGGCCGGCCCGCCCTGCTCCCTCCCGGCCGGGGTCGAACTCGCGGCCTATCGCATAGTGCAGGAAGCCCTGACCAACACGGTGAAGCACGCCGCGGGGGCCAGCGCTGCCGTGACCGTCGAGTACGGTCCCGGCCGGCTCCGCGTCGAAGTCACCGATACCGGAGGGCACCCGGGTGCGGGCGCAGCCGCCGGGAACGGCCGCGGTCTGATCGGGCTGCGCGAGCGCCTCGCCGTCTACGACGGGGCCTTGACCACCGGCCCACGCCTGACCGGCGGTTACCGTGTGGAAGCGCTCATACCCCTAGAGGCACGGTGACCGAGCCGTTGCGTATGCTTCTGGCCGACGACCAGACACTGGTCCGTACCGGATTCCGCATGATTCTCGGTGCCGACGGCATCGACGTCGTCGCCGAGGCGACGAACGGGGCCGAAGCCGTCGAAGCGGCCCGCCGCACTCGGTCCGACGTGGTCCTGATGGACATCCGGATGCCCGAGATGGACGGCCTCGAAGCCACCCGCCGCATCCTCACCGGTGCGCCGGGCGAACCGCGCGTCGTGATCCTGACCACCTTCGATCTCGACCGGTACGTCTACGCGGCGCTGTCCGCCGGGGCCAGCGGCTTCCTCCTCAAGGACGTCACTCCTGAGTACCTGGCCGCAGCCGTCCGCACGGTCCCTACCGGCGACGCGCTCCTGGCTCCGGCCATCACCCGGCGCCTCGTGCAGCGCTTCGCGGAGCGTCGCGCCGGCGCTGCCGCCCTCCACCGCAAGCTCGCCTCGCTCACGCCGCGCGAGCTGGAGGTCCTCGGCCTGCTGGGATTTCGCGGTGACGTTCCGGTGTGTACTGCGCGCCTCCGACCGTGCGCCGCAGTCACACCGCCGTCGCGTCTCGCGTGAGGGTCCGGTCGACCTGGGCGGGGGAGAGGGCGTGTTCGATGGCCAGGAGGCCGGCGCCGATCGAGCCCGCGTTCTCGCCGGTCCGGCTCGGCTCGATGCGCAGGACGTGGGTCGCCAGCGGGTTGGACCGGCGGTAGACCGCCTCACGGACCCCGGCGAGGAGTTGGTCGTGCACGGCGGCGAGGGCGCCGCCGACGACGACCGTCTCCGGGTTGAAGAAGTTCACCAGTCCGGACAACACCTCGCCGACCGCACGACCTGCCTCGCGCACCGCGCGGACGGCCTGTCGGTTTCCCTCTCTGACCAGCCGGACGATGTCGAGGCTTCCGCCGGCCTCCAGCCCCAGTCCCCGCAGCCGCTCCGCCAGCGCGGCTCCCCCTGCGATGGCCTCCAGGCAGCCGGAGTTGCCGCAGCGGCACGGATCGTCCCGCTCACCTACGCGAATGTGTCCGATGTCCCCGGCCGAGCCCTGAGCGCCCCGGTGGATGCGGCCGTCGGCGACGATGCCGCAGCCGATGCCCGTGCCGACCTTCAGGTAGAGCAGGTGCATCGCGTCCGGAAAGGCCCGTCGTTGCTCGGCCAGGGCCATGACGTTCACGTCGTTGTCCACCAGAGCCCGGACGCCGAAGCGATCGCCGAAGAACTCGGGAATCGGGTAGTGGTGCCAGCCCGGCATGATCGGCGGATCCACCGGACGCCCGGTGGAGTACTCCACCGGGCCCGGCACGCCGACGCCGATGGCCCGCAGCGTTCGCGGTGGCGTCCCGCCGTCCGCTTCGAGCAGGGCGTGCAGTGTCCGCTCGACGTGTCCGAGGACGGCCTCGGGCCCGTCCGCGATGGTCAGCGGATCCTCGCGGGCTTTGAGCAGAGTGCCGTTGATGTCCAGCAACCCGACACGGCAGTGCGAAGCCCCGATGTCTACCCCGGCGATGGCATGCCCGTGGGCCCGCAGGGAGAGCCGACGCGGAGGGCGGCCACCAGTCGAGGGCGCCTCGGTGCCCTCGACGACGAAGCCGTGGGCGATCAGGGCGTCGACGCGGTGGGAGACGGTGGAGCGGGCAAGTCCGGTGCGCCGGGCGATCTCGGCGCGGGTGACGGCTACGCCGGAACTGATCAGCGCCAACACCTCGCCGGGCGTCTGACCCGGGGGTGTCGGCCCCTGGACGGGGTCCGACGACAGGGACGGTGAGGAGAAGTGTGAGCTCACAGGAGCAACCATAAAGATCGCCGTATCCGCCGACCAGACTTTGTTCGATGAGCGGTTGAAGTCCAGGAAATCGCTGCGGTAATAGTCCCTGCTTCATGTATTGACAGGAAAAAGTTCGCTCGCCATCCTGCCGAACATGCTGACGATGAGCAGTGTCTCGAAGAGCTTCCTCGGGGCGAGGGTGTTACACGAGGTGTCACTCGACCTGTTACCGGGCGAGGTTCACGCCCTGGTCGGGGAGAACGGTGCGGGCAAGTCCACGTTGATGAAGGTGCTCGCCGGTGAACACGCCCCGGACGAGGGCACCATCACCCTCGACGGCACCCCCCGGGCCTTCTCCCACCCCGTACAGGCACAAGCCGCCGGAATCGCTCTCATCCATCAGGAGTTCGCCCTCCTCCCGTACCGCACTGTCGCGGAGAACGTCTTCCTGGGCCGCGAGCCGGTGCGCCGGGGACTGGTCGACAGGCGGGTGATGGAGCGGCGCACCGCCGAACTGCTCGCAGAGCTGGACGAGACCGGGATCGACCCGCGGACGCAGGTCAAGGAACTGTCGGTGGCTCGACAGCAGACCGTCGAGATCGTCAAGGCACTGGCCGCCTCCGAGGTCCGTGTCCTGGTCATGGACGAGCCGACCGCACCCCTCGCCGACCACGAGGTGGAACTGCTCTACGCGCTGATCCGCCGACTGGCCGCCCGCGGCATCGGGATCCTCTTCATCAGCCACCGTCTGCGGGAGGTCTTCGACCTCTCCCAGCGCATCACCGTACTGAAGGACGGCCGCAAGGTCGCCGCCCTCACCACCGCCGAGACCACCCCCGACGAGGTCGTGCGGGCCATGGTCGGCCGTGAACTGCGCTCCTACTACCCGCCCCGCGCCGAGCCGGGCGAGATCGGCGAGCCGCTCCTGACCGTCACCGGCGCCGGCAACGAGCGCCTCACGGACATCGGACTGACCCTGCGAGCCGGCGAGGTCACCGGGGTCGCCGGCTTACAGGGGTCGGGCCGCACCTCTCTGGTGAGGGCCCTGTTCGGCGCCGCGCCTTTCACCCGCGGCTCGATGACCGTGGCAGGCCGGCCACTGGTGCCCGGCAGCCCGCGGCAGGCGATTCGCTCCGGCATCGCGCTGGTCACCGAGGACCGCAAGGCCGAGGGCCTGGCGCTGCGTCAGTCCGTACGTGACAACGCCTCGCTCGTCACCCGGGCCGTGTCCGGCGTCGCGAGACACGACGTCGACGGCTTACTGGAGAGGGTCGCTCTGCGCTCCCGCGGCCTCGACCAGGAGGTGCGCTACCTCTCCGGCGGCAACCAGCAGAAGGTGGTCATCGCCAAGTGGCTCGCCGCCCGCCCCCGGGTGCTGCTGTTCGACGAACCGACCCGTGGCGTGGACGTCGGCGCGAAGTCCGCGATCCACACGCTCGTGCGCGAACTCGCCCAAGAGGGACTGGCCGTGCTCATCGTCTCCTCCGAACTGCCCGAGCTGATCGGCATGAGCGACCGGATCCTGGTGATGGCCGACGGAGCGCTGGTGGGCGAACTGCCCGCGGGCGCCACCGAGGAGGACGTCATGCGCCTGGCGACCGGGGACACCTCCGACCGCTTCGAGGGAAGTGCCGCATGACGGCCGTCCCCGGCCGAGCTGCGGCACCGGTCGCGCCCCGCCGACGGAACGCGCCGGGCCGCTTCCGACTCGGCGACCCCGTGGTCGCCGTGTGGCTGGCCGCCCTCGTGGTCACCCTCGTCGGCTGGCTCGTCGTGACCGCGGACGGCGGCGAGTTCATGACGCGGTCCACCGTCACGGGCATCCTCCAGAACTCGGTCGCCCTGGGCCTGGTCGCGGTCGGCCAGTCCGTGGTGATCGTCACCGGGTCCCTCGACCTCTCCGTCGCGTACCTCGTCAGCCTCGGGACCCTGGTCGCCGCGGAGATGATGGAGAGCGGCAGTGTCCTCACCGCGATCCTCGCGGTCCTCGCCCTGTCCGCCGCTGTCGGCGTCGCGAACGGGCTCATCGTCACCGGGCTGAGAGTCAACGCGTTCATCGCGACGCTCGGCATGGCGTTCATCCTGCGCGGCTACATCGAGGACACCTACACCGGCCCCGCCGGTCACGTACCCGCCTCCTTCCGGCGGCTGGGCTACGACCGCATCGGCTTCGTGCCCGTCTCCGTCCTCCTGCTGACCGCGGTCGCCGTCGTCGCCTGGCTGATCACCCGGCGCACGCGCGCGGGCCACCACATGTACGCCACCGGCGGCGACGAGCACGCCGCCCGGCTGTCCGGCGTGCGCACCGGACGCACCGTCGTCCTCGCACACATCCTGTGCTCGCTGTGCGTCGGCGCCGCAGCCCTGTTCCTCGCCGCCCGGCTCGGCGCGGGCGCCCCCTGGGCCGGTACGGACGCGCGCTACGACCTGGAGTCGATCGCCGCCGTCGTGCTCGGCGGCACGGCGCTCGCCGGCGGACGCGGCGGGGTGACCGGCACCCTGGGCGGCGTCCTGGTCCTCTCGGTGCTGGACAGCATCTTCAACCAGCTCTCCGTCGACCCGTTCTTCAAGAACGTCGTCCGCGGCGTCGTCATCATCGCCGCCGTCGCCCTCTACGCCCGGCCCCGCCCGGGCCGGGCCTCCGGACGGCCCCGCGACAGCGGGCGGGGACGGGCGAAACAGGTCGGGACGCCGGACGCCCCGGGGCAGGAGCAGTCCGCATGACCACCACCACGACCGAGACCCCCACTCCGAACACCGCCGTCCGGGCGGTCCGGCGCCTGGGCACCGGCGCCCCCGTCCACGGGCTCCTCGTCGTCCTGCTCGCCGCCCTGGCCTTCACCGACCCCGGCTTCTACGAGCCCGACAGCTTCCTCGCCTTCGTCAAACGCGCGGCCCCGCTGGTGATTCTCGCCGCGGGCCAGTACCTCGTCGTGGTCTCGGGTGGCTTCGACCTCTCCGTCGGCGCCGTGGTGACCGCCGGTGTGGTGGCCGGGGCCGAGTTCTACGGCTCCTACCCGGACGCCCCCTGGTTGCTCGTCACCGCCGGGATCCTGGCGGCCGGGGCGCTGGTGGGGCTGGCCAACGGGCTCATCACCACCAGGCTCCGGGTGCCGTCGTTCATCACCACCCTCGGCATGATGCTGATCCTCGAGGGTGCCGTCTTCTACTGGACCGGTGGCTCCCCGCAGGGTGTGCTGCCCCAGGACTTCCGGGAGTTCGGGCGTGGCACCGCCGGTGGCTGGCTGCCCTGGGCCGTACCCGCCTGCGTCGTGGTCGGCGCCGCCGCCGTGTGGCTGATGCGCTCCGACTTCGGCCGTACGCTCCTCGCCACCGGGGACAACGAACGCGCAGCGAACCTCGCGGGCGTACGCGTCCCTCGCGTCCGCACCCTCGCGTTCATGCTGTCGGGCACGGCCGCCGCTCTGGCGGCCGTGCTCGTCGCAGGCTTCTCCGGGGTATCCGCCCAGGCCGGCCGGGGCCTGGAGTTCGAGGCCATCACCGCGGTCGTGCTCGGAGGGGTCCTCCTCGGGGGCGGGCGCGGGTCCGTCGTGGCCGCCATGGCCGGGGCCTTCTCCCTCCAGGCACTGTTCACGCTGCTCAACCTCCAGGGCGTCTCCGGCGCGCTGGAGTCCACCGTCCAGGGCGTCATCGTCATCGCGGCCGTCGGCCTCGGAGCCACCGGGCGTCCGGGACTGGACCGCTTACGCCGTCACCGTTCACAACCCTCAGGAGGCACCTCCTCATGAGCCGCGCACTTCGCACCGGACTACCCGGCCGGCACGCCCGCTCAGCCATCCCCCTCGCCGTCCTGCTGGCCGCGGCACTGCTGTCGTCCTGCTCGTCCGACGTGCCACAGGACGAAGCGGCGGGCGGGGCCACCGCCTCGGCGCAGTCCCGGAGCGGTGGCGAGGAGTCGAAGTTCTTCGATCCGGCCGCCTACGAGCGTCAGCTCGCGCTCACCGGGACAACACCTCAGGGCCCGGCGGACAAGCCGTGGGAGCAGATGCTGAACCCGCGGATGACCGACACGTCGAAGTACGCCAAGAAGGGCGGTGCCAAGGACGTCCACCTCTGCTTCTCCAACGCGGGGGTCTTCAACCCCTGGCGGCAGGTGGGGCTCAAGAGCATGAAGGCGGAGGTGAAGCTGCACGACGAGATCACCGACTTCACCGTTCTGGACGCCCAGGGCAAGGACGACAAACAGATCTCCGACATCCAGGAGCTGTCCGGCCAGGACTGCGACGCGCTGATCGTCTCGCCCAACACCACCGCCACGCTCACCCCGGCGGTGCAGGAGGCATGCCGCAAGCTGCCGGTGATCGTCTTCGACCGGGGCGTGCAGACCGACTGCGGGGTCACCTTCATCAGCCCCATCGGAGGCTATGCCTACGGTGCCGCGGCAGCCGACTTCCTGGTCGACAAGGTGGACAAGGGCGGCAAGATCGTCGCGCTGCGCATCTCGCCCGGTGTGGACGTCCTGGAGAACCGCTGGACCGCCGCGGAGAAGGCCTTCGACAAAGCCGGACTCACGGTGGCCGAGGTGAAGTTCACCGACGGCGACCCCTCGAAGACCAAGGCGATCGTCTCCGACGCGCTCTCCCGGCACGGCACGATCGACGGGGTCTGGATGGACTCCGGCGCCACCAGCGTCGCGGCCGTCGAGGCCTTCGAGGACGCGGGCAATGACGTGCCACCGATCACCGGCGAGGACCAGCAGGACTTCCTCCAGGCGTGGAAGGACAAGGACCTCACCGCCATCGCGCCGGCGTACCCGACCTTCCAGTGGCGCACACCCGTGATCGCCGCACTGCGCATTCTGGCCGGTCAGGAGGTCCCGAAGCAGTGGACCCTGCCGCAGCCGGTTGTGACCGAGGACAACTTCGACCAGTACTACAAGGAAGGCATGCCACCCCTGCACTACGGCGCCTGCGGCTGCGAGAAGCTCCCCGGCTACCCCGGTGACTGGGGTGGGAAGTGAGGCCGGCCGTACGGCGTGCGATCGGTGCCAACCCCTGGATCTGGCACTCACCCGTCACCGGGGAGGCCCTCACCGAGGTGCTGCCGCGCCTGGCCGCGTGGGGCTTCGACTGCGCCGAGATCCCGCTGGAACAGCCCGGCGACTGGCAGCCCGCCACCGTCGCCGGACTCCTGGGCGACCAGGGCCTCACGCCCGCGGCGGTGCTCGCGGTGATGCCCCCGGGGCGCGATCTCGTCCGGGCCGAGCCCTCCGCGGTCCGCGCCACCCAGGACTACCTGCGGCAGTGCGTCGACGCGGCCGCGGGGATCGGTGCCCCGGTCGTGGCCGGCCCCGTGTACGCCGCCGTCGGCCGCACCTGGCAGATGGACGACGCCGAGCGGACAGCGGCGTACGAGCAGTGGCGGGACAACATCGCGCCGGTCGTCGCGCACGCCGCCGGGACGGGCGTCCGGATCGCCGTCGAGCCACTCAACCGGTATGAGACGAGTCTGTTCAACACCGTCGACCAGACGGTGGCGGCGATGGACGGACTGCCCGCCCGCACCATCGGGATCGCTCTCGACACGTACCACCAGAACATCGAGGAGCGATCACTGCCCGACGCCGTACGCCGGGCCACCGGCCGCCTCCTCCACGTCCAGGTGTGCGCCAACGACCGGGGCGCACCCGGCGACGACCACCTGGACTGGCCCGGATTCCTCGACGCGCTTGACGACGAAGGCCACCAAGGACCGCTGTGCATCGAGTCGTTCACCGCGCACAACGCGACCATCGCGGTCGCCGCCTCCGTGTGGCGGCCGCTCGCTCCCAGCCAGGACGCCCTCGCCACCCGGGGCCTGGCCTTCCTCCGGGAAGCCGAACGCCGCCCCGCCCGCCTCGCCCCTCTCGGCCCGCGGCCGGCCTGACACGCCGTCCCGCGCTCGTGTCCCACGCACCTCGTCCGGATTCACCTGGGATTTCCCCCGTCCGATCCACGACTGCAGGAGCCGCACATGAGATCAACGATGACGAGATGGCTGCTGAGCCTGGTCAGCTCCACCCTCCTCGTGACTGGGCTGGCCGCACCGGCCACCGCCCATCCGGAGGGCTTCCACGTCCTCCTGTTCACCAAGACCGCACCGGGCGCCTACCGGCACGACTCCATCCCGGCCGCCATCACGATGTTCGACCAGGCCGCCGCCGAACGCGGATGGGAGCTGACCAAGAGCGAGAACGCGGCAGTCTTCAACGACGCCGACCTCGCCGAGTACGACGTGATCGCCATGGTCCAGACCTCCGGCATGGTCTGGGAGACGGACGCCCAGCGCCAGGCCGTGCAGAAATACGTGCACGACGGCGGCGGCATCGCTGCGGTCCACAACACGCTCGACATGGGCATCGAGAACGACTTCCCCTGGTGGGACGAACTGGTCAACGGCGGCGCCCACATGCCCGCCCACTCACCCGGCAGCCTCCAGGGCACCGCCAAGGTCGCCGACCGGGTGCACGCCTCCACCTCGCACCTTCCCGACCGCTGGACACGCACGGAGGAGTGGTACAACTTCGACCCGAACCCGCGCGGTGATGTGCACGTACTGGTCACCGCCGATGAGACCACGTACAACCCGGGCAGCGAGGCCATGGGGTCCGACCACCCGATCTCCTGGTGCCGCGACGCCGAGGGCGGCAGCGTGTGGGCCACCGCCATGGGACACGACACGGCCAGTTACTCGGACCCGCAGTTCCGCAACCACGTGGTGGGCGGCGTCGAGACCGCCGGCGGCAAGGTCAAGGCGGACTGCGGCCCGACGACCTGGGACGCCTACGAGAAGGTCCCGCTGGACGAGAACACCACTGGCCCGGCGGCCCTGGACATCGCCGACGACGGCCGGGTGTTCTACGCCGAGTACGGCGGCAAGGTGAAGGTCCACAAGCCGGACAGCGGCGACGTGGTCACCGCCGCCACGATCGACGTCTACACCGGCGGCGAGGACGGACTGACCGGCCTCGCCCTGGACCCGGACTTCGCCACCAACCACTGGATCTACCTGATGTACTCGCCGGCCGGCGGTACCGAGGACATCGCCCGCGTGTCGCGCTTCACCGTCAACGGCGACAGCCTCGACAAGGCCAGCGAGAAAGTCGTCATGAAGGTCCCCTCGTCACGCCAGGCTCCGGAACCCGGGCACACCGGGGGCTACATCACCTTCGGGCCCAACGGCAACCTCTACATCGGGACCGGCGACGACACCGAGCCGTTCCGCTCCGACGGCTATGCCCCGATCGACGAGCGTGCCGGACGCGCCGACAACGACGCCCAGCGCACCTCGGCCAACACCAACGACCTGCGCGGCAAGATCCTCCGCATCCACCCGGAGGCCAACGGCACCTACACCGTCCCGGCGGGCAACATGTTCGCGCCGGGCACGGCGAAGACCAAGCCCGAGATCTACGCGATGGGTTTCCGCAACCCCTTCCGGTTCTCCGTCGACCCCGCCGACGGCACCCTGTACGCAGCCGACTACGGACCGGACGCCGGATCCGACAACGCCGCCCGCGGGCCCGCGGCGATCGTCGAGTGGAACATCATCAAGCAGCCCGGCTTCTACGGTTGGCCGTACTGCGTGGGCGACAACATCCCCTACCGGGACTACGACTACGCCACCGGCCAGTCCGGCGCCGCCTTCAACTGCGCAGCCCCGGTCAACAACTCGCCGAACAACACCGGCATCACCGAGCTCCCGGCGGTCAAGAAGGCCGACGTCTGGTACGGCAACGGCGCCAACGGCGGGAAGTTCCCGGAGATGGGCGACGGCGGAGAGGCGCCCGCCGCCTTCCCCGTATACCACTACGACCCCGACAACCCCTCGGAGACGAAGTTCCCGGCCTACTTCGACAAGACGCCGTTCTTCGGCGAGTGGTCGCGCAACAATCTGCACGAATTCCGGCTGGACGACGACGGGAAGCTACTCAAGATCAACGACTTCCTGCCGGACCTGAGCTTCAAGTCCCCGATGGACATGAAGTTCGGCCCGGACGGCGCGATGTACCTGCTGGAGTGGGGGAGCGGCTTCGGCCGGGACAACCCGGATGCCGGCCTCTACCGCATCGACTACAGCTCGGGTGACCGGCGCCCTCTCGCCGCGGCCACCGCGACCCCCACGTCCGGGCCCGCACCACTGACCGTGAAGTTCTCCGGTGAGGGCTCGCGCGACCCGGAGGGCGGCACGCTCACCTACCACTGGGACTTCGGCGACGGTGCCACCTCCGACCAGGCGTCCCCCACGCACACCTATACGGCGAAGGGGCAGTTCACCGCCCAGCTCACCGTGACCGACACCGGCGGCCGTGACGGCACCGCCAACCTCACCGTGACCTCCGGCAACACGGCGCCGACCGTGAAACTCTCCCTGCCGAACGGCGGCATGTACGGCTGGGGCGACCGGATTCCCTACACGGTGGACGTCACCGATCCGGAGGACGGCACGATCGACTGCACCAAGGTCAGGACCGTGCCCTCGCTCGGACATGACGAGCACGCGCACGACACCGACGCCATCACGGGCTGCTCGGGCACCATCATCCCGGAGACCGACACGGGCCACGCCGACCTGAACGTGTCCTACGTCGCCTCCTCCAGCTACACGGACAAGGGCGCCTCCGGAGCGCCCGCGCTGGCGGGAAGTGCCAAGGCGCTGCTCCAGCCCAAGCACAAGCAGGCCGAGTTCTACACCAGGCAGTCCGGAGTCCGGGTCGTCTCACAGGGCGGTGCGGAGTCCGGCGGCCGGCTCGGCGACATCAGCAACAACGACTGGGTCTCGTACTCGCCGGTCAACTTCACCGGCATCGACAAGGTCTCGCTGCGGCTGTCCTCACCCTCGGGCGGCGGCGGCACGGTCGAGCTGCGCGACGGCTCGCCGACCGGCGCGCTGCTCGCCACCGTGCCGGTCCCGAGCACGGGTGGCTGGGACAACTACCAGAGCACACCGGCGGTCGACGTCGTCAGGCCCGGCGGTACGACCGAGCTCTACCTGGTCTTCAAGACGGTGTCGGCCGGCTCGTACGACATCGACTCGATGACCTTCGTCGGGAAGGGCGTCGGTCAGGGCGGCCCGTCCGCCCCGGCACAGATAACCGGCCTCGGCGGAAAGTGTGTCGACGTCAACGGCCGGAGCACGGCGAACGGCGCCAAGGTCCAGTTGTGGGGCTGCAACGGCGGTGACAATCAGAAGTGGCAGGCCAACGGCGCCACACTGCGTTCGATGGGCAAGTGCCTCGACGTGGATGCCGAGGCCACGGCCGATGGGACGAAGGTCCAGCTGTGGGACTGCCACGGCCGCACCAATCAGGACTGGTCCGTGCAGTCGGACGGCACCATACGCAACCGCGGCATCTGCCTGGACACGGCGGGTGGCAGCGGGGCGGACGGAACCCAGCTGGTCATCAACCGGTGCGATGGACGTGCGTCGCAGAAGTGGACGGTGACATGACCAGCCGAGGGTGATCGACCGGCGCGGAACGGGGGACCGACGACCCTCGTTCCGCGCCTCCCGCAGTGCCTTGCCGCAGCCACCTTGCCCGGCTGGACGACATGGGATTCCTTGCCGAGCTTGCGGAGAGGTCGCGGGTGAGTCACGTCGATGTTCGATATGGATCCGTGAGAATCGGGAGGCATCAGGCCCACGAGACCGGGACACAAGGGTCACGACTTCTGTCATGGCCCGCTTTCGCGTATTGGTTACGGAGAGTCAGCTCTTTGCGGTCATACGAGGCCGGTTTGGATGAGCGCGATAGTCCAGGCGATGTTAGTTCCCAGGCCTGGTTGTCTCATCCAGCGCTCATGTGGTTGAGCCACCGTCGGGACCAGTCGAGGAAATCGGTGGTGGACGAGACGTTGGGGCCCCAGTACCCGTCGCCGTTGCCAGTGAGGAACCGACGGGTGAGGGGGCCGGTCTCAGTGCTGATGCACACGTTGGTGCAGCCCATCTCGATGATGTGGAGGAAGAGATCGCGTTCGGGGCCCTGGGCCCTGCGCCGTTGAAGGACTTGACTTCCTTCCGGGCTATGCCGCACGCCGTTCTTGCAATCAGGGGCTGCGGTGCACGTGGACGGTTGCACCGCAGCCCCTGCCCCTGAACAACCCCACACTCCGATATGATCGGAGAATGCCTGACCACGCTGGCCTGCTGCGGCTGATAGGTGCCAACCCGAACCTGGCGGTACTCCTGGCAGACGCTTTTGAGTTCGACACCACTCGCAATACCGCCACAGAATCTCCCAGGCTTATTTCCGGACTTCCGCTGACGGGAATCGCCGGAGATTTTGCGGGAGGAATGTTTTTTCTTTGCGGAGCGGGCGAAGTCAAGCCGGTGCTGTACGTAACTTCGGAGGGTGCCGCTGGAATTATTGGGGCCGACTTGGCGGAGGCCCTCACCCTCATCATTGGGTTTCCGTACTGGAGGGATTGTCTGACCCGCTCCGAGGGAGGTAAATTGAGTGCGATGGTGGCATCGGTAGATTTCCTCAATGCGAAAGCGAAGTCAGATCGCCCTACGATAGAAGCCGAGCAGAGGGTGGCTTCCCGGTTGCTCGAACTCTCTCGCGTCCCCACTGGAATTCTCGTGGCACGCCTCCATGCAGCCGTGCAGAGTACATCCCCAAATTTCTCTTTTATTGATGACACTGGTGAGTACGGCTCCTTGTTCGACTGAGGTGCAGTCGGCCCACATATTCCGGTTACCTGTAGGCCTTCGCCACCCACTCGCATATCTGCCGCTCACCGGAGCGAAACCGCTTTGTCTCGCGACCGTCATCGCTCTCGCCTCATGGCTTATGGCCGGGTGGACCATCGACGATCACATGCGTGGCGTGGGCGCTCGGATGCTTCCTCAGCTCGGGCCCGTTGGCGTTTCCGCAGTTCCAGGGTGGCGACAGCGGTTCACGGGCAGGAGGGCGGAAGCTCGTAGTCTTCACCGGTAGAAAACTTTCCTTGCGTCTGACCGAACCCTGGACAAGTTCGATCATTGCGGGTCAGATGCACTCCGCCCTGCTGGCCGCCCAGTGCGTCACGGCCAGCGTCAGTCGATGTAGGTGGGTACCGGGAACCACGTAGGGGGCAGTTCCTCGGCCGGACTCCCGGTTACGAGCCGCGGATAGCGGAACCGCCACCACCGTGCCTGTTGTGCGATCGCGCTCGGGCTCATACCCAACGGCTTGATCGGCGCCGTAGCCATGCGGAACCGCTCGTCCAGGGCATCCAGCTCGGATTGACGGAGCTGGCAGACACGTTCTGTCAGGATCGGCCAGGCTTCGTGGAGCCAGTCGCGATGAGCCGTGTCGTTGTCGAACTCCCAAGCCCACATGGTGTCGAAGCCCTCTTCCACGTCAGCGACGAACTCCGCCCACGCCTCCATGCGGGCGTTTAGTGTCATGTCGTGGAGGTAGCGACTGGACAGTAGTTGTGTGGCCTGAAGAACAGAAGCGTAGTCCCCTGAGTCCAGCCACTCGCTCTCCATGTCTGCAGCCTTGCAGAAGAGCTCTCTCTTGGTCACCCCCCTTCCTTGCGGATCCTCCGCAACGAGGCCGCCCTGCAGCTGCCAGGTGCAATACATCTGATCAGCTCATGAGGGTTTTGCGCGAACAATGGCGAGGTCAGGGGCACACTCCGGCACGTCCACCACGTCTGAACCCGCCAAACTCATGAAATGGCGAGATTAGTGCGCTTCTCCGCCGTGAAGGTCCGGTCGTCGATCCGGGCGGCCAGGACGAGAACGAACCGTCGGCGACGGTGATTCCCTGCACAAACCACAGGCGGAGATGACTGGGGCCCGCCGAGAGTGCCGAACCCGAGGCCAGGAGCGAAACCCGAAGCGAGGGCAAGGGACGTGCACTCCGGCCCTTGCCCTCGGGGGCACCGGTCACCCCTCACGGGTTACGCGTGCCGCCCCTGTCCTACGGCAGTACCCACTTCTGGTTGGAGCCGGCGTGACAGGTCCACAAATGGACCGGTGTGCCGTCGTTCCAGACGCCCCCGGAGGCGTCGAGGCACTTGCCGGACTGCGGGTTGCGTACAGAACCGTCGGCCTGGGGCTCCCAGGTCTGTGCCGCGGTGCCGTTGCAGGTCCACAGCTGCACCTTGGTGCCGTCAGCGGTGCCGGCGTTGTCGACGTCCAGGCACTTGTCCAGGGCGCGCACGTTTCCGTCTCCGGCAACCGTCCACCGTTGGGCCGCGGTGCCGTTGCACGTCCACAGCTGGATCTTCGTGCCGTCGGCGGTGCCGCTGTTGTCCACGTCCAGGCACTTGCCGGCGACTCCCTTCACCTCGCCCGTCCGGGAAGTCACTCCGGGCAACTGGTTCATCGTGTACCAGGCCTCGGTGCTCCAGAGCTGTTTGCCGTCGGTCGCGCTGAAAGGACGGGCCGAGCGCACATGGACGACTCGGTCGGCCTTGAGCCCCGGGACCGCCAGCGTGACCGTCTTGCGGTCGGCTGAGAGCGTGGCCGACTGAGCGGTGAGGCTCTCCTCGTCGACCTTGGGACCGCCGTACGCCGCCGTCGGCACGTAGCGCCACTGTTTGATCTTGTAGCGCCCGGCAAGGTTGGCCGCGGTCTCTGTCGACACCGGCTGGGTGTACTCCAGCTCGAAGCCGCCCGGCACCGCGCGCATGGCACGGATGTCGAAGGCGTCGGTGCCGTTCGGTGTCAGCTTCTGCAGACCGTAGCTGAGCTTGCCTTCCTGGCCCCAGTTGCCACCGGCACCCAGTCCGCCTGCGTAGAGGGCGCCGTCCGGGCCGACGCTGATCCGGGTGACGCCGGCCTCCAGCCCCTGAGTGAGACGGAAGACCGCGCCCTGGTACTCACCACCGACCTTCTCCAGGAACGCGCGCTGGATGCCGCCGTACGTCACGTCGCCGAACAGCATCTGTCCGGCGAAGGGGCCTTCCTTCAACTGCAGGGGCGTACTGGGCGAGTTGGCTATCTCGTTCTGCGGGAGCCACAGCACCGGTTTGCTCACCGGCCGCGAGTCGAAAGGACCGCTCGGGTTCATGTAGTGGTTGAAGAAGCGGTCTTGCTTGATGTGCACCAACTTCGACGAGGGCAGCCAGCCGCCCTGGTTGTCGGTGACGAACATGTCGCCGTCCGGGCCCCACCCAATGCCGTTGGGGGTGCGCAGACCGCCCGCGACGTAACTGACGGCTCCGGTCGCCTTGTTCACCTTGATCGTGGTACCGCGGTTCGGTGCCGGCTGGGGGTCCGTGGTTGCGCCGCCGTAGTTGATCGACACCGACAGGTTCAGGTAGAAGAACCCGTCCTTGTACAGCAGGCCGAAGGCGAACTCGTGGAAGTTGTTGCCGAACGGCCAGGTGGCGATCCGCTTGTACTCATCGGTGACGCCGTCGCCGTTGGTGTCGTTCAGTTCGGTCAGCTCGTGCTTCTGGGAGACGTAGAGCTTCCCGTCCACGTACTTGACGCCCATAGGCTCCTTCAGCCCACTCGCGATCTTCTTGTACGTCACCTTGTCGGGTCCGGTGGCCCCGGTCACGTTGCTCAGCAGGTATACCTCGCCCGTGCTGTTGTCCGTGCCGCCCCAGGTGGTCACCGCGAGGCGGCCGTCGGGCAGCCAGTCCATGGCGGAGACCTGCGGTTCGAAGCCGGCCGGCCGCAGGTTCGTCAGGGTGTAGTTCGGGTGTACCCCGGTCAGGGGCAGGCCGTCTCCAGGCGTGTCAAGAGCGCCTTCGCACTCCTTGCGTCCCGGCGATGTCACGCGTACGACGCCGGCGTCGGTGCTCAGCACCGAGTTCGGTACGACGCTGAAGCCGGAGGCGCCTGGAGGCTTCCAGGAGAGCGTGATCTGCTGGTCGCCGCCCGCCTCGAAATGCTCGATCCGCAGGGAGTGGTAGCCGGCCGTGAGCGAGACCGTGGCGTCCTTGGGCAGGTCGGAACCGTGCAGGCCGTCGTGGTCGATGACCAGCTTGTCATCGACATAGAGGCGGGAGCCGTCATCGCTGGCCAGCCGGAAGGTGTGACTGCCGGTCGTGACGACGTTGAGATTTCCGGTGACCTGGCTGACGAAGTTGGACGCAAGCCCGAAGTCTGCGTCGGAAGTCCAGTTGATCACCGACATCTTCTTGTCGATGTTCGGCGTCTGTCCCGGCTTGAGGGTGCAGATCGTCTTCAGCGACGCCTGTACGTCGAAGACGCGGAGCGTCACACCGGGTTCCTGCGGGGGAAGAGGCTCCGCCTGCGGGGCGGCCGCGATCGCGGGGCTGGACAGGCCGAGGGCCAGTAACGGAACGGTGAGCGCTACGGCCAGACGTCTGCCGAGTCGGTGGGAGAACAACCGTGGATACACGTGACCTCCTGTAGGTCCCCCGATGTCGGGGAACGCAAATGGGGCAAGGTGCAGGATCCACCGCCGCCGGAGCGCGCCGTCGTCCCGGATACGGAGTGATGCGGAGATGCGGACGGTGATGCCTGAGGCACGTACTGTCGCCTCACTGCCGCGTCGCACACAGTAGGGACTTCCCCTGAGTACGTCCATGCTTTGTCATGCGCGCGTACAAAGTTTCTGTGAAGTCCGCGGAGTGGGCCGAGACCACCGACGAGACCCGCCGCGCGTTCAACCGGACGGGCTGGGCCCTGCGCGACGCGGACGGGCATCGCCACCGCTTCGATGAGCGTCCGCCTCGCCGACCGCGCCACCGCCCGCGTCCACACGGGCATCGGCCGCGACACCCGCACCGCATCCCCCGCAGTATGGACAGCAGTTCGAGTCGGTGCACGGGGCTGTCCGGGACGACTCCGACGCCGTGATCACAACACCCATGGCTGTGATCATCCCGCCTCGGCACGGGTCGACCACGGGTTCCGTCACCCCCACTCCGACCTGTCGGCCAGGCGGCGGTACCACCAGAACTCCGTCCGCCACTGGCGCCGGTGCGCGATCGGGTCCGGCAGAGTACGGCGCAAGAACACCGCGTCCAAAGGCCTCACGAGCCGGCCGAGCTCGGCGCGGGCTGGATCCGGCAGCCGCTCCAGGACCTCCTCCAGTACGTCGCGTGCGTGCCGGACGTCGTCGAAGGAGCACCAGGTGCACGAGCAGTACGACTCCCGCGGGTACAGCGGACGTCTGCCCGGTGGATGCAGGAACCCGCGGTACCGCCGTAACGCACGGTCGGTTGCGCCTGGATGGATGTAGAAGCTGCCGCTCAGGTACTCCACCCGGCGCACGGCCATGCTCGCCCTGGCGGAAAGTCCATGAATACGGAACGGCGGGGTCGGCCCCCAGACGCGAGGGAGTGGCTGTTCAGCGCGCAACGCGCGTGGCCGTCTACGCGGCATCGGCCTTTCGGCGCATGATCATGGGAGCCATGATGCCAGGCGCCGGTCAGATCTCCGACAGAGTTTTTGGGACCCGCCGTCGGCACCCGCGTCATCTTGGCAGACATCGGCTATGACCTCGACCACCCCAACGAGCTGCCACCCCTCGTCCACTGCGCGCACAACCTGGACTGTTGGACGGCTGGAAGGCGAGTGGGGGAGTCTCCGTCGAGGAGCTCAGCGGCCAAGCGGTTGAGGTGACGCAATAGTTCCTGCGCAAGGGGTCAGCACTCGAGGCGGGGGCTGAGTACCCGATTCAATCTCGCCAACGGGATTGGTCGCCCGCCGATCCTGCGACCCGGAAGGTTTGCCGGGTTGGAGTGGCCTGAGCCTCTTGTCAGAGCCACTCGATAACGTGCCGGCAGCCAGATCCGACTCATCTCCGGGAGTACTTCCGTGGACATCTTGCTCATCGCCGGCCTGTGGTTCGGTGGATCCGCATGGGACGAGGTCGTGCCCGAACTCACTGCACTCGGCCACCGCCCCGTGCCGCTCACCCTCCCCGGCCAGGGCGACGGCACCGCTTCCGCGACGCTTGACGACCAGCTGGCAGTTGTACTCGCCGCCGTCGACGGAGCGGCGGGGAAGCCCTTGGTGGTGGGGCACTCCGCTGCGTCGAGCCTGGCCTGGCTGGCCGCCGACGCGCGACCGGAGAGGGTGGCCAAGGTCGTACTGATCGGCGGCTTCCCCGCAGCCGATGGGCGGACTTACGCCGATCACTTCGCGATTGAGGGCGGCACCATGCCGTTCCCGGGCTGGGGCCCCTTCGAGGGAGCGGACTCCGCCGACCTGGACGAGGAGACGCGGGACCGCCTTGCGTCCGCCGCTGTTCCTGTCCCCGAGGGGGTTGCCCGGGGAGTCATGCGCCCGACCGACGAGCGTCGCTTCGACGTCCCCGTCGTGCTCATCTGCCCAGAGTTCACCCCCGCCCAGGCCAAGGAGTGGATCGCCGCCGGCGAGAGCCCTGACCTCGCCCGCGCGACCCACCTTGAGTACGTGGACCTCGACTCGGGCCACTGGCCGATGGCCACCCGCCCCCACGAGCTCGCCCGCGTCCTGGCGGAGGCCGCGAACGCATAGTGCTTTGACGGGGTTGGGTCGTCAGGCCGCTGAACATGGAGTGGCGCTGCCTGGACTGCAACGCCACGCGCCGGATCCAGCAGGACTGGTACGCCCTGCCCGAGCAGACCCGCCACTACCGGGTCTACGCCTCCAACGCGCGCGCCCAGGCGTCCTCCGGACGCCGGCATTCGCGACCGCCCTCAAGAGCAGACAGCCCGCCCGCTTCCATGAAACGAACCCTCGACGAGGTCAGAGACGCTGTCGCCGCCCGGGTAACCCGCCCTCGATCCCTCCACGAAGGCGGCCACGTCTACGTCGTCCTCCTCAAGGAATCCGCCCTGCGCTACGGATCCGCCGATCCCGGCGCCGTACACGGTCGCTGCGCCACCTCCGGACCGCTCAGGCGCGGTTGTTGTAGTAGGTGACGTCCCAGTGGTTGCCCTCGCGAGCGTAGACGTTGCCGGCCGGGGACTTGTACAGGGCGGCGCCGTCGTTCCGCTTGCCCGTGTGCTTGAAGCGGCTGGTGATGTACCTGTTGACACAGTTGTTGAGCGCGATGTCGGCCTTGTAGCCGTTGTAGTGGCTGTAGGTGCCCGAGGCGTGACCGCGCTCGGTGCCGCCGGTGACACGGACGGCGCATCCGCCGGCCTTCTTGAACGCCACGAGGCCGGCGATCGTCGTCTTGTTGATCTTCGTGAACGAGGTGCAGCGGCTGTTCTCCCGGTTGGAGCAGCTACCGCTGGACGACCAGCTGATGCCGGCCTGCTTCAGCACGGCAGCCGCCTGGGCGTGGGTCTGGTACTTGGCCGGCGCGTGGGCGGCCTCCGCCGTGGCCGCGAGCGGTCCGCCGAGGACGGCCGCCGCGGCGAGAGTGGAGAGGAGGGCACGGTTCGGTGCGAGGAACTTCGTCTGCATGGTTGCTGCTCCTGGGTGGACGGGCGCCGGACGCCGTAGGGTGCCGGCGACGTGGGCGCGAGAGGGGAGGCGGGGGGTCGCATCGGACGAGCGGCCCCCGCCGAAGATCCGGTGGTGGTTGTACAGTCCGGCCGGGCAGCCGGTGGTGGGAGGCCTGCCCGGACCGGTGGCGTTGGGCCGGCTACCGCGTGGAGGCGAATCCGGCGAACTTCTTGCTGGGCAGGTAGGGGCCGCCGGTGGCGCGCTTGTCGTCCCAGGAATAGGTCCGGCGGGTGACACTGTCGGTGCCTGTACCGGCGTTGCCCTCGATGGTGGTGACGGACCGGCCCTTCACGGAGACGACCACACCCACGTGACCGAAGGCGCTGTTGGAGGTGTTGGTCCACACCAGGACGTCGCCGGGCTGTGGAAGCCTGTTGACCCGGTAGGGGTGGAACCGGTTGCCCATGTGGGTACGCCACCGCTGGGAGGCCTCGTACTTCGCCGGGACGCCCTGCTTGCCCCACGTCGCGGCGGCGAAGTGCCCGCACCAGGACTGACCGTTGTAGTTGTTGTAGACGTTGAGGTTGTGGCCGCCGAGGTAGTTGTTGTTGCCCTTCGGCGAGCTCAGCTTGATGGGGCCGTTCTTCGCCGTCCTGTACCTGGTGGGTGTCTTGAGCGCGTGCTCGGCCTTGGCGACGATCTGCTGGCGCGTGAGGACCAGGGGCGACGCGGAGGCGGCGTACCTCTCTCCGGTTGTCGCCGCCGTCGCGTGGGTGGGCCCGGCGGGTGTGGCCTGGGCCTGGGACACGGCGAGGCCGCCGGCGAGCAGCGCACTGAGAGCGATTGCGACGGTACTGGTGCTCCCGGACACGGGCATCGTGCTGGACTTGGTCATGATGTTCGCTCCTTCTGAGATGTTCGTCCCGCGCTGCCGGAGGCGACCGGCAGGGCGTTGGAGGACAGGTGGTCACACCGTGGTGGCCGGGGGTTCCCACGGCTTTCGGCGCAACTCGAGTCTCGGCACCGGCGGTGGGCGGGATCCAGCGTTCCGCGGTTTCCTCTTGCGTCAGGGTGGCCAGGAAACCGCCGCTGAACTGGCACGATGCACCTGCGAGTGACGGGCCGTCGGCGCAGGTCACCTGCAGCCCGGCTCGTAGGGAACCTGCGGGAGCTGCTGCCTCCACCGGCTTTCGCCGAGATCTCCGACGATCCGGCAGACCTTGCGGAGGACCTGCTGCGCGTCGAGGCTCCACCGGCGGATCGTGCCGTCCTCGGAGACGGACACGATCGGCCCGTCCTCCCCCATGAAGGCGAGGGAGCGGACGGTGCGGCGGTGACCCTCGAGGGTGTGGAGGAGCCGCCCGTCGGAGGTGTCCCAGACACGGATGGTGTTGTCCTGACCTGCGGTGGCGAGCCGCGTGCCGGACCGGTCGAAGGCGGCGGCGAAGACGCCGCCGGTATGGCTGGTGAGGACGCGTGTGCGGCTCTCCGGCCCGCGGTTCCAGAGCCTCACCGTGTCGTCCCAGCTGGCCGTGGCCAGCAGCCCCTTGGGTCCCGCGGCCACGTCGAGAACCGGCGCGCCGTGGGGGAGCCTGCGCCGCAGACGTGCGTCGGTGTAGTCCCAGACGTTGGCTGCGCTGTCGAGACCTGCCGTGATGACGGTGTCCTCGCCCAGGAAGGCGACATCCTGCACGCCGTCGGAGTGACCGTCGAGGACGTGGAGTCGGGTCGGCCTCTGCGCTCCGCCGTAGGCCAGGTTCCACAGCCCAGCCGTGTGATCGTCGCTGCCGGTGGCGAGGATATGGCGGTGCTGGGGGCGGAAGGCGAGCGACCTGACGGTACGTTTGTGCGCCCGCCATTGCGCGATGGGAAGCCCGGGCGAACGCCGTGGGTCGTCGGTGCGCCAGACGCGGACGCGGCCACTCTCGTCGGCGGCGGCGAACCGGGTTCCGTCGTCACTGAAGGCGACCGCGTGCACGGACGTGTCTCTGCCGTCCGTTCCCCGCAGACGGCGTGCCGTGCCCGTGCGCAGGTCGAGGATGCGTGCGGAGCCGTCCTGTCCGGCAAGGCCCAGATGACGGCCGTCCGGGGAGAGCGCCGCCTCCAGCCACGGCTCGCCGCCCCCGAGCAGCCCGAGCGTGCCAGTGGGTGTCCACAGCCTGACGAGCCGGTCGTCACCGCCGGTCGCGAGGGTACGGCCGTCGGGCGAGTACTCGGCTCCCCAGACGAAGCCCTGGTGACCCACCAAGGTGGTGAGCAGCCGGTGTGAGGCGAGGTCCCAGACGGCCACGACGTCCTCGTGACCGGAGGCTGCCACATAGAGCCCGTCGGGGGAGACCGTCACGTCGACCACCGAGTCCGTCAGCCCTGCGAAGGTCGCCTCCCTCTTCCTGCCTCCGATGTCCCAGAGGGAGACGTCGCCGTCCCACTCACCGGCCACCAGCCGGCGTCCGTCCGGGGTGAAGGAGAGGGCCCAGATGCTGTCAGTCCCGTCGTTGTCCAGTTCCACGGACGTGTCGCCCACCAGGTCCAACAGCCACAGACGGCCGTTTCTCCCCGCCACCGCGGCGCGCCTGCCGTCGGAGGCCAGGGCCACCGAGTAGAGCGGGTGACCGAGATCGACACGGAACGGCCGGGCGCGGGGGCGGGTCAGGTCATGACGCGCGACCGTGCCGTCCTCGGAGACGGAGAGCAGCGTTCGCCCGTCCCGGGAAGCGGCCAGCCCCGTCACCCGCCGGCCATGCAGGTACGGAAGCAGCGCCTGCTGTCCGCCCGGACCGGCGAGCGTCGTCAGCTCCCCCTGCGCGTCTCCCCAGACGATCCTCCCCGTCCCCTGTGCGACGGCGACGGCCTGAACCGCTTCACCGTGATCGATCTGCCTGACCTGCCGGTGCGAGCGGCTGTCCCAGATACGGACAGTGCCGTCCGCCCCTCCCGACACCACGTGCCGACCGTCGCCCGTCCACGCGACGGCGCGCACCCGGCTGGTGTGACCCTCCATGGATCCCTCGTACGGCTCGGCCTGCGTGCTCAGCAGCGCGCTACGGGAGGCGCGGGTCTGGGCGGTCGACCAGGCCGATGCGGCCAGGAGCATGGAGGCCTCGGAGTTCTCGCCGATGTCGGGCACACCGAGCAGAGCCAGCTTCTCCGCGAGACGTGCCATGCGCTGCCCGTTGACCGCCTCACGGCTGTTGTGCACGGCCAAGCCGGTACTGACGAGAGCCATCACGAGCAACGCCACGAGCGCTGCCAGCAACTGGTGGAGGCGGCGCGCGCGCCGTTGTTCGCGCTCCCGTTCGCCCTGCTCCTGAGCCTGTGCCGCGAGCAGGAACGCCCGCTCGGTCGCCCCCACCGCGACCAGAGGATGCCGGGCGGCCTCTTGAGCGGTGATCAGACGGCTGCCCCTCGGAAACAAGACGGGATCCTGGCCCTCCGCATGCCACTGCCGGGCGGTCTCCCGCAACTGGTGCCAGGCGCGCAGGGCAGCGGTGTCGGCGTCGATCCAGCGCCGCAGCCGAGGCCAGGCGCGCAGCACGGCCTCGTGGGCGAGAGTGATCCGGTCGTGGCCGGCGGTGAGGAGACGGGCGCGAGTGAACTCCTCGACGACGTCCTCCGCCTGCCCGCAGCCTCCGAGCGTGAGCTCCTCCGGAGTGGCGTGGCGGCGGATGGCACGGCCGTCCCCGTCGACCTGGACCAGGCGCAGCAGGACGGCACGGGCCGCCTCCTTCCGACCGGCGGACAGGCGCCCGTAAGCCTGCTCCGCGGTGGCAGCCACCGCGCCGAGAATGCCGCCGGTCCGCTCGTAACCCTGGACTGTCAGACGCTTCCCGTCGCGCTCCTGCCAGGTCGCGAGGAGAGCGTGCGAGAGCAGTGGCAACACACCCGGCCCGCCGGGACCCGGCACGCTCTCGCCGGCGCTCTGCTGTCCCGCGACGGTGCCGAGGTCCCGCAGAATCACCTCGACGAGTCCGGGTTCGGGCTCCAGCCCCGCGCCCTCGGCCGGCCCTGCCACGGCGGAACGGATCTCGTCGGGAGACATCGGCTGCAGCGGGAACTGCCCGTCCCGCAGCGCCTCGGCGAGCTCCGGATGGGCCAGACAGGGGCCGTAGAAGTCGGCGCGCATGCCCAGGACCACCAGAGCCGCCGGACCGCTCCGCTGTTCCGATCCGTCGTCGTTTCCTGTGCGCGGGTCGTCCGGCGTCGACAGGGCGTGCAGGGCACGGATGAACAGGTCGCGCTCGACGGCGTCCTGACACAAGGTGAAGATCTCCTCCAGCTGATCCACGACCAGCACGAGACGCGCCTCGTCCTCCCACGGGTCCTGACGGAGGAGACCGCGGACGAACCGGGCGAGACAGCGCGGACCGCTCTCCAGAGCGGACCGCAGCCCCGCCGGGTCGGCCCGGAGCGTGCGGGACAGTTCGGCCAGTAGGCCGTCCACGGGACGGCCGCCAGGATGCGTGACAAGAACCGGCCAGCGGTGCGAGCCCGGCACCGGGAGCGCTCCCCGGTGCAACGCCGGCAGCAGCCCGGCCCTCAGCAGCGAGGACTTTCCGGTGCCGGAGGCCGCCACCACCGTCGTCGGACCGCCCCCGTCCAGCCGCGCGGTCACCACCTGGACCAGGGCCGCCGTGGCTCGTTCCCGGCCGAAGAACCAGCACATGTCGGCAGTGTCGTACGCGGCGAGCCCTCGGTACGGGCACTCGCCCGCACGCACCCGTCGGCGCTGCTCCGGAACCGCCGCGGCCGTCAGACGATCCAGGATGCCACCGGTCTCCAGGACCATGTCGCAGGCCTGTGCCACGGCGGGTGTGAGGGCCTGGTTCCCGTTCTCGACGCGGGACAGGTAGCCCTTCGTGTAATGGATCCGCTCGGCGAGCCCCGCCAGGGAGAGACCCTTGCGCAGGCGTAGCCGTCGCAGCTCCTGCCCGGGGCCGACGGCCCGCTGCGTCGCATCGTCCTGCGGTCCACCATCTGCTGGAATGTTCACGCCCTGTTCATTGCGCGGGCGCGGCAAAGGTGTCTGCCAGATGGCAGGTACAGCCGAACGGGCGATGTCCCGTGCCTGCTCATAGCGGGGGAGGAGTTCGGTCCAGGTTCCCGAGTCGCCGGGGGTGCCGGCAGGGGAGGTTCAGTTCGTCATGTGTCGGACGAGCTCCCGGGACTGCTGCCGTAGTGCGGCTGTCCACTCCCTTGCATGCGGATCCGAAGCCGTCTTGAGACAGTCGCTCTCGGCGCGCTCGGCCGTCTGCCAGTTCACCTCGATGTTCGCTGTCTCAGCCAGGGCCAGCACCGTGGCCACGAACCCTTCGGACAGGGTGGCCATGACAGCGTGCCTGGTTCTGGCATGCCAGGCGAGCAGGGCATCGACGAACGTTGCGAATGCGATGGGGTCGATCCGGCACTCGTCGGCCTCCATGGGGCCGATACCCGATGGCAGCCCCACTTCGGCTTGATAGACGGTGACCTGACTCATGAACAGCCGAGACGCCCCGTTGGAGGGGTTCCACAGGGTTCGGTCACCCAAGGCGTAGTACTGGCTCAAGTCAGCCCCTTCACCGCTGGCAACAGGAGGTCGACATTACGTTCAGTCAGCCCTCCACGGGAAGTGATCCATGGCCGCTGCAAGTGAGCGAAGGCACCTGGAGGTTGATCGGGGCTGCTGTCCGGGTCGGCTGGTCCTGATGGCTCGCGCGGCGGCTGTCCTTCGGTTTACTCCGGCAGGTGCCCGGTCCGGCCGGGAGTGGATGCAGACATTTAATTGTAATCATGAACTAAAGGGTTCGCACGGTGCTATTCCGCCTCATGCCTGGCCCGCTGAGCCGATGAGCGTCCGGTGTCCAGAGGGGTTCCGCGAATTTGACCACGTGCTTGACAAATTAAGTCCACATTGCCAGCATGCAAAATCTCGCGAGTCTCCGCACGTACCCCGATGGCGCAACGAAAGCTCCTGCAGCTTCAGCACAGATCGGTACGGCTGCTTTCCGGGTGACGGGACATCACCCGAGCGCAGGTTCCTCCCTCAGTGACACGGCAGCGTGTTAGCCGCGCGCTCATGCCTGGCTCACTCCCCCCAAGGTCAGGAAGGACGCTCCATGTCAGGACTGTCAGGACGGTCTCGGCCGAGACGTATGTGGTTGAGGTGGCTCACGGTACTCGGCCTCGTGGTCAGCGGCGGTGCCCTCGTCGGCCCCGCCGCCTCGGCCCACCCCGGCCACCCCGAGCACGAGGCCGCCGCTGCGGCCATCCCGGCCGGTGACTACCAGCAAGTACAACTTGCACTGGGGGCATCCGAGTTGGGTGAGGCCATGTCGCTTGCGGTACTGCCTGACCGGGCTGTTGTGCACACGGCCAGGGACGGCACGGTCCGCTACACCGACGCCGCGGGCAACACCAAGACCGCCGGCAAACTGGACGTCTACACGCACGACGAGGAGGGTCTCCAGGGTATAGCCGCCGACCCGGGCTTCGCCTCCAACCGCTATCTGTACCTGTATTACTCACCCAGGCTCAGCACCCCGGGGGGTGACGCCCCCGTCACCGGCAGCGCCGCCACGTTCGAGACGTGGAAGGGGCACCTCAACCTGTCCCGCTTCACTCTCAAGACCGACGGCACCCTCGACCTGACCAGCGAGAAGGTCGTACTCGAAGTCCCCAATGACCGCGGCCAGTGCTGTCACGTGGGCGGCGACATCGACTTCGACGCCGCCGGGAACCTCTATCTGACGACCGGTGACGACACCAACCCCTTCGAGTCGAGTGGCTACTCGCCCGTCGACGAACGGACCGACCGCAACCCGCAGTTCGACGCCCAGCGCTCCTCGGGCAACACCAACGACCTGCGCGGCAAGGTGCTGCGGATCAAGCCCACCGCGGCCGGTGGCTACACCGTGCCCGCCGGGAACCTCTTCGCGCCCGGCACGGCGAGGACCCGCCCCGAGATCTACGCGATGGGATTCCGCAACCCGTTCCGGATGTCCGTCGACAAGGCCACCGGTGCCGTCTACCTCGGTGACTACGGCCCCGACGCCGGCGTCACCGACGGCAGCAGGGGCCCGAGCGGACAGGTCGAGTTCAACCGGATCGCCGCCCCGGGCAACTACGGCTGGCCCTACTGCACGGGCACGAACACCGCCACCGAGACGTACGGCGAGTACACCTTCCCGAGTGGTCCGTCCGCAGGGAAGTACAACTGTGGCTCCGGCCCGGCCAACAACTCCTTCCGCAACACGGGCCTGCCGACCCTCCCCGCCGCCAAGCCGGCGTGGATCCGGTACGCCGGGGACGCCGGCTCGCCGTCCGAGTTCGGCAGCGGCTCCGAATCCCCCATGGGCGGCCCGGTCTACCGCTACGACGCGGCGCTGAACTCCAGCGTCAAGTTCCCCCAGTCCCTCGACGGACGCTTCTTCGCGGGTGAGTACGGCCGTAAGTGGATCAAGGCCATCGAGGTCAAGTCCGACGGAACTCCGGGTGTCATCGAGGCCTTCCCCTGGACCGGTACGCAGGTGATGGACCAGGCCTTCGGGCCGGACGGAGCCCTCTACGTCCTCGATTACGGCACCGGTGGCAACAACCAGGCCCTCTACCGGGTCGAGTACGTCGGCGCCGCCAACCGCAACCCGGTCGCCAAGGCAGCCGCCGACAAGGTCTCGGGACCGACGCCGCTGACCGTCGCGTTCTCCTCGGCCGGCAGCTCCGACCCTGAGGGCCGAGCCCTCACGTACGCCTGGGACTTCGGTGACGGCACCAGCTCCACCGCGGCAAACCCGAGCCACACGTACACCACCAACGGCACCTTCCGTCCCACCCTCACGGTCAAGGACCCCGAAGGGCTGACGGGCTCGGCCAGTCTCGTGGTGACCGCGGGGAACACCGCACCGACGGTCACGCTCCAGTCCCCGAAGGACGGCCAGCTGTTCTCCTTCGGTGACACCGTGCCGTTCCAGGTGTCGGTCAGCGACCCCGAGGACGGCACCATCGACTGCTCGAAGGTCAAGGTCACCTACCTCCTCGGCCACGACGAGCACCGGCATCAGATCACCCAGACCACTGGATGCTCTGGCAACCTGACCGTGCCCGCCGACGGCGAGCACGACAGTGCGGCCAACATCTACGGAGTCTTCGACGCCGAGTACACCGACGCCGCCGGACTGACGACGCACAGTGCGCGCATCCTCCAGCCGCGCCACCGGCAGGGTGAGCACTTCGGTGCGCAGAACGGCATCCAGGTCGCCGCGCACAGCACGGCGGAGGGTGGCAGCACCGTCGGGTTCACCGACAACAACGACTGGGTGTCCTTCACGCCGTACAACCTCTCCAACGCCACCCGCTTCACCGCCCGGGTCTCCTCGGGAGGTGCCGGCGGCACGATCGAGGTGCGCGCGGGCTCCGCCACCGGCACGCTGCTGGGCAGCGCAGCCGTCGCACCGACCGGCGGCTGGGAGAACTTCGTCGACGTCTCGGCGAACCTCACCAACGTCCCCACGGCGAGCACGGAGTTGTTCCTCGTCTTCAAGGGCGCGACCGGACAGGGCAACCTCTTCGATCTCGACGCGTTCACCCTCGCCACGGGCAGCACTGGATCGAGTCAGACGGTCGAGGGCGAGTCGTTCAGTTCCGGGCAGGGTGTTCAGGCCGCCGACCACGCCCCGGCGAGCGGCGGCAGGACGCTCGGCTACATCGAGAACGGCGACTGGGCGGGTTACGCGGCGGTCCCGACGGCCGGGACCAAGACCTTCAGCGCGAAGGTGTCCTCGGCCGGCGCGGGCGGCACCGTCCAGATCCGCTCCGGTTCGGCGACCGGCGCCGTGCTCGGCTCGGTGGCGGTCGCCAACACCGGCGGCTGGGAGACCTTCACCACGGTCTCGACCACACTGACCGGTACGGCGTCCTCGGGCGCTCTGTTCCTCACCTTCGCCGGTGGTGCAGGGTCCCTGTTCGACATCGACACCCTCACCCTCACCAAGTGACGGACGGGAAAGGGACCATGATGTTTCCTCGACTCAGCCGGCTGTCGACGAGGGCGGCCTCGTCCCTCGTCGTGGCGCTCGGCCTCGCGGGCGCGCTCCTGACGCCTGCCTCGGCGGCGCCCGCCGCCGACCCCGCCTACAAGGTGCTGGTCTTCTCCAAGACGGCCGGCTTCCGCCACGACTCCATCCCGGCCGGCATCCAGACCATCCGTGACCTGGGAGCCTCCAACAACTTCACCGTCACCGCCACCGAGGACAGCAACACGTTCACGACGGCCAACCTGGCCGGCTTCAAGGCGGTGGTTTTCCTCTCGACCACCGGTGACGTCCTGAACACGACCCAGCAGTCGGCCCTCCAGTCCTACGTGGACGGGGGCGGCGGCTACCTCGGCATCCACGCCGCGGCCGACACCGAGTACGAATGGCCGCAGTACCAGCAGCTCGTCGGCGCCTGGTTCAAGAGCCACCCGGCGATCCAGCAGGCCACGGTACGGACCGAGGACCGGGCCAACCCGGCGACCTCCCACCTCGGCCAGACCTGGAGCCGCACCGACGAGTGGTACAACTACCGCACCAACCCGCGCCCCGACGTGCGGGTGCTCCAGAGCCTGGACGAGGGCAGCTACAACGGTGGCGAGATGAGCGGCGACCACCCCATCACGTGGTGCCACCCGCAGGGCAGCGGCCGTTCCTTCTACACGGGACTCGGCCACACCCAGGAGTCGTACGCCGACCCCGCCTTCCGTTCGCTGCTGCTCGGCGGCATCCGCTACGCGGCGGGCTTCGCCAAGGCGGACTGCCGCCCCGAGACCGGCTACACAAGCCTCTACAACGGCTCCACCACCGGCTGGTCGCAGGCGGGCCCCGGCAGCTTCACCAACACCGACGCCACCCTCACGTCGACGGGCGGCATGGGTCTGTACTGGTACCGTGCCAAGGAGTTCGCCTCGTACTCGCTCAAGCTGGACTGGCGGATGCCGGGGGACGACAACTCCGGCGTGTACGTCGGCTTCCCGGCCTCCGACGACCCCAACTCCGCTGTCAACCAGGGGTATGAGATCCAGATCGACGCCACCGACTCCGCCGACCGCACCACAGGGGCGATCTACGGCTTCAGATCGGCGGACATCGCGGCGCGCGACGCGGCGCTCAATCCGCCAGGCAGCTGGAACACGTACGAGATCCGGGTGGAGGGCGAACGGCTCCAGGTGTTCCTGAACGGCACGAGGATCAACGACTTCACCAACGCCGACCCCGTCCGCTCCCTCGCGCAGGGATACATCGGGATCCAGAACCACGGCACCGGCGACGACGTGGCCTTCCGCAACATCCGGATCAAGGAGCTGGGCGGCACGAACCCGCCCACCTCGACCACCTACGAGGGGGAGTCCTACACCTCCTCGCAGGGGGTCCAGGCAGCGGACCACGCCCCGGCCAGCGGCGGCAGGACGCTCGGCTACATCGAGAACGGCGACTGGGCGGGCTACGCCCAGGCTTCGCTGACGGGCGCGAAGACCTTCACCGCCAAGGTCTCCTCGGCCGGCGCGGGCGGCACCGTACAGGTCCGCTCCGGCTCGGCCACCGGAACGGTGATCGGAACGGTCTCCGTGCCCAACACCGGAGGCTGGGAGACCTTCAGAACGGTCTCCACAGCGCTCTCCGGCACACCGACCGGACCGGTGTTCCTCACCTTCACCGGCGGCGCGGGCTCCCTGTTCGACATCGACACCTTCACCCTCGGGAGGTAGGCGCCGACAGGCACACCTGGAGGATGCGACGGGGCGTCGGCGCCCCGGCCGGCGGGCGGTTCCGGACAGACCGGGGCCGTCCGCCGCCGTCTGCCGAAAGCAGTGGGAAGGGACCAGCGGGGACCCGGAAGGCGGGGAGGTCGATGCGCTGGCTGCTGTGCAGGAGGAGCCGGCTGCGCCATCGCGTCCGCTGCGCGACCCGGATGCGCCTCAGATGCTCACCGAGCGCCGGGGCGAACAGCTGCCGCAGTGGCTCGACGCCGTCGCCAGGACGACCTCCCCTCCCCAGCCTCCACACTCTCGCGGCAGGCATCGGCCGAGACCGCGACACCGCCTGCCTCACCCTGCCCTGGGGCTCCGGCGTCGTCGAGGGGCACGTCGGCCGGATCAGGTTGCTCAAGCGTCAGATGTTCGGCCGGGCCGGCTTCGCACTGCTCCGCAATCGAGTCCTGTTGGCGTCTTCGACGCTACCGGGACCGAGCTTCTGGCGTTCAGCGGCGTCAAGAACGAGCAGCCCTCGCGGGTGGGATGGTCAGAAGCTCCAGCTGTAGAGGCCGCCACCCGTATGCGCCGCAGACGCTGCGAGGCGGGCAATGCCCTGCAAGACCGCAAGGAGATCATCGTCGGTCATATCGTCGCCGCCCTCAGACCGGAGCCGCGCAATCCAGCGGCCTGCGAGCTCATCGAGTCCGGCAGAAGTCGCTTTGCCGAGCGCTCGGGTCAGCCGCTTCGGCAGAGCGAACACCTCAATGCCATCGTTCAAGGGCGCGGTGACCCACTCCGGCCACGGCCGCCACGCATAGAGCTGCTCAAGCGGCGGGGCCTCGGCCGAAGGCGCCTCGAAGTACATGTCCCACTCGGCGATGGCGCTGTCCGGCTCAATATAACGGCAGGTCACAGAATCAAAGTCCTTGCCGGGCCCCTGTAGGCGCGTCGAGGCGGCCGTCTCGACGTCAGGGGCGAGGAAGAAGATTATGTCGTGGGCCATTCGAGCATGATGGCAGCCCGCCGAGCAGACGCCGGTGCTGCTATATGGGTCTCAGCCGTCTGATCGAAGGGCCACTTCGGCTGCGTACGCGGTCCTGACGGCCCGCGGCTGACCAGCGCTGGGCAGCCGCGGGGCTGATCCGAGCAGAGGTCGGAGAACGCCCGGGGGGATCTGCGCGCAAAGGTCGAGCAGGGCAGCGCTTCGCTGGGCTTCGGAGGGGAGTCCGATGGTGCGGAGGCGGCGGCCGGGTTGCGTGCTGGTCGTGGGTCTTCCGGGCATCTGAAGCGTGGTCGCACGTGCGCCAGGGGGCACGATGTCCTTGGCTGCTTCGGCAAGGTGGTCGAAGGAGGGAGCCAGGTCATCGTGCCCGGAAGCCTTGCGACGGGCGGAGGTGGGCTACAGCGATGTCTCGGACGCCGGCAATGGCTTCGGGGGCAAGACAGGCGAGAGCAGGAATCGCGTGATACCAGCCAGCAGTGGTCAAGGCGTGGTGCAGGGACTTGATGGCCGTTTCGCCGGCTGGACGTGTGGTTGAGGTCGCTTTCAAGGCCAGGTGCTGGATGGTGTGGTGAAGCGATCTGTGCCGATCGGGTGGGGGACGGGGCAGGGCGGATAGGGATGCGGGCGAGGTGTGATGCCACTGCGGTCAGTGCAGCCGCCTGGCGCGCTTGGCCGAGGTTGAACCAGTGGACGCAGGGCGGGTCCGCTTCCACCGGGCCCGCGTTTGCGTAGGTATGCGGGTGGTGTGGGCGGGCCCGGTCGGCGGCGTGGGTGCCGCCGGCAGGTGCGTGCGCCCGGCGGGCTGGGGCGTGGAGCAATGGCGGTCATGCGGGCGGAGCCGATGCGCGGGGCCTGGGACAAGGCCGCGTCGATCACCTCGGGCCTATGTGGCCTCGTTGCAGTTCAGGGCCTCGATGCTGTGTGAGGGACGTAAGTTTCACATGGGGTGCCCTTGTGCCTCAGAACCCTGATCAGCCGCTTCTGCCGTCTCGCCATCAAGTTGGCAGCCTTCGTGACTTCCTCCATGGAAGGACGTACTCGGCCGCCTCAGTCACCATCCGGCTCGACGGAGCACCGTCTCATGCTGCGGGCCCGCCTGGAGATGACGTGAGCAGGGTCTCGAATGCCCTGTATGAGGTTGTCTACGGTTTTGCCCGGCGGGTGCTGGACGCGGTTTTTTCCGGGCAGTCGAACGCTGAGGCGCGTGACGGATGGGTTGCGCTCTTGCTGATCGCCCAGAACTGGCGGGACTCACCTGATTTGCCAGCAGACCTGAAGAGCCTGGTTGATGAGGCCCTTCCGCTCTGACAGGTGGTTGTGATGGGTGGCCCTCTCAAGATCCGTCCCATATCCCCAGGCGTTTGAGCCGGCGCTGCCGGAGCCGCTCTGAGAAGGCTGTGAGACCGAAAACATGCCCCATGAGCAGCCCGAACATCACAGCGAACAGCGGATCGTCGGGTTCCTCCTCACGCGACAGCATCAAGAGAAGGGGGAGCGTGAAGGGCCCAGCCACGCAGAGGCCCGTGCCGATCGGGTGTCGGGCCACCCACTTCTGGATCCGCGTCGGATGCCGCTGCCCCGCCCAGAGCCCGGTCCCAAGCCCAAAATCCATCCCGTAGACACCGCCGCCAGTTCGCCACGGCAAAAGGATATGGCAACCGATCGACTGCCCTTGGACGAGAGCTCACGGTGCCTGGCAACAGCCGGTCAGCCACCGTGTTCAGGCAATGACGTCATTTCTCGGGATCTAGCACAGATTTCATGATCGGTTACGGTGCGTGTCAGCCACTGGTACCCGGCAGTGGTGCGCTGATAGCCAGATCTTCGTCGAGTCTGGCTGCCAGGTCCGCGGCGAGAGTCGGAACGTGGCGCGTGGCCCACTGCTTGGTGAGGGAGAGAAAGCCTTGCAGTTCCTCCCGCACGGTATGCAGGATCCCCGGTAGGGCACTCACCACGATCTCGATGGGTTGCCCGGAAGGCGTTTCTTGGGCGTCCACGCTGTCCGGCCACAGCTGTACGACCTCGTCGGCATGCTCAAGCCTTGGCGAAGGGTCGTGGCCGAGCCACAGGGTCTCTCCGTCTGTGACGTCGAGCCATTCGCGCCAGTCCTCCAGGCCACAACAACACCCTGGCCGGACGGTGACGTTGGTTCGGGTGTCGTGGACGCGCAGCCCTCCTGGTGCGATGACCTTGTCTGTCTCCAGCAGGCGGCGAATGGCCTCGCTGGCGTCCATCAAGGGGCGATCATCGTGACCTGTCCGCGAGTTGTAGCCAGCCAGCATGGCCAGTGCGCTGCCCACTTCGAGCGGGGACATACTGCCCGACAGAGCCATGAACTGGTACGGAGGCAGGTCAGCCACCGGCCAGAAGGAGAAGTCAACGGTGTCGGGGGTCTCCAGGACGGCATTCACGATCAACACCGCGTCATTTTCGTCTCAGGCGGTCCAGCCCGCCAAGCATTTTCTACCGGGGCTCATCACGCCAGGAGAACGCACTTCCGGAGGAGGCCGAAGCCGGCGCGGCCGAACATCTGGCGTTTAGGCATCTTGATGCGGTTGACGTGCCCTTCCACGACTCCGGAGCTCCAGGGCAGGGTGAGGCCGGCGACGACGGTGTCACGGTTGCGGTCGATGCCCGCGGCGAGGGCGTGGAGACCGGTCAGAGCGCCTTGGCGGACGGCAGTGAGCCACTCGGGCAGCTGTTGGCCCTGTCGCTGGGTGAGGATCTGAGCGAACGAACGGACGTGTCTGGTGGGGGCGTTCTGTTCAGGGCAGTGGGCCAGGACGGCCTTCATCCGGCGGGCCCAAGCCGTAGAGTTTCCACCGACACCACCTCCTACAGCAGTATCGTGTTCGGCCTGTTCGCGATCTGCGGCCGAGCAGGTCGCCCCAGTGCGGGCGGATAGGGTCGAGGCGGACCGTGTGCCGGGATGTGTCCTGCAGTGGGCCGTGATCTGCGCTCGCGTGGGTGCGCCACAGTCTCGCATCGGAGATGTCGGCGATCCGCGGGGAAAACTGGTAGCCGCACCCTGCGTGACTCGTTGTTCATCCTCGACGCGCTGCACAACAGGGGGTGGCCGACTCCCTGACGCTCGATGAGGTCCGTGGGTCCGACCTGATCCGCATGCTCTCGCTGGGCGGGCGCCCGACCTGTCTGGGCGACTCCTTCGCCCACTACGGGCGGATCTTCAACACCCTGCACCTGCTGCAGTTCATCTCCGACGACGGCTACCGCCGTTGAGCGCCAAGCAGCTGAACATCACTGAGGCCCGCCACGGCCTGGCCTGCAGGATCTTCTTCGGACAGCGCGGCGAACCGCGGCAGAATTGCCGCGAGGGCATGGAGGACCAGCTCGGCGCGCTCGGCCTGGCGCTGAACGCCGTGGTGCTTTGGGACAGCCTCTACCTGGAACGGGCGGCACAGCAACTCGCCGCCGACGGATTCCCCGTCACCGACGACCTGCCGGCTCGTCTGTCCCCGCTGCGGTTCGACCACATCAACTTCCTCGGCCGGAACGCGTTCCTCCGTCCGCATGGCTTTGTCCACGAGCACGGGCTCTGGCATACATTCCGTGGTGGCCAACCTTCGATCACTGCGTCGGCTCGGCAAGCGCAGGAAACCAGCAGGCCAGAGGGTCGGCCCTACGTGGGCACGAGTGGGGACGGCGCCCCATCACAGAAGTTGCGCCAGAGCCCCAGTTTCAACAGCACGGAGCAGTCCGGAATCTTCGAACGACGGTGGCCTGATGACACCTGTCAGACCTCGGGCCTAAGGTGTGCCGGTGATCTTCAGAAGGAAGCAGAAGGCCGGGGGCCTGGCCGCCGTCATGTCAGAACTGGAGCAGGCAGTGGCCGCTTGCGACGGTAGCCGTACCGAGCGTGCGTTCAACGCGGCGCTGAGTGGCCTGCAATCGGCAACGGGCACCGAATGCGAGCAGGTAGGACCCCGGTTGTCCGCGCTACTCCCTGCCTTTCCGCCCACCGGTCCGCGCCCGATGCTGGCGACGATGGCCGGCTTCTGCGTGGAACGTGGTGCCGATCCGGCGGCGTGTGCGGAGCCGGTCCTCGACGGAACCCACCGGGACCTGCTCGATGCCCTGGAGTTCGCCCGCCACTGGGCCGCCGCCGGCGATGCCGGGGACGAACTGCCGGACGCCGATGAGAAAATCATCGACGACGCGCTGATGGCCCGGATGGGCGGCGAGGCGCACGAGGCGTTGCGGCTGGCGCTGGCCTGGTGCTCGGTCGAGCAATGGCAGCCGCCCGCCCTGGCGGTGCTGTGCCGCAGCGCCGAGGTGCGTCGTCATCACGCATCCGCACTCCTCCCCGCCTGCCGCGACCTGGCAGCCCTGGAGCGGCACGACCTCAAGTGCCTGGCCTACGCGCTGGCGATCCTGGACGACGAGCCCCTGGTCGTGTTGCACCGGCCCACCGGGACCGGGTTCGAAGTGCGCATCGGCGGCATTGGGGACAACTTCCAGTTGCACACGCTGCTCGCCCACGTCCTCGTCGGCGGCGGCCACGTGCCCGGCACCGCACCGTCGGCGGAGAGCGTCCGCCTGGCCACGGACCCCGAGCCCGCCCAGGGGCGCACCGGAGCCGTCGCGACCGGGGCCTTCGAACTCCTCGCCCCGGACGGGGAGCGGATCTGGAACGAGGGACTGCCCGACGACATCCCCGTTGTGGAGGGACGCCGCCTACTCGTGCTGGACGAGCCGATGTACACGCGCAGTTGGAACGCCGACCGGTTCTTCCCGATGCTCCCAGGGACGGCCGAGCTGACTCGTGTGCTGTCCGCCGACGAGGTCCAGACCTGGTTCGCCTACACCTGCTGGACGTCCTGACCCGGCCCCTTCTGCCAGCATGCGTTCGTGCTGTGTCAGGACGATGGCTGTGCTCGGCCCGAAGTACGCTGATTTGACCGGACATCGTGCTTCCTCGCAGGAGGGCACGCGGCATCCCGTTCGTGTGATGTGGTCCCGGCCGCGTACGTTCCGCGTATGACCAGAACAACACCGGCGAGGCCGGTTGCCGTGGAGGCAGTGTTCCCGGAGCTGGCGGAACATCGAGGGCGGACGACCCGCCTGCACCCGCGGCCGGGGCAACCCGGGCGGCACGACAGCCATGTCGGCGGGCCGCTGCTGTGGCCGAGCGACGAGCCATGGCCGGTCTGCCGCGAACTGCACGAGCCCGAGATCGAGGGGTATGCACCAGAGGGGATCCGCGCCGCCCGGTCCGCGGGCGTGTGGCCTCGGAGCTGCCCGTGGCCCGGCGCCGACAGTCCGGGGGAGGACGGGCCGACGCCCTTCGTGGGGCTCGCCCAGTTCTTTGGCCGGGACGTCCCCGGGCTGGCCGCTGGTCCCGGCGGCGCTGACCTGGTGCAGCTCTTTCGCTGCCCGCGCACCCACGGCCGGTACTTGGAGCGCCGATATCTCCTGCGGTGGAGGCTGGCCGCGCAGACGGAGAGCGCGGGCCGCTTCCTTGCTGCGGCACCTGAAGTGCCATTGCTCCGGCGGGAGGACGAGCTCCCCGAACCCTGTGTCGTGCACCCCGAGGAGGTGGACACCTATCCGTGGGCGGAGGACGACACGCTGCCTGCGGCTCTGATCGCCCGCATCGACGCCTGGGACGATGCCCAGACCGCGGAAGGCGGCCGGGACGCCCCGAACTACCAGGGCGCCCTCTCGATCCCGCCCGGATGGCGGGTCGGCGGCTTTCCCAGCTGGGCTTCGACGGGCCCGCTGGACATCGCGTGCGCGTCCTGCAGGGCCCCGATGCGGCTCCTGCTGACGGCTGGGGGCGACGAGATGGACCCCGACTCACGCAGTTGGATGCCCTGGAGGACCGCGATCCGTCCGAAGAGGGGATGGCTTCGATCAGGGGTGGCCAGTCCGTCGCCCAGCCCACCCGGCTCCGCTTCGGCCGTGACCGAGACCTGCACGTCTTCACCTGCCCGGCCGACCCGGGACACCCGCCCCAATGGATGCTCTCCTGACGCGTCTCAGGGGCGACAGAGTCGGCCGGCGCGCGAGGCGGCAAGCCACCGTCGCCCGGCACGCACTGAGCAGTACGCTCGAACGCCAGCGGGACGACACGGTGGCCAAGGGGCAGGTTGCCCGTGAGCAGATCCTCGACGAGCTCATCTCACGGCTGGATGAGCGGGCCAGTTACTTCAGTCTTCCGCCAGCCGCTTTAAAACTGGTCCCATCTCGGTGACTCAATGACGAACCAGTCAAGCAGCGCATCAGCCACGTCGCTGAGCGATCGGCCCTCGGCTACCGGCATGACCAGGATGAAATCGTCGAGCTCACCGGCCCCAGCGGGGCAGTGGGAAATCAGCGATCCGCAGCGGAGCCCCGCCCGATCAACCTGGGCACCCAACGTCACCCCGACGGAATTGCCCGTCCTGCAGACAAGATCGGTCCAGATCAGCAGACCGCCGGTCTCTTGACTCTCTGGGCACTCCATAGGATCCCAGACCCAGAAGTCTTCTGGCGTCGGAGTGACCATCGGCCATTCGTGAGCACGCTCGGCCAGGCGCTCGACAACAGGACGCCACCGCTTGGTGAACTCCCAGTCGGTCAGACAATCCTCGAAGACGTTCACGGGCTCATCCAAACAGGAGTGCCGACGGCCCCGCATCAAGGATCCACCAGACCTGGCCTCTTGACTTCGAGACCCGCACATTAGAGGTCCCGATGACGATCGTTTACGACCGCACCAAGACGGTCGTGCGCCGTCACGTGGCTCCGGGTGAGGCGGTGCCGCTGCATCCGGCGGCCGTCGGGTTCGCCGTCCACTACGACCTCGGCATCGATGTACTGGCCACCTACCGACCCCAGGGCAAGGGCCGCGTCGAACGCCAAGTCCTGATCGCGCGCGACCACGTTCTCGACGGCACCATCGCGTCCGGGCGCACGACCCCACCCCGGGCGCCCCTGCTAGATGCGGCGTGGAGGTGCTGCGGGCGGAGGCGGGTGCCGGTGTAACCGCCGTTCCGTCGCCCACGGCTCCGGGAGACGCCGGCCTCGTGCTGGACAGCCTGGAAAGCGATCGGCTCACCGCGTTTGACCAGGGTGCGGATCCCTTCTCTGCCGCGGCGGTCTTGGCCTGGGACTTGGCCTTCGCTGTGGTGGCGAGGGTCTGGGTGCGCCTGGCGCGAGCGTCGTCGGTCATGGCCGGGTCCTTCGGTGACGGTCGAGGGTGAGCGGAACGGGGCCGGTGAGGGCGCCGCCGCAGCCGGCGCCCTGGACGGCGCGTCCGGGTTTGGAGCGGAGGGTGTCCAGCAGCTGGAGGTTTTGCTACGCAGGCCTGCATGGGCCGCTGCCCCTGGCCGTGGTCCTCGTCGACGAGCCGCAGGCCGGGCCGGAGCAGCCGGCGACCGAGAGCGACCCGAGAGCGGCGCCCCCTACGGTTCTCCCCGGCCGCCCCACCGGCCCGGCCGGTGACGCCGGTACGGGCCCCCTCAGGGCTGCCCTCCCTCAGCCGCGCACGACACGAGAGGCAGGCCCGGGCATGGCCGACGACAAGGTCCTGGAGGCCCAGCAATGGGTCAACGCCACCTACGGAGGGGTGAGCGGTTACGCCCGCTGCCCGGAGGACGGCCGCACCGGCTGGTCCACCATGTACTCCCTGGTGATGGGGCTCCAGCACGAACTCGGCATCTCGCCGGTCGTGGCCAGCTTCGGCCCGACGACCCTGTCCAAGCTCGCCGCCCTCGGCGACATCGGGTTCGGCTGGAACGGCAACGCCAACATCGTCCGCATCATCCAGCACGGCCTCTTCTGCAAGGGCTACTGGGGCGCCAACGGCTACGGCGAGTTCGGCGCCGTCACCACCGAGGCCGTCGACGAGATGCGCGTCGACATGGGCCTGCCCGACGCCGGATCGGGCATCGACGGCGGCGTCGTCACCCCGCAGATCTTCAAGTGCATCCTCAACATGGACGCCTACGTCGTCGTCGCCGGCGGAACCGACAAGATCCGCTCCATCCAGCAGTGGCTCAACGGCCGTTACTGGCAGCGCAGCGCGTACTCCATAGGCCCGGCCGACGGCATCTACTCGCGGGACGTACAGAAGGCGCTGATGGTGGCGCTCCAGTACGAGCTGGGGCTCGAGCCCAACGGGAACTTCGGTCCCGGCACCCAGGCCGGACTGCGCAACCACACGCTGCGCGAGGGCGACTCCGGCATCTTCGTCCAACTCTTCACCGCCGCCTGCGTCTTCAACGAGCCGGTGATCGTACGGGGCCAGGACGACGTCGAGGTCCGCACCACTTTCAAGGACTCCTTCGACTCCAAAACCCGCGAATGGGTCGAGATCTTCCAGAACTTCTCCCAGCTCTACCGGGCGGGACAGGCCTCCTACGGTGTCGGCGAGTACGACACCTGGGCCCAGCTCCTGGTCTCCATGGGCAACCCCGACCGCGCCGCAACGGCCTCGGACACCCGCTTCGAAATCACGGCCTCCCGCGCCCGCTGGCTGTACGACAACGGCTACCGCATGGTAGGCCGCTACCTCTACGACCCGCCGGGCTCGACCCTGGACAAGGAGATCAAGCCGGGCGAACTCCAGACCATCTTCGGCGCCGGGCTACGCGTCTTCCCCATCTACCAGGACAACGCGCGCCAGCTGTCCGACTTCACGTACAGCGCCGGGTACCAGCACGCCCTCAACGCCCACGACCTGGCGACAAGCTACGGCTTCAACCGCGGCACCACCATCTACTTCGCGTGCGACTACGACGCCCAGCAGGCAGAGATCGACGGCTACCCGCAGGGCATCGTCACCTACTTCAACGGCGTCGTCGCCGGCCTCGCCAACCGCGGCAAGAAGTACTTCCACGGTGTCTACGGCTCCCGCAACGTCTGCGTCAACGTCACCGAGAAGACGGGCGCCCGCTTCTCCTTCGTCTCCGGCATGTCCTGGGGCTTCTCCGGCAACCTCGGCTTCCCCCTGCCGGCCAACTGGGCCATCAACCAGATCAAGGAGTTCAAGGTCACCAACGGTGCCGACACCTTCGACCTGGACCGCGACGTGTGGCGGAACAACGGGGAACCCGGCAGTAACTCGGTGAACCGGCCCTCCGGCCCCGCCGACGCCTTCCTCGCCTACGTCCAGCGAATCTACAACCACGCCGTCGCATACAAGGCGGACAACAACGTCGACACCAACGCCAGCCAACTGGTGATGGAGTACATCCGCCACGAGAAGTACGAAGGCCTCTCCTGGTGGTGGCTGGCCGGCAGCTACGACGACGACTTCGTCGCGTACTGCAACGACCGGGGCGAGGAGGTGATGGACTCCTTCACCGACACCATCACCGGCTACGCCCTCGACGCGACCCACCTCATGGCCACCGCCAACGGGTTCCTGGCCAACTCCGACCCCTCGGACAAGAGCAAGGCCACCGGCGGCGACATCGCCGGGTGGGGCGGCGACATCATGACCTTCTGGGCGGACTGGCGGAACTCCGAGCAGGAGTACGCCTCCCCGCTCACCTTCTGCCAGGCCAAGCTGGCGATCCCCGGCACCGTCTCCAGCTTCGGCTTCACCGACATGATCGAGGACGTCGACGGCTACCTGCTGGCCAAGCACGTGGCGGAGGGCGGGAACGTCGCGGAGTGGGTGACCTCCCACTACAACAGCGGCGGAGCCCTCACCCGCTTCCGCGCCCACTTCGACCGCCGCTTCCAGACCGCCTCCAACGCCAAGTCGGCGTGCAGCAACCTCCTCTACGGGGCCATCGACTCCAAGATCAGCCCGGCCCGGTTCGCGCTGATCACCGCGGCCGGCGCCGTCCTGCCCGGCGACTACATCCTGATCCCGGGCAACGGGGCCAAGTTCGACGACTTCTGCCAAGGCTTCACCGACCGGCAGCTCTCCCTCATAGGCCTGGAGAACAGCCGCCGGGCGCAGTACACGAAGAACCTGCGCACCTTCCAGGAACAGGCGGCGAAGAGGGCCGCCCGGCGCAGCACCGACTGAGACGTGCAGAGTTCAGCCCATGGGTCTTCTTCTTCTCCTCCTTCTGCTGCTCATCCTCCTGGCCGGCCCCGGACTGTTCCTCTGGGTCCGAACACTGACCCGGGGGCAGTGGCGCCACAGCCCCGGCTGGTTCGCCGGTTCCACCGTCCTGCTCCTTCTCGCCACCGGGGCCGTCTACCTCGTCGGCTCCCTCGCCGGCGGCCTGGACCCGGAGGAGGCCTGCCACGCCGACGGCGAACCGTACGACCGGGCCTACCGCCGAGCCCACTTCCGCGAGTACACCCGGTGGTTCCCGCTCCACGACAGGTGCCACGCGGGCCACGACCTCGTCCCGGCCTGGGTCAACCCGGCCCTGGTCGTCCTGCCCGCGCTGGCCCTGCTCTGCCTGGCCTGGGCCGTACGCCTGGCCGCCACCCACCGACACACCGAGAAAGACACTCCATGACCGAGCTGACCAGGCGCCACATCGTCGGCGGCACTGCCTCTCTGGCCGGTGCCGCCGCGCTCGGGATCCTCTCCGCCCTGCCCGCGACGGCCGCATCCACCCGCCCGAGCGCCCTGCCGGACACGACGCGCTGGACCGGTACCCGGTCGGCCAACGGCTGGCCGGTCCTGAAGAAGGCAGCCGCATACGACATCGAGGGCAGCGGGCGCTCCGTACACCTCGCCGCAGGAGACACCGCCACCCTGCTCCTGTACATCGCCCGCCGCTTCCACTACGAGGTGGACCAACTCCGCGAGGGGGACGTACGCGGCCACCACACCTCCCCGGCGAGGGCGGCGGAGTACGAGTCCAACCTCCTGTCCGGCACGGCAACATCAGGGGTCAAGGCCCGCCGGCGTGCACGAAGGGAAGGAGCCAGAGGCGACCCGCCCCGAGCTGGGCAAGCTGCTCACTCGGTGGTGTACCGAGTGCGGGCTGAGTCAGGCCCGGCTCGCCGGCAAGGTGCACTCGAATCAGCCCACGATCTCCCGATGGGAGAAGGGCCAGCTACTGCCCTCCGCTGAGGCGATCGAGGCGGTATGGCATGTCCGCTCGGCCTCCGAGCGCGCGCATCGATTGGACGAGGAAGAGCTTCAGGAGGCTCTGCTGCTGCACAGCCGCCGCCGCCGAGTGGGTCGAGATCGCCAACCAGACCCGCCGCGCCGTCAACCTCGACGGCTGGACCCTGCGCGATGCGGACGGACACCGCTACCGCTTCGACAACGTCCGCCTCGCCGGCCGCGCCACCGTCCGGATCCACACCGGCATCGGCCGCGACACCCGCACCGACCTCTTCCAGGACCGCCGCACCTACGTCTGGGACAACAACGGAGACACCGCGACCCTGCGCGACGCCCGCGGCCGCACCGTCGACACCGACTCCTGGGGCCGCAACCACCACCACCGCTGACCACACCCGCGGCGCGTCCTGTCGCCGACCCCCTGACTGTTGCGCCTCGACGCGGAGTGCGGGCAGGCGCGGCACCTATCGGGGCCGACTTCCGTCCACCCATCGAGATGCCCGCACCCAACCGGTGCGGGCATCTCAACCTTTCAGCCGCCGCGATCCCGCCGCGGACCGGCGGCGCGAGGCATACGCGGACGACCCGCCGTGTGGGGGGCCCGCTTCGTTGCCACCGTGGCCATCGGCGGTGTTCGGATCGAGCTGCGGCGATGCTTGACCGGCACGACCACATTCCGCTGACGAAGTCGTTCCCAGGCACCAAGGCAGGTGCTTGAAGGTCTACCGGCCGTCACCCGAGCCCGCCACAATCCCCCTATGACGATTACCACGGGCGCGCGGCCCACGCACAACATGCTCGCCTCTGTGGCCCGTGGGTTTCTGACGGGCGGTGTGATCGGGGCGTCGTTGGCCGCTTTCGTCGTCGGCGGCATCATCGAAAATGTGCTGCTGTTCGTCACGGGGTTGGTCCTGCCCGCGGTCTACGGCCTGCTCTTCTTCCTCTCCGCTGTGCCCAGGCGTGCCCATGAGGCAGCAGTCGCACCGTGTACGGCGCTCGCGCTAGTGGAGAGCCTGGAGGCTGTCGGTGGCGAGGCGACGAGCGATGTGGCGGTGCGGTTCGATCTCACCGTCGCGCCGGACGACATACCGGCGTTCCGCGTCACGTGCACGCAGAGCATTAACCTCGTCGACCTAGCTGGCTATCGGTCACGCGACGTCGTGGTCGTCCAGTACCCGCCGGACCGGCCCTGGCGAGTGAGGGTTGTGAAGCGGCCGACACCGCAATGGGAGGAGCGGGCAGCCGGTGCTCGCCTCGACTCGGCGCCCGGCCCGGCCATGCCGAGTGCGCCCCCCGAGGGCTCTACCGTCGGCTTCGTCACGCTGCTCGGTCTGCTGCTTGCCGCGGCCGCTGTGGTCCTGCTGTTCCGCGCCGACCTGTTCGACGAGGGCTCCTCCGCGCAGCCGCCCGCCTCCGCCGGGCCGGCGGTCACCTCCACATCGTCGACCTTGGTGGTGTCGTCGGCCTCCGCCACGGTCACCCTCGGCCCCGGCCAGTCCTTCCTTGACCACGGCGAACTGCGCAGAGCGGTCAGCGCGCTCAGCAAGGGCACGCAGGCGCGCGCGGCGCTCACCGTCGTCGTACAGGAGCGGCTGCTGTCGGTCGTTTACGCGCCCACCGGCACGCAGGCCCCGACGTTCGACCCGGATTCCCTGCCCTACGACCGCTTTTCCGCCCTGGTCGAGGAGGTCAGGAGCAGCCTGGGCGCCGGTTCCGCGCAGACCTGGCAGGTCGCCGTCGAGCACCTCACCGGCTCCCTGACCATCAGGGTCGGGGTGACGGGGCCGCAGGGGGCGGCCTCGCTGGAGGCGGATGCGGACGGCAGGGTGGTGCGGCGCACCCCGGCGCAGTGACGAACGCCGTGTCGGCCGCATCTCACGGAAGAAGAGGGAAGACACGTGGACCTGCAGGAATTTCTGGTGCTGTGGTGCGGGTTTTTCGGCACCGTCGCGCTGGTCGGCTATGCCCGGTCGCTGTTCGGGATGACGAAGGCGCAGAGAGCGGTGCGGGTGATGGGACGGATCGAGCAGGTCAGGGAACCGAAGCACGGGAGCTCGCAGAGGGACGGGATACCGGTGGCCGTGTCCTTCCAGGACCCGTTCACCGGCCAGGAGTTCACCGTGACGAACGACGCTGGCCACGGCGAGTGGATCACGGCGGCGTGGACGGGGCGCCAGGTCGGTGTCCGCTATCCGCGCGGTAGGCCGCACGACTACCGGTTCGTCAGTGACCTGTGGGCGAACCGGTATGGTCGCGCATGGCCGAACTTCGCGGTCTTCCTGCTCTACGTCGGTCTGGTGGTCTTCGCCGCGATCGACTGGGGCTGGCCGTGGGCCCTGATTGGCTTCGGCGTGCCCTGGACCGGCAGCGCCTTGTGGTACTTGCCCCAGAGCACCCGCGCGGTCGGCCGCCGGATCGACGCGCTGGCCTCCCGGCCCCCCGTTGAGGGCCGGGTCATCGCGGTGCTCACGGACACCAGCACCGACGGCGAAGGCTCCACCTTCACCACCCACACCCCGGTCATTGCCTTCACCACCCACGACGGCACAGTCGTCACCGCCTACTGCACCGCTGATCTGTGCAACCCTAAGAACTCCTACGGCCGCACCCTCACGATCCACTACACGCCCGACGACCCCGCCGTTTTCACCCCCGACATCGCGGCCCTACATCGTTCCCGTCCCCTTGATGTCATCTTCAACGTCGTGGCACTGCTCCTGGGGGTGGCGGCAGCCGTCATCGGGGTGCTGCTGCTATGACGCCCGAGGAGGACCGGTGTGCACGGGGGTATCTTCCTGGCATGGATCCGCTCACGTTCGACTACGAGGACCTGCATGTGCGCGTGGACCGGGGGGTGTTCGAGCTGTTCCCGTTGAGGGGCAGCGGCATGCCGCACACTCTCAGTGAGTGTCTGGAAACTGAAACTTGGTAATCAACAGGCTCGGGGGCGGGCGGCATGCCTGAGCGCAGGGTCGATATTGTGACTCGATGGCAACACCAGATTTCATCCTTGCGCTGCGCAAGAAAATTGGAAGCGATCCGCTGTGGCTCTCAGGCGTCACCGCGGTCGTCGTCAGGGATGACCAGGTCCTTTTGGCGAAGCGCGCAGATAACGGCAAGTGGACGGCAGTGACTGGGATCATCGATCCGGGGGAGCAACCGGCGGATGCCGCAGCCCGGGAGGTGCTTGAGGAGACCGGTATCGTGGCAGTTCCGGAGCGGCTGGCGATGGTTCACGTCACGGACCCTGTCGTCTATGACAACGGGGACCAGACGCAGTATCTCGACCTGGTGTTCCGCTTTGCTTGGCAGTCCGGCGTTCCGAGTCCCGACGACGGCGAGAACACGGCTGCCGAGTGGTTCGCGCTGGACGACCTGCCTCCGATGTCAGACGACATGTGCAAGCGAATCGCAGCTGCCGTGTCTAACGAGCGGGCAGCCCGGTACGTCTTCTCTCCGTCGTCGCCCGGCGGCGCCTGAGAACCCGGCTCCACCGCGCCGGGTGTGAAGCTTGGATCAGTCCTTCCTGGACCAGTCCTTGCGCGGGGCCACGGCGTGTGAGTCTGCGCGTCATGAGAGTGATGAATGCCCAGGTCAGGTGCGCTTCGGAGTGTTGAGGGAGGCGTTCTTAGTCGCGGACGTTGCGGCGGGCTTTCATGAGCCAGCCGATGCTCCGCGCCCACCTTGAGAACGGGCCAGAATTTGAAACCGTGGCTGACCGCGCTCTAGCCCGGCACGGAAACGGCGCCGGCCCCGGATGTTCTTCCGGGGCCGGCGCCGCGTTGAGTGGTCATGCTGCCCAGTCCAGCCCGAGTGCCGCGAGTGTGGTGAGTTTGTCGGGGGTGAGCTTGCTGCGGCGGGCCTTGTGGTTGCTGAGGAATACTCCGAGTTTCACCTCGCTCCCGTCCTCCAACCGCTCTACGTGGGCCCTGGGGACCTTCACGGTGCCTTCCCGGGCCTTGTACTGCGCGAGGGCCGCCACGCCCTTCTCGAAGGCACTCAGCGCTTTCGGGGGCGGGGTCGTCCCTGCCGTGGGCGGGAGCTCCGGGAGCACGGTCACGGGAAGCGGGGTGACGCCGACGGCCTCCAGGCGCTCGCGCTGTCCGGCGGTCAGGGCTGCCCACATCTCCGGCTTCCGCTGCCGGGTGTGAGTGGGCGTGTTAGTGGCAGGGGTTGTGCGTCAGCGGTGTTCGGTTGTTGATTGCCTGGTTATGCGCTGTGGATGTGTGCTGGTCTGCTGT